>NZ_JBDPMD010000001.1:0-545218 GCF_039871875.1 Sphaerisporangium sp. B11E5 | reverse complement strand
TACACCCTGGGGCTGGTGCCGGGGACGCGGGACTGGCCGGCGCAGACGCGGCGGCAGCGGGCGGCGGAGGTGTACGGGCTCAGCGTGGAGCGGTTCCGCAAGGACCGGGAGCGGCTGATCCTCGGGCTCACGAACTAGTACGGCTTCCCGCGAAAGATTCACCACGCCACCCCCTCCCCAAACCACTCCGCCCCCGCCTCACCACCCCCCTGCCTCCCGCCGGACACCGGCCCACCTCCACCACCCCCAGCCCTCATCCCCGCGAAAGCCGCCAACCCGGTTGTCAAGCGGACAGACCTTGGTCACCGGTACCTCTGGACGGTGTGCGCGGCTGCCGGGCGGCGAGGAACTGGTGGGAACATGGCGGCATGCCGGGTCCGGCGGTACCGAATCATGGGGAACTGGTGGCGGAGATCCGGATGGTGCGGGAGAGGGGGCTGCTGCGGCTCAATCAGGTGCGGCTCCCTGCTTTGGAGGCCGCGGTCACGGTGCTCGGGTTGCCGGCGGCGGAAGGGTTGCTCGGGTCGTCGATCATCAGGCTGCTGGAGCGGGTGCTGGGGCGGCTGGGTGGCGGCACGTTGGGTGAGGCGACCGCGTACACCCTGGGGCTGGTGCCGGGGACGCGGGACTGGCCGGCGCAGACGCGGCGGCAGCGGGCGGCGGAGGTGTACGGGCTCAGCGTGGAGCGGTTCCGCAAGGACCGGGAGCGGCTGATCCTCGGGCATGTGGCCGAGACGATCCTGGCGCTGTGCGCGGAGGCGGTGTCCGCCCCCGAGGAGGTGGACGTGCCGGCCGTGGGCGGGGCGCGGCGGCTGGTGGCGCGGGCCGGGGACGCGGACGTGGTGATCACGCTGCATCGGGGACCGGTGGAGACGCTGCGGGGGATCGACGTGCTGGTGTCGTCGGAGAACATCTATCTGGAGATGGCGAAGACCTACCGGTCGTCCTTGTCGGCCACGCTGCGCAACGTGGCGGCGCGGCGGGGAGAGACCGGTGACGTGGTGGACGACGTCCTGCAGCGGGAACTGCGCGAGTGGCTGCGCGCCCACGGCCGCGAGGGCACCCCGGTGGCCCCGGGAACGGTGGTGGCCACCTCTCCCGGCGAACTGGCCCGCCAGGGAGTCCGCCGGGTGTACCACGCCGCGACCGCCGTCCCCCGCCCCGGCACCGAGGGCTACACCGTGGAACCCGCGGCGGTCCTGCGCGCCGTCCGATCCGTCTTCGCCCTGGCCCGCTCCGAACGCGACCGCTTCGACCCCCCGCTCCGTTCCCTGGGCCTCCCGTTGTTCGGCGCCGGCCGCGCCGGCCTCCCCCCGGAGACGAGCTTCGCCTACCTCTGGGCCGCCCTGGAACCGGAACTCTCCACCTCCGGCCCCTGGGACATCCACCTGATCACCAGAAGAGAACGCACCGCCACCGCCGTGATCAGCGCCCTCCTCCCGCCCCCCGACGACCTGGCGAAGCCAGGCGGCCCCACCCCGACACCCCCCACCACTCCCTCCTCCCCTTCGTCCCCCGCTCCACCGCCGCCACCACCCGGCGCCCCTCGGCGGCCGTCTGGGAACCCTTCACCGCCCGCAGGGGGCGCGTCGGCGGTCGTCCGGAGCGTGGAACCGCAGGCCAGGGGTGGGGTTTCGCCGTCTGGCGCGAGAGCGGGGCCGTTTGGCGCGTTTTGGGTGCCGTCTGGCGCAGACGGAGGGCCGTCCGGCGCATGAGGGTGGAGGAGAGGCGAGGGGGTGGGGCGAGGGGGCTGGGCGAGGAGGTGTGGGAATTTCATGCAGTTATTGCGACGGATTTGAGTATTTGGTTGGTTGATTGCGGGTCGCGGGGCGGGCGGTTTGCGGGCACGGTGGTAATTAGACGGGGCTGTGGGGCAGGCCGGAGGGGGCGCCGCGGGGGTGCGGACAGGAAGCCGATTCGCGGTCCGAGATATATGCTTTGTAGATCAATGGACCTTTTGCCGTTGATATCCCCTACCCAGGTGAACCGCAGAACCGACCGAGGAGGTTCCAGGGTGTCGGCGCAGGAAAGACGGCTTTCGGCGATCGGCGAGGCCGCGGCAGGGGTCCTCCGCCACACCGACTACCATCTGGTGCGCGCCGAGGACGTCGCGGCGGCGGTGCGGCTGTCCAGGGAGGGACAGAGCGGGCGGCGCAGTGCCGTGTGGCTGTACAACGAGGTGAAGAGCCGGCGGGTACTGGTCGCCCTCGCCATACGGCACGCCTTCGCCGAGTTCGCCGAGCGGAACGGGCCCCTGGAGCCGCCGGGCACGCCGGGAAGCCTCGTGGAGGCGCGCGACCTCGTCACCCAGGCGTTGCTGGTGATCGCGAGGTTCCATCGCGCGGAGTCGTTCCTGACCCGGCAGGTGCAGCTCGGCATCGGCGACATCGCGACGTCGGAGAAGCGGCAGACGGCGCCGCAGGGGCCCCCGGCGTGGCCGGGAGACATCGGCAAGGTCGCGGCGGCGGGGTGGTCGGGACGGGTCATCGCCTACGCCGAGCATCTGGCGCCGGTGCTGGAGGCCGCGGCGACCGCGGTGTGCCTGCCCACGGCCAAGTGGGTGCGCGAGAGCGCCGAGAAGTTGTCCCATCTGGCCTTCGACGCGCTGACCGACGACCCCGAGGGGCCGGTGGACCGGCAGGCGGCGGCCCTCAGCGCCCACTGGTACGAGCGCCACCTGGTGCCCCTGGCCGGCACGTGGATCCACGACCTGGACGTGGCCGAGCGCGCCAGGGACGTCGCCCGGCGCACGGGCGCGGGCACCCGGGCCGAGTCCGACGCGCAGGCGGGCGTGGTGCGGGCGCTGCTGGACACCGGCATCCTGCTCGAACGGGCCGCGCGGGAGGCCGCGGAGCTGACCCGTCTGTTGTCGCTGCCCGAGGCGCGCACCGAGAACGACCTGCGCGCGCGGTGCGACGTGCTGAGCCGCCGGGGCCTCGCGCTGCTGCGGTTCGGCGACCTGGAGGCGGCCAGGGAGAGCTTCGAGTCGTCCCTGAAGATCGCGGAGAACGAGAAGGAGCCGTTCTGCCCGGCCGGCGAGGCGTCCTCGTACGCGGCGCGGGCGCGCAACAACCTCGGCGAGGTGCTGGTCGAGGAGGGCCGCCCGGTGGAGGGCGGCGCGCACATCGAGCAGGCGCGTACGGCCCGCGCCGACGCCGCCTCGCGTACGGCGGGGGTATCGGCCGCGTGGCGCCGCTACACCCTGACCGCCCAGGCCGCGGCGCGCGCGACGGTCCGTTCCGGCCAGGTGGTGAAGGGCGTGCGGCTGGCCGAGGCCGTGGTGGCCGACCGGCGCGAGCGCCTCGGCGAGCTCGGCGACATCAACGTGGTGGCGGCCCGGGTGTCGCTCGGCGAGGCCCTGCTCGAAGCGGGCCAGCCGGTGGAGGCGCGCCACCTGCTCCAGGAGGCGGGGCGGCACCGCGCCGACCTGATCCAGCCGATCGCCTACTGGCCGGGCCACGACGCGGTGCGGCTGGCGCAGGCCGAGCTGGCGCTGGAGGACGGCGGCTCGGCGCTGCGGGTGCTGGAGCGCTCTCCGGTGCTGGACGAGTGGTTCGCCCGCAACGTGTCGTTCCGGCTGTGGGCCGAGGCCCGGGTGACGCAGGCGATGGCCTTCTCGCTCGGCGACGAGCACGCCGAGGCCTGCCGGTCGCTGGACGAGCTGACCCGCCTGATGGCGGGCGCGCGGCCGGACGCGCTGGTGCTGTCGGCGTGGCGGGCGCTGGCCGAGGTACGGCTGCGCGCGGGCGACCCCGTGGGGGCCCTGGTGCCGCTGGAGCGGGCACGCGCGGCCGAGTCCCGGCCCGGCGACCCGCCCGGGCGGGCCCGCACCCTGCTGCTCGCGGCGCGCTGCGCGGACCTGTGCGGCGACCCGGTGACCGCCGCGCGGCACCGCACGGCGCTCTCGGCCCTGAGGGACGACGGGCTCGACCCCGCCCACCCCGTGCTGCTGGAGGCGCGCTTCGACGAGGCGCACCGCCGTTTCGAGGAGGGCAGGTTCGACGGCCTGGACGAGCTGCTCGCCCCGCTGCTGGACCGCACCCCCCTGGCCCACAACCGCCCGCCCCTCGGCGACGGCCACCCCCTGCTGTTCCGCGCCGTGCTCCTGGCCGACCACAGCGGCGCCGTGCGCATGCCCCAGGCCCCCCGGCAGGTCCTGTGGGAGGACGTCTGACCCACGGCCGGGACCGTCAGGGCTACGGGTGGTAGACCCGGCCCGGGTCGGAGGAGTGGGTGGACAGGCTGGTGCGCAGGCAGCGCATGGCGCGGCCGACCTCGGCCAGGCCCGGCACCACCCCGTCGGCGGGCTCCTCCTCGGGGGCGGGCGGGCGGACCGTGCCGCCCGCGCGGAGGTTCTCGGCGATGTCGTCCAGGGAGCGCACCACGATCTGGACGGCGTCGCGGGCGGGTGGGCGGCCGCCGTGCTCGGCGCGGGTGACGGCGGCGGCGACGGCGTCGGCCACCTGTTCCAGGGCGGCCATCGCGGGAAGCCACGTGGTGACCCTCCGGCTGATCACCGGCGGTTCCGCCACCGCCCGCTGGAAGACCGTCCGCAGGTCGGCCAGGGCGTCGTAGGCCTCGCGGTGCCGGACCGGGCGCACGGGGTCGCCGGGGCGGAACGCGTGCCGCAGGTAGCGGGCCGTGGCGCACACCGCGTCGGCGAAGGCCGGCCCGACGGGGGCGTACCAGCTCGCGGGCCAGAACAGGTAGCCGAGCACCAGCACGATGCCGCAGCCGATCAGGGTGTCCTCCAGGCGGATCAGGGCGAGCCGGGGGCCGGCGTGGGTGAGCAGGTCCACCAGCAGCACCACCAGGGGTGCCTGGAAGGTCGACATCATGCCCCAGTTGCGTTGCTGGCCGTACGGCAGCAGCGCCGCGAACACCGCGATCGCGACCACCAGCCCCGGGCCGACCGGCACCACCGTCAGCACCGCCGTCCCGATGAGCGCGCCCACCACGGTGCCGATGCCCCGCTGCACCGCCCGGGTGAACACCGACCCGAAGTCGGGCTTCAGCACCAGCGCCACGGTGAGCATCACCCAGTAGGAGCGCTCCAGCCGGTGCAGCTCGGCGAACACGGCGGCCGCCCCCATGCACAGCGAGAGCCTGATGACGTACACCCGGGTGAGGTGGCCGTACAGCATGCCCTCCCACACCGCCCGCACCCGGGCGGCGCCCCCGGCGACCTCGCGCGGCTCCTCGGCCGGGCCCGTCTCCCCGCCGGACACCAGCGTGACGGCCTGCCCCACCCCGTCGCACAACGCCCGCATGGCCGGGGTGTCGTACGGCCCGTACGGCGGCCGGGGCGGCGGGGCCCGCCCGTCCAGGGCCGCCGTGACCTCCTCGACGGTGCGCGCGAGCCGCGCCGGGGGCACCGCGCCTTCCTCGGTGAGGGTGACCACCGCGTTGCGGATCAGCGTGGCCTGGTTGAGCAGGGCGAGCAGGCGGAGGCGCTCTGGGTCGGTGCCCGCGGCGGCCGAACGGGCGCCGAGCACCGTGTCGTACCCCTGCTTCACCGCGGTGTCGAGCGCGGCCAGCCCCCCGGCGGGGTCGCGGAACAGCCGCCCGAGGGCCCGGTAGGCGTCGAGCACCGCGAGCTGCTCCCCCGCCCTCGGATGCAGGGGCCAGCCGGACAGCACCATCAGCAACGCCCACAACCCCCCGCCGAGGTACGTGAGCGACCCGAGCAGCGGATGGTCGCTGAGCCGCACCCCGGAACCGATCACCGTCATCACCACGAGCTGGAGCCCGGCGAGCGACCCCGCGCCCCCGGTCGTGCTGATCAGCGCGGACACCGCCGCCACCACCACGACCGCCGGCACCAGCCACCAGCCGGACCCGCGCAGCGCGTCCCCGATCACGTACCCGGCGGCGCCGCCGAGCGCCGCGCCCGCCATCCGCGCGGCACGCCCCCGGTACGACCCGCCCCGGTCGGCCAGGGACGCGGACATGGCTCCCATCGAGGGCAGCAGGCCGAGCGTCACGTCACCGGCGAGCATCCCCGCCACCAGGGGCCCGGTCACCGCGACGGCGGTGCGCGGGATGGCCCCCCAGCGCAGGCGCCCCGGCATGGGCCGCACCGTCTCCACCAGCCAGCCGGGTGCCGCGTCGGCCAGCCGTCCGACGTGGTGGCGGAACGGGAGACGCATGGGACGGTCAGCGGATCAGCTTGTCCAGGCGGATCGGCAGGTCGCGCACCCGCACGCCGGTGGCGTGGTGCACGGCGTTGGCGATCGCCGCGGCGGCGCCGACGATGCCGATCTCGCCGATGCCCTTGCTGCCCATCGGGTTGAGGTGCGGGTCCTCCTCGTCCACCCAGACCGCGTCGATGTCCCGCACGTCGGCGCAGGCCGCGATGTGGTACTGGGCGAGGTCGTTGTTGAGGTAGTCGCCGAACTCGGTGTCCAGCACGCTCTCCTCCAGCAGGGCCATCGACAACCCCATGGTCATGCCGCCGATGAACTGCGAGCGCGCCGTGCGGGGGTTGAGCACACGCCCGGCGGCGAACACGCCGAGCATGCGCGGCACCCGGGTCTCCCCGGTGTCCACGTCCACCGCGACCTCGGCGAACTGCGCGCCGAAGGCGTGCCTGGCGTACTTCTCCTGCGCCTTGACCTCGTCGGCGGTGTCGGCCGAGGCCTCGACGCCGGACGGCGGCACGGCCCCGTCCCGCGCCGCGAGCTCGCGGTTCAGCGCCTCGCAGGCCCGCACCACGGCGGTCCCCCAGGAGGCGGTGCCCATCGAGCCGCCCGCGATGGCCCCGAGCGGCAGGGCGCTGTCGCCGACCTCCACCCGCACGGCTTCGAGCGGCGCGCCGAGCGTGTCCGCGGCGATCTGGGTGAGCACGGTGCGGGCCCCGGTGCCGATCTCGGCGGCGGCGACGCGCACGGTGTACACGCCGCCCGGTTCGGCCAGCGCCGTGGCACGCGACCGCCTGCGGATCACGGGGTAGGTGGACGAGGCGACGCCGGTGCCGACGAGGAACCGGCCCGACCGCCGCACCCCGGGCCGCGGGTCGCGTCCCTGCCAGCCGAACCTGCGGGCACCCTCACGCAGGCAGGCCACCAGGTTGCGCGAGCTGAACGGCAGCCCGCTCTCGGGGTCGGCGGCCGGCTCGTTGCGCACCCGCAGCTCGACCGGGTCGACGCCGCAGGCGATCGCCAGCTCGTCCATGGCGGACTCCAGCGCGAACATGCCGGGCGCCTCGCCGGGGGCCCGCATCCACGTCGGGGTCGGCACGTCCAGCCGCACCAGCCGGTGCGAGGTGCTCCGGTGCGGCGCGGCGTACATGACGCGGGTCGCCGCCGCGGCCTGCTCGGCGAACTCGCCCAGGGTGGAGGTCTGCTCGATCACGTCATGCGTGATCGCGATCAGCCGGCCGTCCGGTTCCGCGCCGAGCCGCACCCGCTGGATGGTCGGGGTGCGGTAGCCGGTGACGGAGAACATCTCGTGCCGGGTGACCGCGACCTTGACGGGGCGGCCCACCTGCTTGGCCGCGAGCACGGCCAGCACCACGTGCGGGTGCGGCGCCAGCTTGGAGCCGAAGCCGCCGCCGACGTACGGCGAGACGACCCGCACCTGGGCGGGCGGGATGCCGAACAGCGACGCCAGCCGGTCGCGCGACGCGCCGGCCCCCTGCGTGGAGTCGTAGACCGTGAGCCCGTCGCCGTCCCACAACGCGACGGAGGCGTGCGGCTCCATGGGGTTGTGGTGCTCGGCGGGCGTGCGGTAGGTCTCGTCCACCACGACGGGCGCCGAGTCGAGCGCCGCCTCCGGGTCGCCTGCCACGGTGTCGCTGGGCAGGCCGGGGTTGACGCGCCCCGGCCGGTACAGCCCCGGGTGGCCGGGGCGCAGTTCGACGTCGTGCGGCTCGGCGTTGTACTCCACGTGCAGCGTCCTCGCCGCCTCGCGCGCCTGCTCGTACGTCGTGGCGATCACGGCGGCGACGTACTGCCCCCGGTAGGCGACCCGCCGGGACTGCAGCACGGCCAGCTCGGAGTCCTCCCCGGTGGCGAGCCGCGGCGCGTTGGCGTACCACATCGCGGCGATCACCCCGGGCCAGGTGAGCACGGTGTCCACGTCGACCCGGGTGACCTCCCCGCGCGCCACGGTGGCCTGCACCGGCACCGCGTACACCGGCGACGCGGGGGCGTTCTCGTAGGCGTACCGCGCCTCGCCGGTGACCTTGGCGAGGCCGTCGACGCGCTCGACGGGCACGCCGAGGTGGCGGGGTCGTGTGACGGTCATCGTGCCTCCGGTGCGGCGAGGTCGGTGAGGTCGGTGAGCACGCGGACCAGCAGGTTCCTGGCCAGGGGCACCTTGTAGGCGTTGCGTGGCAGGGGAACGGCCTGGTCCAGCTCGGCCAGCGCCGCCGCGGTGAACGTGTCCCCGGTGGCGGGCGCGCCGCGCAGGACGCGCTCGGCCTCCCATGCCCGCCAGGGGGCGTGGGCGACGGCACCGAGGGCGACCCGGCAGTCACGCACCGTGCCGTCGGCGACGTCCAGCGCGACGGCGGCCGACACCACGGCGAACGAGAACGACGCGCGGTCGCGGACCTTGCGGTACACCGAGCGGGCCGCGAACGGCAGGGCGGGCACCTCCACCGCGGTGATCAGCTCACCGGGTTCGAGGCGGGTGTCGCGGGAGGGGTCGTGGCCGGGGAGGCGGTGCAGGCCGGGCATCGGCACCTCGCGGGGGCCGCCCGGCCCTTCGACGCGCACCACCGCGGCGAGGGCGGTGAGCGCCACCGCCAGGTCGGAGGGGTGGGTGGCGACGCACTCCTCGGAGTGGCCGAGGATCGCGAGGTTGCGGTGGTCGCCGTCGCGGGCGGGACAGCCGGTGCCGGGTTCGCGCTTGTTGCACGGCTTGGTGACGTCCTGGAAGTAGGAGCAGCGGGTGCGCTGCAGCAGGTTCCCCGCCACGGTGGCCATGTTGCGGATCTGCCCGGAGCCCCCGGACAGCAGGGCCTCGGCGAGCACGGGGTAGCGCCGCCGCACCAGAGGGTGCGCCGCGAGGTCGCCGTTGCGGACGGCCCCGCCGATCAGCAGGCCGCCTTCTGGGGTCTCTTGCACGCCGGCACCCGCCAGGCGGGACACGTCGATCAGCGCCTCCGGGGTGGCGACCCCGAGCCGCATCAGATCGACGAGGTTGGTGCCCCCGCCGAGGTACACGGCCCCCGGCCGCTCCCGCACCGCCGCGACGGCCGCCCCGGCGGTGGCGGGCCGCTGGTAGGTGAAGGGCCTCACGACGCCGCTCCCCTGACCGCGCGGCCCGCGGTGCGGGAAGGGCCGCGGGGCGTCATGGCGCCACCTGGCGGATCGCGGCGACGATGCCGGGGTAGGCGCCGCAGCGGCACAGGTTGCCGCTCATGCGCTCGCGGATCTCGGCGTCGTCGAGGGCGGGGGTGGCGGTGAGGTCCTCGGTGACGGCGCTCGGCCACCCGTCGGCGGCCTCGGCGAGCATGCCGATCGCGGAGCAGAGCTGGCCGGGGGTGCAGTAGCCGCACTGGAGGGCGTCGTGCTCGATGAACGCCCGCTGCAGCGGGTGCGGCACACCGTCCCTGGCCAGCCCCTCCACGGTGGTGATCGCGCGGTCGTCCACGGTTACGGTCAGGGTGAGGCAGGACTTGACGCGGCGCCCGCCGGCGAGCACGGTGCAGGCGCCGCACTGCCCGTGGTCGCAGCCCTTCTTGGTGCCGGTGAGGCCGAGACGCTCGCGCAGGGTGTCGAGCAGCGTCTCGCGGGTGTCGACGGTGACCGGGTAGGTGGCGTCGTTGATCGAAAGCCGGAGTTCCGCGGTGATCGGGGCCGGGGCGGCGTCGTCTCGGGTCGTGTTCGCTTCGCCGTTCACCCGCGCTGCCCTACCCGTCGGCGGGTCTGCACTACCCCACGAATTTCACAAAGCCGTTCACCAATGACCCGGTTGGCACGCCGCGCCGGGCTGTTGTGAAATATGTCTGGCCGGCGCGCGGCCGCGACGCCTCGACCGACAGGAGACTTCCCCGTGGGCACATCGGAGCGACCGGACCGCGACGAGGAGGCCGGCACCCAGGAGCGGCAGGACGTCGTGGGCGCCCGCATGCGCCGGTTCCGCAAGGAGCGCGGCATGACCCTGCGCGGCCTGTCCACCCGCTCGGGGTTGTCGATCGGCTTCCTGTCCCAGGTGGAGCGAGGCATCTCCTCCATCGGCCTGACGGCCCTCGCCGGGGTCGCGGCGGCGCTGGACCGCGGGGTGGCCGACTTCTTCGAGCCCGGGCAGGCGGACGGCGAGCAGGGTGCCACGGTGGCCCGCCTGCCGTCCCACTTCACGCTCACCCGCGCCGAGACCCCGGCCACCGAGTACGTCTCGGGCCAGCAGACCTACCGCATGCTGTCCGCGCGCGGCCCCCACCTGGTGCTGGAGCCGCTGCTGGTGAGCATCGCGCCCGGCGGCCGCCGCGAGGACGCCTACGGCCACGCCGGCGAGGAGTTCGCCTACGTGCTCTCCGGCGAGCTGCTGTACGAGGTGGACGGCGTCGAGCACCGGCTGCGGGCGGGCGACAGCGTGCACCTGCGCTCCACGGTGCCGCACAGCATGTACAACGACACCGATCAGGTCACCACGGTGGTCTCGGTCGTCACCCCCCGCCTGTTCTGAGCGTCCGGGGATCACGTTCACAGCGGTGTTCACTCGCATAGAATTCCGGTGAAATGCCCTGCGGGCGGGACACGAGGGCCGGGCGGCTTTCCGGGGTACGGACGGAGCGGGACCGTGGACGCGATGGACTGGGCGTTGCTGACCGAGCTGCAGGCGGACGCCCGGCTGTCCTACAGCGAGCTGTCCCGCCGGGTCCACCTGTCGGCGCCCGCGGTGGCCGAGCGGGTGCGGCGCCTGGAGGAGACCGGCGTGATCGCCGGGTACCACGCCCGGGTGGACCTCGCGCGGGCCGGGCGCAAGGTCAGCGCGCTGGTCCGCATGTCGTGCTACGGGGTGCGCTGCGTGCTGCGCGACGAGACGGCGCTCGCCTGGCCGGAGATCGTCGAGGTGCACCGGGTGACCGGCGACACCTGCTGCCTGCTGCGCGTCGCCACCACCTCGATGAGCGCCTTCGAGGAGCTGATCGACCGCCTGGCCCCCTACGGCCAGCCGTCCAGCATGATGATGCTGTCCAGCCCGCTCCCCTGGCGCGCCCTCACCCCGCCGGAGGGATGACCGCGCGCCGGGAAGCGCCGGGGAGCCGCGGGAGGGCCGTCCGCCCGGCTCGCGGACACCGGCCCGGCGGGGTGGCCCCGGCAGGAGGGCTCAGCCGCAGCCCTCGAACTGTGGCACGGTGTGGTTCAGCTTCAGGCCGGACTTGGCGAACCACTTCTCCAGCAGCTTGGACGCGGTGCCGTCCTGGTACATCTCGGTGAGCGCCGTGTTGACCGCCTCGCAGCCGTCGATGTCGCCGGTGCGGATGCCGACGCCGTACCGCTCGTCGCTGAACGGCGCGTTGACGATCCTGGTCTGGCCGGTGGAGAAGCCCGCGAGGATCAGGTCGTCGGTGGACACCGCGTCGAGGCGCCCGGCCAGCAGGTCGTCCACGCAGGTCTTGTACGACTTGGACTGCACCAGCTCGACGGGGATCTTGCGCTCCTCCTTGACCCGGCGCCAGGAGTTGGAGCCGGTCACCTCGCACAGCCGGCGGCCCCGCAGGTCCCGCACGTTGTCGATGCCGCTCTCCGCCGCCCGCACCAGCGTGTCCTGGTGGGCGACGTAGTAGGGCCCGGCGAACGACACCTTGGTCTTGCGCTGCGGGGTGATGGAGTAGGTCGCGAAGACGAGGTCCGCGAGGCCCTGCTGGAGCATGGTCTCGCGGCGGGCCGAGGGCGCGTCCACGAAGCTCACCGGCTTGCCGAGCCGCCGCGCGACCTCGCGGGCCATGTCCACGTCGAAGCCGGTGTACCCGCCGTCCGCCTTCATGCCGAGGCCCGGCTGGTCGGGTTTGACCCCGATCACCAGGGAGGGCTTGTCGAGGATCGAGTTGCCGCGGGCGCAGCCGCCGATCAGGGAGAGCACGGCCGTGAGCGCCAGCGCGCCCGCGAGGACGCGGCGGCCGGGCCGGTGGGGTGTGGGCATCCGATGTCTCCCTTCAGCGGTACTCGGCGAGCCGGGGCCGGACACCGATGAGGACGAGCGCCACGGCGGCGAGTGCCCCCGCGGGAGGCAGCCAGTCCCAGCCGGCCAGCGCGCCGTCCCCGTCGTCCACCGCGCGCCTCAGCTCCCGGTCGTGCAGGGCGACGAGGTCCTGCAGGGCCTTGTCGAACTCGGTGAACGCGGGCCCCATGACGAGGCTCACGGCCTGCTGCCTGTTGCCGGCCGCGGCGGCCCGCCGGACGTCGCCGTCGTTGCGCTGGAACGCCTGGTAGCGCTCGAGCACCTGGGTGAAGGCGGCCCGCTGTCCCGGCATGACCAGGCCGCCTGCGGCCTCGACGTCGAGGAAGCCGAGGCCGTCCTGCCGCCCGGCCGCCTTCAGGCGGGCCACCTCGTTGTGGTACTTGTCGAGGTTGCCGGCGGGGACGTAGAGCACCGCCTGGGACTTGTCCAGATAGACCTGCTCGTAGGTGTCGGCCCGCTCGGGGTCCAGCAGGTACCTGTTCTGGTCGCCGTACAGGGTGTTGCCGATGGCGCGGGCCCGCGACAGGGCGAGCACGGAGTTGAAGCCGTTGTCCTTGGCCGAGGTGAGGGCGGTGCCCTCACGCTGCAGCACGGCCACGCCCGCCACGGTGAGCGCGCCCACGACGACGGTGGCGGCCAGCAGCGGCACGTTGACGGTGCGCCGGAAACCGCGGCTCAGGTAGACCTGCAGCACGATGAGCACGGCGAGGGTGAGCAGGCCGGTGACCGCGACCGAGATCCACCCGGTGCGCACCGCCGACAGCTCGGCCAGGTAGGAGCGCCGCACGATGGTGGCGCTGTCCAGCGTGAGGTTGTACGCCTTGGGCAGCAGGTCCAGCCGCATCAGGTCGGTGGCCTGCCGGTAGGTCTCCAGGGCGGCGCGCCGCCGCTGGGCGTCCCCGGTGCCGGCCTGCTCGTCGAGCAACAGGGCGCGCCCGGCGAGCCGTTCGTAGCGGCCGAGCCCGTCGAGCACGTCGTGCACGGTCGCCTGCTGCACGCGGTCGCCCCCGGCGAGGTCGGCGGCCTGCAGCACGGCGCCGTCGGCGGTGGAGCGGCTGCGCTCGTACCGCTCCAGCAGGGCCTGGCGGCCGGGTCCCGCGGCGTCACGGGTGAGCAGGATGGTCGCCACCTGCGCGTCCATGTCGCTCAGCGCGAAGTACAGGTCGGCGGTGGTGACGACCTGCGGGCCCGCGGTGCGGCCGAGGACGTTCAGGCCGTCCTTGGCGTGGCCGACGGCGACCGCGGTCGCGCCGGACAGCAGCACGACGGCGGCGACGCCGAGGCCGGCCATCAGGCGGATGCGCCCGGGGACGGTGCGGCTGCGGCGGACGCGGCGCACCGGCGGCGCGCCGACGGCCGCGGGATCGACAAGGGTCATGTCAGGCCCTCCGCACGGTGATGACGGTCCAGGCGCCGACGTGCACCCGGTCTCCGTCCGACAGCGGCAGCGGCACGTTCACCTCGACGGCCTTGCCGTTCAGCAGGGTGCCGTTGGCCGACCCGGGGTCGACGAGCTGCCAGGTGCCGTCCGGCTGGGCGAGGAACACCGCGTGCAGGTGGGAGACCCCGGGGTCCTCCGGCGGGCCGGTCAGGTCGATCTCCGGCTGCAGGGACCGCGACCTGCTGCGCCGCCCGACGCGCATCTCCGGCCCCGACAGCGCCACGCGGCGCTCGGGGCAGTACGGCGGGAACGCCACCGTCGCCGCGTCCGGGCCGCCCTGGCCGATCATGGCGTCGTAGTGGGCCCGGTCGGCCCCGATCACCACCACCCAGCCGCTCTGCGGCGGAGGTGGGGGCGGCGGCGGGGGCACGGGGGCCGAGCCCGGCCTGACGACCTCGGCGGGCCGCCACGAGGACGACGACGGGGGCGACGACGGGGGCGCCGTGCGCTGGGAGTTCACCCCGGCCGAGGGCGACGGGGCGGGGGCCCGGGTGGCGCGGGAGGAGGCTCCCGGCCCGCCGAGCACGAAGTCGTAGCCGCAGCTCTCGCAGAAGCGGCCGCCCCGCGGGGCCCCGCAGTCGGGGCACCCGCCGGCCTGCTGGGACGCGGGCGGCGCGGCGGGCGCGGCGGCGCCGGTGATCTGCATGCCGCAGGTGTCGCAGTACTCCTCGTCGGAGGAGTCGTGCCCCGCGGGACAGGTGGCCATGGTCAGCTCTCCGGGTCCTTGCGCATGCGGACGGTGCGGACCGAGCGCGTGTCGAGCGCGATCTCGTCCGCCTTGTCAACGACCCGCTTCAGCCGGGCGGTTCCCGTGGCGGGGTCGACGTCGACGACCTTGTCGAGCAGCCGGGCGGTCTCCTCGTTGCCGGCCCGCTCGGCGATGCCGCGGGCCTTGCCGAGCCGCGCGGTCGCCGTCTCGACGTCGCCGTCGTTGCGTGCCTGCAGGCCCTCCTGGATCAGGGAGGCGAGCTCCTGCTGGCCGGTGTAGTGGGCGACCCTGGGGTTGATCCGGGTGGAGAGCGCGGGGTCGTCGCTCCACAGGGCGAGGATGTTGCCGCTGGCCAGCACCTGGCCGGTCTGCGGGACGACCAGCTTGACCAGGCCGGCGCGCATCTCCTGCCCGACCTGGCCGGGGGGCACCAGCACGCTGATGTGGTACTCGCGGGTCTCGCCGCCCCAGGAGCCGGTCGGGTAGTCGCCGGTCAGCGCGTCCACGTCGGTGCGGCGGCCGGTCAGGTCCTCCAGGGTGGGGGACACCTGCTTGACGAAGTTCAGCGTGGCGGACCGCGGCGTCCACACCCGCAGCGCGACGTCGGCGACGGTCTTGCCCATCGCGGCCTCGGTCATGGCGCGGAAGTCGTCGGCCAGCTCCTCGGGGCGGCGCACGTCCATCACGCTGCCGAGCAGGGTGGAGCCGATCCTGCGCACCTCGGCGACCACCCAGTCGGTGCCGACGCCGCGGCAGTCGCAGACGAACTTGCCCGCGCTGTAGGCGAGGTTGGCGTCGAACTCCGGCGCGGACTCGTGCTCGTTCTTGCCGTCGGTGAGCAGGATGGCGTGCTTGATGGCGTCCGGGTGGGTCATCTGGTGCGCGCTGAACAGGTCGGCCGCGCGGCGCAGCCACCGGCCCATCGCGGTGCCGCCGTCGGCGCGCAACTGGCCGACGGCCTGCTTGGACTCGTACCTGGTCTGCGGGGTCGCCGGGGCGAGGCCCCCGTGGCCGGGGTAGATGACCTCGGCCTGGTGGTTGCCCGCGATCACCGCGAAGTGCACCCCGTCGCGCAGCGTGTCGATGGCGGCCTGCGCGGCCTTGCGCGCGTCGTTGATCTTGCCGTACGACATGGAGCCCGAGGTGTCGACGATGATCACCTCGGCGGCGTCGGCCACGGGGCCGTGGCCCACCGGCCCGCTCGCCTCGACGGTGACGATGCCGTGGACCTCCTGGCTCCCCGCGGGCAGGTACTTGTTCTGGTCCACACGGACGGTGAAGTCAGTCACTTCTCTCCTTCGGGAATGCCACCGTGGCGTCGCCCCTGTCCCCCTGTCCGAACGGGATGAGCACGACGGTGATGTTGTCGTGGCCGCCCGCCTCGTTCGCCATCCGGACCAGCCGGCGCGCCGCGGCGAGAGGGGTGTCGTCCATGGCCGCGGCGGACAGCGCCTCCGGCTCGGGGTAGTAGTTCCACAGGCCGTCGCTGCACAGCAGCACCAGCCCGGGGCCGTCGGTGGTGAAGCTCCGCACGTGCGGCACGACCTCGCCCGCGTCGGCGCCGAGCCACGCGGTGAGCATGTGGGTGCCCGGCGTGGCGTCGTCCACGGTCAGCAGCGCCGAGTGCGCGCCGAGCCAGTACGCCCGGCTGTCCCCGACCCACCCGACCGTGACCCGCCGCCCGGCGGCCACCGCGGACACGTACGTGCAGGCGGGGGCGTCCTCGCCGGGGCGGGCCGCCGCGGCGACGGCGCGGGCGGCCATCGCGACGGCCTCCCTCGTCGCGGTCTCGGGGTCGTCGCCCTCGGCCAGCCGCTTGGCGATGGTCAGCGCGGCGGCGTCGGCGGCGGCCTGCGACGCCTCCTCCGGGCGCGACGAGGTGGACACGCCGTCGCAGACGACGCCGACGACGGCCCCCGGCCCGGCGGCGAGCAGCGCCATGGCGTCCTCGTTCTTGCTGTGCCGCAGGCCCCGGTCGGTCACCGCGGCCGACGTCTCCATCTCGATCTCGGCGTGGTCGCGGCCGGTCGGCTGGAGCATGCCGCAGTTCTCGCAGTAGCCGTCCCGGCCCACCGCGGCCGAGCCGCACGCGGTACAGGACACGGCGGGGTTCCCCGCCGCGGAGAGGTCCTGGCCGCACTGCTCGCAGAACGCCTCGCCCGCGAGCACGAGCGTGCCGCAGGCCGGGCAGGACGCGCTCACCAGAACGTCCTCGGCCGCACGGCGTTGGCGCGGCCGATGAGGGCGTGCCGGTCGGCGGTGCTCCCGGCGGCGCGGGCCAGCGCCCGGTAGACCCGTTCCAGCTCGGTGCGCACGCCGCGCTCGCTGAGCGGGGTGCCGAGCAGCGTGCCGGAGGCCGGGCCGCCCGGGCCGCGCTGGCCGGTCACGAACCGGGCCAGCGCGCTCTCCAGGACCTCCGAGGCGAGGCCGTCGCGGTCGCGGGAGTCGAGCTTCAGTGAACGCAGCCGCTCCCCCGCCGCGACCAGCTCGGGCTCGGCGGGGGCCTGGCCGCGCACGGTGACCGCCACGATGGCGACCTGCGCGGCGGTGCGGTGGATCGACGTGGGCGGCACCTCCTCCAGGGCCGCGGCGGCACCCGCCCGGTCGCCCTCCGCCAGCCGGAGCCGGGCCAGGCCGAAGCACGCGCTGACGTAGGAGCGGTCGGTGCGCCACACGGCCGCGAAATGGCGTGCCGCCTCGGCGCCCGCCCCGGCGGCCTCCAGCGCGAACGCCAGGGCCAGCCGCGCGGCCGCCTCGCCGGGGAACCAGCCGTAGATGCCGTCGAAGAACCGCACGGCCGTGCCGGGGTCGCCGGCGGCCAGCTCGGCGACGCCGCGGTACCACCACAGGCGCCAGTCGCCGGGCAGATCCTTGGCGGCGCTCGCGTAGAGGTCCTCGGGGACCGGCCGGCCGAGCTCGCTCAGCACCCGGATGCGCGCCAGCCTGGTCTCCGGGGTGGGCGGCGCGGACTCCAGGACCGCGATCAGCTCGTCGGGGTTGCCCGAGGTGAGGCCGGCCAGCAGGCCGGCGCCGGGGTCCAGCGGGTCGACGAGCGGCACCGGGACCGAGGCGGCGGCGTCCAGGCGGTCCAGCGGCCCGAAGACGGTCTTGCTGGTGGCGGGGGCCAGCTCGGTGCCCACCGCCCCGCGTTCGGGGCCGAACACGCCCGACTGGGCCGGGTGCGGCACGCCGTCCTCAGCCGCCCTGGTCTCGCGCAGCACGCCGACGAGCTGGTCGGTCATCTCAGCGGCGCTCTGGAAACGGCGGGCGGGGTCGGGGTCGGTGGCACGCTGCAGCAGGCGCTGGAACGACTCGTGCTGCGGGCCGAAGTCCGGCAGCGGGGCGGGGCCGCCGCCGCTCACCGGGCTGAACGGCATGGCGAGCACGGCCAGCGTGCGGCCCACGGTGTACAGGTCGGACGCGACGGACGGGCCCTGGGTGGCGATCTCCGGGGCCTGGTAGCCGATGGTGCCGTAGATCGCGCTGTCGGCGTCGTCGGTGCGCCGCACCGCGCCGAGGTCGATGAGCTTGAGCTGCTCCTCGACCTGGATGACGTTGGCGGGCTTGAGGTCGCAGTACAGCATGCCGCGGTCGTGCAGGTAGCCGAAGGCGCGCAGGATCTCCAGGCCGTAGGCGATGACCTGGGACAGCGGGAGCGCCTGGCGGTTGTCGCTCTCGCGCAGGCGGCGGCGCAGCAGGTCCTGCAGGGACTGGCCGCCGACGTACTCCATGACGATGTAGCCGACCAGCGAGCCGGTGCCGGGGTCGGGGTGGCTCACGAAGTTGAAGATCTTGACGATGTTGGGGTGGTCCATCGCCGTGAGGAAGCGCCGCTCGGCCTCGGCGGCGGCCATGGCCTCCAGGTCGCCGGTGTCGAGGAGGCCCTTCATCACGACCCAGCGGCCGTCGAGGTTGCGGTCGGCGGCCAGGTAGATCCAGCCGAGGCCGCCGTGGGCGAGGCAGCCCTTGACCTCGTACTGGTGGGCCACCAGGTCACCCGGCACGAGCTTCGGGGTGAACGAGAACCGCTGGCCGCAGTGCGGGCAGTAGCCCTCGGGCCGTCCCGGGCGGCCGTCCCTGCGGCGCCCGACCGGCTTGCCGCAGTCGGGGTTGCCGCAGAACCGCCGGTCCTCGGGCACCACCGGGTCCTGCAGCACCACCGCCGAGGGGTCCCGGTACGGCACCGGCGGCACCTCGACGAGCCCCATGCCGAGCATCCCGCGCCGCGACCGCGAACTGGTCCGCCGCGACGAGCTGATCTGGCTCGGCGTGCTCCCCGTCGGCGCCGTCCCCCCGATCGACGGCCTCGTCATCTGCGGCACCGCCCCCGACGGCCCCGCGGGCCCGGACCCGGCGGGCCCCGCAGGCCCATGCCCGGCCCGCCCCGGCCCCCCGGCCACCCCCTGCCCGTTCCCCCCGGGCACGCTTCCCGGCCCGCCCGAGGCACCCGGACCACCGGGCCCTCCCCCGGGCACACCCGGAACGCTTCCCGGCCCACCGGGCACGCCAGGAACGCTCCCCGGCCCACCGGGGACTCCCCCGGGCACACCGGGAACGCTCCCCGGCCCACCGGGGACTCCCCCGGGCACACCGGGGACTCCGCCCGGCACACCGGGAACGCCGCCCGGCCCACCCGGCACTCCGCCCGGCACACCCGGAACGCTCCCCGGACCACCGGGCACTCCGCCCTGCCCGCCAGGGCCGCTCCCCGGCGCGCCGCCGGCGGAGGGCCAGGCGGTGCCGGAGCGGCCCTGGCCGGCGGGGCCGCCCGGCTGTGCCGGGGTGCCCGACGGCCACGCGGTGCCGTGCCGTCCCGAGGAGCCCATCTGCGGCTGGCCGGATCCCGGCGCGCCGGGCGGCACCGTGCCGGGCTGGCCCGGTCGCACGACCCCGGGCGGCCCGATCGGCCCGCCGCCGTACTGCCCCGGCTGCCCGCCGGGCCCGTACCCGCCGGCCCCGGGGCCGTATCCCCCCTGGCCGTACCCGCCGCCCTGACCCGGCTGGCCGCCCGGGGTGCCGGGGGCCGGCGCGGCGTGCCGTCCCGAGGACGCCGGCACGGGAGCCATGCCGCAGGTGTCGCAGTACCCGTCCACCACCGCCCCGGCGCACCCGGGCTGCTCGCACTTCGTCATCGGGCCCCTCCGATCAACCCGGGAGCCCCGGCCCCGCCGGGCCGCGCACACTCCGCCATCGAGCCTTCCCGACCCGGCCGGGAACCCCGTATGCCCCTGACCGCTCGCACGTCCTCATCGCCTCTGCGGACCCGCCGGGAAGCCCCGCCCCCCGCCTGCCCGCACGCACTCGTCCACCGGGCCTCCCCGACCCGGCCGGAGACCCCGGACCCACCGGGCCACCCGCACTTCGCCATCCGTCCCCCGGGCTGGTCATCTGTGATCATCCGGCCGCTCCGATCCGGTTGACGGCGCGCTGGTACTCGGCGACCGCCACGGTGGCCCCGCGCAGGTCGCAGGGGGCCGTCCACAACAGGTCGCGGGCCCTGCCGTACAGGCCGGCCAGGGCCAGGTCCTCGGCGTGGCCCAGGCGGGCGGCTTTGGCCTGGTACGCGGTGAGGCGGCCGCGGAGCTCGTCGCGGCGGGCGATCAGGCCCGCGATGGAGTCGCCGATCGTGCCGGCCCTGGTGAGGGCGTCCTCGACGGCGCGTTCCAGGTCGGCCAGGCGGTCGGCCAGCTCCAGCCAGCGGCCCCGCACGGTGGCGAGCGCGGCGAGGCGGTCGCGCAGGGCGCGGGCCTGGTCGGGCAGGGCGGGCAGGGCGGGGGCGGCGATCTTCACCAGCACGGTGTCGCGCATGCGCCGCGCCTCCCGCTCGGCCTCGGCGACCCGGTCGACGCGCTCGCCGAGCCGGCGGGCCCGCGCCTCGTAGTCGTCGCGGATCCCGGCGGCACGCTCCAAGGCGGCGCGGCGCGCGGCGACCGCCGCGGCGGCCGCGTCCAGCTCGGCCCGGCGGCCGGTCGCGCCGAGCGGGTCGGCGGACACGGCGGCACGCAGGCCGTCCAGCGCCTTGCCCAGCCGGACCAGCTCGGGGTCGGCGGCGCCGAGCCCTTCCGCGACGTCCGCGGCGGCCCGGCGCGCGGCGTCGGCCTCGTCCAGCACGGGCAGCAGCGCGCCCCACGCCTCGTCCACGGCCGCGACGGTCGCGGCGACCTCGCGGTAGGCCTGGTCCATGCGGGCCAGCGCCGCGTCCAGGGTGACCCACTCACCGGCGGCGCGCAGCAGCGACCGTTTCTCCACCGGCACGTCACCGGGTTTGAGCTCCACCGACGGCCCGGTGAGCAGCGCGGTCAGCGCCGCGAGGTCGGGACGCCCGGCGGCGCGCAGTTCGAGTGCCTGGTCGAGCACGCGGCGGTAGGCGTCGAACAGCCACCACAGGGTGACCGACGCGCCGAGAGCGGCCTCCCAGCGCCGCCCCGTCTCCCCGGTGGGGGTCATGCCGCTGAGCAGCCGGTGGGTGGAGTGGGCGTCCAGGTCGAGCAGGTCGCCGCCGACCCGGTCGCGTTCCTCGGTGCGGCGGCGCAGCGCGTGGTCGATCCCCTCCAGGCTCATGGGAGGCCCGGCGGCCCCGCGCGTGTTCACCGCTCCCCGTCACCCCCGGCCTGGCACGGACTAAACCTCTCCCATACCCATTCTTTCCACAATTCGCGGAAGCGCGTGCGGGACAACCGTGCTGGAGAGGCGGGTATTCGATCACATACCGGTCACGCCCACGTCACGGCAGGCGCGCCCACGGGGCTCAGTGGACGACGAGCCAGGCCCAGATGCTTCTGACCAGGTCGAACCCGACCCCGCCCGGTGCGTCGAGCACGCGTCCGGCGGCGGACGCGATCACGTGCTCGATGGCGGTCTCGTCCCGGTACTGCACCGCGTAGTCCAGGCGCATCGCGTACTCGGCGTCCTCACGGCGCCCGCGGTCCACCACGCGGCTGATGTCGTCGTCGGTCATGGTCGGGGTCCTTGCGTGGGCGGGGGCGGGGGAACGCGGGCGGGGCGCGCTCAGAGCGGATGGAGCGGGTACTGGCCGAGGTCGAACGCGGTGACGCCGCGCATGCCGTCCCAGATCATGAAGTTGCCGTACCCCCGCATGTCCGCGACCGGCACGCCCCCGAGCGCGGCGACGTCGTCCAGCAGCCGCTGGAACCGGAAGATCGCCGTCGGGCCGAGCTTGTTGACCACGGTGACCAGCAGCGGCGCGAGGTTGTACCGGAACAGTGACGAGCACGGCAGCACGCGGTGGTTGTCGCGCAGGCGGTTGAAGACCTCGGCGTGCTCGGGGTGCGCCGCGGAGTAGGCGTCGCACACCCGCTGGGAGAAGTGGCCGCGGTAGCGGACGGCGTGCCCGTCGAAGGTGAGCCGGTCGTCGCTCACCGTGAAGCCGCCGGTGTTGTACGTGGTGGCGGTGAGCAGGTCGTCCCACGGCTCCAGCAGTGCCTGCTCGAAGTAGGCGGCCTTGGCCTCCAGGCGGCCGGCGAGCTGGGCGCTCGGCACGAACGTGCCGTGGCGGCCGCGCATGTCGAAGATCCATGGCGGCGGGGTGAGGGTGTCGGCCTTGGTGAGCACGACGGTGAGCTTGCTCATGACGTGGCGCCGCTCCTCGTCGTCCGCCCCGGCGAGCAGCACGCGCAGACGCTCGGCGTCGTAGGCGGCGGAGCGGCTGTCGGCGTGCACGGCCCAGATGACGACGTCGGCCTCGGCCAGCTTTTCCACGTACATCGCGGCGTACGCGGGATCGGTGACCGGCGATTCCCCAATTCCGGGCATATCCCAAAAGGTAAGGTGATGACCAGAATTACCGGGAACGGTTACCGACTGTGGCTTTTCCGGTACGGGCTTGACATCGCCGACCGTCAGGCGCGCCCCGAAAAGCGCGTTGAGCAGGGACGACTTTCCCACACCCGCGCGGCCCATCACGGCCACGCTCAACGGCCTGCCCGCCTCGGCGTCGCGATCGGCGCGCACGTTCTCGCGCACCTGTTCAAGCTGGCGGTCGTCGAGGGCATCAACCGAAATTCGGTCGATCCTTGCCACGGGCTCACCTCGCGTCATAGCGTTAATGACGTTTACGGCTGTTTTCTGCCACCGGCCCCATCGTGACCACTGATCCTTGCGATGACCTTGCGGGGAAGGCCGTCGATCGAGAATCTGACATCACTCTTCGCGGCGGTGAAAGTGGCGCGTTTCGACATCCGATTGCTCGGCGACGTCTCGATCCTGGTGGACGGAGTCCCACGCAAGCTCCTCCCGCAGACGGCCAAGGCCCTGGCCATGCTGGTCTCGGCGCGCAATCCGGTGCCGCAGAACGCCCTGGCCGCCGCGCTCGGCCAGAGCCCCGACTGGCCGGTGCCCGACGTCGCACCGCCGCTGTCGCGCCTGCGCACCGCCCTGTCGGGCAGCGAGCTTGACATCCCGCCGGCCAAGTGGTCGCACGCGTACGAGCTGGTGGAGCGGGTGCCGGGGTACCTGGCGGCCACGGTGGACACCGCACGCTTCGAGGCCAAGGTGCGGCTCGGGCGCGAACTGTACGACGCGGGCGAGCTGGACGGCGCGCTGACCGCCCTGCGGGAGGCCGCCGGGGAGTGGCGCGGCGCGCCGTTCGCGTCGCTGTCGGCCGGATGGACCCTGCCGTGGGTCTGCGAGAGCCACCGGGCCCGGCTGGAGGAGCAGCGCGGCGAGCTGGTGCGCCTGGTGGCGCGGATCGCGCTGCGGCTCGGCAGGCACGAGGAGGCGGCGTTCGTCACCCGCGGCCCGGTCGGCGAGGGGCAGGACGACACCGCGGCGCTGTGGCTGCTGCGGTTCCTGACCGGGCTGCGCGAGGACGGCGGGGCGGCCGCCCGGCGCGTCGCGGCGCAGCGCGACTCCCGCTCCCCCAACGACGACGCGACGCGGCGCGCCATGGACCTGCTGGCGCTGCACGAGCACGGCTTCGACGCCACCGCGCCGCTCGGCACGGCCCGGTGGCAGGAGCAGGACGGGCCCGAGGCGCTGGTCGGGCGGCACAGGGAGCTCGGCAGGCTCTCCACGCTGATCCGGCGGCTCGCCGGCGGCCGGGGTGCGGCGCTGGCGCTGACCGGGGAGGGCGGCGTCGGCAAGAGCCGCCTGCTGCGCGAGGCCGAGCGGCTGGCCGCGCGCGAGCGGGTGCTGATGGTGACGGTGATGTGCCAGGACCTCGACGGCCTGCAGCCCTGGCGCGAGCTCGCCGGAGCGGTGTGGGGGCACCTGCGGCGCGACCTCGCGGCACCGCCGGAACCGATCACGCCGCGGGAGCGCGAGTCGCTCGGCAAACTGATGTCGGCCGGCGTGATGGCCTCCCCCGCCCGGCCCGGCCACGAACGCGACCCACGCGAGCTGACGTTCCTGCTGGTCAGCCTGTTACGCCGGGCCGCGGGCAACGGCCTGCTCGTGGCCCTGGACAACGCCCACCTGCTCGGCTCCTACGCCGTGGAGCTGCTCCGGCACGTACGCAAGGGCCTGGAGACCGCCCCCGTGGGCTTCCTGCTCGCCACCCGGCAGGACTCCTCCCGCTGGAGCGAGGTCATGGACACCCTCGCCGTCACCCCGCTCACCGTGGACGAGGTGGCGGAGTGGCTCGGCCAGGCGTGGGGGCGGAAACCGACCATGGACGAGTCCAAGGAGGCGGTCCGCGTCACCGACGGGCTGCCTCTGGAGTTGTGCCGCCTCACCGAGCCGGGCGAGGCGCCCCACGCCACACTGCCGTCCCGCGGCAGGCCCGCCCCCGGCCGCCCGGGTGAGGGGCACGGCGACCGGGTGCCCGGGCCCCGCCGCCCCTACGACGACGCGCCCGGCACCGCCCGCACCGACGGCGGGCCCGCCGCGGCGTTCGTGTGGCTGGCCGCGGCGGCGATCACCGCGGTGGGGCGGGACGTGGACCCGGCGCTGGTGGCGCGCATGCTGGACCTGACGCCCGAGGAGGCCGACCGCAGGCAGGCGCTCGCCGCGTCCGGCAACACCGTCAAAGGGCACGACCGGGTGCGCTTCGCGCACGACCGCTCCCGCGAGGACGTGCTGGAGGAGCTCAAGCGCGACCCCGCCCTCGCCCGGGACCTGCACCGGCGGGCGTTCGAGGCCCTGACAGGGCGCATGGCCGCCGGCGGATGGGTGGACCCGTCGCTGCCGGTCCGCATCGCCCAGCACGCCCGCGCCGCCGGCGCGGGGGTGCCGGAGGAACGCGTGGCCGCCGCCTGCCTGGACGCCGCCCGCGCCGAGCAGCGCGGCTTCGGCGTCGGCGACGCGGTCGCGTGGGCCGAGGAGGGCCTGCGGCTGCACGCCGACCCGGCGACCCGCGTCGGGCTGCTCATCACGCTCGGCGACGCCCTCGGCGACGGCGGGGACATGGAACAGGCGGGGCGGCGCTACCTGGAGGCGTACCAGACGGCCGGCCCGGGCCTGCCGCGGCCCGCCGCGACCGCCGCGATCCGCCTGGCCCGCCGCTGGTCGCCCCCCGGCCAGGTGGACCAGCAGCTCGTGCACCTGCTGAGCACCGGCCTCACGCGCCTGGAAGGCGACACCGGCGAGGAGGCGGCGGAACTGCGCCTCCAGCTCAAGGCGCACCTGGCCAAGAAGCTCACCATGGCCGTCAGCCCCGACGGCCCCGCCCTGGACGCCGTGGCGCTGGCCCGCACCACCCTCGGCGAACTGTCCTCCGACGGGGACGACCTGGTGCGCTGCGAGGTCCTCACCGAGTGCCGCTGGGCCCTGTACGACCACGCGGGACCCGCCGAACTGCTCGGCATCGCCACCCGCCTCCAGGAGGCCGGCATCCGCGCGGGCTCGGCGCACTTCCAGGGCGAGGCACTGGTCGCGATGGCCATCGACCAGCTCCGCCTCGGCCGCCTCGGCGACGCCCTCGGCACCGTGGAACGGCACCGTTCCCTGGTCACCCGCGACCCGCGGTCCCTCGGCCCGTGGCTGCGCAGCACCCTGGACACGCTGATGGACCTGTGGAACGGCGACTTCGCCCGCGCCGAGCACCGCATCACCAGCGAGTCGTGGCCCATGGTGCAGGAGCTGTCGGCCAACCAGGCCATGCCCGCCGAGACGCTCAACCAGACCCTCATGGGCCAGTACTTCTGGCTGCTGTACGAACGGGGCCGCATGGAGGAGCTGTTCGACCTCGGCCTCGCCCGCCAGATCGAGCAACACGGCTACTTCCCCATCTGGCGCGCCGCCCACGTCCTGGCCCTGTGCGAGACCGGCCGCCACGACGAGGCCGCCGACCACCTCGCCGCCATCATGCACGAGACCTCCAACCTGGCGTCCCTCCCCCCGCACGGCTGGGCCGTCCCCACCCTCGCCGCCCTGGCCGCCGCCTGCCACTCCATCGCCTCCGCCGGCGTCCAAGGCACCCTCCCCGGCGTCCCCGGCGCCGCCGGCGGCGGCGTCGACGCCTACATCCCCCTGTTACGCGACCGCCTGGCCGCCCACCCCCACGAACTGGTCCTCGCCGGCTGGCCCACCGTCCTCCTCGGCCCCACCGCCCGCTTCCGCGGCCTCCTGGCCATGACCGCGGGCGCCCCCGAAGAAGCCCTCCACCACTTCACCGAAGCCACCAAGATGGTCTCCGCCGCCCCACCCCACATGGCCAGAATCCAACTCGACAGAGCCAAGGCCCTCCTCACCCTCTCCCCCGACGACCCCACCGGCGAAGCCACCCGCCTCCTCCACCGCTCCCTGAAACTCGCCGACCGCCTCGGCATGCCCGCGATCGCCGCCGAGGCCCGCCTGCTGCTGAGGACGGGTTCGTGACCCCCGACGAGACCCTCGGCGCCATCGACGACGTCCTCGCCGGCTGGCACGGCGGGCCCGACGCCATGGTGTGGACCGCAGAGCACCCCACCCCCGAGGTGGTGTGCGCGTTGCGCGGGGAACGGAACGCCGCGTACGAGGCACGTCACGCGGCGGCGCCGGTGTCCGGCGAGACAGCACGCACGGCGGCCGGGGCCCTGGCGCGCGGCATCGCCGAGTGGGCGCGGTCCCCCGCCGTGCGGCGGATGGTGGACCTCGTCCGGACGCTGGACCGCCAGGCGTCCGCGGCCCAGGAGGCCGGGACCGGGCCGTGCCACTGCCCGTGCGGGACGCGGCACGGCGAGCGGGTCTGCACGGGGACGGCCACCGGCACCCGGTTGTCCGCGTCGCTGGGGGACGGGCTGGCCGACTTGCCGATGTGCGGGCCGTGCCTGTCGTCGGGTTGAGCGGGACGGCGGCGGGGGATCGTGCTACGGGGGGCGGGCGTTCTGATCCCGGGATGACGTCATGGGGAGTGGGCGGGGGCCGCTGGTCGGGCCGGTCGTGGCGCTGACCGTGGTCAGCGGGATGGTGGACGCGGTCAGTTTCCTGCGGCTCGGGCAGGTGTTCACGGCCAACATGACGGGGAACGTCGTCGTGCTCGGGTTCGCGGCGGGCGGCACGCCGGGGTTCTCGGCGACGGGGTCGCTGGTGTCGTTGCTGGCGTTCCTCACGGGGGCTGTCGCGGGGGGACGGGCGGGGCGGGTGTTCGGGGAGAGGCACCTGCTGGTCGCGCTGGGCGCCGAGACGGCCGCCGTGGGGGTGGCGGCGGGGGTCGCGGCCTGGGCGGAGGCCGGGGCGGGGATGGAGGGCGGGGCACGGTACGCGGTTGTGGCGGTGCTCGCGGCGGCGATGGGCCTGCAGGGCGCGACGGTGCGGCTGCTGGCGTTGCCGGACGTGACGGGGTCGGTGCTCACCCGCATCCTCACAGGGCTGGCGTCCGAGTCGTCCCTCGGCGGCGGAGTGAACCCGCTGGCGGCGCGGCGGGCGGCGGCCGTCCTGTGCATGTTCCTCGGCGCCCTGACCGGCGCCCTGCTGGTCCGGCACGCCGGGGTCCCGTTGACCCTGACCGCAGTGGCCGTCTTCCTGGTCGCCGTCGCTCTCGCCCACACGGCCGGCCACGGCCACCACCGGCGTCAGGAACCGGGCGGTGGCCGGGCCGGTGACGGGGGGCACAAGGGGTAGGACACAGCAACTCGGCCACCCCGGATCCAGGGGTAGCAGGCTGGACCGCTAGATCGTTCGCTGTGAGCACGCGGTGCCGACGCCCTGGCAACACGAAATCGTGCGCCACAGAGAAGGGGTTACTGGTGACCAGCCACCATCACCGAAAGGCTTGGACGGGCCGCCGACCCCGGCGGGCGCACATCGGTCAGGTCAACGCTGACTGCCAAGCGGGCGTCCTGGCCTCCGGCACTGTGACCCTGGACTCCAGCGGAGCCCATGGCCGACGGCCGGGCCCGCGGAGCGTTCGTGATGGCCATGTACCGGGCGTATCTCGATCATGACCCGGCGCCGGCAGCAAGGCCGCTACAGGACATCGTCATGTCCGATCAACGCTTCCGCTGGGGACGAGCTCAGCCGGGCGCTTCGCGGGGAGCGGGAAGCCGCACCGGACCGGGTCGGGACAGGAGAGTACGCTCATCCCGCCAGGACACTGGCCAGAGGGTCGCCGAGTGGGCTAGGTCACCAGTAGCCCTGCGTAGGGTCGCTCTCGCCCTGCGGCATGCCGGCGCCGCCGGACGGCAGTGGATCGGTACTCACCCACGCCGGAGTCGTATGGACGTTGGCGGCAGCGATCACCTGACCGCTGCCGCCGCCGTTCACACCGTGCTTTCCACGCTTCGCCGCGGCGCCGCCCCCATGTCTGATCATGAGGACTGAATCGCCCAGCGCAGCGGGATCGACTTCGTGGCTGAATGTCCTCTGTTCATATTTCTAGCCAGAGCGCTGAGAACCCGGTCGTCACCACCACAGGGTGCGCCATCGCTGCTGACGGGAGTCGTTGCAGTCCCAGAGTTGTACTTTCGTGCCATTTGCGCCGATCGTGTTGAGGTCGGCGTCCAAACACTTGGTCAGATCGCGGGCGTTCCGGATCTCGCGTCCAAACGGTCCGCTCTTACCTATGATCCAGAACTGCTGGGCCTGGCCGTTGCAGTCCCAAAGTTGCACTCTAGTTCCGTTGACACCGATCCCGTGCACATCGGCGTCCAAGCACTTGCGCTCGCCGTCGACCTTGATTCCAAGAGTTCCAGCCGACACGGATCCGTTGATGTGGATGTTTTGATACCCGTGACGAGAGTCCGCGTTGTTACACTCCCATAACTTCACGGACGCGCCGTTCGTCCTGTAGGCCGATCTCAATACTTCGGCACAGCGATCGCTCATTTCGTTGGACAGGACGAAATAGCCGCTATACGGCTTCTTCTTCCACCATCCGGCGGCCCGGACCACGGACCAGTAGAGCATTCCCATCTTGTGGCAGACCGCGGCGTTGAGCTGGTAGGGACCGAATCTGCCGCCCGAGCAGACCGTGTTCATGTCCCGCCAGAAATTGTCGTCGATCCGCTTACGATTCGCCTCGGTCAGCCGCCCCTGCAACCGGTAGTTCCGGTATCCGAAGTCGTGACGACGGCACGGGTAGTCGAACTTGAACCCCAAGAACCCGTCTGGAGATTTCGAGCAGTCATCCGCGCCCCAGAGCAGGAAGTCGTCAAGCCCGCTTCCCTGACTGGAGTCCCATATATCCGCGAACCCCCCGAGGCTGTACCCGAAGAGGTACGCATCCGTTCTCGCGTAGAGATCGCGCGGCACCGCCCCTCCCTTTTCTGCGCTCACCGCGGAACCAATGGCCGCAGCGGAAGGGACCGGTTGAGCGCTTGATATCAGGATCGCGAGGATAAACGCGACCACGGACGCCGACCGACGTCGACCAATCATCTCTCCTCCTGACGCGACGGCTTACCGGCCGTCGCACCCTGAGGAATTTATAGGACAAGAGATTTACGTCACAACATTCCGATACATGGCTATGGCCAGTCAGTGAGACGAGTCCACTTACTTGAGCCAGGCTGTAAAATCAATGAAGGTGAAAATAAATCATTTTCACTTTTTCGTATGCTACGTCGCCGATCGCTGTCCCCGTCTGGCGGGGACAGCGACATGTCACACCGGGAGGGTGGTGCCCGGTTCCAGGGTGGCGGGGAGTTCGGCGCGGCTGGCGATGTTGAGTTTGCGGTAGGTGCGGGTGAGGTGTTGTTCCACGGTGCTGACGGTGATGTAGAGCTTGTCGGCGATCTCGCGGTTGGTGTAGCCGGCGGCGGCGAGGACGGCGACGCGGCGCTGGGCGTCGGAGAGGATCGAGGTGTCGTCGGAGGCGTCGGCGGCGGCCGCGGGGGCGGGGAGGGCGTTCGGTTCGGTGTCGCGGGACAGGGCGCGGGTCAGGGGGTCGGCGTGGCATTCCTGGGCCACGGCGCGGGCGCGGCCGGCGATCATGGCGGCGCGGCGGTACTCGCCGAGGGCGTGGAAGGTCTCGTGCAGGTCGTACAGCACGCGGGCCAGCTCATAGCGGTCGCCGCCGGACTGCAGCAGGTCGCCGGCCTGGCGCAGCAGCATGGGGCGGTGGCGCAGGTCGCTGGTGGCGGCCAGCAGGCGCATCGCCATGCCGTGCACGCGGGGTGAGCTGGAGGCGCAGCGGCGGATCTGGTCCTCGGCGAGGCGGCGGGCCTGGTCGGGGCGGCGCAGGCGCAGGCACGCCTCGGCCGCCTCCACCCGCCAGGGCACCAGGCCCGGCACGTCGAGGTTCCAGGTGCCCATCAGCTCTCCGCAGCGCTGGAAGTCGCGCAGCGCGAGCTGGGCGTACCCGGTGGCCATGCTGTAGCGGCCGCGGGCGTGCAGGTAGTGCAGTCCCCAGCGGGTCTGGAACATGGCGTCGGGCACGGGCTGGTCGAGCAGGTCGCTGACCGTGTCGTACCGGCCCATCGCGGTGGAGGCCATGACCAGCGCGGCCATCGGCGCGCCGACCGCGACGCCCCATCCGCTGACGGGGATGGTGTCCAGGCCGAGCCGGGCGTGGAACTCGGCGCCGAGCATGTCGCCCATGCGGAACGCGATCTCGGCGCGGATCGCCGACAGCCGGGCCCGGCGGCTCGGCGCGTGCCGGGAGGACGCCTCGTCGATGAACAGGTCGCACCACGGCGCGGCCTTGTCGGACCTGCCGCCGTAGGTGAGGGCGAGCAGGGCGTTCTCCACGGTGTCCATCGACACCTCGTCGAGACGCGAGCCGCGCAGGATGCGTTCCACCGCCCCGGCGAACTCCTGGCGCGGCCCGCGGGTCAGTACGGCGGCCAGCGCGATGGCGGACTCCAGCCGCCGGTCGGCCGCCACGGACAGGATCGCCCCGCGCGACTGCTCGCCGGTGGTCTGCCGCAGGTGCGACAGGAACGGCGTGTAGGTGCACCGCAGCCACGGCCGGGCGATGACCAGCTCGGTGACGGTCTCGGGGTCGGGTTCCTCCCCGGTCTCGTTGAGCCGGCCGAGCACGTCGCGGGCGTCGTCGAACCTGCCGTGCCACAGGAAGGCCTTGGCCAGCACGACGGCGTCGCTGCCGCGCAGGTGGCCGCGGCGCAGCGCGTCGGTGAGCTCGGGGAAGTGCCCGGTGGGGGTGCTCGGGTTGATCCGCCACTCGGCGCGCATCAGCGCCGTGGTGATCTTCACGCGCTGCCGCTCGTCGGTGCACACCCGCCAGGCCAGCCGCAGGTACTCCACGGCGGGCTCCACGCGGCCGTCGCGCAGCGCGTGCCGGGCGGCGTCCTCCAGCACCTCGACGGCCCACGGCTCGCTCACCGTGTCGGCGTGCAGCAGGTGGTCGGCGACCTGCGTGGTGGAGGCGCCGCCGCCGTACGCGAGCTCGGCGGCGCGGCGGTGCAGCCGCCCCCGCTCGCCCGCGCCGAGCTCGGCCAGCACGGCGGTGCGCGCCGCCTCGTGCCGGAACCGGCCACCGGTCAGCAGCCCCGCGAGTTCCAGGGAGTGCAGCTCGCGGCCGACGTACTCGGGGCCGACCTCCAGGAGCTGGTCGAGCTGGGCGGGCTCGCCGAGCACGGCGAGGCCCCAGGCCACGCGCATCATGCGCGGGTCGGCGCGGCGCAGGCAGGCCAGCACCGCCTGCCCGTACCCGTCGCCGGGCACCAGCGTGGCGGGGGTCTCTCCTCCGGCGGCGCGGACGGCGCGGCGGTGGTCCTCGATGAGGCCCTCGGTGAGCAGCGGGTTGCCGCCGCCGTAGGCGTACCAGTCGCCGGCGAACAGCGTGGCGGCCTCCGCGCCGAGGCGGGCGGTGACCATCTCCATCACCCCGGCCGGGGACAGCGGGCCGAGCCGCACCTCGCGGCAGTGCGGGTAGCGCGTCAGCTCGGTGGCGAACGACGACTCGGCGTACCGGCCGTGGTCGGAGTGGCTGAACATCGCGATGATGGAGGCGAATCGCACACGGCGCGACAGGTAGGCCAGGCACAACAGCGACGGCCGGTCGGCGTGGTGCACGTCGTCCACAATGATCATCAATGGGTGGCGCTCGGACAGCTCCAGCAGCACCGTGCACAGCGCGTGCACGATCTGGGCGTCCACCTGGTTCAGCGTCTCGGCCTCGGGGCCGGACGAGGTGACGGTGCGCGCCCCCTCCTCCAGCAGGGACATCGCCCGGTCGCGCTCCTCCAGCACGAGCGGGGCGTCCTGCACGAGCTGGCCGAACACGCCGAGCGGCAGATCGCGCTCGGCGAGGGACGCCGTCGCGGTGATCGGCAGGGCGCCGAGTTCGACGGCGCGCTCCGCCAGGGAGTGCAGCAGCTCGCTCTTGCCGGTCGCGACGGTGCCGCTGACCAAGGCCACCCGGCCCTTGCCCCCCACGGCGCCGGCGAGCATGCCCTCCAGCGTCGCCAGCGCCTCATGTCGATCGATCAGGCTCATGAAGAGCCTCCCTTTTCACGGACGGAAAACTCGTGTCGCCGCCTACGAGAAGCGCGGCCGTCAGCCGGACGGAACTCGCGATTCCGATGGTTACTTCACCTTTCGCGAAGACCAGGGCTGTTCTCACCATTGCTCGCGGTGCCTTCCAATAACGTGGAATTGTCAGGTGATATGCAGTTTTACGGGCGATTGACACGTTATGTCGAAACACTTTTCGCGCCTTATCGTCCTGCTATCACCGGCCCCGCGGCGATGGCGGACCGGCTCCCCCGGGGCGCCGGCACGTCCAGGCCGTTGATCGTCATCCGTCCTCGTGTCACCGCCGATCGCACCGCTGACAACGCCGCCGCCGGCAGGTCGTCCTGGGCCCCCACCCCCCAGAACGCGCGGCCCCGCACCCGGCACTCGGCGTAGACCACGACGCCGTCCCCGCCGGCCGCGGCGGACCCGGGCGGCGGGCGGTGCACGGCGCGCACCTCCACCCCCCACCGGGCGAGCGCGTCCCTGGCGTCCTGCACGGCCTCGGCCGGCGGGCAGGGCCGCCCGCCGTCCAGGTGCAGCTCGGCCGTCACCGGCTCCCCGCACAGCACCAGCGGCAGCGGCAGCGCGGGGTACTCGACGTAGGCGCGCTCGAACAGACGCAGGATCACCTCCGGCGAGATCTCGCCGCCCTCGGCGTCGGCGTGGGCCTGCACCACGCGGGCGAAGTCCGCCCGCAGCGGCCGCGGGAGGTCGAACCCATGGCATGTGCCCATCACGTACGCCACCCCGCCCTTGCCCGACTGGCTGTTGATCCGCACCACCGCCTCGTAGGCCCTGCCGACGTCGTGGGGGTCGAGCGGCAGGTACGGCACCTCCCACGGCAGGTCGGCGGGCCGCGCGCCCCGCTGCGCGGCCGTGCCGTCCAGCGCGTCGAAGCCCTTCTTGATGGCGTCCTGGTGGGAGCCGGAGAACGCCGTGTAGACCAGCTCACCCGCGTACGGGTGGCGCGGGTGCACCGGCAGGCCGTTGCACTCCTCCGCGACGCGGCGCACGCGGTCCAGGTCGGAGAAGTCGACGCCGGGGTCCAGGCCCTGGGTCAGCAGGTTCAGCCCGAGGGTGACCAGGCACACGTTGCCGGCCCGCTCGCCGTTGCCGAACAGGCAGCCCTCCACCCGCTGCGCGCCGGCCAGCATGGCGAGCTCGGCCGAGGCCACCCCGGTGCCCCGGTCGTTGTGCGGGTGCACCGACAGGCACACGTCGCGGCGCCGGGACAGGTTGCGGTCCAGCCACTCGATCTGGTCGGCGAACACGTTGGGCAGCGAGCGCTCGACGGTGGTGGGGAAGTTCAGCACGATCTCGCGGCCCGGCTCCGGCCGCCACACGTCCATGACCGCCTCGCAGACCTCCAGCGTGAACTCCAGCTCGGTCTCGTTGAACAGCTCCGGGGAGTAGGTGAAGCCGAGGTCGCACCCGCCGAGCAGCTTGTCGGCGTACTTCATCAGCAGGCGGGTGCCGTGCACCGCCATGTCCTTGCACTCGTCGCGGCTCATGCCGAACACCACCCGCCGGAACAGCGGGGAGGTCGCGTTGTACAGGTGGACGGTGGCCCGCCGCGCGCCCTCCAGGCTCAGCACCGTGCGCCTGATCATCTCGTCCCTGGCGGGGGTGAGCACCGAGATGCGCACGTCGCCGGGGATCAGGTCCCGTTCGATCAGCGTGCGCACGAACGCCAGGTCGTCCTGGCTGGCGACGGGGAACCCCACCTCGACCTCGCGGTACCCCATGCCGGTGAGCAGCTCGAACATCGCCAGCTTGCGCTCGGGGGTCATGGGCGCGGCGAGGGACTGGTTGCCGTCGCGCAGGTCGGTGGACAGCCAGCGGGGGGCCGTCGTGATGCTCCGGTCCGGCCAGCGCCGCCCAGGAAGGCCGACGGGTGCCGGCGGCCGGTATCTGGCGGCCGGCGCCCCGGCCGTCCACGCGGTGCCGGGCCGCCGCCCGGCGCCGGCGTCGCTCACGGTTGTCACTGGGATCCCTCCTAGACCCGGCCGGCCCGCGCGCGGCCCACCGCCCGGCGGGAGGGGACCGGAGAAGCGGCCGGCCGTAGGCACGCCATGGTCACGCGATCCGGAAATGCGTCGAGTACGAGTACGGGGAGAGCATCACCTGGATCTGGTAGGTGTCGGTCTCGTCCTTCATCCGGAAGGTGACGATCACCTCGGGATACGCCGCGGTCAAACCGAGGCCGACGAAGTAGTAGTCGCTGTCGAAGACGATGCGGTACAGCCCGCGCTCGAACTTCTCCTCGCACCAGTCGCTGATGCGGCCGTCGTTGTCGGTCTCCGCGCCGGCGACGTCGAGCCACCGGCCGTCGCCGTCGCGCTCCAGCCGCGCCCGCACCCCGGCGGCCGAGCGGCCGTACACGCCGTCCAGCGCTTGTGCACTAATGCTCATCAAGGACACCTGTTCCTGCCGCGCCCGCCGTGACGGACAGCTCCACGACCATCGCGCCCGGCGTGCCCTGGGGAGGCCGCGCGCGGGCGCGCACGCGAGCTGTCGGACGGCGGAGGCCCTCCTCCGGGCGTCCTCGACCCGGCGCGCTTGCCGACCGGGACGGGGAGAGGTCGTACGGCGACCGGTCCCGGCCTTTGCAGAGAGTGACGCAAGGCGCTATCGAAGCACTTTCGTCCGGCTATTCCCCGCCGTCCCCGCGCTATCGCGGGATGCCGTCCACGCAGCTCAGGCCGCTTTCGCCCGCCGAAGGGCCGTGACGCCGGCGAACGGCCTCTAATGCCCTGGGAAATGCGTGAAAATCCGGCTCCGCCGGTGCGAGGTGCGCCAATGGCAGGAGAGAAGCGATCCGATAAGGAGTGAATGGCGAACCGCAATAGCTTGACGGCATTCCAGCGAATCGGCTGAGAAATCCACGGTCCGCGACTCGAGAAGAGGTCAGAGCATGAGCGCTCTCCCCGGAAGCCGTGTCCTCCCCCTCGCCGACTCCATCGTCCGCGCCGCCCGGGGGGCGGGGCCCGCGCCGGCCGCCGGGCGGGCGGTCAGCGGCGGCAACACCCCTTGGGGGTGACGCCCTCCGCGCGCACGCAGCGCAGCCTCCGCGTCACCACGAGGCCGGGACGCACCGTCTCCGGCCTCATGTCGTTCTCTGAATAGTCAGAATCAACTATCACCAGTAGGACACCCAGCCATATACGTCCTGGAATCCCGAGTGGTCTCGGTAAGGGGCCGGCAAACAGCGCGCGAACCCTCGAAAGTCATCGCAGGATGCTGTAGCCCGGAAACACGTATAGTAGTACGATCCCGACATAAGTGGACATCGCCCCACGTGTGTGACTCATGCGCAAAAATATTCTCGTGCACGGTGGCCCGCCCCATCGACAGCGATGTCCTCAAGGAGGCGGATCTCCTGGAACCACGCACCTGTTACCCGCTCGCACGGAGGGTGAGCGAACTTCCGGATGGACCCGGGCTTTCGGCGAGGAGATGCAGGTGGAATTCGGGATTCTGGGGCCGCTGGAGGCGACCGCGGGCAGCCGGAGACTCGATCTGGGCGGGATCCGGCAGCAGATCGTGCTGGCCGTGCTGTTGCTGGACGCCGGGCGGGTGGTCACCATCGGCCGGCTCATGGAGGCGATCTACGGCGACGACCATCCGACGACGGCCCGCGCACAGGTGCAGATCTGCATCTCGTCGCTGCGCCGTCTGTTCGCCGCCAACGGCAGCCCGGACATCATCGCCACCCAGTCGCTCGGGTACGCCATCCAGGTCGCGCCCGACCAGATCGACATGCAGCGCTTCCACATCGGGGTGCAGCGGGCCCGCCGCGCCCGCGAGACGCGCAACGTCAACGAGGCCATCAAGCACTACCGGGACGCGCTGGCACTGTGGCGGGGCCCGGCGCTGGACGGCATCGACAGCCGGCTCGTGCAGTCGGCGGCCAGCAGGCTCACCGAGGAGCGCGTCGCCGCGCACGAGGACTGCATCCAGCTCGAACTGGACCTCGGCCGGCACCACGAACTGGTGGGCGAGCTGACCGAGCTGGTGGACGACCACCCCCTGCGCGAACGGCTGCGCGGGCAACTGATGACGGCGCTGTACCGCTCGGGCCGCCAGGCCGAGGCGCTGCAGGTGTACCGCAACGCCCGCCGCACGATGATCGAGGAACTCGGCATCGAGCCGAACGAGCGGCTCCAGCAGCTCGAGCACGCGATACTGACCTCCGACGAGAGCCTCGACCTGCCCGCGGCGCCGCGCAAGCCGGACCCGCCCGCGCCGCTCGCGGTGCCGAACGTCCCGGGCATGCTGCCCACCGACATCGCCGACTTCACCGGCCGCACCAAGCAGATCGACGACATCCGGCAGCGTCTCATGCTGGCCACCGAGGAACGGTCACGGTTCGCGGTGCCGATCGTCGTCATCGTCGGCAAACCCGGCGTCGGCAAGTCCACGATCGCGGTGCACGTGTCCCACCGGGTCGGCGAGCGGTTCCCCGACGGGCAGTTGTTCGCTAACCTGCACGGTGCCGCGTCCCGGCCGGTCAGCCCCATGCAGGTCCTGGAGCGTTTCCTGCGGTGCTCGGCGTGCCGGGCACCGGCATCCCGGACGGCCTGGAGGAGCGCGCCGAGATGTACCGGGCGCTGCTGGCGGACCGCCGCATGCTGATCGTGCTGGACGACGCGGGCAGCGAGAGCCAGATCGTCCCGCTGCTGCCCGGCAACCCGGGGTCCGGCGTGATCATCACCAGCCGCAGCCGCCTCGCCGGGCTCGCCGGGGCCACCCACGTCGACGTGGAGATCTTCGACTCCGACCAGTCGGTGGACCTGCTGTCCCGCGTCGCGGGCGCCGAGCGGGTGCGGTCGGAGGTGGAGGCCGCCGAGGCCCTGGCCGAGCTGTGCGGCCACCTGCCGCTGGCGCTGCGCATCGCCGGGGCCCGCCTGTCGGCCCGCCAGCACTGGAGCATCGAGCAGCTCGTCAGCCGCCTCGAGGACGAGACCCGCAGGCTGGACGAACTGAAACACGGCGAGATGGGCATCCGCGCCAGCATCTCCCTCACCTACGAGAGCGCGGGTGCCGACGCGCGGCGGCTGTTCCGGCTGCTGACCGTCCTCGACACCCAGGTGTTCTCCGCGTGGGTGAGCGCCGCCCTGCTGGACCGGCCGCTCAACGACGCGCAGGACCTGATGGACGACCTGGCCGACGCGCAGCTCATCGAGACCACCGGCGCCGGGTACGGCGTGCACAGCCAGTACCGCTTCCACGACCTGATCCGGGTGTTCGCCCGCGAACGCCTGGCCGCCGAGGAGACCCCCGAGGAGCGCAACGCGGCCCTCGCCCGGGTGCTCGGCGGCCTGCTGTTCCTCGCCGAGGCGGCGCACCGCCGCGAGTACGGCGGCGACTACGTGCAGATCCACAGCACCGCGCCGCGCTGGCCGTTGCCGCAGCGCCTGGTGGACCGCCTCGTCGCCTCCCCCCTGCAGTGGTACGAGCGGGAACGCTCGACGCTGGTGTCCGGCATCCGCCAGGCGGCGCAGGCGGGGTTCGTGGAGTTGTGCTGGGACCTCGCGATCAGCTCGGTGACGCTGTTCGAGTCCCGGGTCTACCTGGACGACTGGCGCGAGACCCACGAGATCGCCCTCGCCACCGCACGGCAGGCGTGCGACCGGCGCGGGCAGGCCGCCATGCTGTACTCGCGCGGTTCGCTCTACATCACCCAGCAGCGTTTCGGTGACGCCCGGTGCGACTTCGAGGCCGCGGTGGGCCTGTTCCGCGAGATCGGCGACAGCCAGGGCGCCGCCCTCGTGATCAGGAACATCGGTTTCCTCGACCGGGTCAGCGGCCGTTTCGACGACGCCGAGGCCCATTACCGGCAGGCCCTGGAGATCTTCCGCGCCAACGGCGACCAGGTGGCCTCCGCGTACGTCCTGCACAACCTGGCCCAGCTCCGGCTGGAGTTCGACGACCTGCCGGGGGCGCAACGACTGCTGTCCGAGGCGCTGGACCTGAGCCGCAGCAGCGGCAGCCGCAGAGTGGAGGCCCAGGTGCTCCACCGGATCGGCCAGACCTACCTGCAGTCCGGCCAGTCGGCCCTGGCGGTGGAGGTGCTCAACGAGGCGTTGCTGGTGGTGAGGAACATCGGCGACCCCACCGGCGAGGCCTACGTCCTGCACGGCCTCGGCGTCGCCCGGCTCCGGCGAGGGGAGCTGGCCGAAGCGGAGAGCGCCCTGCGAAGGTCACTGATGCTCGCCGGCACCTCGAACGAGCAACTGGTCGAGGCCCGCGTCCTGCTCGCCCTCGGCGAGCTCTGCGTGACCAGGGACGACGCCTCCCAGGCGGTCATGTACTACGAGCAGGCCCTGGCCCTGTTCGCCAAGATGCACATGCCCCTGCAGGAGGCCCGCACCCTGATCACCCTGAGCGACGCCCACCGCGAACTGGGCGACGACGACGCCGCCCGCGACGCCCTCACCAGGGGCCTGGCCCTGACCGAGCAGCTCGACCCCGTGGTGGCCGCCCAGATCCGCGACCAGCTCACCCGCCTGATGCGCCGCTACGGCCACTGACCCCGGCGCGTCGTCAGCCCGCCGCGACGGTGCGGAGGCTGCGGAGAGGGGCCGGGGCGGGGGCGGTGGAGCCGCGGACGACCAGTTCGGGCTCGAAGAGGAGCTCCTCGGGGTTGACGGAGCCGCCGTCTATCTGGCTGACGAGGAGGGTCACCGCGGCGCGGCCGATGGCCTCGATGGGCTGGCGGACCGTGGTCAGCGGAGGGTTGGTGGAGTTCATGAAGGCGGAGTCGTCGAAGCCGACCACCGAGACGTCGCCGGGGACGGTCATGCCGAGTCTGCGGACGGCCCGGATGGCGCCGAGGGCCAGGGGGTCGCTGGCGCAGATGACGCCGGTCACGCCGTCGCGGACCAGGCGGGTCGTCACCGCCTGGCCGCCCTCCAGGGAGAACAGGCTGCGTTCCACCAGGTCGGGTCCGGCCGCGAGGCCGGCCTTGCGGGCGGCGGCGGTGAAGGCGGCGAGCTTGCGGCGGGAGGGCATGTGGTCCTCCGGCCCGATCACCAGGCCGATGCGCTCGTGGCCGAGGGAGGTCAGGTGGGTGTACGCCTGCTCCACGGCCACGGCGTCGTCGGTGGCGACGCAGGGGAAGCCGAGGTCCTCGGTGGCGGCGTTGACCAGCACCACCGGGAGGCGCAGCTCGCGCAGGCGGTGGTAGTGCTCGTGCGGGGCGTCGGCCTCGGCGTAGTTGCCGCCGGAGAACACCATGCCCGAGACGTGCTGATCCAGCAGCATGCCGACGTAGTCGGACTCCGACAGGCTGCCGGCGGTCCGCGTGCACAGCACAGGCGTGAACCCCCGCTGCGCCAGCGCCCCCCCGAGCACCTCCGCCAGCGCCGGGAAGATCGGGTTCCCGAGATCCGGCAGCACCAGCCCCACCAGCCGCGCCCGCTCCCCCCGCAGCTGCGTGGGCCGTTCGTACCCGAGCACGTCGAGCGCGGTCAGCACGGCCGCCCGCGTGGACTCGGAGACCCCGGGCTTGCCGTTGAGCACCCGGCTGACCGTGGCCTCACTGACCCCGACCTTCTTCGCCACTTCCGCAAGTCGACGTGTCACGTCGCAAGCATAGGGCAAGAAAGTGCGCAATCTCCTGACAGGGCCGTGGACAATGACGAAATCTCCCGCCATAGGCGAGTGCACGCCGCACCGGCGCCGCCCTCACAGCATGATCTGTGCAGCTAGTCTTCCCTGGCCGCCGGACACGTGAGGCTCTACCCGCCGGCCGAGCCGAACGCCACCGGGGACGTACGGCACGTGGCGCTACTTCATGGCCCCCCTGTAACGCGGCGGCAATATTACGCAATCCAGTCGTATTCTTGCGACGGCGGTACGCCGGCTGAGTGCTCAGCGATACGGGTCGAGCGCACGGGCCAGGGTCGCCAGCACGTTCGGCGCGACCACCCCCGGAGTTGCGGTCACCGTGGCGACGGCGGCGGCGTTGGCTCTCAGGCACCCGCGATCCCGGGTCGGGGGGATGCGCCATCTGAGGCCGTCGAGCGTCATCCCGCGGTCGCCGCCGGGCACGACCAGCGCCAACGGGGGCAGCGTCAGGTCCCGTCCCGCTGCCTCGTGCAGGGTGACGCCGACCACGGCGATCCAGGGCGGGTCGGCCTCGGCCGTGGTCGCCGGGCCGACCGTCAAGGTGAACCGCCCGTGCCCGCCGGAGGGGACCAAGAATTCCGTCTCCCTGGTCAGCGTCCCGGGGATGTCCATGTCCTCCGGCACGGCGACGGTGTAGTCCGCCTGCACCCGCAGCGGCCCGCCGATGGCCGAGCAGCCCTGCAACCGCTCCGCGCGTTGCACGAGGATCGTGGCCGACGTGACGAACGCCTCTCCGCTCCCCCGGTTGCGCAGGGAGATGTCCACCAGGGCTCCCCGGACGCCGGCGACACGACGGGGCCGTCCGCCGGAGGTCTCGGTACCGCCCAGCCCGCCCGTGACGGAGACTTGGACCGCCGCGATCTCCAGCAGAGGACGCCGCTCGGCCTCGGCCTGCGCCGCGTCCGCCTGGCGCCTCGCGCTGTTGTCCGCGGACCAGGAGAAGTACAGGGACACGAGACTGACCAGCAGCGCGGCCACGGCGAGCCGCGTGCCCGGCGACGTCCACCGGTCTTCCCCGCCGGCCAGGCCCGTGCGGCGTCTGGGCAGTCCGCCCGCGTCCGGTGGCGTCACGGCCGGACCCGCGCGTCGAGCCGGGCCCGCGGCGCCGGGCCTGGGCGCGTGTGCCGACGGAGCCGGCGCCCGGCAGGGAACATGCGCCTCATCGCTCGATCCGCCTTCCGGTGTCAAGGTCCAGGGCATGGATCAGGTCGCCGCCGGGCTCGGTGTAGCCCGAGTAGGTGTACAGAACGCCGTGGCCCAGGGTCAGCCTGCTCCCCGGCGGCACCTTTGTGGTCCACAGCGGCGCGCCGCTCCCCGTGTCGACGGCGACCACATGGCCGCGGTCATCGCTGGTCGTGGCGTACAGCACTCCGTCGCCGACGACGCCGCTGTCGAGCCGGAGCCGCAGGGGCGACGTCCACCGGACCCGCCCGGTGCGCCGGTCCAGGCCGAGCAGGTCGAACCGGCCGTCGGCGCCGCGGGTGATCAGCGAGGTCACCACGAGGTCGCCGGCGATCCACGTCTGGGGGCCGCCGCCGGTGCGCCGCGGCAGGGTCCAGCGGGTCGCGCCGGTGGCGGGGTCCAGGCCCTGCAGACGGTCGAGGTCGGTGGTGACCAGCACCGCCCGGCTCGCGGCGGCCCACGTCACGTACCGGCGCCACCGCCTGGTCCATGTCCGCTTGCCGTCGCGAAGCCGGTGGACGCCGATCTCGCCGGACTCCGGCCTGGTCACGGCCACGAGGACCTCAGGACCCAGCGGGAGGGTCGTCACGCCCGCCGCGCCGGGGAAGCCGGCCTCCCACACCGGGTGCCCGTCGGAGAGCCGCAGCACGGTCATGCCGTGCCCGTCCCCCTCCCGCCGGTGGTGCGTGACCACGGCCAGCGGCCCGGCGAACTCCACGGAGGACGGATCGCGCAGTGCCAGCGTCCAGGCGGGAGCGCCGTCGGAGGCCCTCAGTGCACCCAGGGCCGATGCCGTGGTGTACAGCACCAGGTCACCGTCGCCGTGGATCGACGGCACGGCGCCCGTCACGCGATGCCGCCACACCGGGTGCCCGGTGGCCGCGTCGAGCGCGACCACCGTCGCGGCGGAGTCACCGTGGGACAGGCACGCGAACACGCGGCCCTGGCCGACGACCAGGTCCGTCGTGATCGTCACCGGCGAGCCGGCCTCCCGGAAATGCCAGATCGGGGCCCCGGTCCGCCCGTCCACGGCCCGGACCGCCCCGGAGTCCTCGCCGAAGTACAGGGCCGGGCCGACGGGCAGCAGGATGTCCCCCAGCCAGGTGATGCGCGCCTTGACCGGCCACATGATCGCGCCGGTGCCGCCCGTGCCGCCGATGCCGGGGGACGGCGGGTGCACCGGCGGGGGGGACGCGTCGGGGCGCGAACGCCAGTACACCAGGCCGGCCGCCCCGGCCGCGATCGCGACGACCCCCGCGGACAACGTCCGCCGTGAGAGGGCGGGCGCGCGTAAGCCGCCCCCGTCATCTCCGGGAACCTGTTCCCCCGCCATCTCGTCCCTTTCCCGCTCTCACGGCGGCAGCCCGAACAGTCGGGGCATGACCACGTGAGGAAGTGAGTCAGGGGCATTGTGGCAGCGGACGCCCCGTCGTGACCGGGAATCCGCCGGGAACGCACGTCAGGGAGAGCCGGGGTGCCGGGGCTGCGGCCCCAGGCGGTTGAGGCGCAGGGCGAGCTGGATCTCCAGGGCGCGGGCGGGGGTCTGCCAGGTGTCGCCGAGGAGGCGGGCCACGCGGTCGAGGCGCTGGGTGACGGTGTTGACGTGGATGTGGAGGCGTTCGGCGGTGCGGGACAGGCTGGCGCCGGAGTCGAAGTAGGTCTCCAGGGTGCGGACGAGGGCGGTGCCGCGGCGGCGGTCGTAGGCGAGGACGGGGCCGATGGCGGAGTCGAGGAAGCCGGTGACGTCGCGGTCGCTGCCGAGCAGGAGGCCGACGAAGCCGAGCTCGGCGGCGCTCGCGCCGTCGCCGGCGCGGCCGAGGGACACCAGGGCCTCGGCGCAGCGGTGCGCCTCGCGGTAGGCGGCGGCGACGGCGGCGGGGCCGCGCACCGGGCCGGCCGCGCCGGCGGTGACGGGGGTGCCGAGGGCGGCGCCGAGCTCGCGGGCGACGCGCTGGGCGGCCGCGCCGGGGTCCATTCCGGGCAGCAGCAGGATGGTCTCCTCGGCCCGCGCGGCCACCAGGCCGTGCCGGGACGCGGCGTCGGCGGACGCCCAGAACGCGGTGCGCCTGCTCGGCGCCTGGTCGCCCGCCCGGTGCCGGGCCACCACGAGGACGTGCGGGGCGTCGAGGTCCACGCCGAGCAGCCGGGCCCGCCCGTACAGCGCGTCGGAGTGCACGTCGCGCCCGGTGAGCAGGTCGTCGAGCAGCTCGCCGCGCACCCGCCCCTCGGCCGCCGCGGCGGTGCGGCGGAACAGCAGCAGCAGCGCGGTGACCAGCGCGGCGCGCTCCAGGATGCGCTGGTCGGTGCCGGACACCTCGCCGGGGGCGCGCAGCACCAGCGTGCCGAGGATCTCCGCGCCAGAGGCGACCGACGTCACCCACAGGTCGCCCCGCTGGACGGTGCGCCCGAGGCCGCGCGAGGCGGCGGCCGCCTCGGCGACCTCCGCCTCGTCCAGGTCGCCGACCGCCCCGACGGCCGCGAGGCGCCGTCCGTCGGCGTCCAGCACGATGAGCGCCCCGCCGAGGATGTCGGTGACGACGGCCGCGACGTCCTCCACCCCGCCGCCGCGCACCACCAGCCCGGTCATCCGGTCGTGCGCCTGCGCCGCCCGCTCCACCGCGGCGCTGCGCGCCTGGATGAGCTGGTTGGCGGCGCTCAGCTCGCCGAGCGCGGTGCGGGTCTCCTCCAGCAGCCGGGCGTTGTCCAGGGCGACGGCGGCGTGCGCGGCCAGCGACCCGAGCAGCGTGACCTCCTCCTGGGCGAACGGCCGGGCGCTGCGGTTGGCGGCGAACAGCACCCCGATGATCTGCGCGCCGAGGCGCATCGGCACCCCGAGGATGGCGACAAGCGCCTCCTCCTTGACCGCGAGGTCGATGTGGGCGCGGTGCCGGAACCGTTCGTCGGCGAAGTAGTCGGGGCTGGCGTACGGGTGGCCGGTCTGCGCCACCAGGCCGCCGAGCCCGGCGCCCATCGGCAGCCGCAGCGCCCGGAACGCGGCCGACACCGAGCCGTCGGTGACCCGCATGTAGGTGTCGCCCTTGTCGGGGTCGTGCAGGGTCATGTAGGAGATGTCGGCGCGCAGCAGCCGCCGCGCCCGCCGCACGATGGCCTCCAGCACCGCGCCGACGTCGCGCAGCCCCGCCAGGTCGCCGGCCGTCTCGAACAGCGCCGACAGCTCGGCCTCGCGCCGCGCGCGGTGCTCGAGCAGGGCGCGCACGCGCAGCGCGGCCAGCTTGGCCCGGTCGAGCTCGGCGAGCACCTCGGGTGCCGCGCCGGCCGCGCGGGCCTCGACGAGCGGGGCCTCGAACTCGACCGGCGGGGCCTCCCTGGCCAGCAGGTCGAGAAAGACGGTGCAGGTCATGGGGTTCATTGTCCCCTTAAGCACGGATTACCCCCGATCCCCCGATGGAGCGGCCCGCCAACGCTAATGAGCCGTCCAGCCGCCGTCGATGGTCAGCGACACACCGGTGATCATGGACGCCTGGGGCGAGCACAGGTACGCCACCGCCTCGGCCACCTCCTCCGGCTCGATGAGGCGCCGGATGGCGGCCGGGGCCAGCATGACGTCCCGCACCACCTGCTCGGGCGCGAGGCCGTGCACGCGGGCCTGGTCGTCGATCTGCCGCTCCACCAGCGGGGTGCGGACGTAGGCGGGGTTGACGCAGTTGGAGGTGACGCCGTGCGGCGCGCCCTCCAGCGCGACCACCTTGGACATGCCCTCCAGCGCGTGCTTGGCGGTCACGTAGGCCACCTTGTACGGCGAGGCGCGCAGGCCGTGCACCGAGGAGATGTTGACGACCCGGCCGTAGCCGCGCTCGTACATGCCGGGCAGCATGCGGCGCAGCAGCCGGAACGGCGCCTCCACCATGATCCGCGTGATCGCGGCGAACGTCTCGGGCGGGAACTCCTCGATCGGCGCGACGTGCTGGAACCCGGCGTTGTTCACCAGGATGTCCACGCCCGCGCAGTCGAGCGCGTCCACCGCCGCCATGTCGGTCAGGTCCGCGGCCACCGCCTCCCCGCCGAGCTCGGCGGCCGCCTCGCGGGCCAGGTCCTCGCGGACGTCCACGATGACGACCCGCGCGCCCGCCGCGGCCAGCCGCCGGGCGCAGGCCAGCCCGATGCCCCCCGCCCCGCCGGTCACCAGGGCCCGGCGGCCGGTGAGGTCCGCCACGGCCTCTGCGGTCACGCTCGTTGAAACCACAGCTCATGCTCCTAGAGAGGTACGCGAATGCGGCGATCTGCCCTGCGGGTGACACCCGGCCGCTACACCGGCGAGCCGACGCCCGTGGGCGCGGGCGCGCCGTCAGGCTCGCCCGCGGCGGACGGCGGTCCCCCCGGCCGCGACCGGCCGGCCCGGCCCTGGAGCAGGTGGCGCGCCGTCCCCCAGACGCCCCTGCGGAACACCAGGACGATGATCACGAAGATGGTGCCGGTGACGATGCCGATGCCCTCGAAGCCGGACGTCACCAGGTAGTCGTTCAGCAGCACCACCAGCGCCGCGCCGAGCACGCCGCCCCACAGCGTGCCGATGCCGCCGAGCACGACCATCATCACGACCTGCCCTGAGGTGGTCCAGTAGACGCTCTCCAGGGAGGCGAAGCCGTGTCCGAGGGCGAACAGCCCGCCCGCGAGGCCGGACAGCAGGGCCGACAGCACGAAGGCGAGCAGCTTGTACCGTTGCACGGGGTAGCCGAGGGCCTGGGCGCGGGCCGGGTTGTCGCGCACCGACACCAGCACCCGGCCGAACGGCGAGCGCACGATGCGCCAGGCGGCGAGGAAACCGAGCAGCACCAGCGGCAGCGCGGCGTAGTAGAAGACGAACGAGTCCGACAGGTCCAGCCCGAACAGCTCGCGCGGCACGCCCTGCAGGCCGTTCTCGCCGCCGGTCAGGTCACGCCACTGGTTGACCACGAAGTAGATCATCTGGGCGAACGCCAGGGTCACCATGGCGAAGTAGATGCCGCGCAGCCGCACCGACAGGTAGCCCACCGGCACCGCGAGCACCGCCGCGAACAGCGCGCCGCCGAGCACGGCGAGAGGGAACGGCAGCCCGGCACGCAGCGCGAGCAGGCCGGCGACGTACGCCGACGAACCCCAGAACGCGGCGTGGCCGAACGACAGCAGGCCGGTGAAGCCGAGCAGCAGGTCCAGCGCGGCGGCGAACAGCGCCCAGCAGGCGATGTCCAGGGCGACCGGCGGGTAGATCATCCAGGGCAGCGCGAGGGCCGCCACCAGCCCGGCGGCGAGCAGCAGCGGCCGGGCGGCCAACCGGGAGAGGATCACGACAGCGCCTCCTCGCGCCCGAAAAGACCGGCCGGGCGCCACAGCAGCACGGCGGCCATGAGGATGAAGACCAGGGTCTGGGACAGCGCCGGGACGTACAGGTTGCCGAGCGCGGAGACCAGCCCGATCGCGAAGCCCGCGGCCACCGAGCCGAAGATCGAGCCGAGCCCGCCGATGACCACCACCGCGAACACCGTGATGATCAGGTCGGCGCCCATCAGCGGGTTGACCGCCCGCATGGGGGCGGCGAGCACCCCGGCCAGCCCGGCGAGGGCGATGCCGAACCCGAACACCGGGGTCACCCAGCGGCCGACGTCCACGCCGAGGGCCCGGGTCAGCTCCGGCCGTTCGGTGGCCGCGCGGACGATCATGCCGACCCGGGTGCGGGTCAGCACCAGCCACACCGCCGCGCACAGCACCAGCGACACCGCCAGCACGAACACCTGGTAGGCGGGGTAGGTGAACAACCCGAGGTCCACCGTGCCCTCCAGCAGCGCGGGCCGGGGGTACGGCTGGGACTGCACGCCGTACTCCCGCTTGACGAGGTCCTGCAGGATCAGCGCCAGGCCGAAGGTGAACAGGAAGTTGTACAGCGGGTCCAGCGGCGCCAGCCTGCGGACGAACAGCCGCTCGAGCAGCACCCCGGCGAGCCCGAGGGCGAGGGGGACGGCGACCAGCGAGATCCAGAAGTTCACGCCGAACGAGTCCAGCAGCACGTACGACCCGAACGCGCCCAGCATGTAGAAGGCACCGTGGGCGAAGTTGACGACGCCGAGCATGCCGAAGATGACGGCGAGACCGAGGGCGAGCATGGCGTAGAAGGCGCCGCCGACCAGGCCGTTGAACGCCTGTTGGAGCACGGTGACCTCCAGGTGAGGGGCGGGCGTCCCCGCCGGCCGGAGCCGGGCGCGCCGCGCGAGGGCGGCGCGCCCGGCGGGGATCAGAGCTTGCAGGCCGGGTCGGGGGCCTGGAACGCCTGGTCGGCGGGGATGGTGCTGAGGATCTTCTCGTAGTCCCACGGCTCGGCGACCTCGCTGGACGGCTTGACCTGCGCGAGGTACACGTCGTGCAGCAGCAGGTGGTCCTGCGCGCGGATGGTGCCGTTGCGGGCGAAGACGTCCTCGAACTTGTAGCCCTCCAGTTGCTTCACCACCGCGTCGGCGCCGTCGGTGCCCGCGCGCTGCACGGCCTCCAGGTACTGCAGGGCGGCGGAGTAGTTGGCGGCGTTGGGGAAGCTCGGCCGCTTGCCTGCGGCTGTCTGGAACTTGTCGGACCACGCGCGGTTCTCCGGCGAGCCGTTCCAGTACCAGGCGTCGGTGAACTTGGTGCCGGCGAGGGCGTCGGAGCCGAGCGAGTGGATGTCGGTGATGAACATCAGCCCGACCGCCAGGCCGATGCCCTTGTCCCGCAGCTTGTACTCGTTGTACTGCTTCACCAGGTTGACCAGGTCGCCGCCGGCCTGCATGGTGCCGAGCACCTCGGGCTTGGGGTCGAGGCCCGGGGCCTTGAGCAGGAACGTCGAGAAGTTGTCGTTGGGGAACGGCGCGGGGTCGCTCTGCACGACCGTGCCCCCGGCGCCCTGGACGGCGGCGGAGAAGTTCTTCTGCATGTCCTGCCCGAACGCGTAGTCGGGGTAGACGATGTACCAGTTCTTCGCGCCGTCCTTGGTCACCGTGTCACCGGTGCCGTGGGCCAGCATGTAGGTGTTGTAGCCGTAGTGGAAGGTGTACTTGTTGCACTGCGCGACCTCCAGCTCGGTGGTGGCGGCGCCGATGTCCATGAAGATCTTCTTCTTGGCCTTGGCGACGCCCGCCACCGCGAGCGCGGCGGCTGACGACGGCACGTCCAGGATGATGTCGGCGCGCTGCCGGTCGTACAGCTCCTGGGCCTTGGAGTTGGCGATTTCCGGCTTGTTCTGGTGGTCGGCCGACAGCACCTCGATGTCCTTCACGACGGCCTTGTCGCCGTACTTGGCCTTGTAGTCGGCGACGGCCATCTTGACGGCCTCGACGCTGCTCTTGCCCGACAGGTCGGCGTAGACACCCGACTGGTCGTTCAGCACGGCCAGCACGACCTTGCCGTCGCTGATCTTGTCGGCGCTCCCCCCGGCGCCCGGCCCTCCGGCACACCCGGCGATCGTGGCCCCTGCTACGACCACAGCGGCGGCCGCTCGGCCCAGAGCTCTCATTTCCTGTTCTCCTGTCCGGTTTTTCATCGAAGCGGGGGTCAGATGCCCAGGTAGTCGAGCAGCTCGTGCTCCCTGGCCCGCATCTGGTCGTTGTCGAGGGACTCCACGACCCGTCCCTCGGCGATCAGGTAGTGGCGGTCGGCCACGGTGGCGGCGAAGTGGACGTTCTGCTCGATCAGCAGGACGGTGCCGCCCTCCCGCCTGACCTCGCGCAGGATGTCGCCGATCTGCCGCACGATCAGCGGCGACAGGCCCTCGGTGGGCTCGTCGCACAGCAGCAGCCGCGCGCCCATGCGCAGCACCCGCGCCAGGGCCAGCATCTGCTGCTCACCGCCGGACAGCTTGGTGCCGGGGAACGAGCGCCGCTCCCGCAGGCGGGGGAACGTCTCGTACACCTTGGCCAGCGGCCACGGGCTCGGGCCGACGGCCGGCGGCAGCGTCAGGTTCTCCTCGACGGTGAGCGTGGAGTACACCCCGCGGTCGTCGGGCACGTAGCCGAGGCCGCGCCGGGCCCGCTTGTGCGCGGGCAGGCGGGTGACGTCCTCGCCGAGGAACTCCACCGTCCCGGAGAAACGGCCCTGCAGGCCCATGAGGCAGCGCAGCAGCGTGGTCTTGCCCGCGCCGTTGCGGCCGACCAGTGTGACGATCTCGCCCTGGCCGACCTCCAGGGACACCTCGCGCAGCACCTGCGCCTCGCCGTACCAGGCGGACAGGCCGCGGGTGGCGAGGAGCGGCGCGTCAGTCTTCGGCATGGGCGTCTCCCAGGTAGGCGGCGACGACGCGGGGGTCGTGGCGGATCTCGGCGTACGGCCCCTCGGCCAGCACCCGCCCGCTCTGCAGCACGGTGACCCGGTCGGCGAGGCTGGACACGACGTTCATGTTGTGCTCCACCATGACGACGGTGCGGCCGGCCCGGACCTTGCGGATCAGCTCCACCGTGCGGTCGACGTCCTCGACGCCCATGCCGGCGGTCGGCTCGTCGAGCAGCAGCACCTTGGGGTCCAGGGCCAGGGCGAGGGCCAGCTCCAGGGCGCGCTTGTGGCCGTAGGCGAGGGTGCCCGCCGGGGTGGCGGCGTGCCCGGCCAGCCCCACCTCGTCCAGCAGCTCCATGGCGCGGGCGCCGTGGCGGTCGAGAAGGCGCTCGGAGCGCCAGAACCGCCAGGTGAGGCCGGTGGGCCCGGCGAGGGCCAGCTCGACGTGCTCGCGCGGGGTCATCTGGGGGAACAGGCTGGTGATCTGGAACGACCGGGCGACGCCGAGCCGGGCGACCTGCTCGGGCCGCCGGCCCGCCAGCTCGTGGGCGCCGAGGGTGATGCGCCCGGCGGTGGGCGTGAGGAAGCCGGTCAGCAGGTTGAACAGCGTGGTCTTGCCCGCGCCGTTCGGGCCGACCAGGGCGTGCACGCTGCCCTCGGCGACGTCCAGGTCCACGCCGTCGACGGCGCGGAAGCCGCGGAACTCCTTGGCCAGACCCCGCGCTCGCAGGACCGGACCGTCCATGCGGGCCTCCTCGTCTCGTGGTTTCGTCCAGATCACCCCGGGGTTAACGGACGAAGTCGTCGTGTTCGGGGACACTAGGTGAGGCCGGGACGGCGTTCCATGTGGCTCGGCCCTACATTCGGCGCTCCCGCCGTGGAGACCGCGCACATGAGACCCAGGTCAGCGAGGGGTCACGCGGAAACCGGCCGGTATGTGTGGACCGCCCACGTAACCGTTCTGTCACCACCGGCGGCGCCGTGCGGGTCGCGCCGAGGGCCCCGGCCATGGAGGGCGGGCCGGCGCATGGGGCCCGCCGACACATCGGGCCGGGCGATTGTGGGGATCGGGGACGTGGCCCACCTCACAGGCGGTGGCCACCATGGCGGCAGTCCCCGTTCATGAGGAGTTCCCATGCCATCCATCCGACACCGGCCCGCCCGGGTGCTCGGTGTGGCGACGGCGGCGGCCGCCGTCGCGTGCCTGCTCGGCCCGGCGCCGGGCGCCGCCGCGTCCGCCTGCGGCCGCCTCGGCCACATCAAGGTCCCCGGGGCGCAGATGCAGATCTCCGCCTGCCTTCCCGACCTGACCACCGCGGCCACGGTCGCCTCCGGGCACTCGGTGGCGGCCGACTGGGCCGGGCTGACCCCGGCGGGCGCCGTCAACCCCACGGGTGTGCCGGGCGCGCAGATCGACGGCTACTTCCCCGACACCTCCACCGCCAACACCACCCGCGGCTGGAACCACGACAGCCAGTTCGTGATCCGGCTGCCCGAGCGCTGGAACGGCGGCCTGGTGGTCGCCGGGACGCCAGGGGTGCGGCGGCAGTACGCCAACGACTTCGCCGTCTCCGACTGGGTGCTGTCCCTCGGGTACGCCTACGCCGCCACCGACAAGGGCAACACCGGCGCCGACTTCCACAAGGACGGCACGCGGCCGGGCGACGCCATCGTCGAGTGGAACCACCGGGTCACCCAGCTCACCCGCGCCGCCAAGGCCGTGGTCGCCCAGCGGTACGGCAAGGCGCCGCGCCGGACGTACGCGGCGGGCATCTCCAACGGCGGCTACCTGGTGCGGTGGCAACTGGAGAACCACCCCGAGCTGTACACCGGCGGCGTGGACTGGGAGGGCACGCTGTGGCGGGCCAAGGGCCCCAACCTGCTGACCTCGCTGCCCACGACGCTGAGGGAGTACCCGAAGTACGCGGCCACCGGCGACGCCGCCGCGCACGACGCGATCATCGCAGCGGGCTTCGCCCCCGGGTCCGAGCCGCTGTGGGACTACCACCACAAGGTGTACTGGGACCTCACCCAGCGCATCTACCGTGAGGAGCTGGACCCCGGCTACGACGGCGCCACCCAGGCGGGCACGCCGTTCTGCGCCCCCGGCACGCCGGCCTGCGACGCCGACTACGACTACGCCGCCCGCCCCGCCGCGGTGCGTGAGGCCGTGCGGCGCATCGAGCTCACCGGGCGCATCGGCCGGCCGCTGATCACCTTGCACGGCACGCTGGACACCCTGCTGCCCATCGGCGAGGACTCCGACGTGTACGACAAGCTGATCCGCGAGCAGGGCCGCGACTCGCTGCACCGGTACTACCGCATCGAGGGCGGCAACCACGTGGACGGGTTGTACGACGCCTTCCCCGGCCTGCTGCGCCCCATCCTGCCGTGCTTCCGCAGCGCCTTCACCGCCCTGGCCGGCTGGACCTCCGGCGGGCAGGCCCCGCCCGCCGACGCCACCCTGCCCCGCCCGGCCTCCGGCGACCTGGCCAACACCTGCTCGCTGCGCTGACCCGCGGTGACGTCCGGCCGGGAGGCGAGCCCGCCCTCCCGGCCGGATCCGGTTGGGACGCCAGCTCCTCCGGCGTGGCGCGCCGCGGCGACGATGCCCTCACCCGGCCCGAGACTACGCGTGGTCGAATCATGACCCTCCGTGTTCGTCTCCCCGAGGAGGACATCACCGTGACAACCATGGATCGGCGCGGGTTCGCCCGGCTCGCCGGGCTCGGCGCCGCCGGCACCCTCGCCGCCGGCGTGGCCGCCCCGCCCGCCCGCGCCCTCGCCGGGCCCGCGCTGCCGGCCGCCCCTGCCCTCGCGCCGCACGGCCCGGCGCACTGGCGCACCTGCCTGGACGTCGCCCGCGACCTGCTGCTGGTGGACCGCGACGGCACGGACCTCAAGCTGCGCTACCTGGAGGTCCTCATCGACAGGGGCCTGCCGCGCACCCGCTCCCCCAAGCGGGTGCTGGTCGTCGGGGCGGGCATCGCCGGGCTGGTGGCCGCCACGCTGCTCAAGCGGGCCGGGCACCGGGTCACCGTCATCGAGGCCAACGGCAACCGTGTCGGCGGGCGCATCAAGACCTTCACCACCGGCTTCGCCGACCCGCTGCAGTACGCCGAGGCGGGGGCCATGCGCATCCCCGACTTCCACCCCCTCACCCTGGCGCTCGTCGACAAGCTCGGCATCAGGCGCCGCCCGTTCTACAACGTCGACGTGCGGCCGGGCGCCGTCCCGCACGGCCCGATCCCCCCGGTCGTGTACACGTCGCGGCACGGCGAGGTGTGGCGGTCCGCCCCGCCGCGCGGCCGGTTCGAGGCTCCCGAGCGGCTCAACCACACCTGGATCAGGGCCAACGGCATCCAGCAGCGCCGCGACGGGTACGCGGCGGACCCCCGGCGGATCAACGCGTCGTTCGGGCTGCGGGACCGCAGGACCACCGCGCAGATCCTCGACGAGGCGCTCGACCCGGTGCGCGACCTGATCTCGGTGGTGCGCGACGGGCGCCGCGTGGACAAGCCGCTGCCCGAGCTGATCAAGGGCTGGGCGCAGGTGCTGTACCGCTTCGACGGCTACTCGATGCACCGTTTCCTCACCGAGCACGCCAAGCTGAGCGACGCCGCGGTGGACGCCGTGGGCACCCTGGAGAACCTCACCTCCCGGCTGCCGCTGGCGTTCATGCACACCTTCCTCACCCGCAGCCTGGTCAACCCGGCCGCCACCTACTGGGAGCTCGCCGGGGGGAGCCGCACCCTTCCGTACCGGCTGGAGCCGGGGCTGCACGACGACATCCACCTGGACCGCAGGGCCGTGCGCATCGAGACCTCCGGGAGCGGGGTGCGCGTCGAGACGGTCAGCGAGCGGGGCAGCGACGAGTCCGCGTCCGCGCCGCAGCGCCCCGCCGAGACGTTCCGCGGCGACGTGGCGATCATCACGATCCCCTTCCCCGCGCTGCGGCACGTCGAGATCGCGCCCGCCCTGTCGTACGGCAAGCGGCGCGCGATCATGGAGCTGCACTACGACTCGGCGACCAAGGTGCTGCTGGAGTTCCGCAGGCGGTGGTGGGAGTTCACCGAGGGGGACTGGAAGCGCGAGCTCGGCTCCCGGTACCGCCCGGGGCCGGCCACGCACGTGACGGGGGGCGGTTCGGTGGCCGACAACGCCAACCGGTTCACCTACTACCCCTCGCACCGGGTGCCCGGCAGCGAGGGCGGGGTGGTGCTGGCGAGTTACGTCTGGGCGGACGACGCGGCGCGCTGGGACTCCATGGACGACCGGGAGCGGTACTCCTACGCGTTGCGCGGCCTGCAGGAGGTGCACGGCGACCGGATCGCCGAGTTCTACACCGGCCGCGGGCAGACGCAGAGCTGGCTGCGCAACCGCTACGCGTTCGGCGAGGCCGCCGTCTTCACCCCCGGGCAGATGACCGAGATCCACCCGTTCATCCCGGTGCCTGAGGGGCCGCTGCACTTCGCGGGCGAGCACACCTCGCTCAAGCACGCCTGGATCGAGGGTTCGCTGGAGTCCGCGGTGCGGGCGGCGCTCGAGGTCCACGGCTGACGCGGCCCGCTCCCCTGGTGGCGGGCCGGCTCCGCGCCGCCCGGAACCGCGGCGACCGGAGCCGCCACCAGGCTCGTGGATGTACCCCGATCACCCATTACGGCATTCTGTATACGGTACACAGTTAGTCCAGAATCGGTACCGGAACCGCCAAACCCCTGGTCAACGCTCGTGAAACACGCAGGTCAGGTGGTACTTTTCAGGTATTGCCCGGAGGGAGGCGAGCCGTCGGCGGCCCAGTGGGTACGTGGCCTCGGGCGGCGGGCGCCCCGAGTCGTATGACTGTCGCGTCCGCAGCACCGATCACCACGTGACCTTCGGCAAAGCATGCAAAACGACAACCAAACGATCTTCGGGACCAGGTGTGGAAAGCGCTGTCCCGGCTACCCCCCACTCTACGCCCACGTCGGCGTGAGGCCGCCCGGCCGGGGACCGCCATCGCGCCGGGCCCCGTGAGGAAGCCCAGATGACGGAGAGCCAATCCGCACGCGGCGGACGATGTCCGGTGCCCTTGCGATGGCGGCCGCGGTCGATCCGCGGCCGCGTCACCCTGCTGGTGAGCCTCCTCGCCATCCTGCTGCTCGTCCCCTCGGGCATTCTCGCGGGCATCATCGCACGCCAGTCCGTCACCAACGCCGTGTGGCTCGACGCGCGGCAGCAGGCGTCCCTCACCGCGGCCGCCGACCGCCTCCACCGGCTCACCGAGACCGTCAGGCCCACCGTCCCCGGCATCGAACTCGTCCAGGTGGTCAGCGCGAGCGGACGCGTGGTCGCGGCCAGCCCGTCCACCAAGGGCCTTCCGCCGCTCGGCAAGGTGTTCCCCAGCGCCGCCGACCCCCAGCGCGACGTGTGGACCTGCACAGGCACCCGGGTCGGGTGCGTGCGCCTGTCCGCGCAGCGGGTCACCGCCGCCCCGGATTCCGATGTCGTCTACGCAGGGAGACCCGCGGTGTCGGACACCTCCACCAGTGCCATCGACTCGCTGTTCGCCACCCAGGGAACCGTGCTCATCTTCCTGGCCGTCGCGACCACCTGGAAGGTCACCGGGCGCACACTGCGGCCGGTGGAGGCCATCCGCGCCGAGCTCGCCGCCATCAACGTCAACGACCTGAGCAGCCGCGTACCCGAACCCGAGGGGGACGACGAGATCGCCCGGCTGGCACGCACCATCAACAGCACGCTCGCGCGGCTGGAGGCCGCGCGGCTGCGCACCGAGCACGCGCTCAACCAGCAGCGGCGGTTCGCCGCCGACGCCTCCCACGAGCTGCGCACCCCCGTGGCGGGCATCCGGGCCCAGTTGGAGGAGGCGCAGCTCCACCCCGAGGAGACCGACCTCGACGAACTGCTGTCCCTGACGCTGCGGGACGTGGACCGGCTGCAGGCCATCATCACCGACCTGCTGCTGCTCGCCCGGGTCGGGGCCTCCAGCCCCGAGCTGCGGGAACAGGCCGACCTGTCGGCCATCGTGCGGGCGGAGCTGGACCGGCACGACGGACGGCCCGGGGTGCGGCTCGCGCTGATGCCCGGGGTCACGATCGACGCCGTGCACACGCAGATCGGCCGGGTCGTCACCAACCTGCTGGACAACGCCCAGCGGCACGCCAAGAGCACCGTGCTGGTCGAGGTCCGCCGCCGGGGGAACCATGCCGAGCTGGTGGTGGACGACGACGGCGACGGCATCGCCGAGGTCGACCGGGAGCGGGTGTTCGAACGGTTCACGCGGCTCGACTCGGCCCGCAGCCGCGACCGGGGCGGCACGGGCCTCGGCCTCGCCATCGCCCGCGACATCGCCGAGGCACACAACGGCACCATCGAGGCCTGCGCGTCCCCCCTCGGCGGCGCCCGGCTGATCCTTCGGCTCCCCCTCGCCGCGCCGGAACGACGGTCCACCGTGGAGGGATGCCGAACGGACGGGCGATCCTCCCCCGTTAACGGCTGATCGCGCTTTACAATGTGGCAAACCCGCAAATTCTTCGATCGTCATGGCGAGGGGACCGGAGCCCGGCCGCGTGGGCGCGGCCCGGCGGGAGAGGAGCGAGGATGGGGCGAGGCCGCGCCAAGGCGAAGCAGGCGAAAGTGGCCCGTCAGCTCAAGTACAGCAGCCACGACCTCGATCTCGAACGGTTGCGCGAGGAGCTGACCACGTCCACCGATCACCGGGTGGACGACGAACTCGACCCACGCCACGAGTCCCATCCCGATCGCTGACACCCGCGTCCCACCCGTGGACGCTGAACCTTTCAGCCGATCCCGTCACAGCCCCCCGGCCGTTCCTCCACGCCGAGACGACCTCACGGCCCCACCGGTCAGTGAACGTTCCGATGGGAACGCCTGCCGCGCACTGTGACCACTCAGGACCGTGGGCAGGTTTTGCCATGAGCAGCCCGCCCACAGGGTTCCTTTTGTCTGGTTTGCACCATTTTGGGGTATCTGCTAGGGTAGTTTTTGCCCTAGGCGACCAGCCCAAAGCATGGCTTTGCGCACGCGAGCCGCTTTGTGCCACGCGCGGGGCGATCTCGGCGCGGTGACGCGCCGCATCACTCTCAGCCCCCGTGCCGGGTCCCGGCCGGCGGGAAGCCCTCCGTCCCGGTGACACGCCGGGACGGTACGGAAATCGCCGTGTGCCCTTCTCGCCGCGGCGGTCAGATCGAATTGCGCACCCCCCTTGAGTCATCAGTCGGCCGGCGAGCGGGCTGAGAGGAGGAGCAGGACGTGCGTGAGCGGGTTCGCCGGCTGGGACGCCGGTTGCGGCCGCGGTCGATACGCGGGCGGGTCACAACCCTGGTGGCGGTGCTGGCGATGTTGCTGCTGGTGCCGTCGGGGCTGCTGGCCGGCATGGTCGCGCGCAAGCAGCTCGCCGACGCCGGTTGGCTGGACGCGCGGCACGCCGCCGACGTGGTGGCGGCCGCGGACCGCGCCGGGCGGCTGGAGAGCGGCGAGATCATGCCCTCCGTGGCGGGCGCCGAACTGATCCAGATCGTGGCCCCCGGGCCCCGCGTCATCGCCGCCTCCCCCGCCGCCAAGGGACTGCCGCCGCTGACCGACGTGTGGCCGACGCCTCAGGCCCCGCAGAGCGACGTGCAGACCTGCGACCAGCGCCGCCTCGGCTGCATCCGGCTGTCGGCGCTGCGGGTGTCGGACGCCGCCGACTCCACCGTGGTGTACGCCGGCGGTCCGGTGCGCAGGCTCACCTCGACCGGCGTGTTCGACGCGCTGTTCGCCGTCCAGGTCGTCGTGCTGATCTCCCTGGCCGTCTGGGCGGCCTGGAAGATCACCGGCCGTACCCTGCGCCCGGTGGAGGCCATCCGCGCCGAACTGGCCACCACCAACGTCGGCAATCTCAGCACCCGCGTCCCCGAGCCGCCCGGCGACGACGAGGTGGCCCGGCTCGCCCGCACCGTGAACGGCACGCTGGAACGCCTGGAGAACGCCAAGGAGCGGATGGAGCTGGCGCTGACCCAGCAGCGGCGGTTCGCCTCCGACGCCTCGCACGAACTGCGCACCCCGGTCGCCGGGCTGCGCGCCCAGCTGGAGGAGGCCATGCTCCACCCCGACGAGACCGACCTCCGCGACCTGCTGACCCGCACCCTGCGCGACACCGACCGGCTCCAGGCCATCATCACCGACCTGCTCCTGCTCGCCAAGATCGGCGCGGGCGCCCCCGCCGCGATGACCGAGGTGGACCTCGCCGAGGCCGTCCGCCTGGAGGTCCGGCGGCGCGACGACCGGCTCCCCGTGCAGGTGCGGCTCACCCCCGGCGTGCTGGTGAACGCCGTGGAGACGCAGATCTCCCGCGCCCTCACCAACCTGCTGGACAACGCGCAGCGCCACGCCAGGGGTCTCGTGCTGGTCGAGGTGCGGCGTGCCGGGGACTTCGCCGAGCTCAGCGTGGACGACGACGGCGACGGCGTCGCGGAGGCCGACCGGGAGCGCATCTTCGAGCGGTTCACCCGGCTGGACGCCTCCCGCAGCCGCGACCGGGGCGGCACCGGCCTCGGCCTCGCCCTGGTCCGCGACATCGCCCGCGCCCACGGCGGCACCATCACGGCCGGCGCCTCGTGCGCCGGCGGCGCCCGCTTCCTGCTGCGCCTCCCCCTCGCCCCGTCCGACGGGCCCGTCCCCACGGTGGCCTCGGCACGCGTCCGGTGACGGCCCGCGGCGGGTCTGGTGATCTGTTTGCGCGGACATGGGATTCATGGCGGGACCCTCCGGAAATCGAGCAGGCAGACGGGGGCGACCGAAACGAGGTATGTCGTGGCCAGTGTCGAGACGACGCGGAACAACCGCCAGGCGGAGAAGACCGTCCCGGCGCCGGCAGGTGTCGGGAAGGTCATCGAGGGGACGAGAAAGGCCGGGGAGTACCCGGCCACCGAATGGGAGGAGCGGCTCCGCGACGCCCTGGAGACCGAGGGCCGCTGGGCCCGGGTGGCGAAGGCGCCGTCGTACGAGGAGATGCGGCCGTACGGGCACCGTGAGACGGCAGGATTCCCGGTCTACAAGAACCTGGAGGACCGGCTCGCTCAGGCCACCGAGCATCCCGACCCCGTGATCGCGCACGTCATGGCGGTGTGCTCGGCCTACGCCTACTCCGACCCCCGCACGCTTTCCATGATCATGGCGAGGATGGGCCTGGAGGACAACCGGGTCCAGATGGTGCGGGCGTCGGTGGACGCCATGCTGATCCGCTCCACCGCCTTCGTGGTCCGCGGCGCGAACGGCCGGGCCGCGATCCTGTGCTACCGGGGGACCGACCCGCTGGACTTCATCAACTGGATCAGCAACATCGACGTCGAGCCCGAGCGGATCGGATACCAGGTCGGCGACCCGTGCGCCACGGTGCACGCCGGGGTGTACCGCAACGTGCGGGCCACCCGGTACGAGGTCGTCAACGCGCTGCGCCAGGCCGTCGGGGACCGCCCGGACCGGGGCGACGGCACGGACCACCCCGGCGCCGACGGCGGCGTCGAGGCGCTGTACGTCACCGGGCACAGCATGGGCGGCGCCATGGCGGCGCTGATGGCCGTGATGATGCGGCACGAGCGCAAGTACCGCGAGGCGATCGGCGACCGGATCAAGGCGGTGTACACCTACGGGCAGCCGATGTTCGGTGACCCGGCGTTCGCGGAGGCGTGCCAGACCGACGAGTTCCTGCGCGACCGGGTCATCAGGCACATCTACGACTGCGACGTGGTCCCGCACCTGCCGTCCACCTCCAACGGGCCGTTCCGGCACTTCGGCCGCGAGCGGCACTACCGCGTCCCGCACCTGCGCAACGAGCTGCTCGGCATGCTGGCCCCGGCCCGCTGCGCCGGGATCGTCCGCAAGGGGCGCTGGGAGGACCGGCGGCACACGGCGCAGCAGATGCCGAGCCTCGGCGGCATCCCCATGGCGGCGGTGGCGTACGTGGCGCGCCGCCTGCGGGCGACCCGCTCGCTGCCCGCCGTGTACTCCATCGACGACCACATGCCGCAGCACTACGTCTCCGCGCTGACCCCGCCCGGCGTGCGCGACGAGTTCGGCGACTGAACCCGCGCCGGGCGGGCGGTACGGCGACGCGCCCGCCCGGCGCATCGGGGGCGCGTGACAGGCCCGGACCACCCGGAGGGCGCGCGACACGCCCGATCTCCGGAGGGTGAGCGACACGCCCGTCCGGGCCGCACGATCTCGCGCCAGGGGCCCCGGCACCGCCTTCCACGGCGGAGCCGGGGCCTCTCCGTGTGCGCGCCTCGGTGACCGATTGATCACTCTCCGTTACGATGAGGGAGATCGACGATCCCGCGCCTGAGGAGGAAGCATGCGACGCGCCCTGACCAGCCTGGGGCTCCTACTCGCCACCACCCCCCTGATGATCGCGGCCACCCCGCCCGCCACCGCCGCCACCGGCACACTCGTCCTGCAGTCGGACGGTTTGATGATCGCCCAGTTCACCAACCCCAAACACGGCTGCTACGAGCTCCCGGAGTTCTCCCTCCTGACCCGCACGGCCCTGATCAACAAGACCGACGCCGACGTGGTCCTCTACTCCGGCCCCGGCTGCAAACGCGGCCTCCTTCGCGCCGCCACCCGGGTCCGCCCCGGCGCCACCCGCGAGCGCACCCTGACCGGCACCTACAGCCTGAGCGTGAGACCCGGCCCCCTCATCGTCACCGGGCCGTCCTCCTGACCTCCGCCCCGTCCCGCCTCCCCCATCCGTGGTGAGGGCTTCGTGACGCGGGGGGCGGGCGGGGGCCGGAAATTGTCGGTGGCGCCTGGGAGTCTGGCGTGCAGCGTCAGGCGGGGAACCCCGCCGGACCTCACACCTAGTACGCCTCCCGAGGAGCCCTCATGCTCACGACCGATTTCGTTCCGGGCGCGCCCAACTGGATCGACATCAGCACCACCGACGTCGAGGCCGCCGCCGTGTTCTACGGCTCCCTGCTCGGGTGGGAGTTCCGGTCCGCCGGCCCCGAGGCCGGGGGGTACGGCTTCTTCCAGCTCGACGGGAAGACCGTCGCCGCCCTCGGGCCCACCGACGACGGCCGGGCCCCGGCGTGGACCGTCTACTTCATGACGCCTGACGCCGAGGCGACCGGCAAGGCCGTCGAGCAGGCGGGCGGCACGCTGCGCGTCCCCGCCTTCGACGTGTTCGGCGCGGGCCGCATGGCCTCGTGCGCCGACAACGGCGGCGCCGGCTTCTCGGTGTGGCAGCCCGGCGGCACCGTCGGCCTGGACCTCGTCACCGTCCCCGGCTCCCTCGCCTGGGTCGAGCTGTACGTCCCGGTACCCGACGACGCGCGTCCCTTCTACCGCGACGTGTTCGGCTGGACCTTCGAGGACATGCCCTTCGGCGAGATGACCTACATCGTCGCCTCCACCGCCGACGCCCAGCACCCCGGCCTGGGCGGCATCATGCCCCTCCAGCCCGGCGACACCCCCCACTGGCTCCCCTACTTCGAGGTCACCGACTGCGACGCCACCCTGGCCCGCGCCGAGGAACTCGGCGGCCGCGTCCTCTCCCCCGTGATGGGCGCCGAAGGCGTAGGCCGCTTCGCGGAACTGACCGACCCCCAGGGCGCCCGCTTCGCCGTCATCACCAGCGCCGACGCCTGACCGCCCGCTCGCTCCGTCCCGTGCGCTTCCGGACACCTGCCCGGAAGTGCACGGCCGTCCCCCCGATGAGAGCAGGGGGACGATCGCGGCCACGACGGCTGGACGCTGTTTTCGCCGACAAGCGTCGAATGAAAATCGACTCGCCTCACCATGGGCCGGCGGCACGCCCATCGGCATCCAGCCCGGACCCCCCGTACAGTCCCCGGGGAGCGAGGCCCCTTGAGCCCGTTTCCGGCCGGGGGTACGTTGCGTTTGTTCTTCCGCTGTGCGCCAGGCAAGCAGAGGAAGGGAAGACGCATGATCGCGGCAATGATCTCCACAGTACGGGCCGGGTTCGTGGCCGAGGTGAGGCCGCGGGGCATGCCGCTGGACGCCGACGAGGTCGTGGCACGCGTCCGTGAGGCGTTGCGTACGCACGCTGTCGTCGTCATCCGGGGAGATCAGGGGCTTTCCGCCCTGGAGCAGGCGGCCTTCACCAGGCTGCTGGGGCCGTTGGAGCCGGCCTCGGACATGCGCAACCACCATCCCGACAGCACCGACGTCATGGTCGTGGACAACTCCGGCACCACGCCGGTGGTGGGGAACCAGTGCTGGCATTCCGACCGGTCGTTCCTGCCCGAACCGACGCGCTACACCGTCTTGTCGGGGCAGGTGATCCCGTCGTCGGGAAGCGAGACGTTGTTCGCCGACATGGCCGGGGCCTGCCGGAGCGCGCCGGAGGCGTGGAAGCGGATGCTGCGCGGGGCGATGGGCGTGCACTCCTACGACAAGCTGGCCCACATGCGCGCGGCGATCCACAACGCCCCGGTCCAGCCGGACTACGCGCGCCTGTACCCGCCGGTCCGCCATCCGGTGATCCGGGCGCACCCCGAGTCCGGCACCGCGGCCTTCTACCTCAGCGAGTTGTGCCTGGCGCGGATCGAACCGGAGGACGGCACCCCGGTGGACATCTCGGTGGAGGACCTTCATGCCCACGCCACCAAGGAGGAGTTGCTCTACCGGCACGCGTGGCGGGTGGGGGACGTGGTGATCTGGGACAACTGCCGGGTGATGCACCGGGCCGGAGCGCTGGAGCCGGGCGTTGCGCGGATCTTGTACCGGACCACCACCGCGGGCGGGCCTCCCGAGGCGGGCGTCCCGGTCTGACGGCGTCCACGGCGTTCCGATCGTGTGGGCTCCACGCGCCGCGATCATGACGGAGTTCACGCGCGCGCCGGAGTCTTTGTGAGGCAGCCGTTCGCGCCTGGTCACCGGTCGCTGAATCCTGGTCGCCGGTCGCTGAATATCGAATAAGCCTGCCACTTCCATCGTGGCTTCCACGAGTCGACAGAGATCGTCGGCACGGCCGGGGAACTGCTCGGCCGCCGATACCGACGCATTAATCGGCCTATTACCACATCGTGGAGTTTGATATGGTTTTCACGTTTCAAGGCAAGGGGCTGCCCGGTGATGCCGATCAAACACATGACCTGCACGCGGTTGGGAAATCCTTATACCCCAAATGGTTGTTTTGTCACATATGTCACTATCGGTGAGTTACCTAGGTGGCACGTGTCGAGGAAAGCACCGGCATGACGAACCGGTCATCAGGCGGCAGGGGACGCGGCGGACTTCGCCGGCTCCTGCCGGGCTCCGGCGGATTACGCGTGCTGAGACTCGCCGCTCTCGCCATTGTGCTGATCATCGCCGCGGCCGTGGTCACGGTGACGGTGCAATGGCGAGGCGCACCGTCACGAGATGATCTTCTTGAGCAGGCGGGGTTGACCGGAAAGAAACACCTCGTGATCGGGGTGAAGAACGATCACCCGGGAATGGCGCTTCTCAACCCCGACACCAAGGTGTACGAAGGCTTCGACATCGACATCTCCTACATGATCGCCGCCGATCTGGGTTTCCTCCATGACCAGGTGGAGTTCGTGGCCATCGAGACCGAGGACCGCGCCCGCAGGCAGGCACGCCGGTCGGACGGGACCTTCGTCACGGTTGATCTGGTCATCGCCACATACAGCATCACCCCGGAACGGGAGAAGCAGCCCGGCGTCAGCTTTTCCGCCCCCTACCTGCGCACCGAGCAGACAATCATGACACGCAAGGGTGAGTACCTCGACGCGCAGTCCGTGGCCGACTTCCAGGACAAGGTCGTGTGCACCACCGCCACCTCGACCAATGAAAGCGTCGCGGCGAAGGCCGGCGTCCTCCTGACGAGCCGCAACAGCGCCCGCAACTGCGTGGACGGTCTGCGCGACGGCACGTTCGAAGCGGTGGCCTCGGACGCGGCCATCCTGGCGGGATTCGTGCACAAGGAGTCCGAGCTTTTCGAACTCCATGACATCGGCCTGGCCGAGGACGAACTCTACGGCGTCAACACCGGAGAGAACAGCGCCCTCACCGCGCTGGTGAATCTTTCGCTGTACGAGTCACTCCACGATCCCAACGACCGTACCTGGGAAGAAGCATTCGAAACGCATCTGAATCCTGCCCAGAAGTCCGCAGGGCTCCAGCAGATCGCCATCGCCGAGCAACCCTGCGTCCCCAAGGTGGCGGTCCGTGAATGGCCGTGGGAGGAGCGGGAACTGTTGCCGACCGACCACTGTCCCTTGTGACCCACATATCATGCGCCCGGAGGTGAGAGGTGGCGGATCACCGGGAAGGGGGCGGTAACCAGTGGCTGCTGGCCGCGCTCCCCGGGTTCCCCCTCGCTCTCCTCATCCTCCGGTTGTGGTACCTCGGCCGGCAGGACCTGCCGACGATGCTGGTGCTGGTGCAGTCCGTCAGCCCTCTCGGGCTGATCAGCACTTTGATCATCACCTTGATATGGGGCATCCCCGTGGTGATCCTTGTCGGCCGGGCGCTCGGTGCCCTGATACGGGCCAGCGTGGAGGACGGCTCCGATTCATGGGTGGTACGGGTGAGCACGCGGATCCCCCTCTGGACGGTGGTGCTCGCCGTGGTGACGGCCGCTCTGGTCTGGCAACTGCGATTCCTGCCCGCCCTCTCCATGCTCGTGCTGTCGATCGTGGGTCTTGAGGTGAGGGCCCGGCGAGGCGACCGTCCGGTGCTGGTCCGGCACGTCTGTGTGACCTTGCCGCTGACCGTGGCGGCGGTGGCGCTGTTCTGGTTCGGCCCCGCCGTCATCGACGCCTTCACGCAGGGGGAGGCGCTGCTGGGGCTGACGATACTGCTGCCGCTCGTCCTGGCCCCCCTGCTGAACGGCCCGATCCCCGCCCGGACGGCACGGCCGGTGGCGCATGTGACGGGGATCGCCGGAGCACTGCTCGCGCCGTTGCTGATAAGCGCGAGTTTTCTCAATGCTCCGGTGCTCCCGACCGTCGCGCTCGAGATCGGTGACCCTCAGGACAGGACCGGCCCCACGGTGTTGATCGGGCAGGTGATCTCCGTCGACGACACGATGACCACGATGATCGACAGCCACGGAGACGTGCAGTTCGTGCCCAACGCTCAGTTGCGGTCCAAGACGCTGTGCCCGGGTTCCCGGCAACCCCCTTACAGCTCCGTCGAGGTGCGCGGCTGGCACGTCGAGCGCACACTGCTGAGCTGGATGGCTCCCAGCAAGCCGTACACGCCGGTGGACTCCCGCTGCCTGGGAAGACGCACCACCGGCACTCCCTCCTGAGTCGTCCCCGCCCGCGTCAGGACGGGGCGAGGACGCAGAACTCGTGGCCTTCCGGGTCGGCCAGGCACGTCCACGGGACGTCGCCCTGGCCGAGGTCGAGGTCAGTGGCGCCGAGGGCCCGCAGCCGGGCCACCTCGGCTGCTTTGCCGTCACCCGGGCAGGGCAGCAGGTCGAGGTGGACGCGGTCCGGCACGGTCTTCACGCCGGGTGTGCGGATGAACTCCAGATACGGGCCGGCGGCCTTGGCGGAGCGCAACACCGCACGGGCGTCGATCACCTCATGCAGGGTCCAGTCCATCGCCTCCCCCCAGAACCGTGCCATGGCCCGCGGATCCGCGCAGTCGACCACCACCCGGGCGATCGGCCCGGTGTCCCGGTAGATCTCCCGAGGCTCCAGCACGCAGAACTCGTTGCCCTCCGGATCGGCCAGCACCGTCCACGGCACCTCGCCCTGGCCCACGTCGGCGGGCTTCGCACCGAGAGCCTGAAGGCGTGCGGCCAGTTCCGCCTGATGGGCCGCGGAGGTGGTGGCGAGATCGAGGTGCACACGGTTCTTCGCCGGCGCCTTGGCTTCCGGGACGGGAACGACGTCGACGCACACGGCGACCGGGTCCGGCCACACGAGGCCGCCGGCGGGTGCGACGTAGGTGGTCACGCCGGGGCTGTACGCACTCCAGCCGAGCGCCTCCGCCCAGAACCGCCCGACCGCCGAGCCGTCAAGAGCCTTCATGTTCACCTGAACAGGTCGCACCGCCATGCCGGCGATCCTATGCACCCGATCCGCGACGACGCGCTGACTCCCTGATCGCGCCGAAGTCGCCGGGCGTTGTGTGTATTTGTGCGCGGAAGGATTCGGTGGGCGGGGGTCCAATGCATGGGGAAGGTTCGCATCCGGCGGCGCCGTAGGCGCTGAGGGGGAACGTCGAGATGTTCGCTTCTGCACCTGCGCGCACCGTGGACTCGGTGGAGCGGGAGAGCGTCCTGGCGGCTGCGGCCCGGGAGGCGGGGCCGCGTGGTGCTTTGATGCTGTTCGACATGGTCCGACCGCGTCTGCAGGAACTTTCCCCCCGGGAGCGCGCCGGGGTGCTGGACCGCTACGGCGTGGAGCTGCACCACGCCGACCGTCCCGCCGAAGCCGTCACCGCGGCCTGGCAGGCGGCGGAAGCGTACCGGCACCTCGGCGACCCCACGGGCCTCGCGACCTGCCTCGCCCTGCTGTCGCGCCATCTGCTCGCCGCGGGACGCACCGGCGCCGCGGAGGCCGCCGCCGAGGAGGCGTCCCGCCTGACGCCGGCCCTGGCCGGCCGGGACGTCCACGCGCGGGTGCTCCTCGCGCGGGGCCTCATCGAGGCCGCGGTCGGCGAGCACGAGGCGGCGGTGCGGCTGCTGGCGGAGGCCGCCGCGCGGGCCGGGGACGACGAGCCGGCCGCGTTGTGCTCGGTGCACCTGGCCGCCGCGCGGGCGGAGATCGACGGCGAGGACGCCTTCCCCGCGCTGCGCGCCGCCGTCACCGGGGCCGTGGACGCCCGCCGCCACGAGGCCGCCGCGGCGGGCCACGCGCTGCTGGCCGAGTCGCTGCTGAGGTTCGGCCGCCGCGCGGAACTGGAGGACCTTCTGCGCGACGGCCTCCCGCACGCCGAGCGCCACGGGTTCCTCGCCCACGCGCACACCCTTCGGGTGCTTTCCGGCGTGTCCCGCGCGCGTTCCCGCGACTGGCCCGCCGCCGAGAGGGACCTTCGCGCCGCGGGCGAACCGTGTACCGCGGCGGTGGCGGGCCGGGCGGGGACGGCCGCGCTGCTGGCAGGGGCCTGGCACTGGCGGCTGGCGGCGCGGCGCGGCCACTCGGGGGCCGGGACGGCGCTGGCGCGGACGTGGGAGACGGCGCGGCGCGGGCGGGTCCTCGTGCCGTGCGTCCACGCGGGGCTGGCGTACGCGGAGTGGGGCCGGCTGAACGGGCTGCCCGGCGTCGTGCAGGAGGTGGCCGACGCGCTGCTCCCCCGGCTGACCCGGCCGGGGGCGGCGCCGTACCGCGCGGAACTGCTGCTGTCGCTGACGCGTGCGGGGCTGGCGGCCGAGCCGTTCACGGGGTGCCCGCCCGCCCACGAGGCCGGGATCCGGGGCGACCGGCCCGCGGCGGCGGACCTGTGGGCGGCGGCCGGGGACCCCTACGAGCAGGCCGCGGAGCTCGCGCTCGGCGCCGGCGTGGCCCAGGTGGACCAGGCCATCGTGATCTTCGACCGTCTCGGCGCGTCCGCCGCGGCCCGCCTCGCCGTACGGCGCCGCGCCACGCTGACGGGGTCCGCGGCCCGCCGCCGTCCGGTCCACCCGGCCGGGCTCACCGACCGGCAGGCGACGGTGCTGGCCCTGCTCACCGAGCACCTCACCAACGCCGAGATCGCCGAACGGCTGGTCCTCTCGGTACGCACCGTGGACCACCATGTGGCCGCCGTCCTCGGCAAGCTCGGCGTCCGCAGCCGCCGCGAGGCCGCCATCCGGGCCCGTGCCCTCGGTTTCCGTCCCCTGCCCGCCGCGGTGGAGGCCCGCTCGGCGTGACCGGGCGTCAGGAGGCCCGCGGGTAGGGCGGGCCGAGGTTCGTGACGCGGATGGACTCGTCCCTGCTCCCGGTGACGGCGACCGGGGCGCCGGCGACGGCGCCGAAGGCGACGCTCCAGATGCAGTCGGTGTGGCCGGACAGCACGGCGCCGATCGGGCGGCCGGTGCGGACGTCCCAGAGACGGGCGGTCCTGTCCTCGCTGCCGGACAGGACGACGGGGATGCCGCCGACGGTGCCGAAGACCACCGACCAGACCCAGCCGGTGTGGCCGGTCAGGGCCCGGCCCCGTTGCTTCATGGCGCGCAGGTCCCAGACGCGGACGGTGCGGTCCTCGCCGCCGGTGACGGCGACGGGGGTGCCGTCCACGGCGCCGAGTGCCACCGAGCGCACCCAGCCCTTGTGCCCGGCCAGGGCGCGGCCGAGCTGTTTCCTGGTGCGCAGGTCCCACAGCCGCACGGTGCCGTCGTCGCCGGTGGTGACGGCGATGGGGACGCCGTCGAGGTCTCCGAGGGCGACGGCCCAGACGGTGCCCTTGTGGCCGGTCAGCGGCGCGCCGTACGCCGTGGCGTCGCTGAGGCTCCACACGCGGGCGGTCTCGTCGGCGCCGGCCGAGACCGCGACGGGAATGCCGTCGAGCACGCCGGTCGCGACGGCCTTGACGTTGCCGTCGTGGCCGGTGAACGCCTTGCCGCGCTGACGTCCGGTGCGCGGGTCCCAGACGCGGGCCGTGCCGTCGTCCGAGGCGGTGACCACGACCGGGGTGCCGTCGAGGTCGCCGATCGCCACCGACCGCACCCACTCGGTGTGCCCGGTCAGCGGCGTGGTGAGCTCCCGTCCCGTGGTGAGGTCGAAGATGCGGGCCGTCTCGTCGTCGGAGCCGGTGACGAGCGTGGCGCGGCCGTTCACCATGCCGGTGGCCGCGCTCCTGATGTCGTTGCCGTGCTCCACGATCGGCGCGTACGCCAGCGAGCCGTACTCCCGCGGCGTCGTGACGGCCGCCGTGCCCCCCACGGTGGGCGCCGTCCCGCCGGCCGTGGGCCCTCCCGCCGTGGGCGCCGGCGTGCCGTCGAGGGACGTGGTCACCCGCGGCGTGGGCCCCGCCGTCCCGTCCCGCTCCCGCAGCAGCGGCACCACCACCGCGGCCGCCACCAGCACCGCCGCCACCGGAAGCAGGACCGCCCGCAGCGGCACCCGCCTCCGGCCCTCCACGGCCACGGGCGTCGTGCCCCCGCCCGGCGCCCGGGCCGACGGCACCGTACGCGCGCCGGGTCCGCCCGCTGACTCCGGCAGCGGCGTGGTGGGCCCTGGCGGCGTGGGCAGGCCCGGGGACGGCGCGGCCGCGGGGGGAAGCGAAGGGCGAGGGACGCCGGAATGCGGCGCGGAGCCGGCGCGGGCCCCGGCCGGCGATGGGCCCTCGGAGGCCGGGGCGCCGGGGGACCGCGGAGGCCCGGCGGGGGACGCCGGGAGGACCGGCGGCGGGGAGAAGGGCGTCGCGGGCGGGGCGGGCGAAGGGTGGGTGTCGCCGGTGAGGGTGCGCAGCAGGGCGGCCGCGGTGGGGCGGTCGCCGGGCTCCTTGGCGAAGCAGGTCTCCACGATGTCGCGCAGGGGTGCGGGGACACCGGTCAGGTCGGGCGGCCGGTGGACGATGGCGTGGATGAGGGCGGGCATGGAGTCGGTGGGGAAGGCGCGGTGGCCGGTGGCGGCGTAGACCATGGTGCCGGCCCAGCTGAACACGTCGGCGGGCTGGCCGATCTTGCCCTCGAACTGCTCGGGGGCCATGAAGGCGGGGGTGCCGACCAGGCCGGTGCTGCCGGTGTGGTCCAGGGTGCGGGACAGGCCGAAGTCGATGACCACGGGGCCTTCCGGGCCGAGGATGACGTTGCTCGGCTTGAAGTCGCGGTGGGTGATGCCGGCCCGGTGAATGGCGGCGAGCGCGGTCGCCGTGGCCACCGCCAGCCGGTCCAGCGAACCGCCGGCGCGCGGGCCCTCGGTGCGCACCACCAGGTCGAGCGAGCGGCCGTGGACGTACTCGCTGACGATGTACGGCCGGTCGTGGTGGAACCCGACGTCCAGCACCCGGGCCGTGCAGAACGGCGCGACGCGGCGCGCGACCTCGGCCTCGCGCCGGAACCGCCTGCGGGCGTCGGGGTCCTGGGCGAGGCGGGCGTGCAGCACCTTGACGGCCACGGCGGCGCCCCCCGGCGCCTGGCCGGAGTAGACCACCCCCTGGCCGCCTTCGCCGAGCACGCCGGTCAGCCGGAAGTCACCGATCCGTGCGGGCTCTCCCTGATGGAGCGGGCGAGGGCTCGGCAAGGTCCACCCCTTGAACGGTTCCGGCGGGTGCCGCGGGTCCGGCCTCTCGATGGTACGGCGTAAGGGAGACGGCGTGCCTGTAGTGGCCGATGAGCTGGTCGCACACCGCCGCCCATCCGCGTTCGCGCACCGACCGGCGGGCCCGCTCACCCATCCGGGCGCGCTCGGCGGGCCGGGCGGCGAGCCCGGCGACCGCCGCGCGCATCGCGGCGGGGTCGTCCGCCGGGTAGAGCAGCCCGTTGTCCCCGTCGCGCACCAGGTCGAGCGGCCCGCCGGCGGCCGGGGCGACGACGGGCACGCCGGACGCCAGCGCCTCCTGCACGGCCTGGCAGAACGTCTCGTCGCGGCCGGTGTGCACGAACACGTCGAACGACGCGACGAGCCGCGACAGGTCCCGTCCGGTGCGGAACCCGCAGAAGACGGCGTCCGGCAGCAGGCGCCGCAGCCGGTGCCAGTACGGCCCGTCGCCGACCACGACCAGCCGCACCCCGGGCAGGTCCGCCAGCTCGGCCAGCAGCCGCACCCGCTTCTCGGTGGCGAGCCGCCCCGTGTACCCCACGATCGTCTCCCCGCCGGGGGCGAGCTGGGCGCGCAGGCGTTCTGAGCGGTGCCGGGGGTGGAACCGGTCGAGGTCCACCCCGCGGCCCCACAGCGCGAGCCGCGGGATGCCGCGGCTGCCGAGCTCGCGCAGCGTCGCGGTGGACGGCGCCAGGGTGAGCGCGGCCCGCCGGTGCACACGGCGCAGCCAGGACCAGATGGCCGGCCCCGCGGCCCGCAGGCCGTACCGGCGGGCGAACCCGGCGAGGTCGGTCTGGAACACCGCGACCACGGGGACGCCGAGCCGCCGGGCCGCCTTCATGCCGGACGCCCCGAGCACGGTGGGCGAGGCGAGGTGCACGACGTCGGGGCCGAACTCCTCCAGCAGCGCCATGACGCGGCGGGTGGGCAGCCCGACCACGAAGGAGGGGTAGAAGGGCAGCGACAGGCCGCGGGTGAGCAGGACGGGGAACCCGGCGTACGACGCGGGGCCCGGGGCGGGCGCCACCACGATCGCCTCGTGACCGGCCGCGGCCAGGTGCTCCAGGACCCGGCACACCGAGTTGGTCACCCCGTTGACGCGGGGCAGGAACGACTCGGCGACGATCGCGACCCTCATGGCGTCCCGTTCACGGGGACGCGGCGGACGGCGGGATCAGGAGCGGAGGCGGGCTTGGTCACGGAGTCGGCCGCCTCGGCGGCGTCGGTGGTCTCAGTGGCGTCGGTGGCGTCGGTGGCGTCGGTGCCGTCGGTGGCGTCGGTGGCGTCGGTGGCCTCGGTCGCGGGGGCGGGCTCGGCGGCGTGGGCGCGCAGGAAGCCCGCCACGGCCACGGGCCAGCCGAAGCGCTCGGCACGGCGGCGGGCGAGGGCACGGCGGGCGGGTTCGTCGCGGATCAGGAGGTCCTGCACGGCGTCGGCGTACGACGGGCCGCCGCGGTCCGCCCGGGCGCCGGCCTCGCCGACGACCTCAGGGAGGGCGCTGTGCCGGGAGACGACGACCGGGGTGCCGCCGGCGAGTGCCTCCAGGGCGGCGAGGCCGAAGGTCTCCACGGGGCCGGGGGCCAGCGCGACGTCCGCGGTGGCCAGCAGGCGCGCCACGAGCCCCCGGTCGGAGAGGTAGCCGAGGAAGCGGACCGGCAGGCCGGACGCGCGGGCCTCCAGGGCGCGGCGCCGCGGGCCGTCCCCCGCGACGGCGAGCACGGCGGGCACGCCCCGGCGGCGCAGTTCGGCGAGGGCGGCGATCGAGTCCTCCACCCGCTTCTCGGGGGACAGCCGGCCGCAGTGCACGAGCAGCGTCTCGTCCGGCCGGGCGAGCAGGGCCCGCAGCGCGGGGTCGTACCGGTCCGGCGCGAAGGCGTCCAGGTCCACCCCGAGCGGGATCTGCACCAGGTTGGGCACGCCGAGCCGCCGGAACTCGCCGGCCGCCCACCCGGTGGTGCACGCCACGACGTCGAACGCGGCGGCGGTGGCCCGGTTGAGGTGGTCGGCGAGCCGCACCGGCGTCCCCGGGGGCGCGAACAGGCGGAGCAGGCCGGAGAGGCTCTCGTGGGACACCATCATCGACCGCACGCCGTTCGCCCGCGCCCAGGCGCCGGTCCAGCGCAGCGTGGTGCGGTCCGACACCTCCAGCCGGTCCGGCTCCAGCTCGGCGAGCAGCCGCCGCAGCGACCGGCGGGCCAGGATCAGCCGGTAGCCGCCCGCGCCGGGCACCAGCGGTCCCGGCACCGTGACGACCCGTCCCTGCGGGGTGTCCCGCGTGGACGGGGCGGCCCCGGGCACGACGAGCGTCACCTCGTGCCCGGCCGCCACGTAGCCCGCCCCGAGCGCGGCCAGCGCGGTGCGCAGCCCGCCCGAGGAGGCCGAGACGAAGTTGGCCACCCGCACGATCCGCATGTCCTGCCTCCATCAGCTTTCCAGGCCGATGGTGGCTTTCGAGGTCTACGCCGGGAATAACCCTGAATGTCCTCCCTACGAATGTTCCCCGAACACGTCCGCGCCGCCTCCGCCGGCGCCCCGCCGCCGGGAAACACGGGTGAGACGAGATTTTCATCATATGGACGCCGGCCGCCCCGTTCTCCGTCACCGCCCGCCGGAATACGCTCCGCGAAGGGACGCCGATATCCACCGGCGACCTGGTTTCCAGCGTGTTTCGTCACGCCGTACCACGAGGCGGGGAAATTGTGAACGACCCCCTTACCACGACCACACAATCGCCTCCCCCGGCCAAAATGTTCGACACGTCGCTGCGAATGCGCGCCGACGGCCCGCGCGGGCTTCCCGTGCTCAACAATCTGAGGTTCCTCACCAGGAGCGCCTTCTACGCGCTGCGCGCGATGGCGCCGTACCACTCCCAGCCCGTCGTGCCGGTGACCTCGGGCAACGCCTCCATCGTGGTGGCGCTCGGCGAGCCGTCGGTGCGCCAGGTCCAGACCGACAACGCGACTTTCCACCGCGCCGCGGACGGCGTTTTCAACATCCCGCAGGGACGGCCGTACTCGCGCATGTTCGAGGCGGTCATCACCGCCAACGGCGAGGAGCACCGCAGGCGCAGGCGACTGCTGATGCCGGTGGTGCACAGAACGGCGATGGAGCATTACCAGGAGGTGTTCGCCGAGACATTCCGGCGATCACGGTTCGCCGGCTCCTCCGAGCCGTTCGACATGGTCGCGGAATTCCTGTGGATCTCCAAGGTGAACATGCTGCGGTGCCTGCTCGGGACCGCCGATCCCGAGCGGCATCTGGATGTCGCCGACGACATTCTGCGGGTGAGCGACCTGGTCGCTCACCCGCTGGTGATCCTGCTGCCCTGGGAGCGCCCCTGGACCCCGTACGGCCGGTGGGTGCGCTCCACGGCGGAGGCCTACGAGCATCTGGCCCGGCTGATCGAGCGGCGGCGCGGCGAGCCGGTGCGGCCGGACGCCCTCTCGATCATCTGCCACGCCACCGACGAGGACGGCGACCGGCTGACCACCGAGGAGGTGGCCGGCGAGCTGCACGGGTTCTTCGCGGCCGGGTTCGAGACCACCGCGATGACCATGACGTGGGCACTGGTCACGATGCTCGCCGCCGAGGAAGCCGGGGAGCTGGACCTGACCGATCCCGCGATGCTCGACGCGGTGATCAAGGAGTCGCAGCGCCTGCTGCCCGTCGTCCCTCTCGGCCTGCCGCGCCGGGTGACGGCGGACGTGCCGGTGAACGGCTCGGACCCGGTGCCCCGGGGCGCGTTGCTGTTCACCGCCGCGGTGGTCGCCCACCACGACCCGGTGGTCTTCCCCGACCCGTACGCCTTCCTGCCGCGCCGCTGGCTGGACGGCGCCGCGCCCTCGCCGTACGAGTACTTCCCCTTCGGCGTCGGCGCCCGCCGCTGCCTCGGGGCGGCCTTCGCCGAGGCACAGGTCCGCACCACACTCGGCATGATCGCCCGGCGTCCCCTCCCCCGCCTGCTGACCACCCGCGTCGACTACCGCATGAAATCCGGCGTCACCGCCGCCCCGAGGGCCCCCGTCCACGTCCACCCGGTCCCGGGCCCGCGCCCCCGGCTCACCGGGAGCGTGACCACTCTGTGGCGTCAGTGAAGGAAGGGCGCCCGCCGCCGCGTCAGGACCCCGGTCCGGCGCGACGGCGGGCGAGCCACCAGCCCGCGGCGGCGAGGACCACGACCGCGGCGGCGGCGATCGGGAACGTCCACACCGGCGCGGGCCCGCCACCGGAGACGGGCGTCGCGGTCAACGAGGACGGCGCCGGGCTCACCGGCGCGGGCTCCGGCGGCGCGCTCGCACCGGGAGCCGGGCTCCGCGCGGGAGCGCCCGGCTCCGGCGACGACGGGGGGACGGCGCCCCCCGGCGGCCGCTCCGGGCTCCCGAGGGCGGCGAGAAGGTCGGCGGGCAGCGGCGACTCCGCCGGGATCCCGTCAGCGGCCCGCAGCCGTCCCGTCCCCGGCCGCACCTGCTGGTTGCCCGCACACAACGAGGTGGTCAGATCGACCCCGGGATCCACCGCCAGCAGCCCCGAAGGACCGGAGGCCGCGAACACCAGATACCGGTTCCCCGCCCCGAAATTGACACCGCACGCCGCGCTGTCGCGGTTGGTGGCGACCTGGTACGTCGACGCCGCCTTCCCCTTGTACACCTGGTCACTCCGGAAGGTGTAGACGACCGGCGGCGTGACCCCCGAGGGCCCGCCCCCCACCTCCCGCGCCGCCACCACCGTCCCGGTGAAGACCGCCGCCGCTCCCCGCATCTGGTCCTCGGGTCTCAGCGGCGCGCAGGAACACGCGCACGCCGTCCCCGGCAGGACGACCACGGCGGCAGCGACCAGCAACATCAGGGTGACCGCACGGAACTTCATGCCCCCATCACGTATCACGCGGCCCGACGGTTCGACCCGCCGACAGACCGCCTGACCCCGGATCCAGGGCGAAACGCCCTCACCTGCATAATCGCCAACGTGCATACCCCCATTCCCCCGGTCGTCGCCCACGGCGCCATGCGGGACACGGAGCAGCCGGACCTGCGGACCGGGGAGCTGGTGCTGCGGCCCTGGCAGGCAGGGGACGTCGCGGTGGTGCGGGAGGCGTTCACGGATCCGGCGATCCAGTTGTGGAACCTGGAGGGGGCGCTCGGCGAGGACCAGGCGGCCCGGCTCATCGCGGTCTGGCAGGCCCGGTGGCGGCTGGAGACCGGCGCGTCCTGGGCGGTCACCGACGGGCGCGCGGTGCTCGGGCGGGTCGCGCTGCGCACGATCGACCTGGCGCTCGGCCTCGGCGAGGTCGCGTACTGGACGCTGCCCGCCGCCCGGGGACGCGGTGTCACCGTGCGGGCGGTCACCGAGCTGGCCCGCTGGGCCTTCGACGACCTCGGGCTGCACCGGCTGGAACTGCGCCACTCCATGGCCAACCCCGCCTCCTGCCGCGTGGCCGTCCGCACCGGTTTCACCGCCGAGGGCGTACTCCGCAGCTCCCTGCGGCACGCCGACGGCTGGCACGACATGCACATCCACGGCCTGGTCCGCTGACGACCCGGCGGCCGAGGGCGGAAGGCCTGACCGGGACGGGCGGCCGGCCCGCAGTCGCCGGTGTCCGTGCGGTGGCCGCCGGATGAACGGGATCCGTCTCACGGTCCGCGACGAACGGTAATGTTTCGGGCTTGAGACTTTTCCGCTCCAGGCTGCTCGGGCCGGCGCTGGCGACGCTCAGCCTGCTGGTGCTGGTCGCGCCAGGCCCCGTGTACCGGCAGGAGCCGCCCGAGCCGCGGCTGTGTGACGAGCGGCCCCGGACACCGGCGCCCGCCGTCTTCGGTGCGGCCGTCCAGATCGGGGACGGGCACACGAACATCACGGCGGTGGCGTTCGGGCGGCTCGGGGCGCGGACGGTGGCCGTCAGTTCGGGCGAGGAGGGGACGCTGCGGGTGTGGGACGTGCCGTCGCTCGCACCGGCCGGCGAGCCGGTCGACGTGGGGCGGCCCCTGAGCGTCATCGGGTCGCGGACGTTCCGGGGCGAGGAGCTCGCCGTGGAGCGGGACCAGGCGCCGGTCATCCGGCTCTCCGGCCGGCCCACCCGGGTGACCGCCGGCGACGAGCTCGTGCTGACCGACGTCGCCACCGGGCACCGGGTGGGGCCGCGTGCCGGGCTCGGGGAGGACAACGGCGTCAACGGGCTGGTGGTGCTGAACATCGGCGGCCGGCCCACGGCGGTCGTCAACGACGACGGCGGGGACGAGAACGAGCCGGGGCCCGACCCGCTGCGCTTCTTCGACCTGCGCACGGGCAGGCCGCTGGCGGGCATCGCCGGCGACTTCTCCGCAGTGCGCAAGGTGTCCCTGCGCGACCGCGTGGCGCTGCTCACCGTGAACCAGCCCCTGGACGAGGAGGGCACGGCGTCGGGCGCGATCACCCTCTGGGACCCGGTCACCCGCCGCGCGCTCGCGGTCATCCCGGGCCCGCGGCTTCCGGCCGCCGACGGGCGCATCATGTTCCGCGGGCTCTTCGTGGCCACCAGGTCCATCGGCGGCCACGCGTACGCGCTGACCGGCGGCGCCGACGACACTGTGCGGCTGTGGGACCTGGACACCGCCCGGCTGGTGGCCTCCGCCGGGCCGGAGGGCCACACCGACGAGATCGAGTGGGTCACCGCCACCACCGGCGGCGCGCCGATCGCCGTCACCGCCGGGTACGACGGCCGGATCGTCGTCTGGGATCTCGCCGCCCGCCGGCGCTCCGGCCCGCCCATGACCCACCCCGGCGGCCCGGTGCACATGGTCACCGCGGGACGGACGGCCGGGCGGCCCGTCGTCGCCGGCCAGGGCGGCGGCCTGCTGCGGCTGTGGGACCTGACCACCCGCACCGGGATCGGCGAGCCGATCCCGGTGCCGGAGACGGCCCGGGCCGTCGAGTTCGGTGGCCGCATACTGCTGCTGGACGCCGCCGGCGGGCGTACCCGGGTGACGGACCTCGCCACCCGGGCCACCGTGGGCGTGCCGGTGGCCGTGAGCGCCGCCCGGCCCGGCCGGTACACGCTGATCGACCTGGACGGACGCACGGCGGTGGTGGAGGTGCGGCGGCGGTCCCGCGTGTCGGACCTCGCCACGGGGCGGCGCCTGCGCACCGTCCCCGGGGTCGGCGGGGACAGCGGGGCGTTCACCACCGGCCGCCTGCGCTGCGCCCCTGTGGTGCTGTCGGGACGCGGCGAGGCGGTGCGCATCTGGGACCCGCGCACCGGCAAGGAGGTCGCGCCCCCGTTGCGCGGCCACCGGAAGGGCGTCCAGCAGGTCCTGTCCGGCAGGCTCGGCGACCGGCCGGTCGCGGTGACCCTGGCGGGTGAGGGCACCGTGCGGGTCTGGGACCTCACCCGGTCCGCCGTCCTCGGCACCGTGGACACCGGCCCGGCGTTCGTCCGGGTGACCCTCGGTGCCGTGGCAGGCCGCGGCGTGCTGGTCGCCGCGGGGCGCGACGAACGGGTCCGCATGTGGGACCTCGGCCCCGCCCCGGGGTGACTCAGCGGGCCCGGGCCTCCTCGGGGAGGTCCAGGTAGTGCTCGACGCGGTCGAAGGCGCCGTTCCACGCCGTCCCGGCGAAGAAGTCGCGCTCCTCGACGGTGCGCAGGCCGCTCTGGTTGACGGTCATGCGGGTCTTGCCGTCCAGATCCTCGAACAGCACCTCGACCGTGGTGTCCAGGCGGTCGCCGTCCGGGCTCCAGCCGGTGGAGCTCAGCACCAGGCGGCGCGGCCGGTCGACGATCTGGAAGACGTTGCGCTCCCGGAACGGCTTGTCGGCGTCGCCCCAGGCGAGGACCCACTCACCACCCACCCGCGGGTCGCACTCGGCCTCGACGAAGCTCCCGTCGGGACGCCCGTCCGGCCCGAGGACGAACCAGATCTTCTGCGCCTCGGCGTCGGTGAACGCGTCGAAGACGACCTCCGGGGGATGGTTGAACACACGTTCCACGCTCAGGTCGTGATTCACTGGTTTCCCTTCTTGCTGTCCAGGTAGGCCTCAAGGCCGTCGAGCCTGCGCTCCCACTGGCGGCGATAGGTGTCGATCCACTGCACGGCGTCCTCCAGGTGGCCCGGGCCGAGCCGGCACGTGCGCACCCGCCCGGTCTTCTCGGTGGTGACCAGCCGCGCCTCCTCCAGCACCTGGATGTGCTTCTTGAGACCGGTCAGCGTCATCCCGAACGGCTCGGCCAGCTCACTGACGGAAGCCGGCCCACCGCCGAGCCGGACGAGGATCTCGCGCCTCGTCGGGTCCGACAGGGCGGCGAACGTTCGGTCGAGCAAAGACTGAACCATATGGTTCACTATAGCCCGCCGCCTGCGGCGGAGTCAACGCTCGCCGGCCCCGCGGGCGAGCGCGAGCACGGCGGGCGCTCCCACCGCCATCTCAGAAGCGATCCGCCCGTCCTCGTCCACCAGCCCCCCGTCGGCGTACCGTGCGCCCCGAAACAGCGGCCCCACCGTGAACCCCTCATCAGCCGGCACCGGCGCCACCAGCCCGAGACCCGGGTCTCCTCAACCGTCCCTGTGGAGACGACGACCAGCGCCACCCCGCCGGGCTCCGCCTCCCATGCCCTGAGATCGGGAAGCATGCGCTCGCAGAACCCGCACGCCGGATCCCAGGACAACAGAAGGCTGCGCCTCCCCCGCAGCTCCCCCGTCCCGGACGCCTCCCCACCGGGCCCGTCCAACCTGAACTCCGGCGCGACCGCCCCGACCACGAGCCCATCCGGCGCCGTCACCTCACGACCGTCCGCCCCTCGGACTCACCACAGCCGCCCGCCCCCACGAACTCCTCACGGCCGCCCGCCATCCCCGACTCACCACAGCCACCCGCCACCACCGGCTCGTCACCACCGGCGGGTTCCGCCGGCACTGGAGGACCCACCGCCCGCTACGGGAGGCCGCCCGGAGGGCGGAAAGGTCGTGGCGGCGCCCCGCTGGACCATGGTGGCCGCGGCGGGAGTGCTCGCCGTGGCCCTGGTGGCGGGGTGTTGGCCGCACGGGCACGGGGCGCGCCGGACGTCAAGGCACGGCCCACGGGTGGCGGCGGCCCCGCGCCGACGGACGGCCTGCCGTCGGCCACGGCCGTCTCGCCCGGGGGCACGTCCCCCCCCCGGTCGCCGGCGCAGGGACGGGGACGGCGAGGAAGTGCTGCGTTCGGGACGGCTGGAGCTCGGGCCGGAGGACAAGGTGGACTTCGAGACCGGGACGGCCGGGGCTGTCCTCGGGGCCGACCTGTACTTCCCCACGGAGACCACGCCGCTGCCGGCGCACCTGGTCGCCGCGGCGGATCCGGCGGTGCTCGCCCGGTCCCCGCACGGTGGCCGGGTCGCCTGCGGGCGGGCGCTGGAGGCGAGGGCGGACCGGACGGCGGACCTCGCCGCGGTCGGGGCGGGGCGGTCGTTCTGCGTCACAACCACCGAGGGGAACGTCGTGTCCGCCACGATCGTCCTCTGTCGGCCGTCCGCCCCGCAGCGCTTGGTGCTGGATTTCACCACGTGGCGACCGTGACAGAGCTCGCAGGGATGCCGGCCTGACCCCACGGCCCCTGGTGCCGGACCTCACCGCCTGCCGGCGTGACGGCGGTCAGACGGAGGTCGGACTGCCCCCGCCGCCCCGGGTACCGGACTTCACCGCCTGGCGGTCAGACGGAGGTCGGCATCGGCCCGCCGCGCCAGGTGACGGCGTCCGTCAAGGCGGTCGCCAGGTCCGGTTCGGCGTGGCCCAGGTCGGCGTAGGCGCGGTGCAGGTTCGGGACCAGGCGTTCGGCGTCTGCCCAGTCGGCGAACTCGCCCAGGTCGGCGCGGCGGGCGGTGTCCAGGGGGGACAGGCCGTCGCGCAGGCCGTCGCGTGCCGTGTCCATGACGTACCGGTAGTAGCGCTCGTGCTGGGCCAGTACGCCTGGGAGGTCGGCGCCGGGGATGAGGGGGCCGTGGCCGGGGACGACGTGGGCGGCGCCGAAGGTGGCGAGCCAGTCCAGGGAGCGCAGGGCGCCTTCGACCGAGCCCATGAGGACCAGCGGGGTCAAGCCGTGGAACAGCAGGTCGCCGGTGAACAGCACCCGTTCCCCGGGCAGCCAGGCCACCACGTCGCCGGGGGTGTGGGCCGCGAAGCCGGGGTGCGCGAGGTCGACGCGCCGGCTGCCGGCGAACACGGTCAGGTCCGTGCGGAGGACCACGTCCGCCACGCGCCGCGTGACCGCGCCCCAGTCGGGCACCGGTGACCAGAAAGGCGGGCAGCCGTCGATGACCGGGTCGGCGAGTTGCGCGGCCCGGGTGGCCTCGTGCGCGATGAGCAGCGTGCCGGCGGGCAGCAGGCTGTTGCCGTAGGTGTGGTCGCCGTGCTGGTGGGTGTTGACGGCCACGCGGACGGGGGCGTCGCCGGTGGCGGCCGCGACGGCGTCGAGGAACAGCCGGGTGCGGCGCTCGGTGGCGCAGGTGTCCACCAGCACGACCTCGCCGTCCCCGGCGACGGCCCCGGCGTTGTTGATCCACCATGTGCCGTCGGGCTGCACCCAGGCGTACACCCCGTCCGTGATCTCCCGCAGCGCCGCCGCTCCCGGCGACGTGTCGGTCCCCGCGCCCATCGTCTCCACCTTCACTTCGAGGTCCCTTCCCGCCCCGAGATGATGCCGCATGCCATGATGCCCCGCCCGGCGAACCCCCCGGAACGGACGCAGGGGGCTGTCCAGCCGTGTCCAGGATCGTCCACATATCACCGCGTGCCCCGCGACCATGTGGCCCAGAGGGCCGGACGGACGGGGCCCTGCCCCATCGCTGAAAGGTTCATGGGAAGTGAAGCGAAGAATGATCGCGCGGCTCCTCGCGGGAGCCGCAGTGGTGCTCGGCGTGCTCGGGGGCGCGGCCGGGCCCGCGCTGGCGGAGGAACCGCTGCCGGCGCCCGCCAACGTGCAGGCGCTGCACGTGTCCGACACCGGTGCCGACCTGCAGTGGTTACGCAACGGGGCGTCGGCGCAGGACGTCGTGGAGTTCAAGGTCGGCGCGGTGTGGCAGGAGTACGCCCGGGGGTTGTACGGGCAGTTGATCGTCACCGGGCTGACGCCGGGCACCACGTACACCTTCCGGGTGTACTCGATCCCCGTCGCGGGGCTGGGGTACACCACGAGCGCCCGTTCCGCGCCGGTGTCGTTCACGACGCTGAGCGGGCCGGACACCGTGCCGCCCACCACGCCCGCGGCGCCGACGTTCAGCAGTGTGACCACCACGGCGGGCAACGCCTTCTGGCCGGAGACGACCGACAACGTGCAGGTCGCCGGGTACCACCTGCAGCAGCTCGTCGACGGGACGTGGACGACCATCCGTACCGTGGGGCCCGCGGCGCGGTTCCAGTCCTTGGCGGGGTTGTCCCCCAGCACCTCCTACAGCTACGCGGTGATCGCCTTCGACGCCCGCGGCAACCAGTCGGCCAGGTCGGCGACCGGCGTGCTGACCACGCTGCCCGCCACCGCGGTGCCGTCGTGCACCGTCCAGATCATCACCTACAACCCGGGCTTCACGGCGAACGTGTCCGTCGTGAACACCACCACCGCGCCGATCACCGGCTGGACCGTCCGGTTCACCCTGCCGGCCACGGCGACCGCGAACAGCGTGTTCGGCGGCGTGCTGACCCGCGACGGGGCTACCGGCACGCTCGCCCCGAGGTCGTTCACGAACACCATCGGCCCGGGCGGGCGGCTCTCGACCGGCTTCGCCGGCTCGGCCGTCCCGTTCACCCCGCCGAGCGAGTTCTCGTTCAACGGGGTGCCCTGCACGTCGTGACGTGAAAGCGGCCCGCGCCGTCTCCCGCGCGGGCCGGGGCGTCATGACGCGGACGGCCCGCACTCGCGCGCGGGCCGTCCGGCGTGGTTACTATCCCCCATCGACGGTCGTCCCCTCGGGCCTGCCGAGCCCCTTCCTGACGTGGCGGCGTGGCGCGTCGCCGAGGTCCGCACCGTGGCGGACCTCGCGCGCATCCTGCGCGGGCTGCGCCGCCGCCATGCCCGCAGGCAGGGCCGGCCCGAGCTGACCTACCGTGAGCTGGCCGCCGCCACCGGGTGGTCGCACGGCATCATCGGGGAGTACCTGTCCGGGCGCATCCTGCCGCCCACCGAGCGTTTCGACGTGCTGATCGGCCTGCTCGGCGCGAGCCCCGCCGAGATGGGTGCCCTGGCCACCGCCCGCGACCAGGTCGAGGAGAACCGCCGGGTGGCGGCGCCGGCCGAGGGGCCGGTGCCGCGGCAGCTCCCGCTCGACGTGTTCGGGTTCACCGGCCGCGCCGGGCAGCTCGCCGGCCTGGACGCCATGCTCGCCGCGGGCGAGCGCCGTCCCGCGGTGGTGATCTCCGCGGTGGCGGGCACCGCCGGGGTGGGGAAGACGGCCCTGGCGGTGCACTGGGCGCACCGGGTGGCCAAGCGGTTCCCCGGCGGCCAGCTCTACCTCGACCTGCGCGGGTACGATCCCGGCAGTCCCGTGCCGGCCGCCGACGCGCTGGCCGCCTTCCTGCGCGCCCTCGGCGTGGAGCCCGCCGACATCCCCGACGACGTCGCCGAGCGGGCCGCCCTCTACCGCACGCTGCTCGCCGGGCGCCGCATGCTGGTGGTGCTGGACAACGCGCACAGCGCCGACCATGTGCGCCCCCTGCTGCCCGGCACGCCGTCGTGCATGGTGGTGGTGACGAGCCGCGACGCCCTCGCCGGGCTGGTGGCGCGGGAGGGCGCCCTGCGCATCGACCTCACCACGCTCACCCCGGACGAGTCAGCCGACCTGCTGCGCACCCTCATCGGGCCCCGGGTGGACCAGAACCCGCTGCCGCTCGCGCTGCGGATCGCCGCCGAGATGGCCACGTCACGGCCCATGGCGCCCCTGTCGGAGCTGGTGGCCGAGCTGCGCGACGAGCAGCGACGCCTGGACCTGCTGGACGCCGCCGGCGACACGCGCACGGCGGTGCGGTCGGTGTTCTCCTGGTCGCACCGCCACCTGCCCGCCGCGGCGGCCCGCCTGTTCGACCTGCTCGGCCTGCACCCGGGCCGGGAGTTCGACATGTACGGCGCCGCCGCGCTGGCCGGCACCGGGACGGGACGGGCGGCCGCGCTGCTGGACGAGCTGGCCCGCGGTCACCTCGTCGAGCAGGTGGGTCCCGGCAGGTACACCATGCACGACCTGCTGCGCGCGTTCGCGGTGGAGCGCGCCACCGAGGGGCGGGAGCCGCTGACCCGGCTGTTCGACCACTACCTGAGCACCGCCGCCGCGGCGATGGACACGCTGTACCCGTACGAGCGCGGACGGCCCGTGGTCCCGCCGCCGCGCCCCCCCGCCCCGCCGGTCGGCGAGCCCGGCCAGGCGTCCCGCTGGCTGGACCGGGAACGGCCCACCCTGGTCGCGGTGGCCGTGCACGCCGCGCGGCACGGCCGGCCGCGGCACGCCGTCGACCTGTCCCGTGTCCTGTGGCGTCATCTGGAGGTGCACTGCCACTACCAGGAGGCGCTCACGCTGCACGGCGCCGCCGCGGAGGCCGCGCCGGCCGGCGGCCACGGCCTGGCCGGGGTGCTGACCAACCTCGGCGGCATCCGCTGGTGGCTGGGCGACCACCGTGAGGCGCGGGCCCTGTTCGAGCAGGCCCTGGAGAGCGCCAGGCGGGAGGGCGACGCCGAGGGCGAGGCCCGGGTGCTCGGGCGGCTCGGGCTGGTGCACGAGCGGCTCGGCGACCTGGAGCGGTCGCTGGACGTGCTGCGCGCCGCGCTCGCCGTCTTCGAGCGGACCGGGAACCGGCACGCGCAGGGCGCCCAGCTCGTGAACATCGGCATCATGTGCCGGCGGCTCGGGCGGTACGAGGAGGCGGCGGCACGCCAGACGCGGGCCGCCGAAGTGTTCGCCGAGGTCGGCGACCTGCGCCTGCGGGGCTACGCGCTCGGCAACCTCGGGGCGCTGTACAACCTGCTCGGCCGGCACGACGAGGCGCTCGAGCACCTCGGCCAGGCGCTCGCCGACTGCCGCGCGGCCCGCGACCCGGGCGGCGAGGGCAGCGCGGTCGGCACGATGGGCGCGGTGTACCTGCGGGTCGGGCGGCACGCGGACGCGCTGGACCACCTGCACCGCGCGCTCGCCATCAGCCGTGAGACGGCGGACCGCAACCTGGAGGTCGAGACGCTCAACACGCTCGGCGAGACGCTGCACGCCATGGGGCAGCCCGACTCGGCGCTGGCCCGCCACCGGGCCGCGCTGGCGCTGGCCGAGCGGACCGGCGACCGGTACGAGCAGGCCCGCGCGCTGGACGGCGTCGCGCACGTCCTGTCCGGCACCGGCCACACGGCGCAGGCCCGGGAGCACTGGCGCGCCGCGCTGGCCGCCTACCGCAGTCTCGGCGTGCCCGAGGCGGACCGGGTGCTGGCCCGCCTCGGCGACCCTCCGGCGGCCGATGACGCGAAACGCCGCATCGGCCGGGCCGGAGGGACGTAGCGTGACCGCATGGGCAAGATCCTTGTCGGCACGGCCTCCTGGACGGACAAGTCTCTGCTCGCCTCCGGCTGGTACCCGCCCCACGCCGCCGGCGCCGAGGCGCGCCTCGCGTACTACGCCTCCCGGTTCCCGCTGGTCGAGGTGGACGCCACCTACTACCACCCGCCGGCCGAGCGCACCGCCGAGCTGTGGCGCGACCGCACCCCGGACGGCTTCACCTTCAACGTGAAGGCGTTCTCCCTGCTCACCCAGCACCCCACCCGGGTGGACGCCATCTACAAGGACCTGCGTGAGCGGCTCGCCACGTCGAAACGCACCGTGTACCTGCGGGACGTGGACCCCGCCGTCGTGGAGGAGGTGTGGCTGCGGTTCACCTCCGCGCTGCGCCCGCTGCACGACGCGGGCAAGCTCGGCGCGGTGCTGCTGCAGTTCCCGCAGTGGTTCCCGCGCGGCGAGGCGAACCGGCGATACATCCTGGAGTGCCGGGACCGGTGCCTGCCGCTGCCCGTCTGCGTGGAGTTCCGCAACACCACCTGGATGAGCGAGGAGAACCGCGCGGGCACCCTGGAGTTCCTCGCCGTCAACGACCTGCCGTACGTCTGCGTGGACATGCCGCAGGGCCACCCCTCGTCGGTGCCGCCGGTGCTCGCGGCCACCGCGGGACTGTCGGTGGTGCGGCTGCACGGGCATTCGGACAAGTGGACGAGCAGGATCATCGAGGAGCGTTTCGGCTACCTGTACTCCGAGGAGGAACTGGACGACTGGGCCGGCCGGATCGCCGGACTCGCGGCCACCGCGAAGACCACGCACGTGCTCACCAACAACTGCTGCGCCGACAACTCGCAACGCAACGCGGCCCGCCTCATGGACCTTCTCGCCGCCCGCGACGCCGGCGTCGTCCTGCCCCGCTAGGCCTGTTTTCCGCACGAGCCCGAATGTCCCTGGTCAGGTGTTCTGTGATATTCGGTGCGGTGAGTGATCCGTGCAGGTCGTCGAGGGCGATGTGCGGAAAACGGGGCTAGGAGCCGGGGGACGGACGGCGGGCACGCGCCTCTCCCCCGGCCGGGCGGGCGGAGCCGGCCGGGCCGAGCAGCGGGTCGGCGTCCCGGGCGGCGAAGTCCCGCGCGGCACGGCAGAAGGCGCGCACCCTGGCGGTGCGCGCGGTGGCCCGCCAGATCAGGCGCCACTCGTACGGCGGCCCGTCCTCCAGCGGGACGTACGCGACGTCGGGCCGCGCGTCGTAGCGTGCCGCGTGCGCGGGCACCGGGAAGACCCCTCTGCCCGCGCCGACCAGGGCCAGCATCTCCTGGACGGTGCCGAACCCGGGGCCGCGCTCGATGGGCAGCCCGCCCGGCGTGCGGGCCGGCACCACGCTGCGGTCGAGGTAACCGGGCACCTCGCCGGGGCGCAGCACCGGTTCCCGTGCCAGGTCCTCCATGCTGACCGAGGCGCGCCGCGCGAACGGGTGCCGCGCCGCGACCGCGAGGGCGGACGGCTCGCGGAACAGCACTTCCCCGGCCTCCAGATCGGGCTCGTCCACCGGCGCCGCCGCGAGCAGCACGTCCACCTCACCGGCACGCACCAGCGCCAGCGCGTCGCTGTACCTCGCCTCCCGGATCAGCACCTGGCACCCGGGATACCCCGCCTGGAACGTCTCGGCGACCTGCAGCAGGAACCGTCCCACGCCCGTGCCCACGAACCCCGCCCGCAGCACGCCTTCCACGCCGCGTCCCGCCGCCACGGCCCGTTCGATCCCCTCCAGGACGCATCGCCAGGCGGGACGCAGATCGTCGTGCAGGCGGCTCCCGATCGGCGTCAGCGCCACCCGGCGGCTGGTCCGCTCGAACAGCGGCGCCCCGATCCGCCGCTCCAGCCGCTTGACGGTCTGGCTCACCCGGGCGACCGACACCCCGAGCCGGTCGGCGGTGCGCCCGAAGTGCAGTTCCTCGGCCAGGGTCAGGAATATCTCGATCTCCCGCCGCTCCACCCGCCTGCCTCCGCCCGGTTCGTTAACCCATGAGTTAACGATCCTTGCACAGCGGGGACTTGCCCGGCCGCCCCTTCCTGCATGATCGTTGAGGGGTCAGGATCCCGCACGCAGGAGTGACCCCACCGTGAGCCCTCTCCAGACCGCCGTACTGCTGGCCGCGGTCGTCACCACCGGCCTGACGGCCGGCCTGTTCGCCGTCTTCGCCCACGCGGTGATGCCCGCGTTCGCCCGCTCCTCCGACCGTGTGCTGGTCGAGGGGATGCAGAACATCAACCGCACCATCCTGAACCCCTTGTTCATGATCTGCTTCCTCGGCCCGATCCCCCTGCTCATCGCCGCGGTGGCCGTCCTCTGGGGCGATCCGTCCCTCCCCTGGCTCATCGCCGCCCTGGTCCTGTACGTGGGGTCGTTCATCGTCACCATCGCCGGCAACGTCCCCCTGAACAACCGTCTCGACCAGGCCGGCGACCCCGACCGCGTGCCCGACCTCGGCGCCGTGCGCCGCGCCTTCGAACCGCGGTGGGTCACCCTCAACCTCGTCCGCACGATCGGCCACACCCTGGCCTTCGCCTGCGCGGCCTACGCCCTGGCTTTGGCCTGACCTGGATCCGGTTCACCTGCGGTAGCGGACGTGCAGGGCGCGGATGTCCTCGGTGAGCTCGTCCACCGGCCCCTCGACCTTCACGCGGAGGGCGACCTGCCCGGCGGGGATGGCGGCGACCGGCGACCCGGGGACACCGAGCGCGGTGAGCCATTCGACGAGCTGGCGGGAGGAGGCCACGTAGACGATGCGCCCGAGCCCCACCCAGCCGTGGGCGGCGGCACACATGGGGCAGTGCTCGCCGCTGGTGTAGACGGTCGCGGCGGCGCGTTCCTCGCGGGTCATGTTGGCGGCGGCCCAGCGGGCCAGGGCGAACTCGGGGTGCAGGGTCTGGTCGCCGCCGGAGGTCTCGCGGTTGCGGTCCTCGGCCAGCACCGTCCCGTCCCCCGCCACCAGCACCGACCCGAACGGCTCGTCGCCGGCCTCCAGCGCCTCCCGCGCGAGCGCGACGCACCGCCTCAGATGCTTGAGCTCCGCTTCGTCCCACATGACGTTCTCCTCGTCTCGACCGGCGCGTCCGGCCATTGTCACAGACCACGCGTACGGCCTATCGTGGCCGGTGGCGCCGTCCCGCGCCCGACCTCCTGACCGCGCGCCCACGCCGCGCGGCCCCGCGGAGGCGCAGGGGATCATGTCCTCGGGCACCGAAGCCACCGGGCCAGGTCACACGACCGTTTCCCCGACGGCGGGGCTCGCACGGCGCGTGGGGTGTGCGGCGCCGCCGCGAGGATCGACCGATGACCGAGCGCAAGCATCTCAAGAGACTCGTCCGCGCGCGGATGGCGCGGACCGGCGAGTCGTACTCCACGGCGCTGCGCCACGTCGCCGCGGCCCGCGAGCCCCGGCCCCACCGCGCGGCGCTGCCGGGCTACACCCGGTTCGGCGGCGGCGTCCACCACGACTCCGCCCTGCTGGCCCACGTCCTCGCGCAGGCCGGCGTGGTGTCGCCGTGCACCGGTCTGCCGTACACCGAGGCCGCGCTGGCCGGTCTCGGCGGCGGGATCGGGTTCATGTACGCCGTGTTCGAGTACCGCGGCCACGACCCGATGACCACCCTCGTCACCCAGGCGCACCCCGCCCCCATGATCGTCACCGCGCTGACCAGGGCGGGCATCCCGCACGACGTGCTGCGCACCACGTCCCCCGCGCGGGCCGAGGCCGCGCTGCGCGGCGTCCTCACCGGGGGCCGCGCCGCCGTGTGCCGGGTGAACCGGTACGCGCTGCCCTGGCGCCCCGGGTACCCGTTCCCCGACCCGCTGGAGGTCGGCGTCGCCGGCATCGAAGGTGACACGGTGCTGCTCGACGACCAGTGCGCCGAGCCGCAGGAGCTGCCGGTCGGCGACCTGATGGCCGCGTGGTCCGCCCTGCCCAAGGCCCGTCACCACATGGTCCACGTCACCGGCGCTCCCCGGGACGATCCGCGGGGGGCGCTGCGGGACGCCGTCGCCGGCACCGTGGCCGGCCTCACCGGGCCCGTGCTCGGCAACTCCTTCGACGTCAACTTCGGCCTGAGCGGCATGCGCCGCCTGCGCGACCAGCTCGCCGACACCCGGACCAGGCAGGGCTGGCCCCGCCGCTTCGCCACCGCCCGCGCGTTCTTCACCGCGATGACGCGCCTCCACGACTGCCTGGAGATCGAGTACGGCGCCCCCGGGGCCATGCGCCCCCTCTACGCCGCTTTCCTGGACGAGGCCGCCGGAGTCCTGGACGCCCCCGCGCTCACCGAGGCCGCCACGCTCTACCGCGAGGCGGGCCGCCTGTGGTCCGTGGTCGCCTCCACCGCACTGCCGCCGGAGTTCCGCCGTTACCGCGCGCTGGTCATGGAGTCCGAGGAACTGCTCCTGACCGAGGGCCACCGCGCCGTCCCGCGCCTGCGGGCGGCCCGGGAGGAGGCCGCCGGCCTGGCCGCGGTCTACGGCGAGACCGACCCTCTCGGGCCCGAGGGCCGCGCCGGCCTGCTGGCCACGCTGGCGGAGCGGGTGGCGCAGGCCGTACGGGTGGAGGAGGACGCGGTGCGGCTTCTCGCCAAGATCTGACCCGGGTGCGCCTTTCCGCCGGGAATGGCGCTCTATACGGTAGGGGGGTATATTGGCCGTCATAAGAGCACGACCCCCGCCGAAGGGACGCAGACGATGTCCGAGCACACCCACTCCGCGCACGCGGGCCATGCCGCCGGGAAGGCGACCTGGGGGATGGCCGTCTCCGCCACCCTGCACTGCCTCACCGGCTGCGCCATCGGCGAGGTCCTCGGCATGGTGATCGGCACGGCGTTCGGGTGGCACGACGCGGCCACCATCGCCGCCGCCGTCGCGCTGGCGTTCTTCTTCGGGTACCTGCTCACCCTGCTCCCGCTGCGCCGGGCGGGCGTGGGGTGGCGCACCGCCGTCAAGCTGGCGCTGGCGGCCGACACCGTGTCGATCATCGTGATGGAGATCATCGACAACTCCGTGATGCTGGTCATCCCCGGCGCCATGGACGCCGGCCTCACCAGCCTGCTGTTCTGGTCCTCCCTGGCCGGGTCGCTGGTGATCGCCTTCCTCGTCACCACCCCGGTCAACAAGTGGATCATCGGGCGCGGCAAGGGCCACGCCGTGGTGCACGCCTACCACCACTGAGGACACGCGCAACCAATCTTCATCCGCGCGCTCACCGGTGAAAGTTGCATGCCGTACGACCACGTCCGGACAGGTCAGGCGGCACCGGGGCCCCGGCGCGGTTGCCGGGGCGTGCGGTGGGCGTGCACGGTGGGCCGATCCGTTGAGGGAGGTTGCGCATGCGCAGCAGGCTGCTCAAGTTCACGGTCGTGTCGGCGTTGCTCGCGGCGGGCGCGGTGCCGATGACCGGACCGGCGCAGGCCGACGCGGGGCCGCGGCTCACCGTCGACCCGGCCGCGGGCAGGCACCCGATCAGCCCGTACATCTACGGCATGAACTTCACCGACGAGGGGCTGGCCGCCGAGCTGCGGCTGCCGGTCCGCCGGTGGGGCGGGAACGCGACGACGCGGTACCACTATCTGTACGACACCACGAACCGCGCGTCCGACTGGTTCTTCGAGAACATCGCCGAGGAGAACGACCACCCGGAGCTGCTGCCCCGCGGCTCGTCCACCGACGAGTTCGTGGACCAGAACCGGCGTACCGGCACCAGTTCCATCCTGACGGTGCCGCTGATCGGGTGGGCGCCGAAGGCCAGGGACGGCTCGTGCGGCTTCTCGGTGACCAAGTACGGCCCGCAGCAGCGCACCGACGAGTGGCGCCCCGACTGCGGCAACGGCGTCAAGCCGGACGGCACCAACGTGACGGGCAACGACCCGCACGACACCAGCGTCGAAGTGGGGCCGCAGTACATCAGGGACTGGCTGCGCCACCTGACCACCACGTACGGCACGGCCGCGCGCGGCGGGGTGAAGTTCTACAACCTGGACAACGAGCCGGACATCTGGCACTCCACCCACCGCGACGTGCACCCGCAGGGCGCGAGCGCCGCCGAGCTGCGCGACCAGACGTACAAGATCGCCGCCGCGGTGAAGGCCGCCGACCCGAGCGCCAAGACGCTCGGCCCGGTCGGCTGGGGCTGGACGTCGTGGGACTACTCGGGCCTGGACCAGGAGACCTGCTCCCGCACCGGCTGCTGGGGCGACCCGCCGGACCGGGCGGCGCGCGACGGGCTGCCGTTCACCGCGTGGTACCTGCGCGAGATGAAGAAGTACCAGGACACCAACCGCAAGCGGATCCTGGACTACTTCGACATGCACTTCTACCCGCAGGCCCCTGGTGTGGCGTTCGGCAACGGCGCCGACCCGGCGACCAACGCGCTGCGGCTGCGCTCCACCCGGGCGCTGTGGGACCCGTCGTACACCGACGAGAGCTGGATCGGCACCCAGGTGCGGCTGATCCCCCGCATGAAGGAACTGATCGCGGCGCAGTACCCCGGCACCAAGACCGCGATCACCGAGTACAACTGGGGCGCGCTCGACTCGATGAACGGCGCGCTGGCCCAGGCGGACATCCTCGGCATCTTCGGCCGCGAGGGCCTGGACCTGGCCACCCTGTGGGCGCCGCCGTCGGCGGACCAGCCAGGCGCTTACGCGTTCCGCATGTACCTCAACTACGACGGCTCGGGCTCGCGCTTCGGCGACGTGTCGGTCAGCTCCACCAGCGCCGACCAGGGCGCCCTCGCGGTGTACGGCGCCCGCCGCACCCGTGACGGCGCGCTGACCCTGATGGTCGTCAACAAGAGCACCACCGACCTGACCAGCCCGGTGAGCATCGCGACCGCCCGCCGCGGCACCGCGACCGCCTACCAGTACTCCGCGGCCTCCCCCGCCGCGATCGTCCGCGCCGCCGACCAGCCCATCGCCGCCGACGGCACGTTCACCCGCACCTTCCCGGCCGGCTCGGTCACGCTGCTGGTCGTGCCGAGGACGGCGCTCCGCTAGATCCACTCCCGGGACCCGCCGCCGCGGCTTCCCGGCGCCCGCGCACGGCCGTGGGCGGCCCTTCGCCAGGGCCGCCCCGGCTCGCGGACGTTCTACAGCGGGATGTTGCCGTGCCTGCCGCGGTTCTCCGGAAGCGAGGAGAAGGCCTCCACCAAGCGGCGGCGGGTGCGGGCGGGGGTGACGACCTCGTCGACCACGCCGAGGGACATGGCGCGGTCGACGCCGCCCGCGATGCGGCGGTGCTCCTCGACCAGCTCGGCACGCAGCTTCTCGCGGTCCTCCTCGGGGGTGGCCGCGAGGCGCTTGCGGTGCAGGACGTTGACGGCGGGCTCGGCGGCCATCACGGCGACCTCCGCCTCCGGCCACGCGAACACCGCGTCCGCGCCGAGGGAGCGGGAGTTCATCGCGATGTACGCGCCGCCGTAGGACTTGCGGGTGATGAGGGTGACCCGGGGCACGACGGACTCGCCGAAGGCGTGCAGCAGCTTGGCGCCGCGGCGCACCACGCCCTCCCACTCCTGGCCGACGCCGGGCAGGTAGCCGGGGACGTCCACGACGACGAGCAGCGGCAGGCCGAACGCATCGCACATGCGGACGAAACGGGAGGCCTTCTCGGCGCTGAGGGAGTCCAGGCAGCCGCCCTTGCGCAGCGGGTTGTTGGCCACCACGCCGATGGAGCGCCCGCCGAGCCGGCCGAGGCCGACGACCATGTTGGGCGCCCACTTCGGCTGCAGCTCCTCCACCGCGTCGCCGCCGCCGTCCAGGATGCGGCGCAGCAGCGGCCGCACGTCGTAGGCGCGGCGCGGCCGGTCGGGCAGCAGGCCGATCAGGTCGTGGTCCTCCTCCCCCGCCTCCTCGATGTCGAACTCGCCGGGGCGGGCCAGCAGGCCGGTGATGCGGCGGGCGTGCAGGTACGCCTCGGCCTCGGTCTCGGTGACCACGTGCACGACTCCGGACTTTCTGGCGTGCACCTCGGTGCCGCCGAGCCCGGCCATGTCGATGCGCTCGCCGGTCACCATCGAGATGACGTCGGGACCGGTGATGAACACCTTGCCCTGCTCCGACATGATGACGAGGTCGGTGAGGGCCGGGCCGTACGCCGCCGCCCCCGCGGCGGGGCCGAGCACGACCGAGATCTGCGGGACGCGTCCTGAGGCCCGGATCATCGCCTGGAACATGCGGCCCACCGCGTCCATGGACTCCACGCCGTCGGCGAGCCGTGCGCCGCCGGAGTGCCACAGGCCGATGACCGGGCGCCGCCGCACGACGGCCTCGTCGATGGCCGCGATGATGCGGGCCACCTCCTCGGTGCCCAGCGAGCCGCCCATCAGCGTGGCGTCGGTGCAGTAGGCCATCACCGGCGAGCCGCCGATCCGCCCTCGCACCGCGGCCACGCCGCCCCCGCCCGGATCGTGGATCGGCTCCACCGACCCTTCGTCGAGCAGGGCGGCCAGCCGTACCAGTGGGGCCCTGGGATCCGGCGTCACCTGGGTGATCGTCATCGACAGCTCCGTTCAGACATGAATGAGCACAGCGGTGAAGAAGGTCCTTGGTGCACGGCTCCACGGGTAACGGGCGGACGCGTCCCCTACGTCGCCGGTTCGACCTTACCCCGGCGCCCGGTCACGGCGGCAGGTTCCGGACAGATGCTCACATCGCGTCGGGCCAGGCCCCCGCGAGACGCCGCGCGACGGCGGTGTTCAGCACCAGGACGCCCCGCGTGGAGGCGGGGTTCAGGCCCGTCAGCTCACGGACACGCTGCAACCGGTAGTCCAGCGTGCGGGGGTGGACGTGCAGCGCCGCGGCGGCCCGCAGGCGGTTCATGTCGCACCCGTAGTAGACCTCGAGTGTGGCCACGAGGTCGGGCCCGTCACCCAGCCGGCGGGCCACCTCGTGCAGCCACTCGTCGGCCTCGGGCACCCGCGCGGCGCCGAGCTCGACGAAGACGTCGGCGAGGGTGCGGGCACGGCGCGGCACCTTCTCGAACGGCGCCGCCTGGCTGACCCGCCGCGCCAGGGTGTACGCGCCCGCGAGCGCGTCCACATGCCCCGAGGCCGCGCCCACCGAGCACGGCCGCCCGATCGACGCGGCGAAGTCACGCGCCACCTGCAGCGCGCGCTCCTCGGCCTGCGCCCCGTCACCGGGCACCAGCGCCACGAACTCCTCCGGCGTAGGCCAGGCCAGCGGGATGGGATGCTCCTTCACCAGCAACTCGATGACGTCGTCCCGCGGCCCGCCCGCCCGGCGCATCGGCCGCCCCCCGACCCGCACCACCGTCACGACGTACCGCTCCGGCACCCCCATGCCGAGGTTGAGCGCCAGTTCCGTCGCGGCCGGGTCGTCGGCCAGCAACGCCTTCGCCAGCAACTGCACCCGGGCGGCCAGCGGCAGCAGCCGCTGCTGCCCCGCCATGTAGCCCCGGCTGTACGCGGCCTGCGCCGTCGTGCCGTGCGGGCCGAGCCAGTCGAGCGTCATCATCAGTGCTTCGAGGTCGTCCGGCCCCGCGGCCTCCTGCACCTCACGCAACGTCAAGGTGGTGTGCAGCACGAGCACGCGCCGATGGGAGGCGAGCGACACCCCCTGCTCACCGCGCTCCTTCCCCATCGCCGCCATGTAAGCGAGGTCGTCCTCACTGAACGGCCGGTTCTCCTCGGCCAGCTCGAACGTACGCCGCCGCAGCGCGACCGCGAATTCGAGCAACGAGGCACGTCCGCGCTCGTCCTCGCACATCGTGCGGTAGTCGGCCATCTCGCGCGTGTAGAGGTCGACCGCCCGACGAGCGTTGGCATCGGCCCGTTGGCGCAGCACGCGGAAGAAGCCCCTCATTCCTGACCCCTTTGTCGGTGTGGGGGACGCGGGTCCCGAGTCATGCTACTTAGCCGAATCGTGACCAGCGCGACTCCAACCAGATATGCGCCCGGAATTCCAGTTTTCCGACATCCGTTTATGGATGCTCACGAAGCACCCGATGCGCTCACCAGGTGTTGCACAACTCGATATATCGAAACTTCGTGAAAATTGATGAAATAAACGCCAATTCACCCCTCCTCCCTCACCAACCTCACCACTCCCCCCGCACCCGGCACACCCCACCGCACCGACGGCGTGCGGCCGTGGCGGGAGGCGCGACGGGGCGCTTTCCCGGTCGCGCGGCAAGCCCTAGGGTGGGGCCCTGCGTCATCGCGCCGAGAGGATCCAAGAGGTGGTCGTGCGCCCGCGTGCCCTCCGGCCGGGAGAACCTGAGCAGATAGGCGAGTACCGGCTGAGCGGGGTGCTCGGCGAGGGCGGGCAGGGCGTCGTCTATCTCGGCGAGGGGCCGTCCGGGGCGCGGGTGGCGGTGAAGGTGCTGCACGCCAGAGGCGCGGCGGACGCCGAGAGCCAGCGGCGGTTCCTGCGGGAGGCCGACACCGCGCGCAGCGTCGCGCCGTTCTGCACGGCGCGGGTGCTGGACGTGGGCACCGCCGACGACCGACCGTATGTGGTCAGCGAGTACATCCCCGGCCTCTCCCTGGCCGAGGCGGTCGCGGCCGACGGCCCGCGCACCGGCAGCGGGCTGCACCGCCTGGCGGTGGCCACGCTGACCGCGCTGGCGGCGATCCACCGGGCGGGCATCGTGCACCGCGACTTCAAGCCGAGCAACGTGATCCTCGGCCCCGAAGGGCCGGTCGTCATCGACTTCGGCATCGCCCGGGTGGTCGGGCACGGCACCACGTCCACCGGCCTGGTGGGCACCCCCGCCTACGTCTCCCCCGAGCAACTCGCCGGCCACACCCCCGGCACCCCGTCCGACCTGTTCAGCTGGGCCGCCACGATGGTCTACGCCGCCACCGGCCACCCGGCGTTCCCCGGCGACAACGTCCCCGCCCTCCTGTACGCCATCACCACCGCCGGCCCCGACCTCACCGGCGTCCCCGACGACCTCCGCCCCCTCCTGTCCGCCTCCATGACCAAGGACCCCGCCGCCCGCCCCACCGCCACCGCACTCCTGCACCGGCTGACCGGCGAGGACTCCGTCACCCCACCGACGACCACACCGATCCCGCACCCCCCGGGACACGACGCGCCGGCCCATGACGCGGCGGGCGAGACCCGGCCGGTCATCGCGGGCGCGCCGGTCAGGGGCCGGGTGCGGCGGCGGCTGCTGTGGCCCGCCGTGGCCGTCGCGGGGGCGGTGGCCGTCGCGGCGGGGGTGCTCCTGCTGCGTCCCGAGGCCGGCGGGGCGGAGCCCGAGGCGGGGGTGCTGTTGTACAGGGACGACTTTAGTGAGCGGGGGAACTGGGACGGGTACACGTTCGCGCCGGACGGAGCGGGCGACACACGGGTCACCCACGGGTATGAGATCGAGCGCGGCGTGTACAGCATCTACGCCGACCGGGCCGACCACTACGGGGCGGCGTTGTCGCCCGTGCCGGCCAAGGAACCGGCGGGGACCCCGGAACGGGACGTGCTGATCGGGGTGACCGCGCAGACCCGGGAGGGGACCACGGGACGCGCCTCTTTCGGGCTGCTGTGCCGCTGGGACGAGGACGTGCCCAACGGGTACGCGTTCACACTCGGGCTGGACGGGACCGCCCGCATCGTCAGGGTCACCCAGGGCAAGCGCCTCGACGTGACGCCGCCCGTCGAGCTCGCCGCCCCGCGCACCGGCCAGAACATCCGCGTCCAGGCGCGCTGCCGGCGGGCCGCCACAGGGGTCGCCCTCACGTTGTGGATCGACGGCGCCAAGACCCTCGACACCGTGGACACCGACCCGCCACCGGAGACCACGCACAGCCAGTCAGGCCTGCTCGCGCAGGTCCCCGAGGCCGACGGCGGCCAGATCACCGTCTCCTTCGACGACTTCACCCTGCACCGCCCCGGCTGAACGCGCATCCGCCCCGGAACCGGTGGAGAGATCACCGTCAGGCTCGACGACCGCACCCTCCACCGGTCCCGGTGAACGCGCACGCGCCCCGGAACCGGTGGAGAGATCACCGTCAGGCTCGACGACCGCACCCTCCACCGGTCCGGGTGAGCGTGTACGTGTCCTGGCCCGGCGGTCAGGCCTGCTGGACGATGTCGACCATCCAGCTCACGCCGAAGCGGTCGACGCAGGCGCCGTACTCGTCGCCCCACATCTGCTTCTCCAGGGGGGCCGACACCGTGCCGCCGGCGGAGAGCTTCTCCCAGTAGCCGCGGAGCTGGTCGGCGTCCTCGCCGCTGAGGCTGATGGTGACCGAGTCACCGACGGTGCGGGTCATGCCGGGCGGGGTGTCGGAACCCATGAGGGTGAAGCCCTCGGAGGTCTGCAGCATGCTGTGCATGACCTTGTCGGCCAGGTCGGGCTCGGGGGAGCCGAACTCGCCGAAGGTGCGCAGGGTCAGCTCGCCGCCGAACACGCCCTGGTAGAACTCCATGGCCTGGCGGGCGTCGCCGGCGAAGCTGATATAGGGATTGAGCCGGGAAGTCATGTGATCCTCCTGAATGGTCGCGCCGATGCCTGACCTGCCCACACTAGCGACGGGCACCGACAGGACCGGGCACGGGGCCGGAGGGGAAATCACGATCACCGCAGGGCCGATTCCATGGCCGATTCAACCCGAATTCATGTGTTATCCGAACTTTCATTAAGAAAAGACGCTTCGTTGCTCCGGCAACCAATTCACCCGCACGAGCCCACGGGCACCGGATGCGCCTCCACCGCCACCCCGGCTCAGATCCATCCGCGCCGGGTGGCCTCCATCGCGATCTGGAAACGGGTGCGCGCCCCGACCCGGCTCATCAGCTTGGTGACGTGCCGCTGCACGGTCCGCTCGCTCCAGCCGAGGGCCCGGCCGGCCGCCTTGTCGGTCGCCCCCGAGGCGAGCAGGGCCAGCAGCCGTGTCTCCTCCGCCGAGAGGTCCTCGGTGTCGAGCGCGCCGAGCCGGACCGGGACCGCGCGCTCCCACGTCACCTCGAACAGCGCGACCAGCGCGTCCAGCAGCGGCGAGGGGTGGATGAGGTAGGAGGCGGTGACCGTGTCGTCGCCGGACCGCAGCAGCGGGAGCATCGCCAGCCGGTCGTCGGAGATGGCGAGCTTCATCGGCACCTCGGCGATCCTGGCCTGCTCGCCCTGACGCACGCCGGCGGTGACGTCGTCCAGCCAGCCGGGCAGCTCCAGGGCGCTCTTGTCGTAGATGACGCGGTACCGCACCCCGCGCTGGAGCAGGGCGAGCTCCACGTGGTTGGACTCGGTGTGCCCCTGCGGCGCGGCGTAGGGCGGGCGGTCGAAGCCGCGCATCTGGGCGTGGGTCTCCTGCTGCATGCGGACCCAGCGGTGGATGACCTCGTCGCGCCCGGAGATGACCTCGATGAGCTCCCCCGGGTGGGCGAACCGGGTGCCCGCGCGGTACATCTCCATCAGCGTCCTGATGTGCAGGCGGACGTCCTGGAGCCCCGCCTCGTGCTCGCGCAGCACGGCTTCCAGGCCGCTGTCCGGCGAGACGGCGACGTACCGGAACGGGCGCGCGGCCGAGCGGGTGGCCAGGCCGAGGCCGGCGAGCGTGCGCAGCGCCCGCCGGACGCCCGACTCGGGCAGGTGGCAGTCCTGGACGAGCTCGGCGATGGTGGCCTGCGTCCGCCGCACCAGGGCTCCGTACACGGTCTCGTCCTGCTGGCTCAGCCCGATCGCCTCAAGCACGACGCCTCCCCGATGTCCTCCGATGACCCGGCGTTCATTGTCGCATTCCCGTCACCTGTCCGGTATTCGCCGCTTTTCTACCTTGTCCACCGGTCGTGGCACATGTCAGCGTTTCGCCTGCGTCCCCGCGTGTAATTGGCCGAAGGAGCCCCCCATGTCACCGTGCGCCCTGCGTTCTCGCGGGCAACGCCTGATTCTCGCGGTGCTGCTGGCACTCGGATCGCTGTTCGTGATCCTGCCCCCAGCGATGGCACAGGAGCCTCCGGCGGAGCCCTCCCTCCGGGAGAAGATCGCCCCGGAGCTGCTCGAACGGCTGGACAACGCGAAGATCCGTGCCGGCGACCGCGTGGAGGCGGTCGTCATCGTGGACACCCCGGAACCACCCGCCGTGACGGCGGAGCCGGACGAGGTGCCGGAGGAACTGGAGAGGACGGCCGAGGCCACGCAGGCCCCGGTGGTCGACCTGGTCGAGTCCCACGGGGACCAGGTGCTCAACACGTTCTGGCTGAAGAACATGGTCCTGGTCCGGGTCAGCCCCGCCACCCTGGACGCGCTCGCCGCGTCCCCGCTGGTGGAGCGGGTCATCCCCAACTTCACCCTCACCGCGCCGGAGACGGAGCCGCGCCGCGCCGCGGCCGAGGGCGAGACCACGTGGGGCATCAAGAAGATCGGCGCCGACCGGGTGCGCGGCGAGCGCGGCCTCACCGGTGAGGGCGTGCGCGTCGCGGTGCTCGACACCGGCGTCGACATCACCCACCCCGACCTCGCGGGCAAGCTCGTCACCGACGACGCCGCCGACCCGTACTTCCCCGGCGGCTGGATCGAGTTCGGCCCGGACGGCGCGCCGGTGCCCACCACGCCGCACGACAGCAGCTACCACGGCACCCACGTCGCCGGCACCGTCGCCGGCGGGAACGCCTCGGGCACCCAGATCGGTGTGGCACCGGGCGTCGACCTGATGGCCGGCCTGGTCATCCCGGGCGGCAACGGCACGCTCGCCCAGGTGATCGCCGGCATGCAGTGGGCCGTCGCGCCGTACGACAGGAACGGCGAGCCGGCCGGCGAGCCCGCCGACATCGTCAGCATGTCGCTCGGCGGCGAGGGCTTCTCCGACGAGATGATCGAGCCCACCCGCAACATCCTGCGGGCCGGCGCCTTCCCGTCGTTCGCCATCGGCAACGACTGCCTGCCCGGCGGCTCCGGCAGCCCCGGCAACGTGTTCGACGCCGTGGCGGTCGGCGCCACCGACGTCAACGACGACGTGCCCGAGTTCTCCTGCGGCGGCGTGGTGCGCCGCGAGGACTGGGTGGACGCGCCGGGCGACTGGCCGGACACCTACGTCGTGCCGGACGTCTCCGCCCCCGGCGTGGACGTGTTGTCGGCCGTCCCCGGCGGCGGCTACCACGAGCTCAGCGGCACCTCGATGGCCACCCCGCACGTCTCCGGAGTGGTCGCGCTGATGCTGCAGGCCCGCCCGGACATGGAGCCCGCCGAGACGCTCGCCATCCTGGAGGGCACGTCGTTCTCCGACGACCGTTACGGCGCGCGGCCCAACCCGCGCTACGGCCTCGGGCGCGTCGACGCCTACGCCGCCGTCGCCGAGGCGGCCCTCACCAGCGGCGTCCGCGGCACCGTCACCGACGGCAAGACCCGTGCGCCCCTCGGCGGCGTGACGGTCGCCAGGGACGGCACGGGCCGCGCCGTGACCACCGACGCCAAGGGCCGCTTCGAGTTCCGCGCCCCCGCAGGCACCTACGGCCTGACGCTGAGCCGGTTCGGCTACAAGCAGGAGCCGGCCCAGGTCCGCGTCCAGGCGGACCGCTTCACCGACGTGCGGATCGCGCTCGAACAGACCCGCCGCGGCAGGATCTCCGGCCAGGTGGTGTTCGGCCCGACCGGCATCACCGTGCCGGGCGCGACGGTCACCGTGCTCGGCGTGCCCGACCGGCTGGTGGGCACGACCGACCTGAACGGCAGGTACACCGTCGCCGACGTGCCCGAGGGCGAGTACCGGATCGCCGCCGCGGCACCCGGCCTGTCCCGGTCGGAGCCCGTCGGGGTGCGGGTCCGCACCGGCACGGCGCGGGCCGACCTCGCTCTGCCGAAGCCGCCGCCCACCGAGCGGGTCTCACTGGCGATGGACCACAAGCAGGCCGACGCCGACGTGTGGTGGCCGCGCGTCAGCGCCGACGGCAACCACGTGGTGTTCGCCAGCGCGGCGTCCAACCTCGTGCCCGGTGACACCAACGACGACCTCGACGTCTTCGCGACCGACCTGCGCACCGGGGAGACCGAGCGGGTGTCGGTGGCCTCCGACGGGACGCAGAGCGACAGCTTCTCCCTGGTCCCGATGGTCAGCGCGGACGGTCGGTTCGTCGGCTTCAACAGCGGGGCCACGAACCTGGTGCCCGGCGACACCAACGACCAGAGCGACACCTTCGTGCACGACCGGCTCACCGGGAAGACCGAGCGGATCTCGGTGGCGCCCGACGGCACGCAGGCGGACGGCCTGTCCTCGCAGGCGTCGTTCAGCGCGGACGGCAGGTTCGCGGTGTTCAACAGCGACGCCACCAACCTCGTGCCGGGCGACACCAACGGCGCCACCGACGTGTTCGTGCGCGACCGGGTCAACGGCACGACCGAGCGCGTCTCGGTCGGGGCGGGCGGCGCGCAGGGCACGGCGAGCTCACGCGAGCAGGCCATCAGCGCCGACGGCCGTTACGTCGCCTTCGAGAGCGCCTCGGCGGACCTCGTGCCCGGCGACACCAACGGCGTGAACGACGTGTTCGTACGGGACCGGCAGGCCGGCACCACCGAGCGCGTCCCTGTGCCGGGCGACGCCGGGGCCGGGGGACCGGTCATCAGCGCCGACGGCCAGGTGGTGGTCTACATGGTGGGATTCCAGATCCACGCCTACGACCGCCGGACCGGCACGACGACGCCGGTGTCGGCGGCCCTCGACGGCACGCCGGCCGACAGCCTGTCCTTCGCCCCGTCCCTCAGCGACGACGGCCGCACCATCGCCTTCTACACCTACGCCGCCAACCTGGCGCCGGGTGACACCAACGGCCAGACCGACGTCTACGTGCGCGACCTGGCCGCCGGCACCATCGAGCGGGTCTCCGGCGCTCCGGGTGGCGCGGAGGGCAGCGGTTCGTCCGAGCTGCCGACCGTCAGCGGAGACGGGCGGTACGTCGCCTTCCAGAGCACGTCGGCGAACCTCGTGGACGGCGACACCAACCGCCGGTACGACGTGTTCGTGCACGACCGGCGGCCCGGCCCCGAGCCCCGGTTCGCCCCGTCGTCGCTGGAGATCAGCCCGGACACCGCCCGCCCCGGGCGACCGGTGCGCGTCACGGCGTGGGTGAAGAACGTCGGTGAGGCGGCCGGCGCGTACGACGCCGAACTGGTCGTGGGCGACCACGCGGAGCCCCGCCGCACGGTGCGGGCGGCCCCCGGCAAGGCGGTGCGCCTCATGTTCGAGGTGCGCCGGAGCGAACCCGGCACGTACACGGTGGAACTCGGCCCGCTCACCGGGACCTTCACGGTGACGCGGCACTGACACAAGGCACCACCGGCACCATCCGGGGCCGGCCGCGGACGACTCCCCGCGGCCGGCCCCGGCCCGTTTCCTCAACACGCCGGCCGGTCGCACGAAGGCGGCCGGCGGCTGCATGACCTCGGGGAATCAGACCCGGGTCACCTCGATGAGCAGGACGGACGCGGGCCGCAACGCGGGCGCGGGCAGGCCGGCCTCGGCGAGCACCACCCCGGGCAGGCGCAGGGGGGCGGCGGCCCAGCGGGGCAGGGCGGCGCCCTCGGGGAGCGGGCCGGGGACCGTCACCTCGTAGCGGGCGGCGGGGTCCAGGCCGGGCAGGCGGACCGGGTCCCCGGCGGCGGCGACCCGGGAGGTGAGCTGGACGTACGCGTACACCGCGTGGCCGGAGGCGGTGACGCCGTGCACCAGCGCCGACGGGTCGGGGTGGTCGGCGCGGACCACGCGGCCGGTGTGCAGGAGCGGGCGCAGCCGCTTGTGCAGGGCGATCCACACGGCCAGCTCGTCGCGTTCCTCCTGGGTCGCCGCGGTCAGGTCCCATTCCACGCCCATGTGGCCGAACAGCGCGGTCGCGGCGCGGAAGGCCAGCGGCAGCGCGCGGCCGGTGATGTGGTCGGCGGGGGCGCCGACGTGGCAGCCCATGCGCTCCGGCGGCACCAGCAGGCCGGTCCAGCGCTGGATCGCCTGCCGGTCGATGGCGTCGTTGCTGTCGGAGGTCCACACCCGGTCGGTGCGGGCGAGGATGCCGTAGTCGGCGCGTGCGCCGCCGGAGGAGCACGACTCGATCTCCAGCGCGGGGTGGCGGCGGCGCAGCTCGTCGATGAGGCGGTACGCGGCGAGGGTCTGCCGGTGCACGCCGGGCACGCCGTCGTGCACCGGCTCGGCGATGTCGCGGTTGTGGTCCCACTTGATGTAGTCCAGGGCGTACTCGCCCACCAGGGTGTCGAGCCTCTCCAGCAGGTACGCGTGGACCTCGGGCCTGGCCAGGTCGAGCGTGTGCTGGTTGCGCTGGAGGCCCGGCGGGCGTCCGTCGCGGCCGAGGATCCAGTCGGGGTGCGCGCGGGCCAGGTCGGAGTCGGGGTTGACCATCTCGGGCTCGAACCACAACCCGAACTCCATGCCGAGGCCGCGCACGTGGCCGGCGAGGCGGTGCAGGCCGCCGGGCCACACGGTCTCGTCCACGTACCAGTCGCCGAGCCCGGCCCGGTCGTGGCGGCGGCCGCGGAACCAGCCGTCGTCCAGCACGAACCGCTCGATCCCGGCCGCGGCGGCCTGGTCGGCGAGGCGGGTCAGGTGGCCGAGGTCGTGGTCGAAGTAGGCGGCCTCCCAGGTGTTCAGCGTGACGGGGCGCGCCGGGAGGGGGCGGGCGGCCCGCAGGTGGTCGTGCAGGCGGCCGCCGAGGTCGTCGAGGCCGGTGCCCGACCAGGCGAAGTACACCCACGGGGTGCGGTACGACTCGCCCTCGCCGAGCGTGATCTCGCCGGGCTCCAGCAGCTCGCCCGCCGCGAGCAGCGCGTGGCCCTCGGCGACGCGCTCGGCGTGGTGGGTGTGGCCGCCGCTCCACGCGGCGTGCACCCCCCACACCTCGCCGTGGCGGAACCCGAACCCGGTGGTGCCCGCGACCAGCAGTCCCGTGGCGTCGTGGCCGGTGCGGCCGCGCCTGCTCTCACGCGCCCAGGTGCCGTGGCCGAACGCGCGGCGCTGCGGCACCTTCTCCAGCGCCCAGCGCCCGGTGAGGTCGAGCAGCTCCGCCGCGCGGGCGGGCAGCGGCACGGCGCAGGTCAGGCCGTCCAGCCGGTACGGCCCGGCGTGCGTGTTGGTGACCGTGTGCCGGGCCGTGAGCACACCGTGCGGGTCCATGACGAGCTCGCTCACCAGCCGCAGCCCGGCCCGCTCGTCCGCGGCGGTCACCGTGACCCGGCCGCCGCGGCCCGGCTCGGCCTCGGCCGCGGGCTCGCCGTCCACGGTCCACCGCACCGGCCAGTGGTCGCCGGGGCGCCCGCCCGCGAGGCCCGGCCTGCCGAACCAGCCGTCTCCCTGGCCCGCGAGCAGCGGCGGCGGGGGCACCAGCGGGGTCAGTGATTCCAGTGCGGGTCCGGCGTCCGGGCCGAGGGCGGCGCCGAAGTGACGCACCACGGGCAGGCCGGGACCGGTGTGGTCGAGCACCAGGCAGGTGCCCGCGGCGGACAGGACGGTGTGGCTCATGCGGCTTTCCTCGGGGTCGGGTTCCTTCGGCGGGGGCTCCGCGCCGTACGATCTTTTCAACCGTCCGGCCGCGTCGGGTGCGGGAGGTCCGTCATGGTCAGGTACTACGAGGAGATCTCGCCCGGGTACGGCGCGCTGCCGCCCCGCGCGGCGTTCCGGTCCAGCCTGCCCGCGCTCGACCTGAACGGCGCGTGGCGGTTCCGGCTGCTGCCGTACGCGCCGGTGGACACCGGCGGGTTCGAGGCGCCCGGGTTCGACGACTCGGCGTGGGACCTCATCCCGGTGCCGTCCCACTGGCAGCTGGAGGGGCACGGGCGGCCCGTGTACCTCAACGTCGACTACCCGTTCCCGGTGGACCCGCCGTACGTGCCCGACGACAATCCCACCGGCGACTACCGCCGCGAGTTCTCCTGGGAGCACGCGGGGCCCGCGGTGCTGCGGTTCGAGGGCGCCGACTCGTGCCTGCGGGTGTGGCTCAACGGTGCCGAGCTCGGGGTGAGCATGGGCAGCCGCCTGCCGGTGGAGTTCGACGCCACCCCGCACCTGCGGGCCGGGCGCAACGTGCTCGCGGTGCGGGTGCATCAGTTCTCCGCGGGGAGCTACCTGGAGGACCAGGACACCTGGCGGCTGTCCGGCCTCTTCCGCGACGTCTCCCTGCGCCGCGTGGGCCTGCGCGAGGTGTCCGTGCGCGCTTCGTACGACGCGGCCACCGGGGGCGGGCGGCTTGAGGTGGAGACCACCGCGCCCGCGACGCTGACCGTGCCCGAGCTCGGGGTGGTGGACGGGCCGCTGTCGGTGACGTTCCCCGCCGTGGAGCCGTGGAGCGCGGAGATCCCCCGGCTGTACGACGCGTGGCTCACCGCCGGGGAGGAGACGGTCCCGCTGCGGGTGGGGTTCCGCACGGTCGCGGTGTGCGGCGGGCTGCTCACCGTCAACGGCAGGCGCGTCCTGCTGCGCGGCGTCAACCGGCACGAGTTCGACCCCGGCCTCGGGCGGGCCGTCACCGAGGAGACGATGCGGCGCGACATCGAGCTGATGAAACGGCACAACGTCAACGCCGTGCGCACCGCGCACTACCCGCCGCATCCCCGGTTCCTTGACCTGTGCGACGAGCTCGGGTTGTGGGTGGTGCTCGAGTGCGACCTGGAGACCCACGGGTTCGGGCCGCAGGGCTGGGCCGGCAACCCCAGCGACGACCCGCGGTGGCGCGACTGCTACCTCGACCGGGCGCGCCGCACGGTGGAGCGGGACAAGAACCACCCGAGCGTCGTCATCTGGTCGCTCGGCAACGAGGCCGGCGAGGGGCAGAACCTCGCCGCGATGTACGAGTGGATCCACGGCCGCGACCCGTCCCGGCCCGTCCACTACGAGGGCGACGTGTTGTGCCGGCACGTCGACGTCGGCGGGCACATGTACACCCCGCACGAGGTGGTGCGGCGCATCGGTGAGGGCGGGCTGCTGCCCGGCGAGCGCTTCAACTCCGGCGAGCCCGGGTCCGGCGACCCGGCGGACGACCCGCGCAACCGCATGCCGTACATCTTCACCGAGTACGCCCACGCCATGGGGAACGGGCCCGGCGGCCTGTCGGAGTACCAGGAGCTGTTCGACACCTACCCCCGCCTCCAGGGCGGCTTCGTGTGGGAGTGGATCGACCAGGCCCTGCGCCTGCCGTCCGGCGCGTACGGCTACGGCGGCGACTTCGGCGAGGACCACCACGACGGCAACTTCATCTGCGACGGCCTCCTGTTCCCCGACCGCACCCCCTCCCCCGGCCTGGTGGAGTACAAGAAGGTCGTCGAACCGGTCCGCATCACCCCCGAGGGTGACGCCGTGCGCATCGAGAACCGCCACGACTTCACCGACCTCTCCCACCTGACCTTCACCTGGACCACCGAACACGACGGCATCCCCACCGCCACCGGCACCCTGGACGTCCCGCCCCTGCCTCCCGGCCACTCCGCCGTGGTGAGCCCCCCCGCCGAGCTCCCGCACCGCACCGGCGAGACCTGGCTCACCGTCCGCGCCCTCCTGGCCACGGCCACCCCCTGGGCCCCCGCCGGCCCCGAGGTCGCCTGGGGCCAGGCAGACCTCACCCCACCCCCCGACTCCCTGCTCTCCGCCACGACCACACCCGCCTCCACGACCACACCCGCCTCCACAGCCGCGCCCCCCGCCTCCACGACCGCACCAGCCTCCACAGCCGCACCGGCCTCCACAGCCGCACCCGCGCCCGCCTCCATAGCCGCACCCGCCTCCACAGCCGCGCCAGCAGCCACCGTCCCCACAGCCGCACAGATCCCCGCGGTCCCCCCAGCCTTCACAGCCCCTGCGGCCCCGGCAGCCCTTCGCGCCTCCACGGCCGGGTCCACCGCCGGGCCGGCGGGCCCCTTTCCCCAGGGCGGCACGATCCGTCTCGGCCCTGGCGAGTTCGACGCCCGTACCGGGCGCCTGGCCCGTGTCGGCGCCGCCGCCCTGGAGGGCCCGTGGCTCGACCTGTGGCGGGCCCCCACGGACAACGACCTCGGCGGCGAGGACTGCGACGCCGCCGCCTGGCGCCGCAACGGCCTGCACCGCCTGCGCCACCGCACGGTCGCCGTCCACCTCGCCGGCGACGCGTTACTGGTGGAGACCCGCACCGCCGCCCCGGCCCTCACGTGCGGCTACACGACGGCCTACCGCTGGACCACCCACGCGGGCCACCTCACCGTGGAGGTCACCGCCACACCGTACGGCACCTGGTCCCCCGGCCCTCTGGCCCGCATGGGCCTGCGCTGGCGCCTCCCACCGCACGTCACCACCGCCACATGGTTCGGCGCCGGCCCCGGCGAGGCCTACCCTGACACCCGCCGCGCCGCCCGCATCGGCCTGTTCCGCTCCACCGTCACCGACCTGCAGACCCCGTACGTCCGCCCCCAGGAGAACGGCAACCGCACCGCCGTCCGCCACGTCGACCTCACCGACCCCCGCGGCCACGGCGTCCGCGTCACCGGCGACGGCGCCCTGTTCGACTTCTCCGCCCGCCCCTGGACCGGCCAGGAACTCGCCGCCGCCACCCACACCCCCGACCTCGTCCCCGGCCCCCACATCCACCTGCACACCGACAGGGCCCTGCACGGCATTGGCTCCCGTTCCTGCGGCCCCGGCGTCCTGCCCCGCTACCGCCTGGAGGTCGCCCCCGCGACCTTCTCCTTCACCGTCCGAGAGCTGTGACCGCCCCATGACGGTGACCATCGTCTACGAGACCCACTCCATCACCACCGACAACGAGACGGGCATCGCCACCGGGCACCTCCCCGGCGAGCTCTCCCCCCGCGGCCGGGAACTCGCCGCCGAGCTGGGCGCCCGCCGCCGCGACGACCCCCTCGCCGCCGTCTACACCTCAGACCTCCGCCGGGCCGTCCAGACCGCGGAAACCGCCTTCGCCGGCCACCCGGTGCCGATCCACCGGGACCCCCGCCTGCGCGAATGCGACTACGGCCACCTCAACGGCACCCCGGTGAAATCCCTGGCCCCGCACCGCGCCGCCCACATCGCCACCCCGTGGCCCGGCGGCGAGAGCTACCACGACGTCGTGGACCGCACCGTGTCCTTCCTCCGCGACCTGACGACCCGCCACCGACCCGGCACCCGCGTCCTGCTGATCGCCCACTCCGCCAACCGCTGGGCCCTCGACCATCTCCTCACCGGCACCCCCCTGGCCCATCTGGTCGACGCCCCCTTCAACTGGCGCGAAGGCTGGACCTACCGGCTCCCACCCCACTGGGAACAGGACACCCCCATCAGAGCCGGACGGCTCACCCTGCACCCCCTGAAGGTCACCGACGCGGACGAGATGGCCGAGGTCCTGTCCTCCCCCACCCTCTACACCTTCACCGGCGGCACCCCGCCCACCGCCGACTCCCTCCGCACCCGCTACGAGATCCAGACCAGAGGCCACTCCCCCGACCACACCGAGGAATGGCGCAACTGGACCCTCCGCCTCCACAGTGACGCCAGAGCCATAGGCACCGTCCAGGCCACCATCCCCACCGGCTCCTCCTCCGCCGAGATGGCCTGGATCATCGGCGCCCCCTGGCAGAAACAGGGCTACGCCAAGGAAGCCACCACCGCCCTGACCCACTGGCTCCACACCCGAGGCATCACCACCGTCCAGGCCCACATCCACCCCGCCCACCACGCCTCGATGGCGATAGCCACCCACCTGGGCCTGACCCCCACCCCCCGTTTCGACCACGGCGAACGCCTCTGGCACGGCCCCACCCCGACGCCTCCGGCCACCCGGCCGACGAGGTGGTAAAGATCAGCGGCCTCGGCGTCGGCGGGCTCGTGCGAAGAGGTCACTCATCACTGCAGATTCCTTGTTGTCTGGCGCGTCGCTGAGGCTTTTCACGGCGTCGGCTCCAGATTGGTGTTGGGGTTTGCGTCCCGTGATCGGAATGGAGAATTGTGGAGCGCGCATCCGGCTTCCGCCGGGTCACAGCCATCGCTAATGCGTTCACCACCAGATCTGTGTTCTGCCGTGAGTCGATGGACCAGCCGATGATGCGTCGTGAATAGGCGTCCATGACGGCAGCGCAATACATCTTTCCCTTCACCGGTGGGATGCTCGGTGATGTCGGTCAGCCACAGCCGATCGGGCGCCTGCACGTGCAAGCGCCGCTGCACCAGGTCCTCCTCGGTGGCCTGGTTGACGCGGTTGCGGCGACCCTTGCGCCGGTAGGCGCCCTGCAGGCCGACCGCGCGCATGAGCCGTTCGACGCGCTTGCGGTTGACCTCCTCGCCCGCTCCCAGCCGCAGCTCGGCATGCACCCGCGGCTAGCCGTAACTGCCGCGCGAGTCGGCGTGGATCCGGCGGATCAGCTTTGTGAGTTCTTTGTTCCGGAGTTCACGCGGCGGCTCGGGGCGGCCGAGCCAATCGTAATATCCCGATGTCGACACCTGGAGTACTCGACAGGCCACCGCGACCGGAACGTGGTCGTCGGCGAGTTCGCGGACCAGCGAGTAGATTACTTTGGGAGGACATTTTCCCGGGTGAAGTACGCCGCCGCCCGCTCGAGGATGTCGTTTTCCATCTCCAGCTGCTTATTGCGGCGGCGTAGCTCGGCAAGTTCCTTCTTCTCCGCGCTGGTCGCGGCTTGGCTGACGAGCCGTTCGGTCCGGGCGGATTGCCAGGCGGTGTGAAGGCTCCGCTTCTGCATGGACTAACGTAGCTCGGCCAATTGGCACGATTGATCAGTCGACACGTGTCACGCATTTCCCGCCTCCCTGTCCTCCCGACCCGCTACATTCGGCGATCGATTCAGTGGAGTTCACTTTAGACCTTGTGCGGCATTGATGATCGCCCCGCCATCGACAAACGGCATTGGGCACCCGTGGTGTGGAGGACGGCGTGGACCGGTCGGAGGCGGTCTGAGGTGGGCTGGCGGTCACGAGCGACGGGGATGCCGCGACTGGGGTGGCCGGCGCGGCGGACCTCATGGGCGTCGGAACGGCATCATGCCGGCCAGTCCGGGTGTCCTCGGGCTGGGCAGAGGGGGCCAACGGCACGATCACCAAAACCACAGTTGCCACGGCCGCTACTGCCCAGGTCTGGATTTTCCTCGAACGGGCCCGTTTGTGCGGATGGTATTCCGGTGGTGCATTGGTGATCGTGACATCCCCGCCAGCCCGGATTTGGATTACGTCCCGTGTCGCTTGGGTGTCGGACACCCGCTGGCCCTCGCCCGTACGGTTCTCTGCCGCGTCATGCTTGCCACGTGCCGTGGGGCCGCTCATCATTTCCTCCAGTCGACGTCCACATCACCGGCGACCTGGCTGATCTGGGCGCTCGATCCGCCAATCTGTGCGTTGGTCACCGACTGAGGGCCAGGCGAGGTGGCACGTGGGATGGCCACTGTCGGCGGCTGCGGCGAGCCGGTTACAGGTTGCGGCGGCAGTGCACGGCCAATGCGTACGTTCCCGCCCACGCCCCGCACTTGGACAGCGTCGCCCCCGATAGCGGACGCGTGTACCTGCTGCCCAGCAGCAGGCTCGGTTTCTTCCCGTGACGGATCGGCGGGCGAAGACCGGTGGGCCCGGACCGACAGCGACAGACCGAGAGCGGCAAGGCTGCCCAGCGCTCCAATCACACGGGCGTACTTGTCTGCGACATCAAGACCGGCCACCAGGAGGAGCAGCCCCAGCGCCATGATCACAGTACCGGTCACGAGCCAGATCATCCAGTGAACTCGTGTCTGTGGTCGAGCCATGGAAGCCTCTCGATATGACGGGAATGTGTTGCCTTCGACCGTACGGTCTCCCACTAGCGCTTCAAATGGAAATAAGAAAGTTTGGCGCGGTCGGATGTGTGGTCGTGACTGTGAGTAGGAATTCTATGTCACGTCTCCTGTTTGCGGTCGAACGGACTTCCGCGTCACAGCCAACGGGCTGCGGGTCAAGGGAAACCTCACGAAGCAACCACTCGACGTTCGTAATCGCGGTGAACAGCCCGTCGACGACGGCGCGTGCCAGCGCCACGCGCCGGTCCTGCGCGGCGGAGGTTCAACGCCAAGGATGACTCTCTTGCTTGGTGCGGGCTCGCACCAGCATGCCCTTTACACCCGACAAGAACTGCCTACAACGCTGATCAGACTCTTGTCGGCGATAGTTTCACCTCGGCACAAAGTCAGCATGTGGTCAGCACAGCAGCCAGCAACACATCGCCCTGGATCACCTGGGGCTCGGTCCGGAAGGGCTGCCATGCGGCCCGGAGGCCGCGCAACTGCGCGGTGACCCGCGCCGACAACACCGATACGAGATCGTCTCGCAGGCTGAGCACAGTCTGCGCGGACTCCTGGACGCGGCCGTTGCGGACCTGGGCGCAGGCCAGGCGGGCGCCGATCAGCGCGCGGGCGCGGCGCTCGGTGGCGCGGCGGGAGCCGAGTGATGCGGCGAAGTGCTCCTCGGCGGTCGGCAGGTCGCCGAGCCAGGTCATGATGAGCCCGGTCTCGTGCTGCAACGACTCGCGCCGGTAGTTCCCCGTCCACTGCGACCGCGGAAGCGAGTCGGCGCGCTCCAGGTCCTGCTCGGCGGCCCGTAGAAGGTCGAGAGCTTGGCGGCGGTTGCCCAGGGCGGCGTGGGCTTGGGCGCGCACACCGGTGATCCAGGCCCGGGTCTGCGGCGGGCAGTTGCGGCCGAGTCCGTTCGCTGCGGCGTCGGCCAGGGCCAGGCCCTGGGTCGCGTGGCCGAGCTCGGTGGCTTGGGCCGCCATCGACCGTAGCGCGGTGGAGCGGATGAGCGGGTTGCCGGCTTCGTCGCCGAGTCGGACGGCTTGGATGTAGTAGCGCTGGCTCAGTCCGGCCGCGCCGGCGTCGGCGGCCATCCACCCGGCCAGGTAGGCCAGTTCCGCGGCCGCGGTGAACAGCGCCGGACGTGTCTTGCCCGTGGTGCCGCGCAGCAGCGGGGTGACGTCCCTGGTCAGGTAGGCCGCGACCGTGGCGCGGGCGTGGCCGCCGCCGTACAGGTCGTCGGCGTCGGCCAGGCGGCGCGTCATCTCCCGGATCCGGTCGACGTCGCCGGGGCCGCCGCGGTGAGCGGTGCCTGGCCGGGGTTTCACTCTGGCGGTGGGAGAGGGCACGGTGAGCACGGCCAGCGAGTACAGGCTGGTGGTGAGCGCGGTGCGGCGGTTCATGTCGTCCTCTCCGAGGGCGGATAGCCGGGCGACCGGATCGCCTTCCCATGGATCGTCTCCAACTGCGGCGTCCCCGGGAACCGGTGGCCAGCCGAGATCCTGCGGTGTGAGGCCGGGCCGGGCCAGTCGCCGCCGGAACGCCTCCACCGCCGCGCATGCACCCTCACGCCGGGGAACGCTGCCGGTCAGCCAGTGCCCCACCGTGGAGGCGTCGTAAGACAACTGGATGTGGTTCTCAGCGGCGGTCCGGCGGATGGCGCCGGCGACTTCCTCATGGGTCCAGCCGGCCGCCGCTATCGCAGCGGCCAGAGCCTGGTTCGCGATCGGACGGACACGTCTGGGGGCCACTGGCGGTGCCATTCACATCGATTCACATCGCGACACCCTCGACCATGAGCCTGCGGTGGCGCACTGTCAACTCGTACTCACCCAATGCGTGCCCAGCTTCCTCGACGGAGGAGGAACGATGCACAGTGAGAACGATCGGCACACTCCCGGGTTCCTGGTCACGCTGGACGGGCCCAGCGGTGCGGGGAAGACCACCTGCAGCCGGTTGCTGTGCGATCTGCTGACCGGCCGCGGCCTGCCGGCGGTGTGCACCGCACAGCCGTCGGACTCCCCGATCGGCTCCTTGGCCCGATCAAGCACCCACCGGTTCCACGGGCTGGCGTTGACGTGCCTGGTCGCCGCCGACCGGTACCACCACATCTCCACGGTCATCGAGCCGCATCTGCGGGCCGGTCACATCGTGGTGTGCGATCGATTCGTTCCGACCGCGCATGTGCTGGACCGGATCGACGGGGCCGACGAGGAGTTCATCAGCGGGCTGTACCGGCACGCCCGGCAGGCCGACCTGACGATCTTCCTGATGGACGAACCGGTGCGTTGCCTGGCCCGTGCCCGGCAACGCGGCCAGTACAGCCGTTTCCACCACGACCACCTCGCGGCCGCGCAGCGCGAGCACGAGTTGTTCCTCCAGGTCGCCCAGCGCATGGACACGCAGGGAGCCGTGACAGTGATCCACCACGTGGAACAAGCCGACGCCCCCGCTGTCGCAGCGGTCCTGGCCGGGCACATCACCGCGGCGCTCGCCACCCGGGCCCGCCGACTGCTTCCCCCGCCGGAGGTAACGGCATGAAGGTCGCACTGCTCTACCCCGAGGTCTACGACATGGCCCGCTTCAAGCAGCAGCGCAAGGAGTTCCCGCCGTTCGGCGTGCTCTACCTGGCGGCGGTCGCCGAGCACGCCGGACACCACGTCGAGATCAGGCGCGTGGCACCCGGGCACACCAGCCTGGACCTCACCGGGTTCGACGCGGTCGGGTTCAGCCTGGCCTCCTCGGCCACCTACGGCCTGATGGTCCAGGCCCGCCGCGCATCGGCGATCGATCCTGGTGCCCTGGTCATGGCCGGCGGCGTCCACGCCAACTTCTACCCCGCCGAAACCCTGCGCGACCTGAACGCGCACGTCGTCGCGGACGGCGAAGCCGAACAGGTGTTGCTGGAACTGCTCGAGCACGCCGGCGACCGGGACTTCAGCGGCGTCGCCGGGATGCTGTTCGAACGCGACGGGCAGATCATCCGCACCGCGGGCAGGCCGCTGATGCGCGACATCGACTCTCTGCCGCTCCCAGCACGCCATCTGCTTCCGCGTGACGACATCGTGCTGCCCGACCGGCTCGCCGGCACCGGCACCCAGATGGCGCACGTCATGTTCAGCCGTGGCTGCCCGTTCCCGTGTACGTTCTGCGCGGTCGCCCAGCGGCGCATGCAATACCGTGGCGGCGCGAGCGCCCGCCACGAACTCACCCACCTCATCGACACCTACGGCATCGAGGGCTTCGCCATCGTCGACGACAACTTCATCGTCAACAAGGCCAAGGTCACCGACATCTGCCACCACATCACCGACCTCGGCCTGCGCTGGTCGGCCCTGTCCCGGGTCGACACCGTCGACGCGGCGCTGCTGGAGACCATGGCCGCCGCCGGATGCATCGAGATCAAATACGGTGTCGAGTCCGGCAGCGAACGCCTGCTCAAAGCCATGCGTAAGAACACCACGCAGGCCAAGATCCGTGCGGCCGTCGAGGCCACCGCCAAGGCAGGCATCTCCCCCAAAGCGTTCATCATCCACGGCTACCCGGGGGAGAACACCGAGACGACCCGCGAGACCATCACCCTGCTGCGCGAGCTTCAGCCCATGCTCGGCCGGGTGTCGCTGTTCAGGTTCGTGCCGCTACCCGGCACGCAGGTGTACCACCAGGCGGCCGAGCTCGGCATCCACGGCACCCACCACCAGCCCGGCTGGGACGGCGACTGGGAGAAGTTCCACATCCACCACAACGAGCGGCACTGGTGGGGCAGCGCAACCGACTGGGAACAGACCCAGGCGTCCTACGCCGAACTGCGCGCCTTCGTCGAAGACACCTGGGGGCCTCAAGGGTGAATCCTCGTATCACCACCCTCAGCAGTCCCTGGCGCTGCTACGGTGCCCCGCATGGCCGAGCGTTCCGCACCCGCCACCGTGGGCTCGTACACCCTCGACGCGCAGGAAGCGGACAGGCTGTGGAACTGGGTGCTGACCCGGCAAGGCCTGGCAGCCCATACCCGAGGCGAGAGCGTCGAGCAGATCGCTGAAGCGGCATTGGGGCTGCATGCCGCGCGGCTGCCGTCGCCGTTCGCCACCGTGGCCGCCCGCGCCAAGGACCCTGCGATCGCGCTCAGCCTGTTCACCCCGGCGACCCGAAGCCGCGTGGTCACCCTGCGGTGCATGCGTAAAACCCTGCACACGCTGCCGCTCGGCCTGGCGGCCGCAGCCCACGCCGCCACCCTGCGGTTTCGGGAACGAGACGCGCTGCGCATCCTGGTCAACGCCGGTCACACCGAACACAGCACCGCGCCCGCCACGAAAGCACTCATCGAGCTGCTCGGCGAGAACGGTCCCCTGCACCACCGGGACATCGAGACCCGGCTCGCCACCGCGGCCATCCCGGTGCCCCTTACCCGCCTGGCCCTCAAGCTGGCCTGGGAACGCGGCACCCTGACCTACCTCAACGGCGCCGCCGGGTGGAACCGTGAGGTGCGGACCTTCGCTCTTACCGCACGCACCTATCCGGCGCTGCAGACCGACCTGCCAGCACCGGTGGCGGTCGAGCGGCTCATCAGCGCTTACCTCGACCGCTACGGCCCTGTGAGCATCCGCGACGCCACCTGGTGGTCGGGCCTGTCCCGCACGGCCGTGCTGAACGGCATCGAGCGCTGCGGCGTCAAGCTCATCGAGCTTCGCAGCCCCTGGAGCGACAACCCGCTCTACATGCCCGAAGAGCGATTTAACAAGTTCATCGACTCATCTGAACTGGACCACACGACAGGTATCCACCTGCTGGGACACGAAGACGTCGCACTCAAGGCTTACTTCGAGACCCGGGCCCGCTACCTGCGTGACCTGTCCGCCTCAACGGCGTTCAACCAGATCGGCGAAGTGCTGCCCACGATCATCCACAACGGCCACGTCATCGGCACATGGGCCTGGCACCAGCCCACCGGCGAAATCCGTGCCCGGCTGGTCCCCCGCGCGACAACCCCCGATCAGCGCAAGCACATCCACGCGGCCGCTTCCAAGCACACCCAGGTGCTGCACGCCGGCCGTACGGCAGGCCCGAGCCCCGGCCCAGCTCAGATGGTGCTCCCACCTGCTGCGGATGCGCTGTTCGGCTGAGCGGCGATCTCACCCGGTGCTACCGTAACGTCTCTCGCAGCCATCCCAGAGGGAACGCCATGCACCCACTGCCCAGCACACCACTGACCTTGGGCGAGATCCAAAGCTACGTCGCCGACATGGAAAAGGCCCGCGGGTTCACCGACAGCACCATCCTGGAACAGACGCTGAAACTCGCCGAAGAAACCGGCGAGGTGTGCAAGGCCGTACGCAAACACATAGCCCTGTCGATAGACCCCAGCAGCACCACCGGAACCCTCGGCGACGAACTCGCCGACGTCCTGATTTACCTCGCTGCGATCGCCAACCGCGCCGGCATCGACCTGGCCGACGCCCTACGCGAGAAAGAAAAGATCAACGAGACGCGCGTCTGGACATGACGCCCATTAGTCTCCGTATGGCGCAGCGGAAATTCTTCGTTTGGGGAGCGCGGGCGGCGGGGGCGGTCATAGCCCTGATTGCCTGTGCCTGGCTGTTGTGGGTATCGCTAGGGCCAGGGGCTCGGTGGACGCTGGAGCACATAGATGGCGTGACCGGTCTGCAGGGCAAGGAACTGGCCGAAGCGCTGGACGCGGTACGCAACCGTGCTTTGTCCATCGGAACCGGGTTGCTGGCCGCCGCAGCGATCTACTACACCGCCGCCAACGCCGCGTCCGCCCGACGCAGCGCTCAGGCTGCACAAGACGGCGTGACAGCCGCCCAGCAAGGCCAGCAACGAACACACCAGCTCACTGAACGCGGCCAGCTCACCGACCGATTCACCGCTGCGGTCGCCCAGCTCGGTGATCCCTCGCCAGCCGTCAAACTCGGCGGAGTCCACGCCCTGGCTGGCTTGGCTGACGACGCCCCCACCCGTCAGCTCCGCCAAACCTGCATCGATGTGCTGTGCGCCTATCTGCGCATGCCCTACACCCCGCAGCCTCTAGAAAACGCTCCAGAAGCCGAGCGGCTGGCTTTCGCCGGCTTGCGTGAGGTCCGCCACACCATCATCCGCCTCATCGGCGCCCACCTACGCGACGCTGCCATCGTGTCCTGGCAGGGTTACGATTTCGATCTCACCGGCGTAGTCTTCGACGGCGGCGACTTCACCGGTGCGAACTTCTCCGGCGGCACGGTCTACTTCACCGACGCCAAGTTCTCCGGCGGCACGGTCAACTTCATCCGCGCAGAGTTCTCCGGCGGCACGGTCAACTTCATCCGCGCAGAGTTCTCCAACAGCAGGGTCGACTTCTGTGGCGCCGAATTTTCCGGCGCCACGGTCAACTTCCACTCGGCGGAGTTCACCACCGGCGGGGGGTTCCTCGATGGGGTCGACTTCCGCGACACGCGGTTCTCCGGCGGCACGGTCAACTTCAAGTACGTGAGGCTGACCGGCGGAAAGATCTACTTCAATGGCGCGGAGTTCTCCGGCGGCACGGTGAGCTTCGACAACGCTCAGTTCTCCGACGGCTGGATCATCTTCAAGGCCGGGGAGTTTTCCGCTGGCACGGTGAGCTTCGACGCTGTGGAGTTCTCCGGCGGCACGGTGAACTTCGACAAGGCGGAGTTCACCGGCGGTACGGTCGACCTCCGCAGTGCAAAGTGGTTAGGCAAGGCCGGTGCCGGCCGCAGACAGGTAGAGCTGCCGCATCCGGTACCCGCGGATCTGTTGTTCCCGGAATGGGTGATGATGAGCGGCAGGCCGGGGCCGCGCCGCCAGAGTGGTCCAGGCCGTCCTGGCGGCTAGTTGTACTCGGTCACCAGGTTGGTGACGGGCCGAGGTTGGTGTCTGATCAATAGGAAGACCTCCGGATGTGGTGGAGATGCCGTCTTCACCCGACCGGAGGTCTCATGGCCCACGCTAACGCCCGGCTGACCGTTCATGGGCGCATCCTGCTGGTACGGCGTGTGCGTTTCGATCGTCGCCCGGTGGCGCATGTGGCCAAGGAACTGGGCATCTCCCGCCAGTGCGCCCACCGGTGGGTACGCCGTTACGACCAGCAGGGCTGGGACGGGCTGCATGATCGCTCCTCGCGCCCGCACCGCGTCGCCAACCGCACCCCGCCCCAGGTCGAGAAGGTCGTTGTGGACTGCCGGCGACAGATGCGCCGCGGACCCGCGCACATCGCCGCGCACACCGCAGTACCCGAGCGGACCGTCTCCCGGATCCTGCGCCGCCACCACCAGCCCTACCTGGCCGACTGCGACCCCCTCACCGGACAGCTCATCCGGGCCGGCAAGACCACCACCCTGCGATATGAGCGCAGCCGCCCGGGCGAGCTGATCCACCTGGACGTCAAGAAGATCGGCAAGATCCCCGACGGAGGCGGATGGCGCGCTCTGGGACGCGCCGCCACCTCCGCCCACAAACACAAAAAGACCAAGATCGGCTACGACTACGTCCACGCCGCCGTCGACGACCACACCCGCCTGGCCTACGCCGAGATCCTGCCCGACGAAACCGGCGACACCAGCGCCGCATTCCTGCGCCGGGCGGCGGCCTTCTACGCCACCCGCGGCATCCCCGCCATCGAACGAGTGATCACCGACAACGCCTTCGCCTACCGCCACTCGGCCGCGTTTCGGGCCACGGTGGCAGCCCTGGCCGCCCGCCAGAAGTTCATCAAACCGCACTGCCCCTGGCAAAACGGCAAGGTCGAACGGTTCAACCGCACCTGCAAACCGAGTGGGCCTACCGCCAGGTGTTCACCAGCACCACCCAACGCGCCCGAGCCCTGCAACCATGGCTGGAGTACTACAACACCCGACGACGTCACACCGCACTGAACGGCCTTCCACCGCTCAGCCGACTGTCACCAACGCCATGACCCGGTACAGCTAGTCCCGGTAGGACTCATCTCCTGTAACCGAGTAGTCGCATTCCGTCTACATGTATCGCGCCGACTGCTACATGTGTTCGCATGGCGACGCAAGACCTGTCCGGGCTCCCCTGTGTGACCTGGCCCCAAGCGCGGGCCAAAGGCTTGGACACTCGCACCAACCCCACCAAGCAACGCCACCAGATCGTGGCGCCCCCGGTCGCCGCTGTGGAGCACAAGGGCAACCTCGTCGCGTTGTACGCGCGTGCGACATTCGTCGACCTGGAAGCCGCGACTGGACCGCGGTCCGGTGGGCGGCTGACATCGTCAGGCCCGGTGCGTTGATCCTGGACACTAGAGCGTCTGCCTGTCCACCGCCAAGATTCGTAGGGGTACGGACGACAGGACTGATCACTTGAAGAGATCCAGCCTGTCTCGCGCGCGCTGCCTGTCTTCCTCCGTGAAGAGTTCCACGAACTCTTCTCTCAGCACGTGCGCCTCAACGGTGAGATCCAGGCGCCCATGGCTCCGAAGCGTTTCGAACCCGTCCGAGATCTGGTCGCTCCACAGGAGCTGCCTCGCCGTCGCCAGTCCACCCCGTTCGGAAACCATCTGGATGAAACGGGTCGCGTTGTACCCGAGATCACGCTTCGCGGTCTGATAAATCTCGATCATCGCGCGGTGGAACCGGCGCTCGGCCTCGTTCACTCCGCCCCTTCCGATCGTCCAGCGTCCCAGGTGTTGACCAGGCGTTTGTCAGCCAGAACCTAAGGCCTTCGGTCAGAAGCACGGGGCCGCAAGACACATTCCGTGCAGGTCGAGCTGACTGGTCTGCCTTCAGCATTCAGAAGGCCGAGTTCCCGAGCACGCTCACGCCGGCGTGCAAGCCCTCGTCCTTGGTTCCACGGGACGTCCTGTATGAGATTCCACCAGGTCATGCCGTCGCGGTCCTGATACCGCACAAGACGCTCGGCCGACGTGCCTGCCAGCGAAGAACACTCAGTACGGTGGTGAAGGACATCGCCGGACCCTTGGCAATAGACCTCGCCGTCTGATGGGACCAGGCCATAGGGGTCGCCCTCGATGTACTCCACTCTCACGATCTCGTCTTCAAAAGCGGAGGTGAAACCGCGGCCCCCGCCCGACACGTGGAGATCTATTTGTCCCGGTCTGGGCCGGCAGAGCCCACATGTCTCCACGGCCATCTCATGGATACACTCCGCAGCCACATATCCATACTGGCAGCCGCCGTCACCTCCCGCCACAGAACCCATGTACCGGCATTGAAAGCGGCTTCAACGTGGGACGGGTACGGACGCCCGGCGGGCTGTGGACAATCGGCTGCTCCGCTTCCGTACCGCGCGCCTGACGGGACAGCGACGGAACAAAGGCTGGTGCCTGAACCCCGGCCGCAGGGCTGGATCAGCGAACGGGCAGGCCGGTGACGGCGCGGCCGATGATGAGGCGCTGGATCTCGCTGGTGCCCTCGAAGATGGTGAAGATTTTGGCGTCCCGGTGCCAGCGTTCCACGGGGTGGTCTCTGGTGTAGCCGGCGCCGGCCAGGATCTGGATGGCCTGGTCAGTGACCCAGACGGCGGTTTCGGCGGCGACGAGTTTGGACATCGAGCCTTCGGCTTGGGTCAGGGGGCGGCCGGTGCGGGCCATCCAGGCGGCGCGCCAGGTCATCAGGCGGGCCATGTCGACTTTTGTGGCCATGTCGGCGAGGAGGAAGGCTATGGCCTGGTTCTCGGCGATTTTCCGGCCGAATTGTTCTCTTGTTTGGGCGTAGTCGCGGGCGTATTCGTAGGCGGCTCTGGCTACGCCTACGGCCATGGCGGCCACTGTGGGGCGGGTGGATTCGAAGGTGCGCATGGCGGGGTGTTCGCCGGTTTTCGTGCCTTCTCTTGCGCGGGCCAGGCGGGTGTCGAGTTTTTCCTTGCCGCCCAGGAGGCAGGCGGCGGGGAGGCGGACGTCGTCGAGGACCACTTCGGCGGTGTGGGAGGCGCGGATGCCGTGTTTGCGGAACTTCTGGCCTTGGGTGAGGCCTTTGGTGCCGGGGGGGACGATGAAGGTGGCCTGGCCGCGGGAGCGGAGGGCGGGGTCGACGGAGGCGACGATCACGTGGACGTCGGCGATGCCGCCGTTGGTGGCCCAGGTCTTGGTGCCGTTGAGTACCCATTCGTCTCTGGGCTGGTCGTAGACGGCGCGGGTGCGGATGGCGCCGACGTCGGAGCCGGCGTCGGGTTCCGAGGCGCAGAAGGCGGCGAGTTTGACGTCGCCGGGGGTGCCGAACATCTGGGGGAGCCACTCGCCCAGTTGCTCGGGGGTGCCGGCGGCGGAGAGCGCGGCGGCGGCGAGGCCGGTGCCGGCGAGGGAGAGGCCGATGCCGGCGTCGCCCCAGAAGAGCTCCTCGAAGGCGATGGGGATGCCGAGGCCGCTCGGGTCGAACCACTGCTGGGCGAAGAAGTCCAGGGAGTACAGGCCGATCTTGGCGGCCTCCTGGATGATCGGCCAGGGGGTCTCCTCGCGTTCGTCCCATTCCGCGGCGGCGGGGCGGATGACGTTCGCGGCGAACTCGTGCACCCAGTCGCGGACGTCACGCAGGTCGTCGCTCGGCTCCAGGTCGAAGCCGCCGGTGGTCTCGGACATGCGTCAACCTTAACGGCGGCACCGCGGCCGGGTGGTCATCGATCACCCGGCCGCGCGCGTGTGTCAGTTCTCGTCGGACCAGAACCAGTGGCCGTCGCCGCGGTCGCGGTAGGAGGGCTGGGTCTGGGTGTTGAGTCGGTCGTACTTGACCCTGTTGGCGGAGTTCGTGCGCCAGTCGTTGATCTTGATGACGTCGAAGCCGCGGTTGAAGTCGCTGCCGTAGATGTAGCCGTTGTAGTAGTACGCGGACCAGATGCCGCCGCCGCCTTCGGCCGCGGGGCCGCGCTCGAAGTAGCCGATCTCGTGCGGGCGGGTGGGGTCGGTGAAGTCCCAGATGGAGACGCCGCCCTGGTACCACGCCTGGACCATGATGTCGCGGCCCTTGACCGGGATGAGCGAGCCGTTGTGGGCGACGCAGTTCTCGGTGTCGGCCTGGTGGCGCGGGATCTTGAAGTAGGACTTGAAGACGAACGTGCCGCGGGAGATGTCGTAGATGGCGTCCGCGCCGCGGTTGGGCCCGGTCGCCTCGTTGCACGTCGCCGCGCCGCCGCCGCCGAGCTCGTCGGTGAAGACGACCTTCCTGCCGTCGTTGGTGAAGGTGGCGGAGTGCCAGAAGGCGAAGTTCGGGTCGGTGACGCGCGCCGTCACCACCGGGTTCTCGGGGTCGCGGATATCGAACAGCACGCCGTCACCCATGCAGGCGCCGGCGGCGATCTTCCGCTCCGGGTAGACGGTGATGTCGTGGCAGCCCGTGGTCGGGACCAGCAGGCCGGGCTGGGTCTCGTTGCCGCCGTCGGGGAACACGACCGGGGTGGCCACCACCGCGGCGGACGCCGGGTCGCGCAGCGGCACCTTGACGATCGAGATCTTGTCGTGCGGCGGCATGCAGTCCGGGAAGCTGTCCTGCGGCAGGTACGACGAGACGTACAGGTAGACGTTGCCGCTCCGCTTGTCGGGGAGCAGCGTGTGGGTGTGCGAGCCGCAGTTCGTCTCGACCGACTTGACGTAGCGGGGGTTGGCCTTGTCGCTCACGTCGAAGATGCGGATGCCTTCCCAGGACTCCTTCACCGACGCGGACTGCGAGGTGCTGGCACAGGAGTCGTTGTTGCGGGAGGAGTCCACCGAGGCGAACAGCAGGTTGCCGTACACCGATACGTCCATCTGCGAACCCGGGCAGACGACGGAGCTGACGAGCTTCGTCTTCTTGGGGTTCTTGATGTCGTAGATGGAGAAGCCGCCGTAGTTGCCCACGTAGGCGTAGTCGCCCTGGAAGGCGATGTCGGTGTTGATGGTGGCCGCGATGCTCGCGGGCTTCGGGATGTTGGCCACATGCTGGACGTTCGGGCTGGTCACGACCTCATCGGTGCCCGGGATGTCCGCTGCCTGGGCCGGGGACGACGACAGCACGAGGGCCGCGGCCGATCCCACCAGAAGTAAAAGCCGGCTGAGCCGGCCGGCTCTGCGGGGGATGGACAACACTCAGGTACCCTCCTTGGTACTAAGCGCCACAGGAGAACATATGTGGGCAGATTTTCTCCCAAACCTAAACTGTTAGCCATAGTGCACCCTGTCAGCAAAACGTTTCGAGTTGACAGCTTCACCCCCATACCGCCCATGAGTTAGGGTGCACCCGCACAACCAGCGATCTTGAAGGAGGCCGGGTGCGCGCAGCGCTCGCCATCGTCATCGGTACGGCCACGCTCACCCTCGCCGGTTGCGCCGGCACTCCCGAGCCTCCGCGGGCGACGTCCACCGCTCCGGTCATCGCCCCCGGCAAGCCCGGCGAGCAGGCCAGGACGCTCAGCCCGGACCAGGCCGTCACCGCGGTGCCCAGCCCTGCCGCCAACGCCGCCGACGTGCGGTTCATCCAGGACATGATCGTGCACCACCGGCAGGCGCTGGACATGAGCACCGCCGCGCCTGCCCGGGCGTCCTCGGACGGCGTGAAGCGGCTCGCGGCGCGCATCGCCGACGTCCAGGGGCCGGAGATCAACGCGATGATCCGCTGGTTGCGGCAGCAGGGGCAGCGCGTGCCGGACCACCACGCCGCGCACGACGGCATGCCGGGCATGGCGACGCCCGAGCAGATGGCGCGGCTCCGCGCGGCCGCAGGCCCGGAGTTCGACCGCCTCTACATCCAGCTCATGACGGCCCACCACATGGGCGCCATCACCATGGCCTCCGAGGAGCTGGAGAAGGGCTCGCACACGGTCGCGCTGGAGCTGGCGTCCGACATATCGGTCACTCAGGCCGCCGAGATCAACCGGATGCGGCGCATCCAGATCACCGGCTGACCCCGGCGGGTTCCGGACGGCCGTAAGAGGCGGTCAGCCGGGCGGACGCCACTCCGGCATGAGGGCGTGCACCAGGTACGCGGCGACCTCGGCGGGCGTGGTGCCCTTGCCGAAGATCCGGTCCACGCCGAGGTCCCCCGGCGTCACGGTGTCGAAGCGCGGCCCGCCCGCCACCAGGAGGGGACGGCCGAGGCCGCCGCCGACCGCCGTGGGGTACGCCTCGGCGAACGCGGCGGCCATGCGCTTGGTGTTGTGGATGTGCGCGGACCGCTGCGTGACGACCTGCGACACCAGCACGACGTCGGCGTTCACGGACTTGGCGTGCCGCACCAGCGCGTCCACGTCAACCTGGGCGCCGAGGTTGTGCACATCCATCTCGCGGTAGTACTCCAGGCCCTTCTCCCCCGCGAAGCCCTTGACGTTGAGGATGGCGTCGATGCCGACGGTGTGCGCGTCGGTGCCGATGCAGGCGCCGACCACCACCAGCCGGCGCCGCAGCACCGTGCGGATCGCGAGGTTCACCTGGCCCGGGGAGAGCAGCGGGTACTCGCGGCCCTCGGGCACGTCGATGCCCGCGTAGTCGATGAGGTGCCGCACCCGGCCGTACACGATGAAGAACGTGAAGTCCGGCCCCATCGCCTTGGCGTGCACCACGCTCGCCGGGTCCACGCCCATGAGCCCGGCGAGCTGGAGCGCCGCCGCCTCGGCGCGCGGGCCGTGCGGCACCGGCAGCGTGAACGACATCTGCACCATGCCGTCGCCGGTGGTGTCGCCGTACGGCCGGACGACCTGCCGCACGGTCTCCTGGACGGCGCCGCCCTCGGGCAGCGGTGACGTCACGGCGCCTCCTGGAGGATCTCGGTGGCGGGGTTGAGGTAACCGCCGGCCCGGCGGACCACGCCGTCCAGCCCCCTGCCGCGGTCGGGCGGGCGGCGGGTGACGCCGAACGTGCCCTCGGCGATCGCGGTGAGCAGGGAGCGGTCGCAGACCCGTTCCAGCAGGTCGACGGTCTCGGACAGCACGGTGCGGGCACGTTCGGCGACGAACCCGCGGGGCGCGGGGGCGAAGTCCTCGTGCAGCGCGCCGACGGCCCGGCGGACGTAGCGGACGTTCTCCAGGGCGAGGTCGCGGTCGGACAGCCAGGGCGTGTGGATGCCCTCGGTCATCATGCCGACCAGCAGGATGGACTGCCCGGTGAGCATCCCGGCGAGGTTGAAGAAGGCGTCCAGGAGGTACCCGGCGAAGATGTCGCCGGTCATGTGCTTGGTGGGCGGCATGTACTTCAGCGGCGCGTCGGGGAACAGTTCCCTGATGAGCTGCGCGTGCGCCAGTTCCAGCCGGAACGAGTCGGGGATGCGCGGGTCGATCTCGAACGCGTGGCCGAGGCCGAGCTGACGGTCGGCGAGGCCCGCCTCGTGGCCGAGGCGCTCGTTGAGGAGCTGCGAGGCGACCACGGTGTGCGCGGCGTCCACCGCGTCGGCCGTGGTGAGGTAGTTGTCCTCGCCGGTGTTGACGACGATGCCGGCGCGGGCGTGCACCTGCCGGGAGAACCGCTGGTCGACGAACGTGCGCACCGGGTTGATGTCGCGGAAGACGATGCCGTACATGCAGTCGTTGAGCATCATGTCGAGCCGTTCGAGACCGGCGAGCACGGCGATCTCCGGCATGCACAGGCCGCTGGCGTAGTTGGTCAGCCGCACGTACCGGCCGGTCCCGGCGGAGACGTCGTCCAGCGCGGCCCGCATCAGCCGGAAGTTCTCCTGGGTGGCGTACGTCCCGGCGTACCCGTGGCGGGTGGCGCCCTCGGGCACGTAGTCCAGCAGCGACTGCCCGGTGGACCTGATGACCGCGATGACGTCGGCGCCCGCGCGGGCGGCGGCCTGGGCCTGCGGGATGTCCTCGTGGATGTCGCCGGTGGCGACGATCAGGTAGATCCACGGCGGCTCCGGATCGCCGTGCTTGGCGATGAGCCGGTCGCGTTCCTCCCGGTTGCGATCGATGCGGGCGACGCCGCGGGCCACCGCCGCGCGGGACAGCTCCGCGGCACGCTCGGCGTCCGCGCCCACGGGGACGGTGAAGCGCGCCGCCGCCAAGGAGAACGGGTCGTCCAGCCGGAGGCCCTGGCCGGCGAGGGCGTGGAACACGGGCAGGGCCACGCCGTGCTCCAGCCCCGCCTGCTCGCGTACCGCGTCGGTGACGCGGTTCACCCACGGCACGCCGCCGGCGTCGGCGCCGGTGACCCCGGCGAGGCGCAGCACGGCCCGTTCGATCGAGACGGTGGTGTGGGTGCGCGCCAGCTCGATGACCGGCTCCGCGGCCCGCGCCGCCAGCGCCCGCGCCCTGGCGACGACGCCGGGGTCGAGGCCGAGCTTCACCGCGCCTCCTCGCGCAGCCGCCGTTCGAAGAGCACGCGCACGCCGGGGGCGGTGCGCAGCAGGTCCAGGGCCAGCTCGGCATGGCCGGGGACGTAGCCGTTGCCGATGAGCATGGTGACGTCGGCGGCCAGGCCCTCGGCGCCGAGGGCGGCGGCGCTGAACGACGTCGCCATGGAGAAGAACACCACCGTGCCGCCCTCGCGGGTCGCGAGGATCGCGCCGCCCTCGCAGCCGGGCACGTCCACGCAGACCACGGTGACGTCGGCGGGGCCGCCCGCGCGGCGCACGGCCTCGGCGAGCGCCACGGGGTCGCGGGCGTCGGCGACCACCACCGCGTCGGCGAGGCCCGCCTTGGACAGCGCCGCCGCCTCGGCGGCGTCCGGCACCACCCCGATCAGGTGGACCGCGCCGGACAGCCGGGCCGCGGCCAGCGACAACGAGCCGCTCTTCCCCGTCGCGCCGAGCACCGCCACGACGGGGCGGGCGGCGCCGTTGCCGGGGACGAACCCGTCGGACCACCGGCCGTCCGTGCCGGCCTTGCGGCGCACCACCCGCCGGGTGAGGGCGGGGGCGCCGCACACGTCCATCACCGCCAGCGCCAGCGGCATCGGCAGGTCGGACGGCAGCACGGCGGCGACCGACCGGGCGAACAGGATGGCGTGGCCGTCGGCGGGCACCTGCTCGGAGCGGCCGTCCCAGCGGGCCAAGCCGTCGGTGATCGCGAGCGGGGTGAGGGTGAGGGAGACGAGGGTGGCGACGCGCTCGCCCGCGCGCAGCCCGAGCGGCGAGCCCGGCGTGACCTCGTCCACGACGCCGACCAGCATGCCGCCGGAGCCGGTGACCGGGTTGTGCATCTTGCCGCGGTCGGCGATGACGCGCAGCACCTCGGCCCTGATGGCGTCGCCGTCGCCGCCGTACGCGTCGCGCAACTGGCGGTAGGAGGCGGCGTCGAGGTTCAGCCGTTCCACCCGGACACGGGCCTCCCCCGGCCACAGGACCGGCGAGGTGTCCAGCCGCCGTGCCGCCTGGGGCAGCACGCCGGGCGGCTCGACGACGCGGTGCAGCCCCACCGGGGAGGCGGGCGTCGTCATGAAACGGCGAGGCGGACGCGACCCGCGAGCGTGAACGACGTCCAGCCGCCCTCTGCGCGGAAAGTCGACTTTCGCATCGTTCACCATCCTTACAGGTGTTTTTCCTAACTGATCAACCAGGCGACCATCTTGTCCCATGTGTCATTCGCCGGGCAATATCTCGGCCATGAGCACGCCGACCGTCATCACGGTCGCCCCCACCGGGGCCGAAGCGGAGAAGACCGCCGCCCCCGCCCTCCCCGTGACCCTGGACGAACTCCTCACCTGCGCCAAGTCCTGCGAACGCGCCGGAGCCTCCGTCATCCATGTGCACATCCGCGACGCCATGTCCCGCCCGACCCTGGACCCGGCCCGGCTGAAGGACACGGTGTCCGCCCTGCGCGCCGAGACCTCGCTGATCGTCCAGCTCTCGACCGGCGGCGCCGTGACCGACCCCTACGCCGCCCGCCTGCGCGTCCTGGAGGCGGGCCCCGACGCCTGCTCCCTGACCTGCGGCACGGTGAACTTCGGCGACGACGTCTTCCTCAACCCCTGGCCCTTCGTCTCCGACCTCTACCAGGCCACCCAGCGCTGCGGCGTCGTGCCCGAGTTCGAGCTCTTCGACCTCGGCCACATCGCCACCCTGCACCGCCTGCTGGACCGCCACGGCCCCCCGTACGGCGGACGGATCCACTGCGACCTGGTCATGGGTGTCCCCGGCGGCTTCCCCGGCGACCTGCCCACCCTGGCCGCCGCCGTCGCCGCCCTACCCGAACACGCCACCTGGTCCGCCACCGGCACAGGCCGCACCACCCTCCCGGTGATGTTCGCCGCCCTGGCCGCCGGCGGCCACCTGCGCGTCGGCATGGAGGACACCCTCACCTACACCCGAGGCCGCCCCGTACGCGACAACACCGAACTGGTGCGCCGCGCCGCCCAGGCCGCGACCCTCGCCGGCCGGCCCCCGATGGCCCCGCCCGAGGCCCGCGCGTTCCTCGGCATCCCCGGCTGACGCCTGTCGCCGTCACCGCCCCAGGTGGGTGAGGACGAAGGCCAGGATCTCGGCCTCGTAGGCGTGGCGGGCGTAGCGGCCGGTGGGGCCGGTGTGGGCGCCCTCGTCCACCTCGACGCGGAAGAGGACCTCGGAGTCGCCGGTGGCGCGGAGGCGGGCCACCCATTTGGCCGGTTCGTGGACGAGCACTCTGGGGTCGTGGACGGCGCCGGTGACCAGGAGGGGAGGGCGGGGGCCCTGGGGAGGGTTGTCGTAGGGGGAGTAGGCGAGGAGCCAGGTGAAGTCCTCGGGGTTGTGGGGGTTGCCCCATTCCTCCCATTCGTTGACGGTCAGGGGGATGGTGTCGTCGAGCATGGTGGTGACGACGTCGACGAAGGGGACCTCGGCGACCACGGCGGACCACAGGTCGGGACGCATGGTGTAGACGGCGGCCTGGAGGAGGCCGCCGGCGGAGCGGCCTCTGGTGGCGATCTTCGAGACGCGGCCCGCTTTGAGCCATCCGGCCACGTCGACGTAGTCGTGGAAGGTGGTGGGCTTGCCGGCGTACCGGCCCTGGAGCCACCAGTCGCGGCCCATCTGGCCGCCGCCGCGGATATGCGCCTCGGCGAAGACGACGCCCCTGTCCAGCAGGACGGACAGGGCCGTGTCGAAGGTCTGGTCGTCGGTGGCCTCGTAGGCGCCGTAGCCGTGCAGGAGGCAGGGGGCGGTGCCGTCCAGGGGGACGTCGGCGCGGCGGGCGATCGTCACGGGGATCTCGGTGCCGTCGCGGGCGGGCACCCAGTGCAACTCGCTGACGTGGCGGGCGGGGTCGTGGCCGGGGGTCCCGGCGGTCTTCAGGTGGCGGCGCGCGCCGGTGTCCAGGTCGAGGGACCACCAGGTGGTGGGTTCGGTGTAGGAGCCGGTCTCGACGACGAGCTCGGCGGTGTCGTAGACCTCGTTGCGGACGTGGGCGATCCGGCCGGCGGGCACGCCGGGGTCCGCCTCGAACTCCTGGCCGCCGTCCAGGGGGATCACGCGGAGCAGGGGTTCCCCGGCGCGGCGCAGCGTCAGCACGATGTGGCGGGCGAAGCAGTCGGCGGCGTGGACGCGTTCGCCGGGGCGGGGAGCGGCCAGGGGCGTCCACTGCCCGGCGGTCAGGGACGTCCGCTCCCCCGCGGCCTGGGACGTCCGCTCCCCCGCGGCCTGGGACGTCCGCTCGCCGGCGGACGGGGGCGGGCCGAGGGGCGCGGTGACGACGCGGAACTCGGGGTGGGTGTCGTTGGTGACGACGACCAGGCGGCCGCCGGCGGCGTCGTGGTCGGCGCGGTACTCGTGGCCGGGGCGGCGGCCCGCCACGGAGTGCGCGGCGGTGCCGTCGATCAGCCAGACCTCGGTGGTGTCGCGGGCGGTGGAGGTCACGGTGACGAGGCCCGAGCGGGTGGCGCGGATCGTCAGCTCGAAGCGGCGGTCGGGCTCGTGGAGGATCAGGACGTCCTCGCCGGTGGCGGGCACGCGCATGCGGACCTCGTGGGGGCGGTACACCGGGTCCACGACCGTGTAGTAGAAGGCGCGGGAGTCGGCCGACCAGGCGCCGGTGTAATAAGTGCCGGGGACACGGCCGGGGAGGTCCTCGCCGGTGGCCAGGTCGCGGAAGCGCAGCTCGTAGACCTCGTCGCCGGTGGTGTCGACCGAGTAGGCGAGGTAGCGGTCGCAGGGGCTGACCTCGCACACCCCGAGCTCGGCGTAGCCGGTGGCCTCCGCCAGGATGTTCAGATCCAGTACGGATATCGTCGCATCAGCGGATTTATCATTCTTGTTACGGCGAAGCGCACCGTATTCTCTTCCGGATTCCGTGCTGGTGTAGTAGACAAAAGCCCCACGGCGCCAGCTGACCGACCGCTCAGCATCCGGCGTCCGTCCAGCCATTTCGCTGACGAGCTCCTGCCGGAGGTGGGCAGTATGGGCCACCCGCGCCTCGTAGTGGCGCCGCTCCTCGACCAGGTGCCCGCGCACCGCCTCCGTGTCGCGCATCCAGTGGTAGTCGTCGGCCCGCTCCACCCCGTGCAGGGAGTGGACGTGCGGGACGCGCCGCGCGGCGGGGGGAGCTGTCATGGCAGGAAGCTAGCACCGGGACTGAGCGGCGAGTCAACGCCCGGCCCTTGAGAGATCCACGACTCGACGTCCCCGCCCGAGCCGAGCACTCCCCCCGATATCGCGCCCCCGGAAGGACGATATGCCGATACTCAGTCGCGCAGGTGTGACACAAGGGACAGGCACGACGCGTGTGACCCGGGCGGTCCTGGCCCTGATCGCCTTCGTGCTCATGACCGGCGTCGCCCCCGCGCACGCCCTCTCCCCCTCCCCCGCCGCCCCGCCGGCCAAGAAGGTCTTCACCGTCGGCATCCTGTCGGACGTCGACTCGGTCAACCCCTTCACCGGCATCGTCGTCGAGGCCTACGAGGTGTGGGGCCTGATGTACGACACGCTGACCGGGTACTCCGCCAAGGACTTCTCCCCCGTCCCGGGCCTCGCCGAGTCGTGGACCGAGGCGCCGGACAAGAAGAGCTGGACGTACAAGATCCGCGCCGGGGTGACGTGGACCGACGGGCGGCCCCTCACCGCCAAGGACGCCGCCTACACGTTCAACCGCGTCATCAAGGGCGAGTACGAGCAGACCAACTACGGCAGCTACGTCGTCAACATCACCAAGGCCGAGGCCCCCGACGACACCACGCTCGTGCTGCACGTGAAGAACCCCACCCCGATCATGACCCACCTGACCGTGCCGATCCTGCCCGAGCACATCTGGAAGGACATCGACCAGAAGGAGGTGAGGTCCTTCAGCAACGAGCCCGAGGCGGGCGGCACCGTCGTCGGTTCCGGGCCGTTCACGCTGGCCGAGCGGAAGAAGGGCCAGTTCATCCGGATGGTCGCCAACAAGGCGCACTGGCGCGGCGCCCCCAAGATCGACGAGGTGGTGTACCGGGTCTTCACCAACGCCGACGCCGAGGCGCAGGCCCTCACCCGCGGCGAGATCGACTACGCGTACGACCTGCAGGCCAACGTCTTCGCCTCGCTGAAGGACAAGCCGGGCATCACCACCCGCGCCGCCGTGTACACCGGCTTCAACGAGGTCGCCTTCAACACCGGCGCGGCGCTGGCCGACGGCACCCCCATCGGCGACGGCCACAAGGCGCTCACCGACAAGCGGGTGCGCCTCGCCATCTCCTACGCCATCGACCGCCCCGCGCTGGTGAACCGGGTGCTCGGCGGCAACGGCGAGCCGGGCGACACGATCATCCCGCCGATCTACGACACCCTGAAGTACACCCCGCCGATCACCATGCGGTTCGACCTCGGCGAGGCGGGGCGGCTGCTGGACGAGGCCGGGTACCCGCGGGGCGACGACGGCATGCGGGAGAAGGACGGCAAGAAGCTGTCGCTGCGGCTGTTCACCCGGCAGGAGTCCACCGAGTCGCAGTCCACCGGCGAGTTCGTCAAGGGCTGGCTGAAGGACCTCGGCATCGACGTGCGGCTCAAGGTGGTGTCGGAGGACGCGCTCACCGAGATCATCGGCCGGGGCGAGTTCGACATGTTCGAGTGGGGCTGGGTGGTGGAGCCCGACCCCGACTACCAGTTGTCGGTGATGACCTGCGGCAAGCGCAGCTACAAGGACGGCGACGACATCTACGCCGACCTGTCCGACTCGTTCTACTGCAACCCCGAGTACGACAAGCTGTATCAGGCCCAGTCGGTGCAGACCGACCCGGCCGCCCGCGCCGAGATCGTCAAGCGCATGCAGCAGATGGTCTACGACGACGCGGCGTACGCCGTGACCTACTACTACCGCGACAACGTGGCCTACCGCAGCGACCGCTGGACCGGCTTCGTGCCGCAGCCCGAGCCGGACGGCTCGCTGCTGTTCCAGTACGGCACCTACTCCTACCTGAACATCGAGCCGGCGACCGCCGCGGCCGGGCAGGGCGCGGCCACCGCCGCCGCGCAGGAAAGCTCCTCCCCCGGGCTGGTCGCCGGGATCGGCGCCGCCGTGCTGGCCGCGGCTTTCGCCGTGCTTCTGCTGGTCCACCGCAGGCGCTCCGCCACCGCGGACGAGCGGGAGTAAACATGACCGTCACGACCGCCCCGGCCGCCCCGCGCGGCCGGGGACGGCTCCGCACCGGCACCCCGGGCTACGTCGTGCGCAAGGTGGCCTGGTCGGCGGGGACGGTGCTGTTCGTGCTGGTGTTCAACTTCTTCCTGTTCCGCATGCTGCCCGGCGACCCGGTGGGCCTGTACAACCGGGGGCGCAACATGCCGGCCGGGCAGATGGCCAAGCTGCGTGCCGAGCTGAACCAGCCGATCGGCGCCCAGTTCCTCGACTACCTCGCCAACCCGTTCGCCGGCACCATCAACTCGACCCGGTTCAACCGCCCGGTGTGGGACATCGTCGGCGAGCGGGTGTGGCCGACGGTGCTGCTCGTCGGGACGGCCATCCTGATCGCGTCGGTGGCCGGGGTGTGGATCGGCGTGCGCGGCGCCTGGCGGCGCGGCGGCGCGTTCGACCGGGGCGCCACCGGGGTCACGCTCACGCTGTACGCCATGCCGGAGTTCTGGCTCGGCATGATGTTCCTCATCGCGTTCCCGTTCTTCCCGAGCGGCGGCATCTCCACCCCCGGCGACGGCGGGGTTCTGGACGTGGCGTGGCACATGGTGCTGCCGGTGTCGGCGCTCGCGCTGGTGTACCTGGCCGAGTACGCCACCATCATGCGGGCGTCCCTGCTGGACGAGATCGGCCAGGACTACCTGCGACTGGCCCGCGCCAAGGGCCTGCGCGACGACCTGGTGCGCCGCAGGCACGCGGTGCCGAACGCGCTGCTGCCCACGATGACGCTGATCCTGATGAACCTCGGGTTCGTCATCGGCGGCGCCATCACGGTGGAGACGGTGTTCTCCTGGCCCGGGCTCGGCCTGCTGTCGTACGAGGCGCTGCGCGGCCCGGACATCCCGCTGCTCCAGGCCGTCTTCCTGCTCTTCTCCGTCGGGGTGGTCGTCTTCATGCTGATCGCGGACCTGCTGTACGCGCTGATCGACCCCCGGGTGAGCACCTCGTGACCGGCTCGGCCGCCGCCGTCGCGCGGGCCCGCCGCCGGGCGGCGCTCACCCGGTTCGCCCGGGACTACCGCTCCCACCGGGCCGGGGTGGCGGGGCTCGCGATCCTCGGCTTCTTCTGCCTGGTGGCGGTGTTCGCGCCGCTGCTCGCCGACCCGGTGGGGCTGGACATCACCAAGGCCACCGCGCCCGGGCACATGCCGCCGTCCCTGGACCATCCGCTCGGCACCGACGAGAACGGGCGGTCCGTCCTCACACTGCTCATCCACGGCACCCGCATGTCGCTGCTGGTCGGGCTGGCGGCCACCGCCATCGCCATGGTGATCGGCACGGCGGTGGGCGTGACGGCGGGGTTCTACTCCGGGTGGCCGCGGTCCGTGCTCAACGCGCTGTCGGACTGGTTCCTCGTCATCCCGTTCCTGCCACTGGCGATCGTGCTGGCCACCGTGCTCGGGGCGTCGCTGCTGAACATCATCGTGGTGATCGGCGTGACGTCCTGGCCGGGCACGGCGCGGCTGGTGGCGGCGCAGACGCTGTCGGTGCGCGAACGACCGTACCTGGAGCGGGCACGGGCCCTCGGCGGCGGTGACCGGCACATCATGGCCCGGCACGTGCTGCCGAACGTCATGCCGCTGGTGATGGCGCACGTGGTGCTGACGGTGTCGGTGGCGATCCTGTCGGAGACCACCCTGTCGTTCCTCGGGCTCGGCGACCCGAGCAGGCCGTCGTGGGGCTACATCCTGGAGCACGCGTTCTCCACGGGCGCGATGAGCAACAACGAGTGGTGGTTCGTGGTGCCGCCCGGCGTGTGCGTGGTCCTGGTGGTGCTGGCGTTCACGCTGGTCGGCCGCACGCTGGAGTCGGTGCTCAACCCGCGGCTCAGGAACGGAGCCGCGATGACGGTGCCGTCCGGCCCGCGGCCCGAGGAGGCGCGATGACGGTGCTGTACGGCCCGCGGCCCGGGGAGGCGCGATGACGGTGCTGGAGTTGCGGGACCTGCGGGTCACCTACGAGGGCGGGGTGCCCGCGGTGCGCGGGGTGGACCTGTCGGTGGCGCGCGGTGAGGTGCTCGGGGTGGCCGGGGAGTCCGGCTGCGGCAAGTCCACCATCTCCAACGCGGTGCTGCGGCTGCTGCCGCGCGGCGCGAAGGTCGAGGGCCAGGTGCTGCTGGACGGCGAGGACGTGTACGGCATGTCGTTCGGGCGGCTGCGCGCGGTGCGCTGGGCGACGGCGTCCATCGTGTTCCAGGGGGCGCTGCACTCGCTGAACCCGGTGCGGCGGGTCGGCGCGCAGATCGCCGAGCCCATCATGCTGCACTCCAACGCCACGCGCAGGGCGGCCGACCGGCGGGCCGGGGAGCTGCTCGAGCAGGTCGGGCTGCCCGCCCGCCGGGCCCGCGACCACCCGCACCAGCTCTCCGGCGGGCAGCGGCAGCGGGTGCTGATCGCGCTGGCGCTGGCCTGCGGGCCGCGGCTGCTCATCGCCGACGAGCCGACCACCGCGCTGGACGTCATGGTGCAGGCCCAGGTGCTGGCGCTGCTGTCGTCGCTGGTGCGGGACATGGAGCTGTCCATGGTGCTGATCTCGCACGACCTGTCGGTGCTGGGGTCGGTGTGCGACCGGGTGGCCGTGATGTACGCCGGGCGGCTGGTCGAGCAGGGCCCGGCGGCGGCGGTGTTCGACGATCCGCGCCACCCGTACGGCGCGGCGCTGGCCGGGGCGTTCCCCCGGGTCGGGGACGAGCGGTTCCGGTACGGGCCGCGCGGCCTGCCCGGCGACCCGCCGTTCCCCGGCGACCTGCCCGGCGGGTGCGAGTTCCACCCGCGGTGCCCGGTGGCGCTCGATCGGTGCGCGACGACGGACGTCGAGCTGACCGCCCTCGGCGACGGCCGGTCCTCCGCCTGCCTGCGCGCCGCCGAACCCGCCCTCGACCTGCGAGGTGCCTCATGACCGAGGACGCCAGGGCCGCCGGGACGGCCGGCGCCGCGCCGGACGGCGGCCGGCCGGTGGCGCTCGCCGCGCGGGGCCTGCACGTGCGGTTCGGGGCCGCGCGTGCGGTGGACGGGGTGGAGCTGGAGGTCGGGGCCGGGGAGATCGTGGCGCTGGTCGGTGAGTCGGGCTGCGGCAAGACGACGCTGGCCCGGGGGCTGCTCGGCCTGGTCCGCCCGGCCGGGGGGACGGTCGAGCACGGGTCGCGTCCCCTGGTGCGCACCAAGGCCGGGCTGAAGGAGTTCCGGCGGCACGTCCAGCTCGTGCTCCAGGACCCGACCGGGTCGCTCAACCCCCGGCACACCGTGTACGAGGCGGTGGCGGAGGGCTTGCGGGTGCACCGCGTCGAGGGGGACGAGTGGGAGCGGGTCGCCGGCGCGCTGTCCCGGGCCGGGCTGCGCCCGCCGGAGCGTTTCTTCCTGCGCCGTCCCCACGAGTTGTCCGGCGGGCAGCGCCAGCGAGTGGTGATCGCCGGGGCGCTGGTCCTGGAGCCGGACGTCCTGGTCGCCGACGAGCCGGTGTCGTCCCTGGACGCCTCGGTGCGCGGGGAGATCCTGGCGCTGCTGCTGCGCCTGCGCGCCGAGCTCGGCCTGTCGGTCCTGGTGGTGACGCACGACCTGGGTCTGGCCTGGAACATCGCCGACCGCGTCGCGGTGATGTACCTCGGCCGCATCGTCGAGACCGGCCCCGCCGCCGACGTCCTGCTGTCCCCGCGCCATCCGTACACCAAGGCGCTGCTGTCGGTGGTGCCGGAGGTCGGCCGCATGGAGCCCGTCCTGCTCACCGGCGAGGCCCCCGACCCGTCCCGCATACCGGCCGGCTGCCGTTTCCGGCCCCGCTGCCCGGCGTACGCCGCCGGTGTGCCCGCCGACGTGGCCGCACGCTGCGAGACCGTCTCCCCCGCCGTCCTGCCCGCCGGGGACGGCCACCACACGGCCTGCCACCTGACCGAGCCGGCCGCCCCGTGACGTACCCGGTGGTGTGGTCCCCGGCGTGCCTCTCCCACGTGCCGGGGGCCGAGATCTGGGTCGGGGTGCGCACCCCGGGCACCGAGGTGCCCGGACGCGTCACGGTGATCCGCGAGGCACTCGTGGACGGCGCGCACGTGGAGGCCGAGCCGCACGACGACGTCGTGCTGGAGGTGGTGCACGACCGGCGGATGGTGGCGCATCTGCGGGAGGTGTGGACGCGGTGGGACGAGGCGGGGTTCCCCCGGGATCCGGGGCAGGACCGGGTGGTGCCGTACGTGTTCCCCACCGCGGGCATGCTGGCGGGGATGCCCGCGCGGACCCCGGTGGCGGTGCACGCGCGGGCCGGGTTGTGGTGCTACGACACGATGACGCTGGTGGGGCCGGGGACCTGGGCGGCGGCGCGGGCCGCGGTGGACGTGGCGCTCACCGCGGCGGACCTGGTGGCGGGGGGCGCGCGGCTGGCGTACGGGCTGTGCCGTCCGCCGGGGCATCACGCGACGCCCGCCGGGTACGGCGGGTCGTGCTACCTGAACAACGCCGCGGTGGCGGCCGAGGCGCTGCGGCGGCACGGCTTCGGCCGGGTCGCGGTGCTCGACGTGGACGCGCACCACGGCAACGGCACCCAGGCGGTGTTCTGGACGCGGCCCGACGTGTTCTACGGGTCGGTGCACGTGGACCCGGGCGCCGGGTGGTTCCCCCACTACGTCGGGTTCGCCGGCGAGACCGGCGCGGACGCCGGGCAGGGCACCACGCGCAACGTGCCGCTCGCGCCCGGCACCGGGGACGAGGGGTGGCTCGCCGGCGTGGAACGGCTGTGCGCCGAGGTGGCGGCGTTCCGGGCCGAGGCGGTGGTGGTGTCCCTCGGGGTGGACGCGGCGGCGGACGACCCGGAGAGCCCGCTCCAGGTGACCGCCGAGGGCTACCGCCGCACCGGGCGGCTCGTCGCCGCGCTCGGGCTGCCGGTGGTCGCCGTCCAGGAGGGCGGCTACCACCTGCCCACCCTCGGCGGCCTGGTGCGCGGCACCCTCGGCGGGCTGGCGGGCCGGTGAGGGGCCGCGCGTGATCCTCCCGGCGGGCCGGGTTCCCCTCAGAGGTGGATCAGGCTGCCGCCGTGGTCGATCGCGTCGGCGGTGTCGTCGTCGAACCACATGCCGCCGGTCGCCAGGTAGCGGAAGCGGTGCACCCCGGGCGGCAGGATCACCGACACGCTGCGGATGCCGCCGCGGCGGCGTTGCAGCTCGTGCAGGCCGGGGCTCCAGTGGTTGAAGTCGCCGACGACGCTGACGACTCCTGTGGGGTGGTCCATGGGCAATGCAAAAGTTACACGGGTCTTCTGCCCGAAAAGTAGCGTGCGCTTGAGCATCGGAGTTCCTCCGGGGTCGATGCCCCTACCCTGCCGTACCACCACAAGCCCGAGAAATACCGACACGCCTCATGTAACACACATTTCACTGCTCCGTGGGTAATCCCGGAATCGTGCTCGACCAGTGCCGGATGCGCACCTCCGTGCCGTCCTCGGTGGCGGCCACCGAGACGGTGACCGTCAGGTCGCCGCCGTCGGCCACCACGTCCACCCGGCTGCGCGCGGCGACCTCCGGGCCGTCCGGCCAGGTGATCGCGAAGCGGGTCTCGGCGGTGGCGGTCTGCCGCCGGGTCCGGTGGTCGAGCGTGACCTCGCCGTCGTAGCGGTCGGCGTAGGAGCCGTCCTCGGTCCGGTCCGACGAGCCGTAGCCGGTGCGGCAGCGGGTGACCCCGCCGAGCACGTCCCGCTCGACGGTCCACACCAGGCCGTCCGTCCGCGGCGCCGGCGGCGGTGGCGTGCGGGGCAGCCCGGCCGCCTCGGGGCCGGGCGGGTCGTCCGCGACGGGCAGGAGGAGGGCGCTGGCCGCGAGGTCCACGTGGACGGGCCCGGTGTCCGGCGGCGTCATGGCGTTCGGCCACTCGGAGGTCGCCAGCGCGACCCGCAGCCGGTGCCCGGCGACGACCCGGTGCGCCACGACGTCCAGCTCCACCTCCACCTCCGTGCCGTCCGTGGCGGGCAGGCGGAGCAGGCCGCGGGTGACGAGCTCCGACGCGCCGCCGGGGGACACGTCGCACAGCCGGACGGCCAGGGCGCCGCCACCGGGGGCGCGCACCGGGACGCGGAGCCGGGGGTTGCCGACGACGGTCAGGCCCCCGGCGGGGACGTCCCACTCCGCGGTCACCGAACGGGCGTCGTCGTCGCGCTGGTCCAGCGGCTGCCCCCAGGGCAGGGCGCCCGCGCAGGAGTTCCACACCGCGACGCCGATGGAGGGGTCGGACGGCAGCACGGCCCAGCCCGCGCCGCCCAGCGGCAGGGCGCGGCACGGCACGGCGGGCCAGCCGGGAAGGTCGTGGAAGGTGCCGTTCACCAGGCGACGCACGGGAGAGGGCGGGGTCGAGCGACGGACGAACACCACGGCGGAACGGGCGGGCACGGCGGTCTCGTCGCCGCGCAGCCACCGGTCCCACCAGCGCACCATCTCCGGCACCAGGTCGATGCCCGGCCCCGGCAGCGCGTGCGCCGGGTCGGCGTGCGACCACGGCCCGGCGATCACCCGGTACGGCACGCCGCCCCGCTCCAGCGCCGCGGTGAGGCGCGGCACGACGTTGCCGTACCCGTCGGCCCAGCCCGCGACCAGCATGGTGGGCACCGCGATCCGGTCGTGCCGGGGCCGCAGCGAGCCGCACCGCCAGTACGGCCCGTCGTCCCGCTCGGCGAGCCAGCGCGGCAGCCACGGCTCGGTGGCGTCCAGGCGGCGCAGCCACTCCTCGCGCCACCCGTCGCCGTAGACGGCGGGCACCGGCGGCAGGGCGTTCATCGCCGCCATGTAGGCCGGGTAGTCCACGATGTCCAGCCAGCGCGGCAGGCCGCCGGTGTAGTGCACGTCGTCGGTGTACCGGTCGTCGGAGGCGTAGACCGAGCAGATCGCCTTGAGCGCGGGCGGCCGGGCGGCGGCGACGTTCAGCGCCGCGAAGCCGCTGTAGGACGTGCCGAACATCCCGACGCCGCCGTCGCACCACTCCTGGGCGGCCAGCCACGCGATCACCGCGCACAGGTCGTCCACCTCGCCGGGCGGGTACTCGTCCGCGGCGACCCCCTCGCTCGACCCGGTGCCGCGCAGGTCCACCCGGCACACCGCGTACCCGTGCCCGGCCAGGGCCTCGTACTCGGCGCGGTAGCCGGCGGTCACGTCGTCCTTGCGGTACGGCAGCGCCTCGAGCAGGCACGGCGCGGGCGGCCCTCCGGGCAGGTGGAGGTCGGCGGCGAGCCGGGTGCCGTCCGGCAGCGGTATGACGGCGCGCCTCACGGGTCCTCCGCGGCGCGGGCGGGCACGAGGGGCCGCGCGGGCGGCGCGTCCCCTGGCTCGGGCGGCGAGCTGACCAGCAGCGTGGCGGCCAGCACGCAGGCGCCGCCCACCAGCAGCGACCACCCGGCGGGCTCGTGGTAGAGCAGCACGGCGAACGCGGTGGCCCACAACGGCTCGACCGACATCACGACGGCGGCCGGCGCGGCGGGGATGTGCGCCTGCGCCCAGGTCTGCGTGACGAACGACAACGCCCCGGCCACGGTGGCGAGGTACACCAGCCCCGCCCAGTCCCCCGGCGTGGACGGCAGCGCGACGCCGCCGGGCGCCGCCACGGCCGTGAACACCAGCGCCAGCGTGCCGATCTGCGCGACCGCCAGCACGTACGCCACCTCGGGGCGGCTCCACCGGCTGAGCGCGACCACGTGCACGGCGTACAGCAGGGCGGACAGCACGGTGAGCGCCAGCCCCGCCGGGGAGATCGCCCCGCCGTCCCCGCCCGCCATGAGCGTGAACGCGGCCAGCCCCGCGACGGCCAGCGCGGTGGCGGCCCAGGTGCGCGCGGTCACCCGGGTGCGGAGCCACGCCAGGCCGAGCAGCGGGGTCATCACGACGTAGGAGCCGGTGACGAAGCCCGACACCGGGGACGGCAGCAGCGTGAGCCCGTAGGTCTGGGTGACCAGCGCCCCCGCGTACACCGCCCCGAGCCCCGCGCCGGTCCCCCAGGTGCGGCCCGCCGCCGCGGCCACCGCCCGGGGGCGCAGCGCCAAGAGCAGCGCCCCCGACATCAGGTAGCGCACGGCCAGCAGGTCCACCACGGGCAGCCGGGTGGTCATGTCCTTGACCAGCGGGAACGTGGTCCCCCACACCGCGGTCACCGCCAGCAGGCCCCCGACGCCCGCGAGGTACCGGCCCCGTGCCGTCCGGGCCGGCGGTGCGGTCACGACAGCTCGTTCTTCAGCACGGCGCCGTTCTTCATGACGAAGGCCACCTCGGTGAACGACTCCACCTGGAACGGGCCGCGCACCGCGACGAGGTCGGCGTACTTGCCGGGGGCGACCGAGCCCACCTCGGCCTCCCACCCCATGCACTCGGCACCGGTCAGCGTGGCGGCGCGCAGGGCGGCGAGCGGGGTCATGCCGTACTCGACCATGGTGGCGAGCTGGCGGGCCTGCAGGCCGTGCGGGAACCCGCCCGCGTCGCTGCCGAAGCCGATGCGCACGCCGGCCTTCACCGCGCGGGCGAACGCCTCGCGCTGCGCCTCGGCGGTCTCGTCGTTCTTGCGCAGCATCTCGGCGTCCCAGCCGGCGGCGGCGCCGGTCTCCCTGATCCAGTCGGCCCACCAGATGTCGGCCGACAGGTACGTGCCGTGCTCCAGCATCAGCTCGATGCCCTCGTCGTCGAGGTAGCAGGCGTGCTCGACGGAGCGGACGCCGGCGCGGACCGCCATCTTGACGCCCTCGGCCCCGTGGGCGTGCGCGGCGACGTGCGCCCCGTACCACGACGCCTCGCGCACGGCGGCGCGCATCTGCTCCTCGGTCAGCTCGGGCGCGCCGGGCACGGTACCCGCGGTCATCACGGCGCCGGTGGCGATCAGCTTGATCAGGTCGGCGCCGCCGTGCAGGATCTCGCGCACCCGTTCGCGGACGTCGTCCACGGTGCGCACGACGCCGAAGCGGAACTCCCGCGGCAGCTCGATGTCGTGCGCGAGGCCGGTGAGCATGCCGCCGCCGGTGGACACGGTGACGTACGCACCGGCGACGGCCATGCGGGGGCCGATGACCGTGCCGTCGGCGACGGCGTCGCGCAGGGCCACGTCCACGAACGCCCGCAGGGTGCCGACGTCGCGCACGGTGGTGAAGCCGGCCAGCACGGTGTCGCGGGCGTTGCGCACCCCGGCGAGGGCCTGGCGCGCGGCGCTGAGCTTGAGCTCCTGCACGATGTCGCCGCACGCGGCCACGCCCGCGAGGTGGGTGTGCAGGTCGACGAGGCCGGGCGCGAGGGCGGCGTCGCCGAGGTCGAGCACCTCGGCACCCTCCGGCACGGGCTCCCCCTCCGTCAGCACCGCGGCGACACGTTCGCCGTCCACCAGCACCGTGGCGCCGTCCAGCACCCGGCCCGCCTCGACGTCCACCAGCCGCGCGCAGCGCAAGGCCTTCAGCATCGTGGGCACCTCTCGTCGCACCCGGCCTGAGCCGTCACTCAAACATATCCGCGTCAAGCATGACAATGGCGGATTCGCCCAAGCATGCGACCGGTACCGCGACCGTTTTGCCCCTGATGCCGGGCCTGGTCGCGCTAGGGTTCCCCTGTGGCACGAGGATTCGGCCGGATACGTCGGGAAGATCTGCTCAGGACCGCCTGTGAAGTGATCGCCGCCCAGGGCTTCGGCCACACGCGCACCGTCGACATCGCCCGCGCGGCCGGGGTCAGCCAGGGCCTGCTCTTCTACCACTTCACCACCAAGGACCGCCTGTTCGCCGAGGCGTTCGCCTACGCCGCCCAGCGCGACCTGGACGCGCTCACCAAGCTGCAGGAATCCGGCGGCCCGCCGCTGACCCGGCTGCGCGACCTGCTGCGCCTGTACTCCCCGAGCGGCAAGTCCAAATCGTGGGCCCTGTGGATCGACGCCTGGTCGGAGTCGCTCCGCAGCACGGTGCTGGAGGAGGTGTCCCGCACCATCGACCTGTGCTGGAAGCAGGCCCTGCGCCGCATCCTGGACGACGGCGTCGCCGAGGGCGTCTTCCACTGCCCCGACCCCGACGCCGCCACCTGGCGCATCGTCTCCCTCATCGACGGCCTGGCGGTGCAGGCCACCGTCCACAAACGCGTCCTGACCCGCGCCCGCCTCTCCGACCTGGTCCGCACCGCCACCGCCGCCGAACTCGGCGTCCCCCTGGACGCCCTCAACGGCTGACCCGCGTGACGGCGGCAGGCACAGGTTCGGGGCGGGATCAGGCGCGGAGGTACATCAGGACGGCGCGGACGCGGCGGTGGTCGTCGGTGACCGTGGGCGGGAGGTCCAGTTTGGTGAAGATGGCGTTGATGTGTTTGCCGACCACCTTCTCGCTCACCCGCAGCTCGTTGGTGATCGCCGTGTTGGAGCGGCCCTCCGCCATGAGGGCGAGGATCTCGCGTTCGCGGGGCGTGAGGCGGGTCAGCGGGTCGCGGTGGCGGGTGAGGAGGTGGCGGACGACCTCGGGGTCGATGACGCAGCCGCCGGCGGCGACCCGTTCGACGCCGTCGACGAACTCGCGCACCTCAAGGATGCGGTCCTTCAGCAGGTAGCCGATGCCGCCGTCGTTGGTGGACTCCAGAAGCTTGGCGGCGTAAGCGGTGGCCACGTACTGGCTGAGGATCAGGACGGGGAGCCCGGGCCGGCCGTGGCGGAGGGCGACCGCGGCGCGCAGGCCCTCGTCGGTGAAGGTGGGCGGCATGCGCACGTCGGTGACCACGATGTCGGGGGACTGCTCGGCGACGGCGGCGGACATCGCGTCCGGATCGCCGGCGGCGGCCACCACCTCGTGGCCGAAGCGGGCCAGCAGCGCGGCCAGCCCCTCGCGCAGCAGCAACGCGTCCTCGGCGAGCACTATGCGGAGCACGGCAACTCCAGGCGCAGGGTCGTGGGCCCGCCGGGCGGGCTGGTCAGCGTGATGGTGCCGGCCAGGGCGTCGACGCGGTCGGCCAGCCCGGTCAGGCCGGTGCCGCGCGCCGGGTCGGCGCCGCCCGTGCCGTTGTCGCCTATGACGACGGTCAGGGTGCCGGCGGTGGCCGAGCCGGTCACCGTGATCTCGGTGGCGGCGGCGTGCCGGGCCGCGTTGGTCAGGGCCTCGGCGACGACGAAGTACGCCGTGGACTCCACGGGCGCCGGTAATCGTCCCGGCACGTCCATCGCCACGGTCACCGGCACGGCCAGGCCCGCCGCGAGCTCGGCGACGGCGGCGCGCAGGCCGAGGTCGGTGAGCACCCGGGGGTGGATGCCGTGGACCAGCTCGCGCAGCTCGGAGAGCGCGGCTCTGGCCTCGCCGGCCGCCTGGGCGAGCAGGGGGCGGGCGGCCTCGGGGTCGTGGTCGAGTTCGAGCTGGGCCGTGACGAGCGTCATGCCGAGCCGGAGGAGCCGCTGCTGGGCGCCGTCGTGCAGGTCGCGCTCGATGCGGCGGCGTTCCGACTCGAAGGCGTCGATGAGGCGGGCACGGGAGCTGGTCAGCGAGCGGACGCGGGCCTCGTCGCCGGGGGAGAGCAGGAGGCGGGCGAGCGCGCCGTGGGCCAGCGCGGCGAGGGCCGTCGCGTAGGAGAGGAGGACGGCGGTGCCGAGCACGGCCAGCGCAGCCCCGCCGACCAGCGCGAACACCTGGCCGTCTGCGGCGTCGGCCCGCATCGCGGGCGTGGCGGACGCCGGTCCGCCGGGCCGCGAGGTCGTGAGGTTGGCGACGCCGCTCAGGTAGACCAGTGCGGGGGCCGAGCCGAGCAGCAGCGCCACGACGTTCACGGCCAGCAGCACACTGCCGTGCAGCACCAGGTAGGCCAGCTCGCGCCAGGTGGCCGCGTCGGTGTGCCGAGCCCTCAGCCAGGCGGCGAGCCCCGCACGGTCGGGGATGCGGTGCGGGCCGGGCAGCGCGGGGAGGCCGAGGAGCGCGACGCGCCGCCGCTCGGCCGCCGCGAGCGGTGACGTCAGCAGCGGCGTGAGCACGTACGCGCCGGCCACCAGCGCCACCGGGACCCACGCCAGGGCCAGCAGGCCGCTGGCCACGCCGGTGAGCACGTAGGCGGCGGTGCGCAGCGGCCAGGTGGACGCGACGAAGCGCAGCGGAGCCCCGCGCAGCGCCTCTGCCATCTCCATGGCCGCCACTGTACGAGGTAGGGCCTGCCCACCCCCGGGACTGGGTGCGGAGACTCCTGTGCCCGCCCGCCGCACCGCCTTGGATGGGCCTTCGACAAGTCGCGAAGGAGGAGTCTCATGACGGGATTCGCGTACAAGCTGGGTGCGGTGCTCACGGGCACCGTGCTCGCCTTTCCCGGCGGCACCGTGCTTCCGGGCCGTGGCGCGGCAGCGGGGCCGGCGATCGCGTGGGCGCCGTGTGCGGCCGACCGGGCCGTCGAATGCGGTGAGCTGGAGGTCCCGGTGGACTGGGGCCGGCCGGGCGGGGCGAGGTTCGGCCTGGCGGTGGCCCGGCTCAAGGCGGCGGAGCCGGGGCGGCGCATCGGCGTCCTGGCGGTGAACGTCGGCGGCGGGCCGGGCACCGATTTCGTCCAGGGCGAGGCGAGCACGTACTTCGGCAAGGAGATCCTGGCGAGGTTCGACGTCGTGGGTTTCGACCCGCGCGGCGTGGGACGCAGCTCCCCGGTGCGGTGCTCGGCCGACATCGTCCGGCGCGAGCCCCTGCCCGCACCCCGTGACCAGGCCGACTTCGACCGGCTCCGCGCGTACGCCGCCGAGCTGGCGGCCGACTGCCGACGCCGCACCGGACCGGTGGCCGATCACCTCGACGCGGTCAGCGTCGCCCGGGACCTCGACGCCCTGCGGAGCGCGCTCGGCGAACGCACGATCAGCTACCACGGCGTGTCCGCGGGGACACTGCCCGGGCAGCATTACGCGGAGCTGTTCGGGCGTGATCTCCGGGCGATGTCGCTGGACGGCGTCCTCGACCACAGCCTGCCCACCGGCCGCTTCCTGGTGAGCCAGGCGGCCAACGCCGAGGACGCGTTCGTGGCGTTCGCCCGCTGGTGCGCCCGCGACCGGGCGTGCGCGCTGCACGGCAGGGACGTCCCGCGGATCTGGGACGGGCTGATGGCCCGGGCGGACCGGGGCACGCTGCGCGATCCCGCCCTGGCCGGCCGGGTGCTGAGCGCGTACGACCTGGCCACGGAGGCGCATCTGGGCGGCCTCATGGGCCCGGATCACTCCTGGCTGGCCGAGCGGATCGCCTCGTTGGAGTCGGGAAGGCCGGGACCGCGCGGCGTCGTACGCGGCCGGCCGGGCCCGGAGGTGCGGGAGATCGAGCATCCGGCCCCCGCCGCCTGCCAGGACTGGCGGCTGACGATCCCCGACCACCGGCGGTTCGCCGCCCTCGCCGCGAAGATGCGCCGGGTCGCGCCCCACATGCGTACCCAGCCCGACACCCAGGCGTTCGCGCTGACCTGCGCGGTCTGGCCGGTCGAGCCGCGCAACCCCCAGCACCGGCTGAAGGTGCCGGCGGGCACTCCCCCGATCCTGCTGGTCAACGCGCGTCACGACCCGGCGACCGGGCACGCGTGGGCGGCCGGCGTCCGCCGGCAGCTCGGCCGCGGCGCGGCGCTGGTGACCTACGAGGGCGCGGGCCACAGCGCCTACCAGCGGACGGCCTGCACCCGGCGGGCGGTCGACGACTACCTGCTGCGCCTGCGCGTCCCCGCCGAGGGCCGCCTCACGTGCGGGCGCTGAGCCGGACGCCCGGCACTCAGCGGCGGCACCCGCTCAGGACGCCGTCGTGCCGGAGGCCGGGCGGGTCCCGGGAAGACGCGCGGCGGCGTACTCGGGGACCTGGATCATGGGCGGGCGCTCGCCCGGCAGGACGTTTCGCGTGATCGGAACGTGCAGGCCGGGGCCGCGGCGGAACTGGGTGAGGGCGGGGGCGGGGGGGTGCAGCGAGATGACCTTGCACTGGCGTTCCAGGCGGGTCCACGCGGTGTGCATGATCTGGCCGGCCATCACGCCGAGGGCTTCGGTGGACTGGTGGGAGTGCACGCGGCGGCCGAGGTCCACCTGGGCGAGTGCGGGCAGGCCCGCCTCGTCGAGCAGGTCGATCAGCAGGCCGAGTTCCACGCCGTAGCCGGTGGCGAACGGGACCCGTTCCAGCGCGGTGCGGCGGGCGGCGTACTCCCCGGCCAGCGGCTGCACGAAGCCGGCGAGCAGCGGCCAGTGCAGGTTGAGCAGGGGGCGGGCGACCAGTTCGGTGACGCGGCCGCCGCCCTCGCCCGCCTCGCGCAGGGGACGGTCGTAGCAGCCCTTGACCAGCGCCACCGACGGGTCGGCGAGCAGGGGGCCGAGCAGGCCGGTGACGAACGACGTGCGGAACTCGCGCAGGTCGGCGTCCACGAACACCAGCAGGTCGCCGGTGGTGACGGCGAGGGACTTCCACAACACGTCGCCCTTGCCGTCCATGGCGGGCAGGCCGGGCAGGATCTCGTCCTGGCCGAACACCTTGGCGCCCGCCCGCACCGCCCGCGCGGCGGTGTCGTCGGTGGAGCGGGAGTCGACGACGATCAGCTCGTCCACCAGCGGGGCCGCCTCCACCAGGTCGCGGCGGATGGCGGCGACGATGTCACCGACGGTCTCCTGCTCGTCGCGGGCGGGGAGCACCACGCTGATGGTGGTGCCGCCCTTGGCGGCCAGCAGCGCGTCCAGCGGCCAGTCGGCCGATGCCGTGGTGCGGGCGCGCAGCCATTCCTCGACCTCAGGCAGCACGCACGAACCCCCCGTCGTGAAACGTCCTCATCACTCTATTCGCCTGCCGACGGGGCCTCCTCATCGCGTTCCGGGCTCAGACGGCGGCATGCCGCTCGAGGAAGGAGTACACGTCGGCCTCGTCCACGCCGGGGAACGAGCCGGGCGGCAGGGCGGCGAGCACGTGGGAGTTGGCCCGGGCGGACGGCCAGGCGTACCCCTCCCACCGCTGGGTCAGCTCGGCCGGCGGGCGGCGGCAGCAGTCCCCGTTCGGGCAGTCGGACCGGGTGCGGTTGGTGGTCTCCCTGCCGCGGAACCACCGCGACTCGCGGTACGGCACGCCGAGGGTGATCGCGAAGTCGCGCTCGCGGGACGGGTCGACGTGGGCCACGCAGAAGTAGGTGCCGGTGGGCGAGTCGGAGTACTGGTAGTGCACCGAGAAGCGGTCCGGGCAGAGGAACACCTGGCGTCCCGACCAGCGCAGGCACATGCGCTGCCCCTCGATGGCGCCCTGCTCGTCGGCGGGGAACACGATGCCGTCGTTCTCGTAGGCCTTGTAGATGATGCCGCCCGCGTCGTTGCGCACGAAGTGGCACACCAGGCCCAGGTGGTGGGTCGCGAGGTTCGTGAAACGGTGCGCGGCCATCTCGTAGGAGACGGCGAACACGTCACGCAGGTCCTCCACCGACAGGGCCCGGTCCTGCTTGGCCTCCTTGAGGTACGGCACGGCGGTGGCCTCGGGGACCAGCACGGCGGCGGCGAAGTAGTTGGCCTCGGTGCGCTGGCGCAGGAAGTCGGCGAAGTCGCGGGGCCGGTGGTGGCCGAGCGCCAGGTGGCCGAGGGTCTGCAGCAGGATGGTGCGCGGGGTGTGCATGCCGAGCTGCTCGTTCTTCACGTAGATGCGGCGGTTGCGCAGGTCGGTGATGGAGCGGACCGATCGCGGCAGGTCCTGCGCGGTGCGCACGGTGAAGCCGAAGTGGGTGACCAGGGCCTGCACGGTGCCCTGGGACAGCGGGCCGGTGCGGTAGCCGACGGCGCCGAGGGCCTCGGCGGCGGCGGCCTCGATCTCGGCGAAGTAGTTGCCCTGCTCCCGCTGCTTGCGGCGCAGCTCGGCGTTGGCGGCCCTGGCCTCCTCGGGGGTGGCGGTGCCCCGGGCCTGGCGGGCGCGCAGCTCCTCGTACAGGCCGAGGATGTGCTCGAGCACGTCGTTCGGCACCCGGGCCGAGACCTTCAGGCGCGACAGGCCGAGGCCGGCGTACAGGGGGTCGCGCTGCGCCTCCTCCAGGGCGATCTCCAGCTGGGCGCGGCGGCTCGGGGCCTGGCGGCGCAGCAGCTCCTCGACCGGCACCGACAACGCCGAGGCGAGGGACTTCAGCAGGGACAGCTTGGGTTCGCGCTTGCCGTTCTCCAGCAGGGAGAGCTGGCTCGGCGCCCGGCCGACGCGCTCGCCGAGCTCGGACAGCGTGAGGCCGCGCTGCTTGCGCAGGTGCCGCAGACGCTGGCCGAACGCGAGGAGGTCGAGCTCCTGGGTCAAAGTCAGAGATTCTTCTCCCACCAAGGACGCCATACCACGATCCTAAGCGCAATTTTCACGTTTCTTCCAGAGGCACGGGCCATCCGATGGGCGTGCCGGGGATCGAAGGCGGGTCAAGGGCGGCTTGATGCGGGCCGGGGCGGACTCCGGGAGACGGTATGCCCTGCTCTGCAGGGCTGAACGAGGGTCCGCCGGCCGGCCGCCGATGATCCAGATCACAAGAATTGGTCTAGGCCATAGGGAAAACTTTGCATTTCTTCTGCTCAGAAGACTGGCCAGTATTAGCCCAAGGCGAAATTGTGGTGAGTTTTTCCATGATCAGGGCTATGTTCCCGGGCCTTTCCCGTCGCAGACTCGAATCAAGCGCCCAGAGGACGCCAAAGGAGTCAAAATGAAAGATCGCCTCAAGGGAGCTGCAGACGAGCTGCGGCGTGAGTGGGAGAGCGACCCGCGCTGGGCGGACGTCGAACGGACCTATACGGCCGAGGACGTCGTCCGCCTGCGGGGCTCCGTGCAGGAGGAGCACACTCTCGCCCGCCTCGGCGCCGAGCGGCTGTGGTCGCTGCTGCGCACCGAGGACTACGTGCACGCCCTCGGCGCGCTCACCGGCAACCAGGCCGTCCAGCAGGTGAAGGCCGGTCTCAAGGCCATCTACCTGTCGGGCTGGCAGGTCGCCGCGGACGCCAACCTGGGGGGCCAGACCTACCCCGACCAGAGCCTCTACCCCGCCAACTCGGTGCCCGCCGTGGTGCGCCGCGTCAACAACGCGCTGCTGCGCGCCGACCAGATCACCTGGTCCGAGGGCGACACCAAGGCGCCGCACTGGCTCGCGCCGATCGTCGCCGACGCCGAGGCCGGGTTCGGCGGCGTGCTCAACGCCTTCGAACTGATGAAAGGAATGATCGCCGCGGGCGCCGCCGGGGTGCACTGGGAGGACCAGCTCGCCTCGGAGAAGAAGTGCGGCCACCTCGGCGGCAAGGTGCTCATCCCCACCGGCCAGCACATCAAGACCCTCAACGCGGCCCGCCTGGCCGCCGACGTCTGCGACGTCCCGACGTTGATCATCGCGCGGACCGACGCCCAGGCCGCGACCCTGCTGACCAGCGACGTGGACCCCCGCGACGCCGTTTTCACCACCGGCGAGCGCACCGCCGAGGGCTTCTACCGCGTCCGGGGCGGCGTGGACGCCTGCGTCGCCCGCGGCCTCGCCTACGCCCCGTACGCCGACCTGCTGTGGATGGAGACCTCCACACCCGACCTGGACGTGGCCCGCCGCTTCGCCGAGGCCGTCAAGTCCGAGTACCCCGACCAGATGCTGGCGTACAACTGCTCACCGTCCTTCAACTGGAAGAAACACCTGGACGACTCCACGATCGCCAAGTTCCAGCGCGAACTCGGCCACATGGGCTACCGCTTCCAGTTCATCACCCTGGCCGGCTTCCACTCCCTGAACTACTCGATGTTCGACCTGGCCCGCGGCTACGCCGACGACGGCATGCCGGCGTACGTCCGCCTCCAGGAGGAGGAGTTCGCCGCCGAACGCACCGGCTACACCGCCACCCGCCACCAAAGGGAGGTCGGCACCGGCTACTTCGACCTGGTCAGCACCGCCGTAGCCCCCGACTCCTCCACGGTGGCCCTGAAGGACTCCACCGAGTCCGAACAGTTCGCCACCACGCACTGACCGGCGGGCGGGCCGCGCTGCCTGACGGCCGCGCGGCCCGCCTCAGCTCTTGGCGTCCTGCGGTGCGGGCACCAGCGGGCGCGCGGCCGGGGAGAGCCACACCAGGCCGAGGGCGACGAGAACGGCCGCCAGGGAGGCGAGGATCGGGATCTCGGGGCTGACCTCGTAGAGGGCGGTGCCGAGCAGGGGGCCGGCGATGAAGGTGGTGCCGACGGTGGCGCCGATGAGGCCGGAGACGGCGCCCTGCTGGGCGGGGCCCACGGCCAGGGTGGTGGCGGCGGTGAAGCCGGGGACGGCGAGTCCTAGGCCCAGCGTCATGAGGACGAAGGCGGCGGTGACGGTCCACAGGTGGGCGGCGGTGAGCAGGACGGCGAAGGACGCGCCGGTGACGGGGATGCCGACGCGGAGGAGGCGGAGCGGGGGCCAGCCGAGGGCCGGGACGGCGGCGCCCTGGACGGCGACGATCACGACGCCGGCGACGAACAGGGCGATGCCGACCGCGCCTGCGGTGCCCTGCGGGTCGAGGCCGAGGCGGTCGGCGACGAGGAAGCCGATGATCACCTGGATGAGGGCGAGAGACAGGTAGAGGAAGAAGCCGGTGGTCAGCAGCGGCCACAGCCGTGCCTCCCAGGGGCGCGGGCCTGCGGTGCGCGGCCCCCGGTCCCGGGGCGCCGGCACCGGCCGTACGGCGATCAGCACCCAGACGACGAGCAGGGCGGTGACCACCGGCGCCAGGTACACCGGGAGCAGGAGCGACACCACCGCCAGCGCGCCGCCGCCCGCCGTGCCGAGGATCAGCGAGCTGCTCTGCGCGGCGCTCACCAGCCCGATGGCGCGTGTCCGCTCGGTCTCGCCGCCGGTGATGACGCTCGCGGCGGCGACCGACGCGACGGGCATGGCCGCGATGCCCGCTCCGAACGTCACCCCGCGGGTGAGGATCATCAGCCAGAAGGTGGCCGCCGGCGACAGCGCGCCGTCCAGCCCCGCCCGCGCGACGGCCGCGAACCCCGCGAGTCCCGCCGTCGTCAGGACCAGCCCGGTCACCAGCACCGTCCGCAGCCCGACCACCGCCAGCACGTGCCCCCAGAGGGGGCTGGTGAGGGTCAGCGTCGCCGCCCCGACCGTGATCACGATCCCGAGCCGGCTCTCGCTCAGCGACAGCTCGCGCGACAGGGGGGCCAGGATCGGCGTCAGGAGCTGGTAGGCCGAGAACACCATCAGGACGGTCACCAGCAGCGGGACCATGGTCTTGCGCACGTGGCCGGTCCTCCCGGTTTGGCACAGGTGCCCCCATTGTTCAGGTGAGGCCCTGGAAGATCGATCGGTTTCCCGGGCCGTACCCCTGAGCGGGGGCGGTTTCCCGCCTGGATCGGCCCGGGTCCGCCGGGCGGCTCTAGCATGCAGGGCATGTCCTCACTGCTGCTGCGCAACGCCCGTGCCGGTCTCGGCGGCCCCGTCCGTGACGTCCTCATCGTCGGCGGCCTGATCGCGGAGCCAGGCACCGAGCCGCCGCCCGGCACGGAGACGGTGGACGTCCAGGGCGGCACCGTGCTGCCGGGGCTGTGGGACACGCATGTGCACGCTGTCCAGTGGGCGCAGACACGGCGCCGCGTGGACCTGTCCGGGGCGCGTTCGGCCCGCGAGGCGGTGGCGCTGATGACGGCGGCGCCCCAGGAGTCCGGGCTCACCGTGGGCTTCGGCTTCCGCGACGGGCTGTGGCCGGACGCGCCGGACAAGGCGCTGCTGGAGTCGGTGGCCCCGGGTGCGGCCCTCGTCCTGATGAGCCAGGACCTGCACACCGTCTGGCTCAGCCCGGCGGCCCTGACCCTGATCGGCCGCGGCGACCACCCGACCGGGGTGCTGCGGGAGCAGGAGTGCTACGCCGCCGTCGCGGCCCTGCCCAGAGCCCCGCAGGAGGAGCTCGACCGCTGGGTGGCCGAGGCCGCCACCGCGGCCGCCACCCGGGGCGTGGTCGGCATCCAGGACTTCGAGATGGCCGACAACGTCACCGACTGGAGCCGCCGCGCGCAGGCACACCGGCTCGATGTGCGGGTCGTCTGCTCGATCCCCCGCAACCGCCTGGAGGAGGCCATCGGCCGCGGTCTGCGCACCGGTGAGAAGGTCCCCGTCCCGGACGGCGCCGGGCGGGGCCCGCGCACCGGCGGCCCGGACGGCGAGGGAGTCCCCGGGCGGGGGCCGCGCACCCGCCAGGCGGCCGGCCCGCACGACCTGCTGGAGGTCGGGCCCGTCAAGATCTTCACCGACGGCTCGCTCAACACCAAGACCGCCTACTGCGAGATCCCCTACCCCGGCACATCCTCCCGCGGCTCCCTGGAGATCGCCCCCGAGGAGCTGCGCACCCTGATGGCCCTGGCCAGCGCCCACGGCGTCCACCCCGCCGTCCACGCCATCGGCGACCTGGCCGTCGCCATCACCCTGGACGCCTTCGAAGCGGTGGGCTGCCCCGGCCGCATCGAACACGCCCAGCTCGTCACCCCCGCCGACCTGCCGAGGTTCGCCCGTCCCGGCCTGGTCGCCGGCGTGCAGCCGGCCCACGCCCCCGACGACCGCGAGATCGCCGATACGTACTGGAAGGGCCACACCCACCGCGCCTACCCCTACGCCGCCCTCGCGGCGGCGGGCGCCACCTTGGAGTTCGGCTCCGACGCCCCCGTGGCCCCCCTGGACCCCTGGGACGGCATCGCCTCGGCCGTCACCCGCACCGACGACACCCGCGACCCATGGCACCCGGAGCAGTCCCTCACCCTGGAGGCCGCCCTGGCCGCGTCCACCCGGGGCCGGACCCTCACCCCTGGCAGCGCCGCCGACCTCCTCATCACGCCCACCGACCCGTCCGGCCTCTCCCCGTCGAAGCTCCGCGACATGGAGGTGATCGGCACCCTCCTCGCCGGCCGCTGGACCCACCGCCTCCTGTGACCGCGACGGAAAGCTAGGTTGGCGGCCAGAGAAACCCCTCGTGATGGAGGATTCTGTGCGTCAACTACCGAGACGAGCGGTCGGCCGTTTCAACTCCTGCGTCATGACGCTGCACTCGTCCCCTCGCTGGGGCCGGCTGATCAGCAGACACCTCACCGTCGTCACCTACACCGGACGCCGCTCCGGCCGCACCTTCAGCACCCCCGTCGCCTTCCGCCGCACGGCGGACACCGTCACGATCGGCGTGCAGTTTCCCGACGCCAAGACCTGGTGGCGCAACTTCCTCGCCGAGGGAGGGCCGATATCGCTGCACCTGGACGGCACCGACCGCACCGGCCACGCGGTCGCCAGGCGCGACGAGGCGGGCCGCGTCACCGTCACCGTCCGCCTGGACGACTGACGGGCTAGGTCCGGGAGGGCTCGGGGAGGCGCGCAGGGGCGGCGTTGCCGACCCGCTGGAAGATCATCGATGTGCGGAAGCCGGTGATCTCCCGGCGCTTGCTGAGCCGGTCGATGAGGAACGAGTGCAGACTGTCCAGGTCCTGCACGGCGACGTGGAGGACGAAGTCGTCGCCGCCGGAGATCACGAAGACGCTGAGCACCTCGGGGAGAGCGCCGGCGAAGTCCTGGAAGGTGTCGATGACGCCGCGGCTGAGCGGGCGGATCTGCACCGACACCAACGCCTGGACGCGGCGGTTGAGCGCGGCCGGGTCGATGTCGGCGTGGTAGCCCCGGATGACGCCTCGCCGGGTGAGCGCGCGGACCCGCTCCAGGCAGGTCGAGGGCGCCACGCCGAGCTTGCGGGCCAGCTCGCGGTTGGACTGCCGCGCATCTGTCTGGAGAAGCCGCACGATCTCCGAATCAAGTTCATCCATGCCCGGGACTTTAGTGGTTCTTTCGGCCATTCGTTCGGTGCGGACCTGCTCAGCAGGGCAAATGTCCAGCGGCCTTGGTTATCGTCTGGACATGAGAGAAGGGACACCCATGCTGGACCACGAAGAGATCCTTGTCCGGCGGGGCCGGCGCTCCGGGCTGCCGGTCGTCCTCGCCGTCCACTCCACCGCATTGGGCCCGGCCGCCGGCGGCCTCCGCCTCTGGCACTACCCCGGCTGGCGCGACGGCCTCACCGACGCCCTGCGCCTGTCGGCCGCGATGACCCTCAAGTTCGCCGCGGCCGGCCTGGCCGCCGGCGGCGGCAAGACCGTCGTGGCCCTGCCCCCCGGCACCCGGTTGGACCAGCCCCGGCGCCGCGACGTCCTGTACGACGTCGCCGACGCCGTCGAGTCGATGGCCGGAAGGTACGCGATCGGCCCCGACGTGGGCACCTCCCCCGCCGACATGGCCGTCATCGGCGACGTCACTCCCCATGTGTTCTGCAGACCACGAGAGCTCGGCGGCAGCGGCGACTCCTCCCCCCACACCGCGCAAGGCACACTCGCCGCCCTACGTGCCGTCAACCGCCACCTGCACGGCGAGAGGACTTTGAAAGGCCGCCGCATGGCGCTGATCGGCCTCGGCCACGTCGGGGAACACCTCGCCCGCCTGCTGGCCGCCGAAGGCGCCGTGCTGACCGTCACCGACATCGACGACACCAAGAAGCGCCTCGCCGGGGAACTCGGCGCCACCTGGCGCACCCCCGAAGAGATCATCTCCACGGACGCCGACTACCTGATCCCCGCGGCCCTCGGCGGCCTGCTCACCCCACACGTCGTGAGAGCCCTGCGCTGCCGCGCCGTGGTAGGACCCGCCAACAACCAGCTCGACACCCCCGAGGCCGCCGATCTGCTGCATCAGCGGGCCATCACCTGGATCCCGGACCACATCGCGAGCGCCGGCGGCGTCATCAACGCCATGACCACCGAACTCCACGGCCTCACCCCCGAGGAGTCCCTCGCCCGCGTCAACGCCATAGAGGACACCGTCACCGAACTGCTGACCACCGCGGACGCCCTCGGCGTCACTCCGGCCGAGGCAGGCCACGAGCTGGCGCGACGCCGCATCGACGCGGCCTGAAGCCCTAGTCGAAGTCGAACTCGTCCGCCCGCACCCCCGCGAGGAAGGCGTCCCACTCGGCCCGCGTGTAAACGATCACCGGGCCGTCGGGGTGACGACTGTGCCGCACCGCGACTCGCCCGCTGCCGTCCAGCATGGGGCCCGCCTCAACGCAATTGGAACCCGCATTGGGGCTGAAACTGCTGATGTGCCAGGCCGCGTACGGCTGTTGCTCAGGGGGCGCCATGTCATCTCCATGCGTACGTTCTCAGATGGTGCCGAGCACCGCTCTGATCATTTCCGCCGACTGCCTTGGTTCTAGGGCATCGCGCTGTATCTGCTCATATTTGAGGATAAGTTTCTCCATTGCCTCTTGCTCAACATAGATTCCTCTGGCGGGTGTGTCCACGTAACCGACCTGGGGATACGGCTCCGGCATCTCGAAGATGATGAACGATCCGTCCAGGCAGGCATGGGCACCCGTGCTGAAGGGCAGCACCCGTATTTCGATGTTGGGCCACTGGGCCATATCGATCAGGTGCGTGAGCTGCTCCTTGAGCGTGGCGGGGCCGCCGACCACACGGCGCAGCACGCTTTCGTCGAGCACGGCTTTGATCGTCGATGGATCCTCTGTGGTGAGAATGCGCTGACGTTCGAGCCGGAATTGAGTGCCGGACGAGGTAAGGGCGTTGTCGAAGTCGGACTTCTGGATCACGGCGCGCATGTACGCCGGCGTCTGGAGCAGTCCCGGTACGACCAGCGCGTCGAACGACCGGATGACGCATGCCCGTGATTCCACCCAGGCGTAGTCGATCATCATTTTGGCGAGGTCGCCGGAGTAGCCGTCCCACCAGCCGGTCTGCCAGACCTCCGCGGCGAGCCGCATCAGGCCGGCGCGCCGCTGGTGATCGGTCACCCCGTACAGGTCGAGCAACGCCTGGACGTCGGGTGTGCGGGCGGGGTACAGGCCGGTCTCGAGCCGGCTGACAGTGGCACCGTCGCGCTGGATGTACTCCGCGGCTTCGGGGAGCCTGAGACCGGCGGCCTCCCGTAGCGCCCGGAGTTCCCGCCCGAGCCACTGGGCGCGCAGGGTCATGCCGTTCTTGGCTGCCACTTCACCACCTCCATGCACAGGACACCGCAAGGCTACAACGCACTGTGACCGCTTGGGTTCTTAGTGTGATTGCCGTGCAAGCATGCACGATGTCTGCCATCGTGAGTGACCAATCACACACCGTAAGTAGTCAATGGAGGTGGGAGTGGCTCCTCAGCCAAGTACCAGGCAGGCGTCCGGGACGGCCGCGCGGACGGCGGGCACGGTGGGTCCGACGTTGTCACGGACGTTCGCCCCGGTCGCGGAGCAGGTGCGGGGAGTTCGACGGTTCGTCGCCGGGGTGCTCGGGGACGGGCATGCGTGCCGGGAGGACGCCGTGTTGCTGGTCAGTGAGCTCGCGGGGAACGTGGTGCGGCACGCGGCGGGCAGGGAGTTCCTGGTCTCCGTGGCGTTCACCGGCGGCGGGGTGGTGGTCGCGGTCGAGGACGGCGGGGCGGGGACGGTGCCGCTGGTGCGGGTGCCCGGGGTGGAGGAGACGGACGGGCGGGGGCTGCTGCTCGTCGACCGGATCGCGGGGCGGTGGGGGTTCGAGCGGCGCGGTGCCGGGACGGTGGTGTGGTTCGAGCTGGAGGGGTCAGGGGGTGCGGGTGGCGCGGACGTACCAGCGGCCGCCGGCTTCGGTGAGGGTCAGGGGGCGGGAGAAGCAGGCGGAGAGGGTTTCGGCGGTCAGTGACTCCTGGGTGGGGCCCGCGGTCTGGACCCTGGTGTCGCGCATCAGCAGCGCGTGGGTCGTGGTCGCGGGGACCTCTTCCAGGTGGTGGGTGACCAGGACGGTGGTCAGGGAAGGACGCGAGCGGGCCAGGTCCTCCAGGGCGGCGATGAGGTCTTCACGGGCCGGCAGGTCCAGGCCGGCGAAGGGCTCGTCGAGCATGAGGACCGCCGGGTCGGCCATGAGGGCGCGGGCCACGCGGACCCGGGCGCGTTCACCCTGGGAGCAGACCGCGAAGTGACGGGTCGCGAGGTCCTTGCAGCCCAGGTCGGCGAGCAGCGCGTGGGCGCGGTCGTGCTCGGCGGGGCCGAGGCGGTCCCACAGAGGGACGCTGGTGCCGGTGTGACCGGTCAGGACGACCTGGTGGGCGGTGAGGCCCTCCTCCTCCATCAACTCCTCGTCCACCAGGCGCCTGCCGACGGCGACGAGGCCGATGTGGCGGCGCAGTTCCCGCAGGTCGACCCGCCCCAGGCGGTGACCGAGGACGGTCGCCGTCCCGGTGGTGGGATGCCTCACGGCGGCGGCGACGGACAGCAAGGTGGTCTTCCCGGCACCGTTCGGCCCGAGCACCACCCAGTGGCTCCCGTACTCGACCCGCCAGTCCACCGACGACACCAGCGACCGGCCCCCGCCCACCCTGACACCGACACCGGCGAGCTCCACCGCCGCGCCGTCCCGCCGCGGCCCCACCGCGCCCTGCCACGTCCCCTGGCTCATCCACCACTCCCTGTCCGGCATGTCCGGCAAGCAGCATAGGGACTGACCCCGGCGAACCGGCGGGGCGGGCCAGGTGAACTCTGTGATCGCTGGGTCAGGTTGTGCTGGAGGTCGCCGTGGGGGTGAAGGTCGGGACGGCGGTGGGGGTGGCGGACGGGTCTTCGCCGTCGCCCCATTCGGGGACCTGGCTGATGCTGACGGTCGGTTTGGGGGTGCGGGTGGGGCGGGGCTGCTGGGTGCGGGTGGGTTGGCAGGGTTTCTCGCGGCCGCGGCGGTCGGCGCAGGTCGGGGAGGGGGCGGGGTCAGGAGGGCGGGTGGTGGTGCGGACGCCGGTGGGTCTTGGCATCTGGGACTGCCAGGGGTCGCCGGGACCGCCCGGGTCGCCGGTGGGTGGGCCGGAGCGTGTCTTGGCGGGGCCGGGGGTGACCGCCACACCGGGAGGGCTGCCGGGGGCGGTGGAGGCGTGGGGGCCGGAGGCGGCGGCTACGGGGAGGGTGGCGCCGGACGGGCCGGTCGGGGTGCGGCTGTCGTGGAAGGGCATGACGAACGGCACCCGTTCGGGGGTGCCGGGGTCGGAGATGGGGTTGATGCTGTTGCCGCCGGTGCCGGCGGCGACGACGGTCACCGCGGCGATGGTGACGGTGGCCAGGGCGGCGAAGCCGGCGTGGGAGACGTGGCCGCGGCGGGCGGCGGCGCGGCGGGCGGCACGGGCGCCGGTGGTGGTGCCCTCGGCGGGGGCGTCCTCGTCGGAGATCTTCAGCCGCCCCACGGGGTGCGGCACGGGGACCCACAGTTCCTCGAGGACCGCGGCGACGGCCTCGCGGGGGTCCCACGCCGGGTCCACTCCCCCGGCGTGCAGCAGCGCCGACAGCAGGGCGGCGGCCGACGGGCGGGCGCCGGGCTCCTTGGCGAGCGCGGCCGACACCGGGTCCCACAGGAGCTTCGGCACCGACCCCAGGCGGGGCTGCTCGACCAGGATGCGCCGGGTCAGCGCCTCGGCGTCCCCGGTGCCGAACGGGTGGTGGCCGGTGGCGGCGTAGGCGACCAGGCAGCCCCAGGCGAACACGTCGGAGGAGGGGATGGCGGGGCCGCCGGTGAGACGTTCCGGCGCCACCCAGCCGGGACTGCCCATGATCTGCCCGGCCTGGGTGTGGGCGACGGCGGCGTCCACCTCGCGGGCGATGCCGAAGTCGATGACCCGGGGGCCCTTGGGCGACAGCAGCACGTTGCCGGGCTTGAGGTCGCGGTGCACGAACCCGGCCTCGTGGATGGCGACCAGCGCCGCCGCGGCGCCGAGCGCGACGCCGTACGCGAGGTCCGCCGTCAGCGGCCCGCGCGCCCCGACGACCTGGGAGAGGGAAGGGCCGGGGATGTGCTCGGTCACGAGGTACGGGCGGTCGCGGTCGGTGCCGTCCTCGAGGACGGCGGCGGTGCAGAACGGCACCACGCGGCGGGACAGCTCGACCTCTTCGGCGAACCGGGCCCGCAGCGTGGGGTCGTTGAGGTGGACGGCGTGCGGGGTCTTCAGCGCGACAAGGCCGCCTTCGGGGTGCTCGGCGAGGTACACCACGCCCATGCCGCCCGCGCCGAGACGGCCGAGAAGAAGGTAGCGACCGATGATCACCGGGTCGCCCACCGTCAGCGGCCGGACACCCGGAGGCGTCCCGCCGGGCGAGCCTGCGCCACGTGCCATCCGTAGGTGCCCTCTCTGCGAGTGGTACGGCACGAGCCACTGTGGCGCCCCCGAAGGCCGTTCGGCGGCTACTAGTTCGAGTCGGCATGAGAGGTTAGGTGACTGATACCTGGGAGTAAGTCACCAACGTGCTCAGTGTGACTCGACGGACGGATGTGACACCGGCCCGAAACCCCGGACGCCGTCCGTAAAGACGCTGTCACGGTCAGGGAAAAGTCCATGTCATGCCGATGAGAGCCCCGTGCGGGGTTACGGACGCCGGGGCCCTATCCGGACGTCTCCGGCGCTTTCCCCAGGGCCTCGGCGCGGCCTTCCGGTACCGGCTCAGGCGGCGTCCGTGGCCTGCTCGGCGGACGGCGGTTCGAGGGCCGCGGCGGAGTCCCGCGTGGCGGACACCGCGCCGAGAAAACGGGCGATGTGGCGGAACACCAGCCGGGCCTCCGGCACCACGTCGGCCAGGATGGGGAACACGTGGGGCATGCGGGGCCACTCCTCGTACGTGACCGGCACCCCGGCCTCGCGGGCACGCAGCGCGACACGGCGGCCCTCGTCGCGCAGCACCTCGGTGGAGCCGGTGACGACCATCAGCGGGGGCAGGCCGCGGTAGTCGCCGTACACCGGGGACACCAGCGGGTCGCGGGCGTCGAGCCCGGCGGTCCAGCGGCGGGCCAGCCAGTCCACCCGGCTCGCCGACAGGCTGGGGTCGGCCCAGCGGTTCACCCGGCGCCGGACGTCGGTCAGGTCGGCCCAGGGGGACAGGCACACGGCGGCGGACGGCGCCGGCAGCCCGCGGTCGCGCAGCGCCAGCAGCGTGGTGAGAGCGAGGTGCCCGCCCGCCGAGTCGCCCGCCACCACGATGCCCGACGGGTCGTACCCACGGCCGAGCAGCCCCTCGTAGGCCTCCAGCGCGTCCGACAGCGACTGGGCGAGTGAGTGCACCGGCCCCTGGCGGTAGTCGAGGGCGAGCACCGGCCGCCGGGCCACCGCCGACAGGCGGCAGGTGATCGGGCGGTGCGTGGCGGGCGAGCAGAAGAAGTAGCCGCCGCCGTGGAAGTAGAGCACCACCTTGTCCTCGTCCGGCTCCCCGGTGCGCACCCATTCGGTGCGCCGCGGCCCGTCCTTGACGATGGACACCCCGGACGGCACGGGGATCGGCAGCCGCTCCCCCATGGCGACCACCCGCGAGAGGAGGGTGAGACCGAGGCCGTGCCGCAGCAGCAGGGCGCAGGCGGGCTTGGTGGTGCCGCGCAGCAGGGTGTTGAAGGCCCCGGCCTGCCAACTGAGGGGATACCGGGGATATACGTCGACGTCGATCTCCTCCTGCATGCGCCCCGGACCTCCATCCCCGAACCAAGCGGGCAGCCGATCTATCTACCCGCCAGTACGTTCTGGTTTACATGGACGTTACATATTTGTCGAGAGCTTGCCCCGAGATTTGACCTGGTGAGAGCGGGACAAGAGGGGTGAAGGCCACAGTCACCCCGACGGGGTATACCGAGACTCGTCAAAATACCGAGCCCCGGCCCGAGGGCCCGGTTTACGATTGCCCCTCCGCCCCGGATCTGGAGGTGCCCGACCTTCGCGCTCTATCTGACCGTCTTCAAGTACGGCTTCCGCCGTCACTCCACCTACCGGGCCGCCGCCGCGGCAGGGGCGTTCACCAACACCGTCTTCGGGGTGCTGCGCGCCTACGTGCTGATCGCCCTGTGGGAGGCGCGCCCGGGGCTCGCCGGGTACGACGTCACCGACGCGATCACGTTCTGCTTCCTCACCCAGGGCTTCATCGGGCCCATGCAGGTGTTCGGCGGCGGCCTGGAGCTGTCCCAGCGGGTGCGCACCGGCGACATCGCGCTCGACCTGGTGCGGCCGGCGTCCCTGCAGATGTGGAGCCTCGCCGACGACCTCGGGCGGGCCGCGTTCCTGTTCCTGGCCCGCAGCATCCCGCCCACGCTGGCCGGGGCCGCGCTGTTCGGCATCCGGTGGCCGTCGTCGGCGGGCACGTGGGCGGCGTTCGCCGTCTCGATGGCGCTCGGCATCGTGGTGAGCTTCGCCCTGCGCTACCTCATCGCGCTGGCGTCGTGCTGGATCGTGGACGACCGGGGCGTGCAGTCGCTGGCCCTGGCCATGACCACCTTCTTCAGCGGCATGGTGCTCCCGCTGGTGATCTTCCCCGGCTGGCTGGGCGAGCTCGCGCGGGCCCTGCCGTGGGCGGCGCTGGTCCAGGTCCCCGCCGACGTCTTCCTCGGCAAGGCCGACGTCGCCGCGGCGCTCGGCTTCCAGGTGCTGTGGGCGGCGGCCATCCTGGCCCTCGGCGCCCTGGTCACCCGGGCGGCGCGCAAGAAGGTCGTGATCCAGGGTGGGTGAGCGATGATCGGCGCGGTGCGGGCGTACGTGCTGCTGGCGGCCGTCTGGACCCGGGCGGCGCTGCAGTACCGCGCGTCCACGGTGATGCTGACGCTCGGGGCGTTCACGGTGACGAGCCTGGACGTCGCGGCCATCGCCGTGATGTTCGCGCACACCGACTCCCTCGGCGGGTTCGGCCTGTACGAGGTGATGTTCCTGTACGGCACGGCGGGCGTCTCGTTCGCGCTGGCGGACCTGCTGTTCGGCAACGTCGACCGGCTCGGCCAGCACATCAGGTCGGGGAGCTTCGACACCATGCTCATCCGCCCGGTCAGCCCGTTCGTCCAGATGGCCGTGGAGCGGTTCACCGTGCAGCGCACCGGGCGGGTCGCGCAGGCCGCGGTGGTGCTGGCGATCGCGCTGCCCTCGCTGGACGTGCCGTGGCAGCGCGCCTGGATGATCCCGGTGATGGTGGTGTGCGGCGTCGTGCTGTTCGCCTCGGTGTGGACCGTCGGGGCGGCGCTGCAGTTCCTGCTGACCGACGCGCCGGAGCTGGCCAACGCCTTCACCTACGGCGGGGCGCAGCTCACCCAGTACCCCTTCAGCGTGTACGGCGCCGACCTGGTGCGGGGGGTGACGTTCATCGTGCCGCTGGCGTTCGTCAACTGGCAGCCCGGTCTTTTCGTGCTGGACCGCCCTGACCCGCTGGGCCTCCCTCACTGGCTCCGCTACCTGAGCCCGGCCGCCGCGCTGATGCTCGCCACCCTGGCCGCGCTGGTCTGGCGGGCCGGGATACGCCGCTACCGATCCACGGGGAGCTAGACATGATCGAACTGGACGGGGTGGGCCGCTCGTTCACCGTGCGGCGGCGGGTGGGCCGGCTGCGCCGGGAGACACAGGTCGTGCACGCCGTCCGCGACCTGTCGTTCCGCGTCGACCCCGGGGAGTTCGTCGGGTACCTCGGGCCGAACGGCGCGGGCAAGTCGACGACGATCAAGATGCTGACCGGCATCCTGACGCCGACCAGCGGGCGCGTCCAGGTGGCCGGGCTGGACCCCTCACGGCGGCGCACCACCCTGGCGCGGCACATCGGTGTGGTGTTCGGCCAGCGGACGACGCTGTGGTGGGACCTGCCGCTGCGTAACAGCTTCACCCTGATCCGGCACCTTTACAAAGTAGATCATGAGGTGTTCCGGCGGCGGATGGCCGAGTTGTGCGAGGTGCTGGAGCTCGGCCCGTTCCTTGACACGCCGGTCCGGCAGCTCAGCCTCGGCCAGCGCATGCGGGGCGACATCGCCGCGGCCCTGCTGCACGACCCTCCGGTCCTCGTGCTCGACGAACCCACCATCGGCCTCGACGTGGTGAGCAAGGCGGCCGTGCGCGACTTCCTGCGCTCGCTGAACGCCGAACGCGGCACCACCGTGCTGCTCACCACCCACGACCTCGGCGACATCGAGCGGCTGTGCCGCCGGGTCATGCTGATCGACCACGGCAGCCTGGCGTTCGACGGCACCCTTCCGGCTCTGATGGCCACCGCGCCCGCCGGGTCCACCATCGAGGAGGTGGTCACCAACCTCTACACCCGGAGAGGGACGCCGGCGGCTCAGTAGTAACCGGCGGGCTCGGCCGACTCCTCCTCGTACGGCTCCTCGGCGTCGTCGCGCCCGGACCAGCGGGACGGCATCAGCACCGGGATGAACAGGGCGATGCCGATCAGCGCGAAGACACCCTTGGCCAGCAGGTCCTGCATGCCCCGGCCCGCCTGCACGATCCTCGCGTCCAGCGTGGGGTCGGTCGGGGCGAGCCCGAGGGCCCGGTTGACGTCCAGGACGTAGATGACCGTCCAGGCGAGCAGCACCATCGAGGGGACGAACGTGGCCAGCGGCGAGACCCGCCCGGCCACCACCAGCCCGAGCAGCAGCCCGGCCACCGCCATGGCGCCGATCGCGACCAGCGCCTTGGTGTCGCGCACCGGGTCGACGGCGGTCGCGCCACCGGCCGCGCTCACCAGACCGCGCACCACGTCCTGCGAGGCCCACCCGGCACCGGCCGTCAGCACCGCGGTCATCACGATCCCGAGCAGCAACCCCAGGAAGTGCCGCATGGCCACCACCTCGCCCCTCACAAAAGCTGCGGTCCGCGCGCAACAGTAGCGACAAATCGCTCAAAGCGGCAGACGTTACAACCAGCGAGCACGCCTCCCCCACCCCCACCACCACCTGCGACGCTCCAGCCCCACGACCCCCCGCCGTCACCTCCTGCGATCGAAAAGCCCGGCGCCACCGAAACTTCCGAACCGCCACCCACCCCCCACCCGCACCCATGCACATGACCGACGGCCCAACGCCACAACGACTGTCAGCGGTCGACCTCACGCACCGACGGTGCCGGTGACCGCGGACCCCAACGGGAAGCCGGTGGAGCCCCTCGCGTGCAGGACGATGACCCCCGGGTCGCATCGCGGACATATCCGGTATGTCGCTCGAAGGGCACGGAAGACGGTGATTGCTGGAATTTTCAGGCCGTGCACGGGCGGAGCCGGGGGTGGGTGTGTCTCGAGCGGCTTCGATGGGGAGGGCCCGGGGGTGCGCAGGGGACATGCCTGGCGGGGGCGGGACAGGTGTGCCCGGGGCGTGACACTATGTGGGGCGTCATGCGTGCCCGCCTCCCCCTGCGTCTTGCGCGGGCGGCCGCCTTCACGGTCGTCTGCGTGGGTCTTGCCGTGCTCGGGCACCGGGTGGCCGGCGGGGCCGGGCCCGCGTGGCAGGCCGTGGGCGTGGGTGGCGGCGCGGTCGTGCTGCTGGCGGCGCTGGTGGCCGGGCGGGAGCGGTCGCCGCTGACGATCACCCTGTTCCTGATCGGCACGCAGGCGGGGCTGCATCAGCTCCTCGGTGCCTCGGCCGGCGGGGCGCCGCTGCGTCTCCACCTCACGCACGAGGCCGGGCTCGGTGCCGATATCGGCATGCTGCTGGCCCACCTCACCGCCACGCTGATCACCGGCTGGTGGCTGGCCCAGGGCGAGTCCGCCCTGTGGTCGGTGCTGCGGCGGGTCGGCACGCTCGCGGTGCGGGCCCTGCGGCGTGTGCTGGCCTTGCTCTCCGGCGTCCCCGCAGGCGTCCCGTGGCGTCGCGAGCCCCGCCCGCCCCGTCACCTTCACCTCGCCCCGGCTCGCCGGGAGCTGCGTAACTCCGTCCGCAGACGCGGTCCTCCACTTCCCGCCGCCTCCTGACACCCCGCGAGACACGGCGGCCCCCATTGCCGCCTGGCCGCCATCGCCCCTGGCGCGGCACCGGGCCACATGCGCCCGGCGCCCGATCCGCACGACCCGCCACCGGGGACCGTCCGGACCGCGCGATCCCGAAGCGTCCGGGCCGGACGATCCCGTACCGGGAAACGACCGGACCACGCGACCCCTTACCGGGAAACGACGGGACCGCACGGCCCTTGCGGGGGAACGTCCGGACGGCACGGCCCCTTGCCGGGGATCGTTCGGACCGCACGGCCCTTGCCGGGGATCGTTCGGGCCGCGCGATTCGTCACGATCGCCCGTGCCACGCCTCGCCAGGGAACGTCGCGCCGGCCGGTCCCGCGCCCTCCCATGGACGCCGACGCGTCCCGCCTTTCCTCTGACCATTCGAAGTGGAGACCTCTCAATGTCCCTGCGTACCTCGGCGCGCCGTGTGGCCGCCGTCGCCGCCGGCGTCCTCGCCCTCACCGTGGGGCTCGCCCTGCCCGCGTTCGCCCACGTCACCATCCAGCCCGGCACGGCCGAGAAGGGCAGTTTCAGCAAGGTGGCCTTCCGCGTCCCCAACGAGCGGGACGACGCCTCCACGACCAAGCTCGTCGTGGACTTCCCGCTCGACCACCCGTTGCCGTTCGTGTCGGTGCGTCCGCTGCCGGGGTGGAAGGTCGAGGTGACCGAGGGGAAGCTGCCGAAGCCGGTGCAGTCGAAGTACGGCGAGATCACCAAGGCGGTGACCAAGATCACGTGGTCCGGGGGGAAGATCGAGCCGCACCAGTTCCAGGAGTTCGAGGTGTCGCTCGGCGGGCTGCCCGAGGACACCGACCAGCTCATGTTCCCCGCGACGCAGACCTACTCCAGCGGTGAGGTCGTCAAGTGGGCGGACGAGCCGAAGGCCGACGGCTCCGAGGCCGAGCGCCCGGTGCCGACCCTCAAGCTGGTGGCCCCCTCCGGCGAGGACGAGCACGGCGCGGGCCCGTCGCACTCCGCCTCCCCGTCCGCCGCGGCGTCCGGCGGCCCGACGCTGCACGCCGAGAACGTCGCGCACAGCCCGGCGGCCTCCGACGGCACCGCCCGGCTGCTGGCCGGCGCCGGCCTCGCCGTGGGGGTGATCGGCCTCGTCGTCGCCGCCCTGGCCCTGCGCCGCGGACGCGGCACACCTGCCGCCTGAAGCGGCCCGAGCCGGCCGGAGCCGGCCCGGACCGACCTGATCTGAGCCGATCTGAGCCGATCAGAGCGGTCTGAGACGGCCTCAGTCGATCAGAGCGGTCTGGTCCGAGGGTCGGTCTGCCCCGAAGGCCGGTCTGATCCAAGGTCGGACCGAGCCGAAGGTCGGACCGAGCCGAAAGCCCGATCGAGCCGAAAGCCCGATCGAGCCGAAAGCCCGATCGAGCCGAAAGCCCGATCGAGCCGAAAGCCGGACCGAGCCGATCCGGCCGGCTCCCCCGGACCGCCGGTGGGCGGGAGACGCTGCGTCCCGCCCATCGGCCCCGCCTCCGGCGTCGGAGGCCGGAGGCGGGTGGACGGGTCAGGTGGTGATGTCGCGGCCGGTGAAGCGGGACCAGGCGATCGCGCCGAAGACGAAGGTGTACGCGGCGAAGACCAGGAGGCCCTGGCCGAGCACGTCGGCGGCGATGGGGTCGCGGAGCACGCCGTCGAAGGAGTTCCACCAGGTGGTCAGCAGGTACGGGCGCACCGGCTCGAGTTGCGGGACCAGCATGATGACCTGCGAGAAGACCATGGCGACCACGCTCACCGCGACGGCACCGATGGGCACGTCGGTGAAGGTCGAGACGGCGATGCCGACGGCACCGAACGCCGCCATGCCGAGGGTGACGTACCCGACGACCATTGCGACGCGCAGCAGGCCCTCGGCGACCGAGACGGTGGCGCCGGACAGGAGCTGCACCGGGCCCACCGGGAACAGCGCGACCCCGACGATCAGCGCGACGACGGCCACGACCGCGCAGCAGACCAGCGCGTAGATCGTGACGTTGGCGAACTTGAGCAGCAGCAGCCGTGTGCGTCCGGCCGGGGCGGTGAGCAGGTAGCGCAGGGTGCCGAGGCTGGCCTCGCCGGCGACGGCGTCCCCCGCGACCACCGCGACGGTGAGCGGCAGCAGCAGTTGCACCAGCATCAGCATCGACGCGAACGTCAGCATCAGCCCGTTCCCGCCGATCTGGAGCACGATCGCCGGGGCGTCGTCGTCCCCGCCCACGAGCCGCAGCACGATGCCGAGGATCACCGGCACGCTGGCCGCCAGGGCGATCAGCACCAGGTTCCTCGGCCTGCGGAGCGTCAGGCTCACCTCCGACCCGAGCAGCCGGAACGCGGCCCGCACCGGCCGCGGTCTCCGCGACACCGCCTGTGTGCTCCGCACGTCGCCCTCCAGGACCGGCGCCGTCCCCAGGGTCTCCGCGAGCGGAGCCGGCGTACCCCGCGTGGTCGTCTCAACCGTCGACATCGAAACCCTCCCCGGTCAGGTCCACGAACACTTCCTCAAGGCTCGGCCGCTGGACGGCGAAGCCGCGCACCGCGACGCCGTCCCCGACGAGCGCGGCGTTGACCCGCTCGGGAAGCAGGTCGCCGAGGTCGGCGGTCACCTCGAAGTCGCCGGTGCGCAGGCCGCCGAGGCCGAGCTGGTTGAGCACGGACGCCGCCTGGGCGACCTGCGCCGTCTCCACGCGGACCCGGGGGGCACGCTGGGCGAGAAGCTCCCGCAGGGGCCCCTGCGCGACCAGCCGGCCCGAGCGCATGACGCCGAGGTCGGTGCACATCTGCTCCACCTCGGCGAGCAGGTGCGACGACACGAACACCGTGGTCCCGTCGGAGGCGACGTCCTTGATGAGCGAACGCACCTCGCGGGTGCCCTGCGGGTCGAGCCCGTTGGTGGGCTCGTCGAGGATGAGCAGTTCACGCGGGGTCAGCAGCGCGGCCGCGAGCGCGAGCCGCTGGCGCATGCCGAGCGAGTACGCCTTGTACCGTTTCCCGGCCGCGGCGCCGAGACCCACCCGGTCCAGGGCGTCCGCCACCCTGCGCCGTACGGTGCGCGGGTCGGCGGTGGGGTCGGCGGCGTCGTACCGCCGCAGGTTGGCCTCACCGCTGAGGTGCGGGTAGAACGCGGGCCCCTCCACTACGGCCCCGACCTTGGGCAGCACGGCCGCGAGCCCGTCCGGCATGGACCGCCCGAGCACCTCGCACCCGCCCCCGGTGGGCCGCATCAGGCCGAGCAGCATGCGGATCGTCGTCGTCTTCCCCGACCCGTTGGGCCCGAGGAACCCGAACACCGACCCGCGCGGCACCACCAGGTCGAGCGCGTCGACCGCGACCTGCCCGCCGCGGAACCGTTTGGTCAGCCCCCGCGACACGATCGCGTGGTCCCCGGGGAACGGGGTCGCCGCGTCCGGCTGGACGGCGGTGGCGTGGGTGGTCGGCATGGCGTGCGCTCCCTGCGCGGACGTGGGCCAGACGGTGGCGGGGGTGGGGCGAGAGGGCGCCGCCTGGTGCGCCCCCTGCCCCGTGACGGTGGTCACCCGCGGCCGGCCGCTTCGGTGAGGGCCTGCGGGGTCACCGCGCCGGCCAGCAGGCGGCCGTCGTCGGTGATCAGGACACTGATCAGCTTGGTCTGGATGACCCGTCCGCTGCCCCAGGGGCCGGAGACCGGTTTGCCGGACTTGAGCAGGGTGTCGAGCACCTTGGAGGGGTCGGCCTCGCCGGGACGGCGGTCGCCGCCGGCGGGCGGCGTGGCGGGTCCGGTCCCCGAGAAGGGGATCTCGGCGACGGTGGCCCACCCGCTGCCGAACGTGCGCAGCTTGTCCGCCGACGCGGGCGACGCGCCGGGCTTGCCGTGGTCGCCGCCCCACAGGCCGGGAGGCGCCGACTCCGCGTCGAAGGCCTTGTGCTCGACCTTGGCGCCGGCGGGCGGGGTGAAGGCGAAGTTCTCCGGCGCCGGGGCGGTGAACGTGACCTGCGTGAAGCCCACCTCGATGGCCGGCTCGGTGGTGCCCTTGGCGTACACCTGCACCCGGAGCGGGATGAACTTCTCCCCGTCCAGCGCGAGCCTGACCTCCTTGATCAGCGAGGCGGGCTGCTTGGGCGTGAGCACGAGCTGGTAGGACGGGCGCCCGGCGACCTGCTGGGACTTGTCCACCGAGACGGCCGTGCCGCTGGACTCGGCGGCCTTCAGCACCTGGGCGGCCATGGCGTCCGGCGTCAGGCCGGGCGCCAGGGACGACGGCGGCGGGGTCCGGTGGCCGTCCTTCGACTTCGGCAGGGTGAACCGGGTGGCGGTGTTGGCGTCGCTGCGCCACAACCACGCCTGGCCCTTGCCGTCGGAGATGAGGTCGGTCTCGCTCATCGAGCCCGGCAGCGCCAGCCGCAGCCGGTCGTCGCCGCCGTACCACACCTTCACCGTGTGGGAGCCGGACAGCAGGGCCATCGGCGAGCTGCTGGTGCCCCCGGGCAGCGGCAGGGAGGGGAGGCCGAGGGACGTGGTGGCGACCACGGTGCCCGACATGACGGGGGGCCCGGCCCGCTGCGCGTTCCTCGCCACCTCGGCCAGCAACTGGGCGGCGGTACGCTCGGGCAGCGTGGGGTCGCCCTGGACGGCCGCGATGACCGGCCCGGCGGCCACGGCGGCGCCGACGACGGTGAGGGCCGCGACCGGGACGCCCCACTTCATGGCGCGTGTCGTGTTGTACGGCATGTCACTCCTCAACGTTATGCCGCCCGGTGTCGCCCGGAGCGGACAGAGTTCAGACTGCCGGGTGGCCCCTGTGCCGAAGCTGAGACGAGCTGAGAGGCCTCTCAGCCGCGTCTCAGCCCGGTGGGGCCAAGATGGGGCGAGCAGGCGGGAATGACGGAAAGGGTCGGCAGATGCGGGTGCTCGTCGTGGAGGACGAGAGGCGGATGGCCGCCGCGCTGCGCCGCGGGCTGCAGGCGGAGGGCTTCGCGGTGGACCTGGCCCACGACGGCGAGGACGGCCTGCACCTGGCCAGGGAGGGCGACTACGACGCCGTCGTGCTGGACATCATGCTGCCGGGGTTGTCGGGCTACAAGGTGTGCGAGCGGCTGCGCGCCGAGGAGAACTGGGTGCCGATCCTGATGTTGTCGGCCAAGGACGGCGAGTACGACCTGGCGGACGGGCTGGACCTCGGCGCCGACGACTACCTCACCAAGCCGTTCTCCTACGTCGTGCTGGTGGCGCGGCTGCGTGCCCTGATGCGGCGCGGCGCCCGCCGCCGGCCCGCGGTGCTGCGCGCGGGGGACCTGGCGCTCGACCCGGCGGCCCGCACCGTCACCCGCGGCGGCGAGCCGATCGAGCTGACGCCGCGCGAGTTCGGCCTGCTGGAGTACCTGCTGCGCCGCCCCGGCGAGGTGGTGTCCAAGACCGAGATCCTGGAGCACGTCTGGGACACCTACGACACCGACCCCAACGTCGTCGAGGTGTACGTCGGCTACCTGCGCAGGAAGATCGACGCCCCGTTCGGGCGCACCACCCTGCGCACCGTGCGCGGCGCGGGCTACCGGCTGTCCGGCGATGGCGGCTGACACGAGCGGCGCCGCGCGTCCCGGGCGACCCGGGGACGCCGGCCGGACAGGCGGCGCAGCGCGGGCCGGGCGGCCCGGGGACGCCGGCCGGGCAGGCGGCGCAGCGCGGGCCGGGCGGCCCGGGGACGCCGGCCGGGCAGGCGGCGCAGCGCGGGCCGGGCGGCCCGGGGACGCCGGCCGGGCAGGCGGCGCAGCGCGGGCCGAGGGCTCCGGGTGGCGGGCGCCGGCGCCGCTGGTGTGGTGGCGGCGGCGGAGCCTGCGGCTGCGGCTCACGATCACGGCGTCGGCGGCGCTGGCCGTGGCGCTGGCGCTGGCGGCGGGGCTGCTGGTGCTGGTGCTCGGGCGGGCGCTGATCACGTCCACCGACGAGGTGGCCTACCAGCGGGCCAGGGACGTGGCGACGCTCGCGGACGCCGGGCGGCTGTACGACCCGATCACGGTGCCGGACGGCACGATCGTGCAGGTCCTGGACTCCCGGGGGCGCATCACGCACGTCACGCCGGGCGCCGACCGGCTGGTGCCGCTGGTGCCCGCCCGCGACCGCGCCGTGCGCCAGGGCGGCCGGGGGCTGTTCGTGGACGGCGGGCCGTACGGCATCCCCGGCCCGCTGCGTGTGGTCGTCGTGCAGGCCGACCAGGGACGCACGGTGATCGCCGCCCGGTCGTTCAAGGACGTCTCCGACAGCATCTCCACGACGGTGCACACGCTGGTCGTCGGCACTCCCCTGCTGCTCCTGCTGCTGGCCGTCGCGAGCTGGATGATCATCGGGCGGACGCTGCGGCCCATCGCTGCGCTGCGCCGGGGCGCCGAGGAGATCAGCGGCACCGCGCGGGCCGCCCGCCTGCCGGTGCCCGAGGCCCGCGACGAGGTGCATGACCTCGCGACCACCCTGAACGCCATGCTGGCCCGGCTGGAGGCGGCCGGCGCGTCCCAGCGGGCCCTGGTGTCGGACGCCGCACACGAGCTGCGCAGCCCGCTGGCCAGCATCCGCCTGCAACTGGAGGTGGCGCTCGGCCACCCCGAGGGCCAGGACTGGCGGGAGACGGCAGAGGGGGTGCTTGAGGACACGATGCGGCTCAGCCGGCTCGCCGAGGGCCTGCTCACCCTGGCCCGGCTGGACGAGCGGCGCCGCCCGCACCGCATGGAGCACGTGGACCTCGGCGACCTGGTCGCCTCCACCGCCGAGCGGTACGACGGGGCGCTGGTGAAGCTCGGCGTGGTGGACCGGGCGGCGGTGCGGGGCGACGCCATGGACCTCATGCGGGTGCTGGTCAACCTGCTCGACAACGCGGTGCGGCACGCCAGGTCGCGGGTGTCGGTGGAGCTGAGAGCCCGGGAGCAGGCGGTGGTCGTGGTGACCGACGACGGGCCGGGTGTGCCGGAGGCGGACCGTGAGCGGGTGTTCCACCGGTTCACCCGCCTCGACCACGCGCGCAGCAGGGACGAGGGCGGCGCCGGGCTCGGGCTCGCCATCGTGCGGGAGACGGTGCGGGCCCACGGTGGCTCGGTGCACCTGGAGGACGCCGGGCCCGGGCTGCGCGCCGTCGTCCGGCTCCCTCTCGCCTGAACGCCGGTCCCCGGCGGCCATCTGTTCGGGGAGCCCGGCCGGCCCTCTCGCGTGCGCCCCTTCCATGGTGGTATGTGATCTCATGTAGGGATCTGTCACCGGCGCCTGGAGGGCACGTGCTCCCTGAGAACGGTCGGTCCGCCGACGAGCTGCTCGCCGAGATCGCGCGGCTGCGGCAGGACGACCTGCAGGTGCGCGGCGGGAAGGTCACCGCGTACGTGTACGACACCGGCCGCGCCGAGGTGCACGAGGCGGCGGCCCGCGCGTACGCGCAGATGCTGGAAGTGAACACGCTGGACCCGACGGCGTTCCCGAGCGTCGTGGCGATGGAGCGGCAGGTCGTCGGCGCGGTCGCGAGCCTGCTCGGCGGCGGCCCCGGCGCCCCGGGCATCTTCACCAGCGGCGGCACCGAGTCCATCATGCTGGCGGTGAAGGCGGCCAGGGACGTCCGGCGGGACGCCGGGCGGGCGGAGATCGTGGTGCCGGTGACCGCGCACCCGGCGTTCCACAAGGCGGCGCACTACCTCGGGCTGGACGTGGTGGCGGTGCCGGTGGACCCGGCGACGTTCCGGGCGGACCCGGCGGCGACGGCAGCGGCGATCACGCCCGCGACCGTGCTGGTGGTGGCGTCGGCGCCGTCGTACCCGCAGGGCGTGGTGGACCCGGTGACCGAGATCGCCGCGGCGGCGGCCGCGCGCGGGGTGCCGTGCCACGTGGACGCCTGCGTCGGCGGGTGGCTGCTGCCGTGGCTGGCCGAGGCCGGGCAGCCCGTGCCGCCGTTCGACCTGTCGGTGCCCGGCGTGACGTCCATCTCGTGCGACCTGCACAAGTACGGCTACACCCCGAAGGGCGCGTCGGTGGTGCTGTTCGCCGACCCCGCGATGCGCCGCGCGGCGTACTTCGCCTCCGGCGCCTGGCCCGGCTACACGATCATCAACTCGACCGTGCAGAGCTCCAAGTCGGCGGGCCCGCTCGGCGGCGCCTGGGCGACACTCAACGCGATCGGCCGCGACGGGTACCTCGACCTCGCCAAGAACACCCTCGCCGCCACCCGCCGCCTCATCGACGGCATCGGCGAGATCCCCGGCCTGCGGGTGCTCGGCGAGCCTGATTCGTCGCTGGTGGCGTTCACCGGGGACGGCGAGGTGGACGTCTTCGTGCTGTCCGACGAGGCCCGCAAGCTCGGCTGGTTCCTGCAGCCCCAGCTCTCCTACGCCGGCATCCCCGCCAACCTGCACATCACGGTCACCGGCGTGACGCTCGCCGGCGTGGACGCCATGCTGGAGGTGATCGCCGCCTCGGCCCGCGCCGCCCGCGAGAAGGGACCCGCGCAGGTGCCGGACGGGCTGCCGGAGATCCTCGCGTCCCTGGACCTCGACGCCCTCGACGACGCGACGTTCAGCGAGCTGGCGGCGTCCGTCGGCGTGGACCTCGGCGGCTCGGGCCAGCCCGAGATGGCCGTCGTGAACACCGTGCTCGACGCCCTCCCCGCCGCGACCCGGGAGGCCATCCTGATCAGGTTCCTGTCGGTGCTGTACGGCTGAGGGAGCGCAGGCGGGCGACGGCGTCCAGGGCGGTGCGCGCGGACGCGGGGTCGTGCACGCGGAAGACGCGGGCGCCCTGCCAGGCGGACACGGCGAGGGTGGCGAGCGTGCCGGCGTGGCGCTCGGACACGGGCAGGCCGCCGAGGGTCTCGCCCACGAAGTCCTTGTTGGAGACGGCCACCAGCACCGGCAGTCCGGTGCCGGTCAGCTCGTGCAGGCGGCGGCTCACCGTCAGGGAGTGCCAGGTGTTCTTCCCGAAGTCGTGCGCCGGGTCGATCAGCACGGCGTCCTCGCGCACCCCGGCCGCCACGGCCCTCTCGGCCAGCATGGTGACGTGCGCGACGACCTCGGCCACCACGTCGTCGTAGCCGACCCGGTGCGGCCTGGTGCGGGGCGCGGCGCGGCCCGCGTGCGCGCACACCAGCCCGATGCCGTACGCGGCGGCCACCTCCGCCAGGCGAGGGTCGGGGCCGCCCCAGGTGTCGTTGAGCAGGTCGGCGCCCGCCTCGGCGACCACCTCGCCCACCTCGGCGCGCCAGGTGTCCACGCTGATCACCAGCTCGGGGTGGGCCTCTCGCACCGCGGCCACGAGGCCGGCGACGCGGCGGATCTCCTCCGCGGCGTCCACGGTGTCACCCGGGCCCGCCTTGACCCCGCCGATGTCCACGATGTCGGCCCCGGCGCGCACCGCCTCGTCCACCGCCCGCACGGCGGCGTCGAAGCCGTACGTCCTGCCCTGGTCGAAGAAGGAGTCGGGCGTGCGGTTGACCACGGCCATGACGGCGAAGTCTCCCGGAGGGAACTCACGGCCACGCAGGCGCAGGGTGTGCGGAGTGTGCATCACCGCAAGCGTACGCCGGGCCGGGGAAGCGCCGCGCGGCCCCACACCGCGCGGGCGGGCGGCCGTCACGGCGGGCCGTGGCGTCGCGTGCCCCAGGGCCGGCCGGACGGAACCAGCCGTCTGGGAACGCTCCAAAACGGTCAGACCGAGGAAGCGCCTTCGGCCACCGAGAGGAAGTCCTGCGCCATGCCGGCGAGGCGCTTGCGCGCGTGCACCAGCGCGATGATGCGGCGCAGCGTCGGATCCAGGGACCGCACCACCAGCCCCGCCTTGGCGGCCTGGTCGGCCATGCCGCGGTACCCCAGCATGGACGCCGAGGAGGCGCGGATCGCCATCGGCCAGGAGCCGCGCTCGTCGATCTCGGCGGCGATCACCGGCCGCACGCCGTAGGTGGCGAAGAGCTGCTCGAACTCGCGGCGCCGCGCGCTGCCGGGGGGTGGCAGGACCAGGCGCATGGCGTTCAGGCGGACCATCGGCACCGTGTCGGGCAGTTCGAGGCCGGGCGGCGACAGCAGGACGATCTCCTGCCGTTCCAGGGGATGGCTGACCAGGTCGGCGGGGACGGGGAGGTCGGTCAGGCCGAGGTCGGCGCGCTGCTCGCGGATGGCGTTGACCACGCCGTCCCGCCCGTCGCACCGCACCACATGCACGCGGACGCCCGGATGTTCGGCGACGTACGCGGGCAGCAGACGACCCGCCAGGACCGATTCCAGACTGGGCGGTGACGCGAGGCGTAACTCGCCGCCGGAATGGGTCTGTGTGGCGAGGGCCTCGATCTCGTGCACGGCGTCGAGGGCCTCTCTGGCGAGCTTCACGACGCGGCGGCCCTGGGCGGTCACGACCACTCCCCGCCCGGAACGGGCGAAGAGCGTCATGCCGAGCTCCCGTTCCAGATCGCGGATGGCACGGGAAAGGGCGGGCTGTGCGATGTACAGCGATCTGGCCGCGTCTGTCATGGTGCGGTGCTCCGCAGTGGCGACCACATAACGGAGCTGCTGCAGATTCATGGCATTGAAGCTAGGGCAGAGAGCGGCGGCGATTCCGGAACATCGCGGAGATCACCTCGGATGATTTCAGAATGTAACCAGATACGGCGACATCCGTGACTATAGGGAAATGAGTAAAGTTCTGCCCAAAATGCGGCAAAATGTGGATCTTGTGACGGGGGAGATCAGTGCGGCCCATTGAGGCCGGTTAAGGGGGGCCGGATATGACCCACAACGGACAACATCCACCGCCCCCCGGCGGCCGCCACCCCTACCCGCCACCCCAGGGTCCCCCCGTCCCGCCGTCCGCCACCCGGTCGTACCCGTCGCCGGGCGTGCCACCCGAGGACCCACCACAACCACCCCAGGGCACACCGGGGCCGTACGGACAGGCACCACCACCCCAGGGCACCCCAAGGCCGTACGGACACCAGGAGCCACCGTCGCCCCAGGGCACACCGGGGCCGTACGGGCACCAGGCGCCACAACCGTACCCGCCGGACGCCCCGCGACCTTCCTATCCCGCCGGGCCGGCACAACAGGCCGCCCCGGCGCCGCCGCAGGCGTACCGCCCGCCGTACGCGCCGCGGGGACCGGAACCACAGGCACCGCCGCCCCAGGGTCCAGGTCCGTCCGGACCCGCGCACCACGGCCCGCCGCCGGGCCCCGGGCCGTACGGGCCCCCGCAGGCACCACCGGGGTCCGGACAGCCGTACCCCGGGCAGCCAGGCGCGCCGCACCCCGGGCAAGGACGGCACGGGCGTCCGCACCCCGGCCGGCCGTACCCCGGGCAAGCGGGTCATGGACAGCCGGGCACCGTGCAACCGGGCACTGGGCAACCCGGCGCTGGGCAACCGGGCACTGGGCAGCCATACCCCGGCCGGCCGGGGCACGGGCAGCCGGGGCACGGGCAGCCGCCGGGGCGGCCGTACGCCGCGCCGCCTCCCCCTCGCCCCGGGCAGCGGCCCGCGCCGTTGCCCCCGCCCGCGGGATGGGGCGGGCCCGGGACGCCGCCGCACGGGTGGCGGCCGCCGCCGCGGCGGTCGGGGGCCGGGGCGGTGATCGGGGGGCTGCTGGGGGCGGTCGCGGTGGTGTTCGTGTTACTGGTCCTGGGGTCGGCGCTGCTGTCCAGGGCGCGCATCCCGGACCCGCCGTCGCCGGTGGCGATCCCGACGTACGACCCGGACAGGTCACGCAGCGAGGAGCCGGACCCGGACAGGTCACGCAGCGAGGAGCCCGACCCGGTGGCGACCCGGCCGCGGGCCACCCCCACGCGCCGGGCCGAGCGGCCGTCGGTCACCCTGCCCGCGCGCAACACCACGCTGACCCGCAACTCCGTGTACCTCATCAAGGGCCTGCCGCGCCTGCCCTGCCGGGCCAGGGCGACCAACATCTACAACGACGCCCAGCTCAAGGACCTGATCCTGAAGACGGGCCAGTGCATGGGACGCACCTGGGCCCCGGCCCTGCGCAAGGCCGGCATCCCCTTCTCCCCGCCCGGGTACGCGATCAAGGCGCGCGGCGGCCGGGGGGCGTGCGGCGACTTCCCGCAGCGCGGCAGCATCGTGCCCTACTACTGCCCGCGCAACACCACCATCTACGCCGCCACCTCGGCGATCGCGCGCGGGCGCGGCAACCAGCAGGGGTACGGGTCGCTGTCGAACTGGCACGGCGCCATCACCGGCATGATGTCCCACGAGTACGGCCACCACGTGCAGTACCTGTCGGGCCTGTCCAACTCCTGGTGGAGCAAGCACCTCGCCTCGCGCTCCACCAGCGGCCGGCTGGCACTGAGCCGCCGGTTCGAGCTGCAGGCCAACTGCTTCGGCGGCCTGTGGATGCGGTCGGTCGCCGCGAGCTACCCGATCCCCCCGGCGCGCCGCAACACCCTGTACTACTTCTTCTCCAACGTCGGCGACTGGCCGGGCCGCCCCCGCGACCACGGTTCACCGGCCAACAGCGGCCGGTGGTTCAAGCAGGGCTACGAACGCACCCGCGTCGCGCAGTGCAACACCTGGCTCGCCCCCGCCTCCACGGTCTCCTGATCCCACCGCGGCGCTGTGACCTGCGGAAACGCCGGTCGTCGCGCGCCGCGGGGGCGGGTACGGCGTCATGTACCCGTAAGCCACTTGTAACCGCTCGATTTCCTGATATTGGGTTTGGGTCTTTGATGTCCAGGTATGGGGGTTAGAATCCAGGAATTCCGTGGACCACGGGGGGCCGACGAGAGGCGTTTCGCCTGGTGGGCGGCTGGATTCGGACAGTCAGCAGGGAGCGCTTGTGAGCACGCCTCGTGGCCGCACCACCCAGGAGGCTGCCGGCGAAGGTGACCGCACACCTGAGACACCGGACAACCCGAAAGCACCCGAGACACCGGAGACCCCCGCGGAGACGGCTGACAACCGTCCCAAGGTCCGCCGTCCTCAGCGCCGCCCCAGGGAGCGCCGCCCGAAGGACGGCAGCCCCGAGGACCGCCGCCCCGAGGGATCCGAGGACCGCCCCGAGTCCGCGCCGCCGGCCTCACGCGCCCCGCGCACGCCGTCCGGGCCCCGTTTCGCCAAGCCGCTGAGCACCGGGTCCATCATCGGATGGACCGTCCTGTCGGCCGTGCTGCCGGGCGCCGCCCATCTGCGCGCCGGCCGGCGGCGCGCCGGGTACATCCTGCTCGGCGCGTTCGGCGTGCTGCTGCTCGTCGCGGCGGGCTTCGCGCTGCTGGTGCGCTCCGACCTCGGGTTCGCGGCCAAGGACAGCACGCTGGTGGGCCTGATGGTGGCCGCCGGGGTCGGCGCGCTCGGCTGGTTCGCGCTCCTCATCACCTCGTACGTCGCGCTCGGGCCCCACCGGCTCCCGCAGACGGGGCAGGTCATCTCCGGCATCGTGGTCGGCGTGTTGTGCGTGGGCATCATGGGGCCGTTCGCGCTGACCGCCGGCAGCATCATGACCGTGCGCAACACCGCCAACGCCGTGTTCCCCTCCGAACCGGACGACCCGGCGGCGGCGGCCCCGGTCCGGCAGGAGGACCCCTGGCACGGCCAGCGCCGGGTCAACTTCCTGCTGCTCGGCGGCGACGCGGCGGGCAACCGCACGGGCGTGCGGACCGACAGCATGACGGTGGCGAGCGTGGACGTGCGGACCGGCAACTCGGTCATGTTCGGCCTGCCGCGCAACCTCCAGTTCGTGCGCTTCCCCAAGGGCGACCCGCTGGCGGAGCGGTTCCCCCAGGGCTTCACCGGCGACTCCGGGCAGGGCCTGCTCAACGAGCTGTGGCAGTACGCCGAGGACCACCTCGGCAAGGGCAAGGGACCCCGGGAGCTGAAGGCGGCGATCGGCCACACCCTGGGCCTGCGCATCGACTACTACGTGATCGTCGACATGTACGGCTTCGCCGCGCTGGTGGACGCGATCGGCGGGCTGCGCATCCGGGTCGAGCAGGACATCAAGTGGGGCGGCCACTTCGGCACGGCCGGCACCATCAAGGCGGGGTACCGCAAGCTCGACGGCGAGCACGTCCTCTGGTACGGCCGCTCCCGGGTGAACAGCGACGACTTCTCGCGCATGTCGCGGCAGCGCTGCGTCATGGGGGCGCTGCTCGACCAGGCCACGCCGAGCGTGGTGCTCGCCAATTTCGGCAAGATCGCCTCGGCCACGCGGCACCTGTTCCGCACCGACATCCCGCGCGACCTGCTGGAGCACCTGGTGCCGCTGGCGCTGAAGGTCAAGGACGCCAGGATCACCAGCCTGCAGTTCGTGCCGCCCACCATCTGGCCGGGTTCGGCGGACTGGGCCAAGATCCGCCGCCTCACCCTCCAGGCGCTGCGCGAGTCGTCCCGCACCACGAACGGACGGCCCCCGCTGGCCGCCGGCGTGACCGCCGCCCCGTCGGGCTCCGGCGCCGCCGCCACGCCGGCCGCGAGCGGCTCCTCCCCCACTCCTCGTGCGACCGCCACCCCCGGCCGCACCCCGACCCCGAACCAGCAGGGCAAGAAGGACGCGGCCAAGTCCCTCGCCGAGTCCTGCGGTTTCTGAGCCCGGTTCCCCGGCGTCCGCACACCGGTCCCGCGGCCGCGAACGACGGCACACGAAACGAAAGGGCCCGGTGACCCTCGCGGTCACCGGGCCCTTCATTTGCGGCAGGGGCTACACCACCGCTTTGGACGTGCGGGGCAGCAGGGCGAAGGCGCCGAGGTAGAGCAGGCCGGCGACGACCAGCAGGCCGTTGTAGCCGATCACCAGCGACAGGTACTCCAGGCAGCCGCCCAGGATGGCGCCGAGCAGGTTCGCGCCGAACGCCGTGGTGGCGTCCGCGGTGTCGTTGAACCGTTTGGCGAACACGACGTTCGCCGCGAAGATCGGCAGGAACGCCACCACCACCGCGCACACCGCGCGAAGCGGCAGCGGCAGGCCGAGCAGCCACGCGTTCGGCACCAGCGCCGCCAGTACCAGGCCGCCGAACAGGATGCCGTACATCACAGGTAGTGAGGGTGTCCTGAACCGCCGGGTCACCTCCACGGCGAGGAGCACCGCCACGAGCACGCCGGCGAACACCACCGCGTTGACCACCCACGTCGTGCCGAACAGCAACGCGAACCCGGTGATGTTCTTGGTCTCGAGCAGCAGGAACGACACACCGAGCAGGAACAGGTCCGCGTAGGGGCGCATGGTGCGGAACGGCCCGGCCACCGCGCGCACGGCCAGCACGCTGACCAGCAGGATCAGCCCGAGCGCGATCAGATAGATGGACGGGATGTCACGGCCGTGCAGGTAGAGGAACGGCCGGTCGTCCACCGCGGGCGGCGGGGTGCCGGCGCTCGCGCCGAGCCAGACGGCGGGGCAGACCTGCGCGTCCGGAGTGATGCCGGCGGTGATCACGGCCTGCCGCCCGGCGCCGACCTCGTCCACACACGGCTTGTGCCCGAACGCCGCCTGGGCGGTCGAGGCGAGCCGGTCCACCAGCCACAACTCGCGGTAGTAGTTGTACATCGCGAACGCGCCGCCCGGCTTGAGGTGGTCGCGCGCGGCGCGCATGGCCTCCTCGGTGAACAGGTAGCTCTCCAGGCGCAGCGAGCTGGCGCCGGAGACCAGGGTCAGCGAGTCGGGCAGCGCGAACAGGATCAGGTCGTACTTGCCGTCGGTGCGTTCGAGGAACGCGCGGCCGTCGGTGATGTGGGTGGTGACCCGGGGGTCGCTGTAGGGCCGGTCGGGGTGGTTCTTGAAGCCGAGCTCACGCAGCTTCGGGTCGATCTCGACCGCGTCGACGTGCTTGGCGCCCTTGGACAGCGCGATGGCGACGTCGGTGCCGCTGCCCGCGCCCACGATGAGCACGTTGTCCAGGCGGCCCTGCGTACCGGCCGCGGTGCGCTCGTACGGCAGGGCGTACTGGCGTTCCCACTCCAGGCGGTTGCGCGCGGGGATGGCCTGCTGGTGCGGGATGCCGTTCACCTGGATGTCCATGATCGGCACGTCGCCGATCGCGAAGTGCTTACTGGTCACCTTGTAGTACGGCGACCACAACGCGCCCGCGGTGAGCGTCTCGAACGCCAGGGCGCCCACGATCACCAGGGAGGGGATCGTCACCAGGCCGACGTACCTGCTGAGGGACCTCGGCTGCAGCAGCACGCCGTAGACGACGGCGACGATCAGGCCCCAGACGACCGGCGGCGCGCTCAGGAACGACAGCGCGGAGAACAGCACGATGCCGGTGAGGCTGCCGATCAGGTCGTAGCGGTAGGCGTCCAGCCGGGACAGCTCGGTGAAGCAGCGGCCGACCATCTCGGCCGGGCCCATCAGCACCACCGCCGCGGCGACGAAGATGACGGGCAGGATCGCCCACGCGGGCGGGCCGCTGGTGGACAGGCTGGTGAAGTAGAGGATGCCCTCGGCCTCGCGGTTCACCGTGACCGGGAAGCGCAGCACGATCAGCACGAGGGCGGCCAGCACCAGTGGCGAGTAGTACGGCTGCCGCTTCGTGCGCCCGGCTCTCAGGAACCCGAGCCCGATGCCGAGGAAGGACCCCAGCAGCACGAAGTTCGTGAAGTAGCTGAGGTGCACGATGTTGGAGCCGGTCCAGCGGATGAGGGCCAGCTCCAGGAACAACATGAACGCGCTGGCCACCACCAGCCTCGGCCGTACGGCCAGCCAGGGCGCCCGCGCGGCACCGGATTCAGGTTGAGGTGGGGTGTCTACGGCGATCACGGGTGACAACGTAGCCAACAGGCGCCCTCTCGCGGAAGCCTCCGCCTCCGAACTCCCCCCGCCCCGGCCGGTCACGCCGCGTCATCGCCCCCCGTGCGCCGCCCCTCCGCGAAACTTACATTCCCCCGCCCCCACCACCGCCACCTGCGGCTCCGGCGAGGTCAGCGCGGGAAAGCCCGCCCCGCGTCCCGCGAAGCGCACCCGGCACCCCGGCGTCACGGACCGGCGTCACCGACCGGCGTCACCGACCGGCGTCACCGACCGGCGTCACGGACCGGCGTCACGGACCAGGCGGGACCCGCCGATCCGGGTCCGCCCGGGGCAGCGCGGAGCCGCCGTGCGGCCGCGTCCCCGGGCCGCCGGAAATTGACCGCCGCGACTTGGGAGGGAATCCGGGGGAATGGCGGGTGACACGGTATTTCTGCTGGTGGACGGGCCAGAGTGCGTGCGGCACGGTGGTGACGTCGTGTCGTCATCGTTTCCGAGGTGGTGTCCTCATGCGGGTCCTGATCCAGTTGCGTCCCACTCCCGACCTCGTCACCGCCGTGGCGACGCCCGGCATGACGGCGACCACGGCCGACGTGGCCGGGGAGCTGCCGGGGGTCGAGCTCGACCACGGTTTCACCCCGGTGGCGCTGCCCCGGGCGCGGCCCGCGACGCCGGACGGCGACCCGCTGTCGATGAACCAGCCGCTGGTGTTCTCCATGGCGGCCGAGGACGCGTCGGTGCTGGTGCGCGGCGAGATCGCCGACGACGAGGGCGCGGCCCGCGTGGCGCTGCTGCACGCCCGCCACCGCGACATCGTGGGGGTGTACGCGGACCCGGTGATCGAGACCACGCTGACCTGCGGCGGCTCCCCGCCGGTGGGCTCCTGGCAGGACGTCGAGCGGCTGATGGCGGTGCCCGAGCTGCTGGCCGAGGGGTGCGACGGGGCCGGCGTGGCGCTGGCGATCTGCGACACCGGGGTCAACGCCGCGCACGTCACGCAGCGGCTCGGCCGGGCCTGCGAGATCGACCACGCGCGGAGCTGGAACCCTTCCGGGGTCGGCGGCGGCGCCGGGGCGTTCGCGGTGGACCACGGCACGATGTGCGCCTTCGACGCGCTGATCTGCGCGCCGCGCGCCTCGGTGATCGACATCCCGGTGCTGCTGTCGCGGCGCCGCGGCGACAGCGTCATGGACGGCCTGCTGTCGGACGCCGTGGCGGCGTTCGCCCACCTGCGCACGGTGCTGGACGCCCAGCCGGAGGACAGCAGGGCGCTGGTGATCAGCAACAGCTGGGGGTCGTTCTCCCCGATGTGGGACCTGCCGCCGGGCCGGCCGGGGAACTACTCCGACAACCCCGCCCACCCGTTCAACATCATCGTGGGCAGCCTCGCGCAGGCGGGGGCCGACATCCTGTTCGCGGCGGGCAACTGCGGCGTGGAGTGCCGGGACGGGCGGTGCGCCTACCCCCAGCGGCCGATCGTCGGGGCCAACTCCCACCCGCAGGTGCTCTCGATCGGCGGGGTCGACACCAACGGGCAGCGGGTGGGGTACTCCTCGCAGGGCCCCGGGCGGCTCAGCGACCGCAAGCCGGACATCTGCGCGTACACCCACTTCTCGGGCTCGGGGGCGTTCGGCGACGGCAAGCCGGACTCCGGCACCTCGGCCGCCTGCCCGGTCGCCGCCGGCCTGGTGGCCGCCGTCCGCACCCGCTGGCCCGCCTCGGTGCTGCCGCCCGCGCAGTTGCGCGCCCTGCTCCAGCGCACCGCCGAGGACCGCAGCGACGTGGGCTACGACTACGACTACGGGTACGGCATCACCGACCCGGTCTCCCTGCTCGCCGCCCTGGAACGCCGCACCCCGGCGCTGGCCCGCTGACCCGCGCGGGGACGCGGAGCGTCCGGCGCCGGCCACGTAACGTGGTGCCATGGTCCTGATCACCGTGCACCTGCCGCCCGGCGCCACCCTGGCCGACGCGCGGCACGAACTCGGCCTCGCCGAGGACGAGGTGGACACCGCCTACGGCCTGGTCCCCCTCGACCCCGACCAGGGCCTCTACGCCCTGCGGGTCACCGAGCCCGCGGCCGGCCGCGCCGCTCCCCCCGCCGGCGGCCCCTACTCCGACCCGCCCATCGAGCCGTACGGGCCGCCCCAGTGACCCGGGACGCGCAAGGGCCGTACCGTCCCCCTGGTCCCGGACACGAAACAGCCGTGCGGGCCGCCCACCGGCGCGGCCCATGAAAAGAGCCGTACGGTCCCGCCCCGGACACGTGGCGGGACCGTACGGCCGGCCGCGACGGCACGCGGCGCCGCACCCGGTGCCGGTGCGGGCCCTGCCGGGCGGGGTCTCGGTGCGGCTAACGCGAGTAGTGCTCGACGACGAGCTGCTCGTCGACGGGCAGGCGGATCTCGGGGCGCTCGGGCTTGGCGGTGAGCGTGAAGGTGAGCTCCTTGAGGTCGGCCGTCAGGTACGGCGCCGTGATCTCGTCGGCGTACACGCCCTCGGCGGCGGCGACGAACGGCTGCATCTGACGGGACTTCGGGCGCACGGCCACGATCTGGCCGGGACGCACCAGGTAGCTCGGGATGTCGACCTTGCGGCCGTCCACGGTGATGTGGCCGTGGCCGACGTACTGCCGGGCCGCGTAGATGGACGGCGCGAGGCCGGCCCGCAGCACCAGCGACACGAGGCGGCTCTCCAGGATGCTCACCAGCTCGGCCCCGGAGCGGCCGGGGCGGCGCAGCGCCAGGTCCCAGTACCGGCGCATCTGCTTCTCCGAGACGTCGTAGTACCAGCGCAGCTTCTGCTTCTCCATGCGGCGCACGCTGTAGTCACCGGCGGCGCGCCGGTTGGTCTTGCGGCCGTGCTCGCCGGGCGGGTAGGGACGCGCCTCGAAGTAGCGGACGGCCTTGCGCGTCAGCGGGACGCCCGCCCGGCGCGACAGCCGCACCTTGGGACCGGTGTAGCGCACGATCACCTCTCTATGGTTAGGTAAGCCTTACTTAGGTAACCCTAACATGACGACCGAGGCCACCGCGGGACCCCCCGCGACGAGAACCAGGAGCACCGCCATGCACGTCACGGTCCCGCCCATCTCCGAACGCGTCCGCGGCCTGGCCCTGACCGCCGTGCCCACCCACGTCTCCCTGGACGGCACCGCGCACGCGGCCCGCGGCGCGGTGGACGAGACCGGTCGTCCCCTGCTGCTGGTCCGCCCCGGCGAGCCGCTGCACGCCCTGGCCGGCCAGGACGAGGCCGTGGTGACCGTGGACCTCACCGCCACCCGGGCGCTCGCCGGCATCGACCACCCGCGCGGCCTGCTGAAGATCCAGGGCTGGGTCCAGGCCGTCTCCCCCGGCGACGTGCGCGACGCCGCGGTGACGATCGCCGCCCGCTGCCCCGACGAGTCCCTGTTCGCCGCCGTGGAGAACGACCCGGCGGGGCCCCGGCTGTTCCAGGTGGACGTGGCCCAGGTGATCTACCTCACCGGCCAGGAGTCGGGCATGCTGGACGCCGAGGACTACTTCGGCGCCGGCCCGGACCCCCTGCTGGAGGCGGCCGAGCGCATGCTGGCGCACGTCAACGACTCCCACCGCGACCAGTTGCACGGCGCCCTGAACACCCTGCTCGGCCACCCCGTGCGCGACGCCTGGCTGTGGGAGCTGGACCGCTACGGCGCGACCGTGCGCTCCGGCATCGAGGACCCCACCCTCATCCGCCTGCCCTGGCCGTCACCGGTGAGCGCCCCGCACGCCCTGGAGCGCGCCGTGGCCGCCCTGCTCTGCCCACACGGGGGCCGCTGACCGTATCGCCGCGTCCACGGCCTCGGGCGCGAGGACGTGGTCGATCACCATCAGCGCGCACCCGACGATGCCCGCGCCAGGGCCGAGACGGGTGCGCTCCACGCGCAGGCTGCGGGTGGACAGCGCCGTGGAACGGCGGTGCACGACCTCCCGCACGGCGGACACCAGAGGCTGGAAGGTCTCGGTGACGTCGCCGCCGAGCACGACGACGGCGGGGTTGAGCAGGTTGACGGCGCTCGCGACCACCTCGCCGAGCAGGCGCCCCGCCCGGCGCACCACGGCCATGGTCTCGGCGTCGCCCGCGCGCACCAGGGTGACCACGTCGGCCAGCGAGGACACCTCGCGGCCGCGGGCCCGCAGGTCGCGCAGGATGGCGGTGCCGCTGGCCACCGAGTCGACACAGTCGATGTTGCCGCACCGGCACAACACCCCGCCGCCGTCGCGCACGGGGATGTGACCGATCTCCCCGGCGGCGCCGAGCGCGCCGCGCAGGATGCCGCCGCCCGCGATGACGCCGGCGCCGATGCGGGTGGAGACCTTCACGAACAGCAGATCGTCCACGCCGGGGGCGTACTCGGTGCGGTACTCCCCCATGGCGATCACGTTGACGTCGTTGTCGACGAACACCGGCACCGGATAGCGCGCCGAGATGAGCGGCGGGATGACCACGCCGGTCCAGCTCGCCATGACGCGGGCGCTCTCGACACGGCCCGCCGCGAACTCGACCGTGGCGGGGACGCCCATGCCGACCCCGCGCACCGACGCCATGGGGCGGTCCCCGAGCAGCTCCGCCCAGTGGTCCATCAGCAGCGGCAGCACCACGTCGGGGCCGCGCTCGACGTCGATCTCCAGCTCGGTGCGGGCCAGCTCGCGTGCGGCGAGGTCGCACATCGCGATCTGGGTGCGCCCGGCGCCGAGTGAGGCGACCAGCACGACACCCCCGGCGGCGTTGAACGCGAGCCGGGCCGGCGGCCTGCCCCCGGTGGACGGGCCCTCGGTGTCCTCCACCACGAGGCCGTGCTCCAGCAACTCGCCCACCCGCAGGGCCACCGCGGGCCGTGACAACCCGGTGAGGCGGCCGATGTCGGCACGGGTCACGGCATCGCCCGACCTGATGAGGCCGAGAACGTCACCGCTGCTGGCCAGCGTGGCCGCTGATCGTCGACGCACGGGACAAGTCAACCACACCCACTTTTGTAATACAAAGTTCCTAAGTCGCTCATCTCAATCGGCAAAACTATGGTTGTATCCGGCATAAGTTCCAGCTAGTGTCCGATCTGTCCTTGACTGGTCGATCTCCGGAGCCTCACGTGCCTGAGCCCGAGCCCCCAGCCGCTCGCCACAGCCTCGACGCCCACCACGCCGACCTGGTCGTGTTCGGCGGCACCGGCGACCTCGCCCTGCGCAAGCTGCTCCCCGCCCTGTTCCACAGCGACCGGGACGGGCGCCTCGACCCGCGCACCCGGATCATCGCCCTGTCCCGCGGCGGCCTCACCGACGCCGACTTCCGCGGCAAGGTCGAGTCGGACGTGCGGACCCGCCTGTATCCGGAGGACACCGCGAGCTGGGACCGCTTCCTCGGGCGGCTGCGCCACGTCTCGGTGGACGTCGGCGGCGCCGGCCAGGACGGCTGGCGCGACCTCACCCGCCTGCTCGCCGGGTACGAGGACGTCGACCGGGTCTTCTACCTGGCCAGCCCGCCCATGACGTTCGGCCCGTTCTGCCGGGCCGCGCACGAGGCGGGCCTCGTGACGCCCCGCTCCCGCGTGGTGCTGGAGAAGCCGCTCGGCCGGGACCTGGAAGGCGCCCGGCGCATCAACGAGGAGGTCGGCGCGATCTTCGGCGAGCACCAGATCTTCCGCATCGACCACTACCTCGGCAAGGAGACCGTGCAGAACCTCCTGGTGCTGCGCTTCGCCAACGCCTTCCTCGAACCGATCTGGAACTCCCTGTGGATCGACCATGTCCAGATCACCGCCGCCGAGTCGGTGGGCACGCCGGGACGGCGCGGCTACTACGACCACGCGGGCGCGCTGCGCGACATGGTGCAGAACCACCTGCTGCAACTGCTCTGCCTGGTCGCGATGGAGCCGCCCGCGCGGGGCGACCGCGAGGCGGTCCGCGACGAGAAGGTCAAGGTGCTGCAGTCGCTGCGGCCCATCGAGGGCACCGAGGCGCGCCGCTTCACCGTGCGCGGGCAGTACACCGCGGGTGAACTGGACGGGACGGCCGTGCCCGGGTACCTGGACGAGCCGGACAAGACCCCGCCCACCGACGCGTCGCGGCATGTCGAGACGTTCACCGCCGTGCGCGCCGAGGTGAAGAACTGGCGCTGGGCGGGAGTGCCGTTCTACCTGCGCACCGGCAAGCGCATGCCGTTCCACCGCTCGGAGATCGTGGTGCAGTTCAAGGAGGTGCCGCACCAGATCTTCCCCGGCGGCGGCCCCAACCGGCTCGTGCTGCGGCTGCAGCCGAGCGAGGGCATCACGCTGCACATCATGGCCAAGGAGCCGGGCGCGGGCGAGGTGACGCCCCGGCCGGTGCCGCTCGCCCTGAGCTTCGCCGACACCTTCCGCACCCGGGTGCCCGAGGCGTACGAGCGCCTGCTCATGGACGTGCTGGCGGGCAACCCCACGCTGTTCATGCGGCGTGACGAGGTCGAGGCCGCCTGGCGCTGGATCGACCCGATCATCGCCACCTGGGAGGCGGACGGCACCGTCCCCGACCCCTACGCCGCCGGCACCGCCGGGCCGGCCGCCGCCCGCGAACTGCTCGGCCGCAGCGGCCGCGCCTGGCACGAGGAGACCCTGCCGTGAACCCCATCGTCGAGGAGGTCACCGCGCGCGTCGCCGCGCGCAGCCGGCCGAGCCGCACGGCCTATCTGCGGCGCGTGGACGCCGCGGCGCGCGAGGCCCGCGAGCGCGGCCCGGCCCGCACGGCGCTCGGCTGCGCCAACCTCGCCCACGGGTTCGCCGCCTGCTCCCCCGCCGACAAGCTCGCGCTGCGCGGCGCCGAGCGGCCCGGCGTGGCGATCGTGTCGGCGTACAACGACATGCTGTCGGCGCACCAGCCGTACGAGACCTACCCGCCGCTGCTCAAGGCGGCCGTGCGCGAGGCCGGCGGCGTGGCGCAGTTCGCCGGCGGGGTGCCCGCGATGTGCGACGGCGTCACCCAGGGCCGGGCCGGCATGGAGCTGTCGCTGTACAGCCGCGAGGTCATCGCGATGGCCACCGCGATCGCGCTGTCGCACGACATGTTCGACGCCTCGCTGCTGCTCGGCGTGTGCGACAAGATCGTGCCGGGCCTGCTGATCGGCGCGCTGCACTTCGGCCACCTGCCCGCGCTGTTCGTGCCCGCGGGGCCGATGCCGTCCGGGCTGCCCAACAAGGTGAAGGCGCGGGCCCGCCAGGCGTTCGCCGAAGGCAAGATCGGCCGCGGCGAGATGCTGGACGCCGAGGCGAAGTCGTACCACTCGCCCGGCACCTGCACCTTCTACGGCACCGCGAACTCCAACCAGGTGCTGATGGAGGTCATGGGCCTGCACCTGCCGGGCGCGACGTTCGTCAACCCGGGCACCCCGCTGCGGGACGCGCTGACCGCGGCGGCCGGGCGGCGGGCCGTGGAGATCACCGCGCACGGGCCGGAGTACGCGCCGGTCGGCGAGGTGGTGGACGAGAAGGCGGTGGTGAACGCGGCCGTGGCGCTGCTGGCCACCGGCGGCTCCACCAACCACACCATGCACCTGGTGGCCATCGCCGCCGCGGCCGGGATCGAGCTGCTGTGGGACGACCTCGCCGCGCTGTCCCGGCACGTGCCGCTGCTCACCCGCATGTACCCCAACGGGCAGGCGGACGTGAACCACTTCGAGGCGGCGGGCGGCATGCAGGTGCTCATCGGCGACCTGCTGGACAGCGGGCTGCTGCACGAGGACGTGCTGACCGTCGCGGGGCGCGGCCTCGGGCGCTACCGGAGCCGGCCGTCGCTGACGGAGGGCGAGCTGGTGTGGGCCGAGGCGCCTTCGACCGGCACCGACCCGGACGTGCTGCGGCCGGTGGCCGACCCGTTCTCGGCGGACGGCGGCATCCACATGCTGCACGGCAACCTCGGGCGGGCGGTCAGCAAGGTGTCGGCGGTCAAGCCCGAGCACCTGGTGATCGAGGCCCCGGCCAAGGTGTTCGACGACCAGGCGGGGCTGCTGGCGGCGTTCGAGGCGGGCGAGCTGGACGGGCAGGACTTCGTCGCGGTGATCCGCTACCAGGGGCCGCGGGCCAACGGCATGCCGGAGCTGCACAAGCTGACACCGCCGCTGGCCGTGCTGCTGGACCGGGGGATGAAGGTGGCGCTGGTCACCGACGGGCGCATGTCCGGCGCGTCGGGCAAGGTGCCCGCGGCCATCCACCTGTCGCCCGAGGCGGCCGACGGCGGCCCCATCGCGCTGGTCCGCGACGGTGACCCGATCCGGCTGGACTCCGCGGCGGGCACGCTGGAGCTGCTGGTGCCGGAGGCCGAGCTGGCCTCCCGCACCCCGGCGGGGCGGCCCCTGGCGGACGACGAGTGGGTGGGCACCGGCCGCGAGCTGTTCACCGCCTTCCGCCGCACCGCGGCGCCCCCCGAGCGGGGCGCGGGGGTGTTCGCGATGAGCGGCGCGGAGACCGCCACGTTCGGCGGCCTGCCGGTGGTACGGGACCCCGCCCCCGGCCCCGCCACGGGCCCCGCGCACGCCGCGCACGCCGCGCACGCCGCGCACGCCACGGACGGCACGCGGGACGTGCGAGGTTCCGGGGACGGCACGCGGGACGTGCGGGACCTGCGGGACTCCGGGGACGGCACGCGGGGGCGTCGTGCGGCGGAGTTCGCGGAGGGGCGCGCGTGAGCGTCATCGCGCCGCCGTCGGCGGGGGCGCCGTGGCTGGTGGCGGACGTCGGGGGGACCAACGCGCGGTTCGGGCTGGTGAGCCGGCCGGGCGGGCGGCCGGAGGCGGTGGCCGTGCTGCCGGGGGCCGAGTACGACGGGCTGGCGGGCGCCGTGCGGGCCTACCTGCGGACGCACAGCGGGGGCGTGCGGCCGGAGGCGGCGTGCCTGGCGATCGCCGGGCAGGTGCACGGCGACCGGTACCGGCTCACCAACGCGGGGTGGTCGGGGTCGGTGGCCGGCCTCGGCATCCCGCACGTCGAGCTGCTCAACGACTTCGAGGCCCTGGCGTTGTCCCTGCCGCGGCTCACCGCCGAGGACGACCTGGCGTCCCTCGGCGGGCCCGGCCCGGCGCCCGGCATGGTGAAGGCCGTGCTCGGGCCGGGCACCGGCCTCGGCGTCGCCGGACTGGTGCCCGCGCGTGGCGGCTGGGTGCCGGTGCCCGGGGAGGGCGGGCACGTGTCGGCGCCCGCCGTCACCGACCTGGAGATCGAGGTGATCCGGGCGCTGCGCGCGGACGGCATGGCGTTCGTGGACGCCGAGCACCTGCTGTCCGGCCCGGGGCTCGAGCGGCTGCGGCGCGGCCTCGCGCTGGTGGAAGGTGTCGCGGCGGCGCCGCTGCCCGCCGCGGAGATCGTGGCACGGGTGGATGATTCGCTATGCTCACGAACCGTTTCGGTGTTCTGTGGGCTACTGGGGAGCTTCGCGGCTAATGTCGCGTTGACGTTGGGAGCACACGGTGGGGTATACCTCGGGGGTGGGATCGTGCCGCGGATCGTCCGGCGCATCCGGGAGAGCGACTTCCGGCGCCGCTTCGAGGCGAACCTCGTGTTGTCCGGCTACCTGACCGGCATCGCGACCACGGCGATCGTCGCCGAGCAGCCCGCCCTCACCGGCGCCGCCGCCTGGCTCGGCCAGCGCTACTCCGACCAGACCTCCGGCCCGGTGTCCGGCTTGACGCCCGTATCGACTTCCGCCCCGGCACCTCTATCAGTATCCGGTCCGGCCCCCGTATCGGCATCCGATCCGGCACCCGTCCCGGTGTCCGGCCCGGCGCCGGTTCCGGCACCCGTCCCGGCGTCCAGCCCGGCACCCGTATCGGCATCCAATCCGACACCCGTCCTGGCACCCGTATCGGCATCCGATCCGGCACCCGTCCCGGTGTCCGGCCCGGCGCCGGTTCCGGCACCCGTCCCGGCACCCGTCCCGGCGGCCAGCCCGGCACCCGTATCGGCATCCAATCCGACACCCGTCCTGGCACCCGTATCGGCATCCGATCCGGCACCCGTCCCGGTGTCCAGCCCGGCGCCGGTTCCGGCGTCCGGTCCGGGGCCCGTTCCGGCGTCCGGCCCGGTGGCGACCCCGTCGCAGGCCGGTCCGCCGTCGCCGGGGGCCGCCGGTCCGGGGGCGTCCCCACGAGTGAGGAGCGTCGCGCAGTGAGCGTTCTCGACCTGGCCCCCGTCATCCCGGTCGTCGTGGTGGACGACGTGGAGACGGCGGTGCCGATGGCCCGCGCGCTGGTGGCGGGCGGCCTGCCCGCCATCGAGGTGACGCTGCGTACGCCGTGCGCCCTGGAGGCGATCGCGCGGATCGCCGCCGAGGTGCCCGGCGCGGTGCCCGGCGCGGGCACCGTCCGCACCCCGGCCGACGTCGCCGCGTCCGCCGAGGCGGGTGCCCGTTTCCTGGTGAGCCCGGGGGCCACCCCGGCGCTGCTGGACGCGATGGCGGGCTCCGGCGTGCCGTACCTGCCGGGCGCGGCGACGGCCTCTGAGGTGATGGCGCTCGCGGAACGCGGCCTCACCGAGATGAAGTTCTTCCCCGCGGTACCGGCCGGCGGCGTGGCGTACCTGAAGGCCCTCGGCGGGCCGCTGCCCGAGGTGCGGTTCTGCCCGACCGGGGGGATCCGGCCGGAGACCGCCCCCGACTTCCTGGCCCTGCCGAACGTCGGCTGCGTCGGCGGCACCTGGCTCACCCCGCCGGACGCCCTCGCCGCCGGCGACTACGGCCGCGTCGAGAAACTCGCCGCGGAGGCCGCCGCGCTGCGCGGCTGACCCGGCCCCAGGTCGCCCGCGACCTTCCTTCCTCTCTCGGAAGCGCGGGTGAACGCCATGAAGTCGCCGCGACCCGATCGACGTTCATGGACCTCGGCCCGTGGCGCGCCTCACCCGGCGCCCACGGGCCCGTCCTCAGCGGCGCGTGTCCGCCATGGACAAGGACGGGGCCACGTCCTCCAGCGAGCGCCGCTCGGCGTTCACGCCGAACAGCAGGGCCACCACCCCGGCCACCAGCATCAGCACCGCCGAGCCCAGGTAGCCGTAGAACAGGCGCTCCGGCTGGGGGCGGTCGCCGATCAGCGCGCCGAACACCACCGGGCCGAGCGCGCCGAACAACTGGGCGACCGAGAAGAACATCGCGATCACCAGGGCCCTGATCTCCAGGGGGAACAGCTCGCTGACGGTGAGGTAGCCGGAGCTGGCCGCCGCCGAGGCGAGGAAGAACATCACCGACCACAGCAGGGTCTGGGTCGTCGCGGTGAGCATCCCCTGGCGGAACAGCCAGCTCGTCACGCCGAGCACCGCGCCCGCCGCCATGTACGTCCCGGCGATCATGGGGCGGCGTCCCACGATGTCGAACAACGGCCCGAGCAGCACCGGCCCCGCGAGGTTCCCCGCGGCGAACAGCAGCAGGTACCGGGACGCGTCGTACGGCGCGACGTCGTAGAAGGTGCCGAGCACCAGCACGTACGTGAAGAAGATCGAGTTGTACAGGAACGACTGACTGATCATCAGGGTGGCCCCGAGCACCGCCCGCTTCCGGTAGTCCCGCAGCACCACCCGGGCGATCCTGCGATAGGACGGCGCCCCGTGCGGCCGCAGCTCGACGGCCCTGGCCTGGTCCACCGGCGGCAGGTTCCGGCCTCCCGCCTCCACCGCCGCCTCGACCCCGGCCGTCACCCGCTCGGCCTCGCGCAGGCCCCCGTGCGTCATCAGCCACCGCGGGCTCTCCGGCAGATGCCGCCGCAGTCCCCAGATCAGCAGCCCCGCCCCCGGCCCGATGAGCAACGCCACCCGCCAGCCGAGGTCCACCGGCAGCACGTCCGGGTCGAGCAGCACATAGGTGCCCGCCGTCCCGATCATCGCCCCGAGCCAGTACGTGCCGCTCACCGCGAGATCGACCCGTCCCCGGTACCGTGACGGGATCAGCTCGTCGATCGCGGAGTGCACCGCCGCGTACTCGCCGCCGATCCCCGCTCCGGCGAAGAACCGGAACACCAGCAGGAACGCCAGGTTCGGGGAGAACGCCGTGATCCCGTTCGCGATCAGGTACAGCGACAAGGTGATCAGGAAGAGCTTCCTGCGCCCGAACCGGTCCGACAACCGCCCGAACACCAGGGCCCCCGCCACCTCCCCGATCAGGTACACCGTGGCGGTGAGCCCCACTTCGACCGACGTCAGCCCGAGCGTCTCCCTCTCGCGCAGCACCGACCCGATCGCACCGGCGATCGTGATCTCCATGCCGTCCAGCACCCACGCCACCCCGAGCGCCACCACCAGCCGCGTGTGAAACCCGGCCCACGGCAGCCGGTCCAGCCTCGCGGGCACGAGGCTCCGCACGACGTCCCCCATGCCGCGAGACGTTATCCGTCCGAAGGGACGCTTGACCGCGCGGCGTTTTCCCGCGGCCGAAGAAATGCCGCTTTCATTGACGCAGCACAGAGTCAGGCCGATCCGCCCGGTGTGAATATCCACCCCAATTGCGACATATCACTATTCAAAGAGTTTTCTCGCGAAACACCTGCGCCGGGAGCTACGATGAAATCGCGCTGGTCATCCGTATTCTTCTCCGGCTCTCCAAGCCGCCGTCCGGCAGGGCATGATGGAACCCGAAGTCGTCGTCGCGCTCGTCACGGGAATCACCGGCCTTGTCGTGGGCGTGGTCGGCGTCCCGCTCACGTACGTCACCAATCTGCGCATGCGGCGGCACCAGACCCGCGACCTCATGGCGCGCTACCGCGACCCCCTGCTGTGGGCGGTGCACGACCTGCGCAACAGGCTGTGGGTCATCCTGTACGACGGTCACCTCGCCAAGTACGGCGGGGAGGAGTCCGACGAGTTCCGCAGGAACTATTCGATACGTCACACGATGTTCGTGCTCGCCGAGTATTTCGGCTGGGTGGAGATCCTCCGCCGTTCCATCGGCTTCCTCGACCTCGGCGACCACGCGAGCAACCGGCGGCTCGTGGAGCAGCTCGTCCGGGTGCGCCAGGTGCTCTGGGATCCCGCACTGGACCGGGCCCTCCTCGTGCCGTCCGGGCAGCAGCGGGCCATCGGGGAGCTGATGCTCGTCGAGGACGACTCGATGCCGGAGCGCGGATGGCGCTGCCTCGGGGTCGCGGAGTTCTGTGAACGCCTCGACGACGACCCCCGCTTCTCCCACTGGTTCACCCCGCTGGAGCGGCAGATCCGAGACCTGGCCGCCGGCACCGAGGTGGACAGCCGGCGCATGCGCGACCTCATCACCCGCCTCGACGAGCTCATCGGACTGCTCGGCACACATGGCGCCCGGTTCCCCCCGCTCCCGATGGAGGAGCGGGCGGGCCGTGCGTGACGTCCGTACGGGTCAGTCGGCCGGGGTGGGCTTGGCGGCCACCATCGACAGGGACGGGGTCAGGTCCTCCAGGGAGCGGCGTTCAGCCTTGACGGCGAAGAACCAGGCCACGAGGCCGGCGCCGATCATGAGAGCGGACGCGGACAGGTAGCCGTAGAACAGACCCGTGGGGTCGGGGTTGTCCTCGTCGCCGATGAGCGCGCCGAAGATCGTGGGACCGAGGGCGCCGAAGCCCTGCGCGACCGAGAAGAACACGGCGATGGCGAGCGCGCGGATCTCCAGGGGGAACAGCTCGCTGACCGTGAGATAGCCGGAGCTGGCCGCCGCCGAGGCGACGAAGAAGATCACCGCCCACAGCAGCGTCTGGGTGGTGGCGTTCAGCATGCCCTCGTGGAAGAGCCATCCGGTGAGCGCCAGCAGCACGCCGGAGACGATGTAGGTGCTGGAGATCATGGGGCGGCGGCCGATGGTGTCGAAGAACGGCCCGAGGACGAACGGCCCGGCCAGGTTGCCGACCGCGAAGGCCAGCAGGAACTTGGAGGAGTCGCTCGGGGAGACCCCGTAGAAGGTGTTGAGCACCAGCACGTAGGTGAAGAAGATCGCGTTGTAGAGGAACGACTGGCTGATCATCATGGTGAGGCCGAGGAAGGTCCGGCTCGGGTACTCCCGCAGCACCACCCGGATGATCTCCCGGTAGGAGGGCGACCCGTGCGGCCGCATGTGCAGCGCCTTGTCCTCCGGCACGGGAGGCAGCTCGCGCCCGCTCTCGGCGACCTGCCGCTCCACCTCGGCCACCGCCGCCTCGGCCTCCTCGTGCCTGCCGTGCATGAGCAGCCAGCGGGGGCTCTCCGGCAGGTGCCGCCGCAGTACCCAGATCATCGCGCCGAGCACCGGGCCGATCAGCAGCCCGAGCCGCCACCCGAGGTCGATGGGCAGCAGGTCGGGGTTGAGCAGGATGTAGGTGCTGGCCGTGCCGATGATGGCCCCGAGCCAGTACGTCCCGCTGACCGCCAGGTCCACCCGTCCCCGGTAGCGCGAGGGGATCAGCTCGTCGATGGCGGAGTGGATGGCCGCGTACTCGCCGCCGATGCCCGCCCCGGCGAAGAACCGGAACACCAGCAGGAACGCGAGGTTCGGCGAGAACGCCGTGATCCCGTTGGCCACCAGGTAGAGCGCCAGCGTGAGGATGAACAGCCGCCGCCGCCCGAACCGGTCCGACAGACGCCCGAACACCAGCGCGCCCGCGACCTGCCCGACCAGGTACACCGTGGCGGTGAAGCCCACCTCCACCGCCGACAACGCCAGCGTGCCCCGGTCCTGCAGCACCGACCCCACCGCGCTGGCGATCGTGATCTCCATGCCGTCCAGCACCCACGCGACCCCGAGCGCCACCACCAGCCGCGTGTGGAACCGCGACCACGGCAACCGGTCCAGTCGCGCCGGCACCAGTGTCCGTACCACCCCATCAGTTTCCGCAGCAGTCACCGGCCACCGCCCCTGCTCCCGAAGCCCCTGGCCACCCGCCCCCCGGCGGCCTCCGTGGCCACGCCACCTGCCCGGAGGCGGGCACTCCTAACAACCGGGGCGGCACACCGTGAGGCGGGTCAGGCGCGTTTGGCGATGGCCGTGATCAGGGGCTGGACCAGGCGGGCGGCCAGGGGGCCGAAGGCGGCGAGGATGAGGACATAGGCGGCGGCGAGGGGGCCGAGGTCGGGGTGGGCGCCCGCGGCGACGGCCAGGCCGGCGATGACGATGTTGAACTCTCCGCGGGGGATGAGGGCGATGCCGGCCCGGGCGCGGCCCGCGCGGGCGATGCCGGCGCGGCGGGCGGCGTAGGCGCCGGTGAGGAGCTTGGTGATCATGGTGACGACGGCCAGGATCACGGCGAGGCCGGCCACTGGGACGATCTTGGTGGGGTCGGTCTGGAGGCCGAAGAAGACGAAGAAGACCGCGGCGAACAGGTCGCGCAGCGGGATGAGCAGCGTGCGGGCCTCCTCGGCGAGCTCGCCGGACAGGGCGATGCCGACCAGGAACGCGCCGACGGCGGCGGAGACCTGGAGCTGCTGGGCGATCCCGGCGACCAGCAGCGCGAGGCCCACCACCTTGAGCAGCAGCACCTCGTTGTTGGGGCTGGCGACGAACGCCTCGATGAACCGGCCGAAGCGCAGCGCGATCAGCAGGACGACGCTGACCGTGCCGAGGGCGATCGCCACCGTCACCGCGCCCGCCGCGAGGCTGAGGCCCGCGAGCAGGGCGGTCAGCACCGGCAGGTAGATCGCCATGGTGAGGTCCTCGAACACCAGCAGGGACAACACCACCGGGGTCTCCCGGTTGCCGATCCAGCCGAGGTCCGACAGCACCTTGGCCGTGATGCCCGAGGAGGTGGCGTAGGTGACCCCGGCCATCGCCACCGCCGCCACCGGGCCCCAGCCGAGCAGCAGGGCGCAGAGCGCGCCGGGCGTCGCGTTCAGCACCAGGTCGACCAGGCCGGCCCGGGCGTTGCCCTTCAGGCTGGTCACCAGTTCGTCGGCGTTGTACTCGAGGCCGAGGGTGAGCAGCAGCAGGATGACGCCGAGCTCGGCGCCGACCGCGGTGAACTCCTCGCTGGTCGCGAGGGGGAGGATGCCGCCGGTGCCGAACGCCAGCCCGGCCACCAGGTACAGGGGGATGGGTGAGATGCCGACCCGGAGCGCCAACGCTCCGAGGATGCCGAGACCGAGCAGGACCGCGCCGAACTCAAGGAACAGGATCGCCGTGTGGTGCAACGCCCCGTCCTACCCCTTGGCCAGGATCTCGGCGACCGCGGCCGTGCTGTCCGCCCCGCCCACGACGACCACGACGTCCCCGGCCTCCAGGGTGAACTCCGGCCCCGGGCTGGCGAACACCTGCCCGCCCCGCACCACCGCCACGACGGACGCCCCGGTGCGGGTGCGCACCCGCGCGTCCCCCATCGGCCGCCCCGCGTACGGCGACTCCGGCGCGATGGGCAACTGAAGGCTGACCAGCCCCTCGACCTCCCGGTGGAGATCGTTGAGCCGCTGCACGATCCGCGGCGCGCCGAGCAGCTCGGCCAGCGCGTCCGCCTCCTCGTCGTTCAGCCGCACGCTCTCGCAGGCGCGGTCCGGGTCGCCGGAGTCGTAGATGACCAGGTCACGCTGCCCCGTCCGATGCGACACGACCCCGACCCGCCGCCCGGACCGCGTCGTGAACTCATGCCGCAACCCGATCCCCGGCAACGCCGTCTGCTCGACCTCCACCGCACCGTCCTCCACGCCGGGTTTCGCCAGTTCTGCCCCGACCCTATCCAATTGCCGGGCCACGCCCCGATTACGGCGGACCAGCCCTGGCGGGGGCTCCTTTCGCTCGGACGTCAGGCGCCGAGCAGGCCGATCGGGTTGCCTCGGAGTCGGTGAGGACGGCCACGCGGCCCATGCCCGGCACGGGCCGCGGTTCGGCGGTGAGGCAGAATCATCTGTTGTGAACAAAGTTTCGGATCGCGTCGCCGAGGATCACGACCTGTCGCTCGCGCGCGACGGGGACGGCGCCGCGTTCACCCGGCTGGTGGCGCCGTTGCGCCGGGAGTTGCACGCGCACTGTTACCGCATGCTCGGGTCCGTCCATGACGCCGACGACGCACTGCAGGACGCGTTGGTGCGGGCCTGGCGGGGGCTCGCGCGGTTCGAGGGGCGCGGGTCGGTGCGGTCGTGGCTGTACACCGTGGCCACCCGGGTCTGCCTGGACGTCGTGCGGACGCGCGGCAGGCGGGCGCTGCCGGTGGACCTCGGTCCGGCGAGCGAGCGGGTCGTGACGGGCGATGCGCCACTCGGCGACGTCGCCTGGCTGGGGCCCTACCCTGACGCGGGGCTGCCCGAGGGGCCGGGCGGGCCGCACACCCGGTACGAGCAGCGGGAGGCCGTCGAGCTCGCGTTCGTGGCCGCGCTGCAGCACCTTCCCGGGAACCAGCGGGCGGCGTTGCTGCTGTTCGAGGTGCTCGGTTTCTCCGCCGCCGAGATCGCCGCCGCCATGGACACCACGGTCGCGTCGGTGAACAGCGCCCTGCAACGCGCCCGCGCGATCGTCGCCGAGAAGATCCCCGGCCCGGGCCAGCAGCGGACGCTCCGCAAGCTCGGCGACGCCCGCCTGCGCGAGATCGTCACCGGCTACTCCACGGCCCTGGAGCGCGGCGACGCCGACGCCCTGGTCGCCCTGCTCACCGAGGACGTCACCTGGTCCATGCCCCCGCTCCCCCACTGGTACCGGGGCCGGGCCGCCGCCATGGAGTTCGCCACCCAGGTGCCCCTCACCACCTGCGGCGCCTGGCGCCACCTCCCCGTCACGGCCAACGCACAGCCCGCCGTCGCCTGCTACCTGCGCGACGAGGACGCCGACGTGCACCACGCCTGGTCGGTGAACGTCTTCACCCTCCGCGGCGACCGCATCGCCGCGATCACGTCGTTCATCGGGGCGGACCACTTCCCCGCCTTCGGGCTGCCGCCGTTCCTGCCCTGACCCGTTCATCGGCGCGGTCCCCGTAAGCTGCACGTCATGACTTGTCCCGTTAAGTCCGTCTAGTGGAAGGTCCGGCAATGGCACCCGCCGGCCGCCCCCGTCGTCTACGGTCATAGGCGTGATCGCCCCCGGCATCGCCGCCCCCCGGCCCGCCGCCGTGCCGCCGCGCTCGCCCCGCGGCGCCCTCCTGTCCCGCCCGGCCGGTGAGGGACGCCCGTGAGCAGGTTCGGATCGATCCTGCTCGACCGGTTCCACCACCCCGCGCAGGTCGTCGTCGCGGGGTTCGGGCTCGCCATCGTGGCCGGGACGCTGCTGATGCGGCTGCCGATGGCCACCACCACGGGAGAGTCCGCGCCGTGGCTGACCGCGCTGTTCACGGTGACCTCGGCGGTGTGCGTCACCGGGCTCGCGGTGGTGGACACCTCCACCCACTGGTCGGTGTTCGGCGAGGTGGTGATCGCCCTGCTGATGCAGGTCGGCGGCCTTGGGGTGATGACGCTCGGCACCGTGTTCACGCTGCTCGTGTCGAAACGGCTCGGGGTGCGGGCCCGGATGCTGGCGCAGATGGAGACCAAGACGCTGAGCCTGGCCGACATCCGGCGCATCGTGGCCCGGGTGGTGGTGTTCAGCCTGGCCTGCGAGGCCGTCGCCGCGGTGATCCTGACCGTCCGGTTCCTCACCGGGTACGGCGAGCCGTTCGGCCGGGCGGTGTACTTCGGCGCCTTCCACGCGGTGTCGGCGTTCAACAACGGGGGCTTCGCGCTGTGGGAGGACAGCCTCGTGCGCTTCGTCTCCGACCCCTGGATCTGTCTCACCGTCGCCGTCACCGTCATCGTCGGCGGCCTCGGGTTCCCTGTGGTGTTCGAGCTGATGCGCACGTGGCGGCGGCCCGGGCGGTGGAGCATCCTGACCCGGATCACCGTGGCCACCACGGCGGGGCTCCTGCTGTTCGGCACCGCGGTGTTCCTCGCCACCGAGTGGGACAACCACGGGACCCTCGGGCCGCTGGACACCGCGGGCAAGTGGCTGGCGGCGTTCTTCACCGCCGTGATGCCGCGCAGCGGCGGGTTCAACGTGGTGAACCTCGGCGAGATGTACCCGTCGAGCTGGCTCGTCACCGACCTGCTGATGTTCATCGGCGGTGGGAGCGCGGGCACCGCCGGCGGCATCAAGGTCACGACGTTCGGGTTGTTCGCCTTCATCGTCTGGGCCGAGCTGCGCGGCGAGCCGCGGGTCAACATCGGCCACCGGCGCCTGCCGGAGGGCGCGCAGCGCCAGGTGGTCGCGATCATGGCGCTCGGTGCCGGCATCGTCGCCGCGTCCACCTACCTCCTGCTGGTCATCACCCCGCACAGCTTGGACCAGGTGCTGTTCGAGGTCATCTCGGCCTTCGCCACGGTCGGCATCTCCACCGGCATCACGCCTGGCCTCGGCAGCCCCGAGCAGGTGGTGCTGGTGGTGCTGATGTTCATCGGCCGCCTCGGCCCCCTCACCCTCGGCTCGGCCCTCGCGCTCAAGGACCGCAGCCGCCGCTACGAACTCCCCGAGGAGCGAGTGATCGTTGGCTGACAGATCGAAGGACCCCGTCGTCGTCATCGGCCTCGGCCGCTTCGGCACCGCCCTGGCGCTGGAACTGACCCGCCGCGGCAACGAGGTGCTGGCCATCGACCATCGCCCCAAGGTGACCCAGCACCTGGCCGGCCAGATCACCCAGATCGCCACCGCCGACGCCACCGACATGGAGGCCCTGCAGCAGCTCGGCGTCCCCGACTTCTCCCGTGCCGTCGTCGGCATCGGCGGCGACCTGGAGGCGAGCATCCTGACGGCCTCCCTGCTGGTCGAGCTGGAGATCGACTCCATCTGGGCCAAGGCCATCAGCCGCCAGCACGGCCGCATCCTGGACCGCCTGGGCGTCCACCACGTCGTCTTCCCCGAACACGACATGGGCGAGCGCGTCGCCCACCTGGTCAGCGGCAGAATGCTCGACTACATGCAGGTGGACGACGACTTCGCCCTGGTCAAGACCCGCCCTCCCAAGGAGTACGTCGGCGTCCCCCTGGGCCGCACCAACCTGCGCCGCAAGTACGGCGTCACCATCGTCGCCGTCAAGACCAGGGAGGAGCAGTTCACCTACGCCGACGCCGAGACCGTCCTGTCCTACGACGACACCATCCTCGTGTCCGGCCGCACCGAACAGGTCGAACGCTTCTCCGAGCTCTGACGGTTCAGTGCCGCGGCGGGCGTCCGGACACCCGGCGCAGCACGTAGACCAGCGCCGACCCCGCGAACAGCGCGAGCGTCACCAGGATCCACCGGCCGAGGTAGGGACCGGTCCCGAGGGCCGCCGCCTCCCGGTACCCCCGGCTGGAGGCCCCGAGGACCAGCGGGAACCAGACGAGCAGCAGCAGCCCGGACAGGGCCGCCGGCACCCGCACATGGTTGACCACCGACGGCCGGCGGGGCAGGCGTCCGGTCAACGTGCGATCGGCCAGCGAATAGAGGGGCAGCAGCACCAGGTCGTGCAGGATCACCGCGCCGGCGAACCACAACGCGAACCCCGCGATGATGCCCGCGGCGACCACACGGCTGAGGACGTAGGCGGTCACCGCGAAGCAGGCGCACATGAGGACCGCGTGCCATGGAGCGGCACCGTACCGCGCCGCCACGCGCCGGAGCGGACCGGGACCGCCGGAGCCGCCGGGGCCGTTGCTGTGGGTGGGGGCGCCACCAGGGCCGGAGCCGGGCCTGGGGCCGGTCATGTGCTGGGCCGGTAGTCGAGTTCGCGTACCCACTTGGTGTTGTGCACGCCGGGGGCGCCCGGGACGATGATCCGGGCGGGGAAGCCGTGGTCGGGCGACAGGTCGGCGCCGTTGACGCGCAGGGCCAGCAGGGAGCGGGGGTCGGCCGTCTGCGCGGCGCTCAGCGAAGCGTGGCTGAACGCGCCGCCCTTCTGCAGGGAGCGCACATGGACGCCGTCGCCGCCGGCCGCGCCGCACAGCCGGGCCAGGTCGGCCAGCCGGACCCCCGTCCACTCCTGCTCGGTCGACCAGCCCTCCACGCAGGCGATCGGCAGCCGGTAGGTGTGCAGCGGCAGGGCCAGCAGGTCCTCGCGGGACAGCCGCACCTCACGGGTGCCGCGCACGGTCAGGCGCCAGCCTGGCCCGGTCTGCGCCGGTCCGATGCCGAGGCTCGCCGCGGTCTTGTTGACCTGGAAGTCGTTCGGCCCAGGGCCGTAGTGGCGCCCGTGCGGTGCGAGCAGGGCGGTGCGGCGCAGCGGGCCGTCCAGGGTCTGCCCGAAGGACAGGCCGAACAGAGCCGCCGAGGCACCGCCGACGAACGCCAGCAGCCCGCGGCGGGACATGGTCGGCGAGCCGGGCGCCGCGGGCACCAGGCCGTCGGGGTCGGGCGGCTCCGGCCGGGTGTCCCGCAGAGGGGTGCGCAGTTCCTGCCGGAAGCTTCGCGACCGCAGGGCCGTGACCGCCCGGGGCAGCTTCAGCGCCACGTGCGTCACCAGCGCCGCCATGAAGATCCACGCGCCGTACAGGTGCGCCGGGTAGAAGGAGAAAGGGAAGACGTAGAAGATCTGGATGTTGAGTATGCCGGTGACGAACTGGAACACCGCGCCACCGACCAGCAGCAGCAAGCTCCCCCGCTCCAGCAGTTGCGCCACCGACCGGGCGGGCGGCCACGCGAACAACTTGGGGATCACCGACCACAACTTGGCCAGCAACACCGGCACCAGCGTCAGCCCGAGAACGACATGCGTGCCCTGCGTGACGCGGTACAGCCACACCGGGCTCGTCGGCCAGTCGAAGAGATAGAACCCCAGCAGCCCGTGCTCAGGGGTGATGTCGTTCCCCGGCAGCCGCGGGTTGTAGGCGGCGTACGACAGCAGCCCCGTCACCGCCACGATCGGCAGCCCTGCCAGCAGCACCACCCCGAACACCGACGTCAGCCAGGGCCCACGCAGCGGGCTGCGCCAGAACCCCGGCCGGAACGGCCCCGGCGGCCGCTCCCGCCCGAGCACCCAGCCCTCCACCCGCGCCGCCCACCGGCTCACCGCGGCCCCCCGAACTCGGGGCGGAACGGCCTCGGCGGCCGTTCCCGCCCGGGCGTCCACGCCTTCGCCTGCACCGTCCGCCGGCTCACCGCGGTCCCGCCTTCACAGCCGGGGCTCGCGCGGGCGCGGCGGCGGACGGCCGGGACGTGCCGTCGATGGCGCGGAGCGCCGCCGCGAAGCGGGAGGCGGGAGCCCGCGCGGCGACCTCCGCGGCGTCGGCGGGGGTGTCGACGTCGCGCAGCTCAGGCAACGTCGCCACGGTCAGGCCGGCGTCTCGCAGCCGCCGCAACTGGGCGGCCCCGGTGCCGGGGACGGACATGGGAACGCCCAGCAGCAGCGCGGGGTCGGGGCGGCGCAGGCCGAGCAGCCAGAAGCCGCCGTCGGCGGCCGGGCCGAACACCGCGTCGTGCCCGGCGAGGGCGGCGGCGGCCACACGCAGCAGGCCCGGGGTGACCTGCGGGGTGTCCATGCCGATGAGCACGGCCGGCGCCGGGCGCAGGCGGTGGGCGTCGGTGAAGGCGGCCGCGAGCCGCTGGTCCAGCCCGTCGCCCCGTTGCGGGATCACGTCGAAACCGTCCGGCAGCCACGGGCCGGGGCGACCACGCAGGGCCAGCACCCGGTGCCGCACGCCGGAGGCCACAACCGCGTGCAGCGTGTCCTCCAGTGCGGCGGCGGCCAGCCGTGCCGCCTGACCGGGGGTGTACGCCGGGCACAGCCGGGTCTTGACCAGGCCGGGCACGGGCTCCTTGGCGATGACGAGGATCTGCGTCACGCCGTCTCCCGGATGACGCGCCGCATGTCGCCGATCGCCCGCGCGGTGCCGCGCACGGTGCCGGTCACCTTGGACCTGCCGGCCCGCGCCCGGTAGTCCACCTCGGTCTCGGCGACGACCCAGCCGGCGGCCGCCGCGCGCAGCACCATCTCCAGCGGGTAGCCGAACCTGCGGTCCCGGAGCTCCAGCGCGAGGAGATCCGCGCGACGAGCGGCCCGCATCGGCCCGAGGTCGCGCAACGGCACGCCGGTGCGTCTGCGCATCAGCCGGGCCAGCACCGCGTTGGCGAGCCGCGCGTGCGGCGGCCACGCCCCAGCCTCCTTGACGACCCGCCGCCCGAGCACCAGATCGGCCCGCCCGTCGAGCACCGGCCCCGCCACCCGGGGTAACTGCCGCGGATCGAGGCTGGCGTCGGCGTCCATGAAACAGACGACGTCCCCACGAGCCGCCAGCAGCCCCGCATGACAAGCCGCGCCGAACCCTCGCCGCGGCTCCCCGACCACCGTCGCCCCGAGCCGCGCCGCGACAGCGGCCGAGCCGTCCGTGGACCCGTTGTCCACCACGATGGCCCGGTACCCGTCCGGCACACGCTCCAGAACCCACGCGAGCGCGTCCGCCTCGTTCAAGCATGGCAGCACGACGTCGATGTCCATGCGCCCCACGTTACGGTCGCAAAGCCCCGCGAACTCTTACGAAGCGGTGACGTCCTCCCCGGGTATCCCCAGTTCAGCCCTACTGTTTAACCGTGGCAGGAAGATCAGGCCGGTGACGGACGGCACCCACGGCGAGTCCCGCGGCCCGTCCGCCGGCGCCCCGCCGCCGGGCCGCGGACCGGCGGCGCGGCCCCCGCGTCGCGTCCCGCCGGTGGGCGGGGCCGCGCCGGCGGGCGAGGCCGCGCCGGTGGGCCGGGAGGCGCGGCGGTGGCCGTGGGGGTCCGTGGACCGTGTGGCGGTGTGGGTCTGGGCGGGGCTGATCGTCGCGGGTTTCGCGGCGGGTGCCGTGTTGCACGGTGCGGGGATGCTCGCCATCGATCATCTGCCGCCGTTGCACGGGCACTTCCGGGTGCCGACCGTCGGCCTGCTGCCTGCCGCGGCCTTCGGGGCGCTCGCCGTCGCGCTGCTGCCCCGGCTGACCGGGCGGCTCGGCTTCGGCGCGGCCTCGATCGTGGCGTACGGGTGTGCCCTGGGCTGGACGGTGCTGCTGGCGGTGTCGGGCGACGCGCTCGCCGCGCCGTTCACGCATCCGCAGGAGTACCTCGCGGTGCTGCCCGCGGTGGGGGACGATCCGCTGGGCTGGCTGGCCACGTTCACCGGGCGGCTGCCGGAGTACCCCACGCACGTGCGCGGCCACCCGCCGCTGCCGGTCCTGGTGGTGTGGGCCCTCGCGGCGGCCGGCGCGCCGGGGCCGGTGTGGGCGGCGCTGCTGGTGATCGCGGTGGGCTGCTCGGCCGCCGTGGCGATCGGGCTGACCGTACGGCGGCTGGCCGGCGAGGAGACCGCGCGGCGGGCGCTGCCTTACCTTGCGCTCACCCCGGCCTCGGTGTGGATCGCCACCAGCATGGACGCGTTCTTCGCGGGCGCCGGGGCGTGGGGCGTCGCGCTGCTGGTGACCGGGCGGCGGCCCGTCACGCGGGTGGTGTCCTGCGGCGCGGCGGGGGTGCTGCTCGGCGCGCTGCCGTACCTGAGCTACGGCCTGGTGCCCTACCTGCTGATCCCCGTCGTGGTGGCCGTGGCCGTCCGGCCGCCGCTCCCCGCGGTGTGCGCGGCGCTGGCCGGCGCGGCGGCGGTGACGGCCGCGTTCGCCGCCGCGGGCTTCTGGTGGCCCGACGGTGTGGCGGCCACCCACGCCGAGTGGGCCGCCGACCCCGGGGCGGCCCGCCCGTACCTGTACTTCGTGGCGGCGAACCTCGCGGTGCTGGCCCTGCTCACCGGCCCCGCCACCGCCGCCGGCCTCGGCCGCGCCTGGCGCGGCCACGCGCCGCCGCAACTACGGGGCGGCCGGGGCCGGCCGTGGCGCCACCACAGCCCGAGCCTGACGGCCCATGAACGGCCAGGTCCGCGCCGCACGGGGACGAGGTCCGGCGGCCCCGTCGCCTCCGGGGTCACGCTACCGGTGGCCGCGGCGCTGATCGCGGTGGTGGTCCTCGACGTCAGCGGGGTGACGCGCGGCGAGGTGGAGCGCATCTGGGTGCCCTACGCCCTGTGGGTCACGGCGGCGGCCGCACTCGTGCCGGGTCGCCGCGCACTCGCGGCACACGCGGTGACCGGGCTGCTTCTCCAGGGCCTGGTGCTCTCCCCCTGGTGACGCGGCCGGTGTCAGCCGAGGGGGGCGGTGGCGAATTCGTGCATGCCCTGGGTGAAATCCATGCGGGCCCGGAAGCCCAGGTCCCTTGCCGCGCGGGCCGGGGAGGCGGTGACGTGGCGGACGTCGCCCAGGCGGTACTCGCCTGTGGTCACCGGGGGTGGGCCGCCGTGCGCCGAGGCCAGGGTGGCGGCCATCTCTCCTACTGTGCGGGGGCGGCCGGTGGCGATGTTGTAGGGGGTCAGGTGGCCGGGGTGGCCGGCGGTCAGGGCGGCGGTGTTGGCTTCGGCTATGTCGTGGACGTGTATGAAGTCGCGGCGCTGGCGGCCGTCCTCGAAGACCCGGGGGGCGCGGCCCGATTCCAGTGCCGACCGGAAGATGGCGGCCACGCCTGAGTACGGGGTGTCCCTCGGCATGCCGGGGCCGTAGACGTTGTGGTAGCGCAGCGCCACGGCGGTGCCGCCGGTCTCCCGTGCCCAGCCGGCGGCGAGGTGTTCCTGGGCGAGCTTGGTGGTGGCGTAGGCGTTGCGTGGGTCGAGCGGGGCGTCCTCCTCGATCTCGGCGGGGCGCAGCGGTGCGGCGCAGTGCGGGCAGCGGGGCTCGAAGCGGCCCGCCGCCAGGTCCTCGGCGGCGCGGGGGCCGGGGCGGACGCGGCCGTGCCGGGGGCAGTCGTAGGCGCCCTCCCCGTAGACGACCATCGACGACGCCAGCACCAGCCGGGTGACGCGGTGCCGGGCCATCGCGGCCAGCAGTACGGCCGTTCCGTACACGTTGACCGAGGCGTAGTCCGGGAGGTCCGCCACGTCCACTCCCAAACCGACCTTGGCCGCCTGGTGCGCCACGGCGTCCACGCCGGGCAGCACACGGTCCAGGTCCGCGGCGGTGCGCACGTCGCCGCCGGTGCGTGTGTCGAGGCCGGTCACCTCGTGGCCCGCCGCCTCCAGCGCCTTCGCCACATGAGTCCCGATGAACCCGGCCGAGCCGGTGAGCAGTACCTTCACGCCGCCGAGCGTAGGCGGCGCCTTCCCGCGGGGCACCGGCAGGCGCGCTTCCGTTCGCGGACCGTAAGACCCTCCTGGGTCACTCCTGAGCGAGCAGCGTTCGCTCGTCCACGGGGTTCTCGTGGGTGCCGGGGGTGGTGCAGGCGTGGGCGCCGGCGAGCGTGGCCAGGTGGAGGGCCCGTTCCGCGGGCAGGCCGTGCAGGTGCGCGTAGAGGTAGGCGGAGGCGAAGGCGTCGCCGGCGCCGTTGGTGTCCACCACGGGGGACTTCGGCACGGCGGCGGGCCGGTGGACGAGGGGGGTCGTGCGGGTGAGGAGGTAGGCGCCGGAGGCTCCGGCGGTGCAGATCACCTGGGTGGCGCGGCCGCCGGCGAGGATGTCGCGCATGGTGGCGGGCGGGTCGGTGAGGCGCGCGGCGGAGAGGAAGACGATGTCGGCGTGGCGGGCGAAGTCGCGGTGGTAGGGGTTCTCGCCGTCCCAGTCGTGCAGGTCGGTGGAGGTGGGGACGCCGAGGGCGTGCAGGTCGGGGAACAGGTGGCGGGAGAAGTCGGTGATGGACAGGTGGACGTGGCGGGCCCGCCGGACGGCGGGCAGGTAGAGGTCACGCGGCAGGCGGCGGCCGGGGACGTGGCGGGGGTCGAAGAGGGAGGTGCGGCGGCCGTCGGGGGCGACGAGCAGGACGCTGCGGCGGGTGCCTTCCGGGACGGTCCCGAAGGCGAACTCGATGCCGCGGGCGGTCAGGTGGCCCCGGACGAGGGCACCCTGGGGGTCGTCGCCGACGAGGTCGATCAGGATGGTGCGCAGGCCCAGGGCGTGGCAGCCGAGGACGACCCCGCTGCCGGTGTTGCCGATGCGGTCGACGGCGGGCGGGACGGTGTAGGTGTCGGCGTACGGGAGAGGCAGGCCGGGCACGTACACGGTGGTGTCCACACCGGCCCCGCCGACCACCACCACGTCGTAGACGGCGCCGCCCGGACCGGCTGCCACCTCCATCGGGGCCTCCCTCTTCTCCACTACGGTCGTGCCTCCTCGCACCCATGCCGCAGCAGGCGGAGCAGGTGGCGGGCGTGGGGGACGTCCCTGGCGGTGACGGCGGCGGCGTTCGCGAGGGACAGCAGGTCGTCGGCCGTGATGCCGGGACGGACGGTGCCCTGGTCCTGGGCGCGGCGGAGCAGGGCGCGGGCGGCTGATCTCATCGACTCGTGCCAGCGGGTGAACAATTCGGCGCGCTGGGTGCCTTCGGTGGCGGCCAGGGCCAGGGGGCGTTTGGTGGTGACGTGGGTGACGAAGACGTCCAGCCATTCGAACAGGGCGTCCGCCGGTGACGGGGCGCGCAGCAGCGCCGTGCCGTGCTCGGTCAGGGCGGTCACCTCCTCCGCGTACACGGCGACGAGCAGGTCGCCGCGGGTGGGGAAGTGGCGGTAGAGGGTCGCGTTGGCGACGCCGGCGTGGCGGGCGATGTCGTCCAGGGGGACCTCTGGGCCGTGCTCGTCGAACAGCTCCCTGGCCGCGGCGAGCAGCAGCGCCGCGTTGCGGGTCGCGTCGGCTCTGCGTGCCATCTCGCCGGCTCCGAGGGTTGTCGAACGGGGAACTCCCCGCTTACGGTAGTACCCATAAACGGGGAGTTCCCCGTTTCCGGCGACGAGAGGACCGCCATGCCATTCACCGCCGAGGATCGCGCGGCCGTCACCGAGCTGGTCGTGATGCACGGCCACCTGGTCGACGCCGGGGAGCTCGGGCGTATGCACGAGCTGTTCACCGAGGACGTGACCTACGACGTGACCGACCTCGGGGGCGGGACCGTCGTGGGGCTGGAGACGCTCCTTGAGGTCGCGCTGACGACGGGCGAGCGCAACCCGGTCGGGCATCACGTGACCAACGTCGTCGTGACCGAGGCCGGCGAGGACCGTGCGCGGGTGCTGTCCAAGGGGATCGGCGTCATGGCGGACGGCACCTGCGGCAGCGTCACCTACGAGGACACGGTGTCGCGCGGCGCGCAGGGATGGCGGATCAGCCACCGGAGGGTTATCGCCCGGCGCGCCCCCCTGGGTGCCGGGTGAGGCCCGTCAGCCGGTGACGATGCCGAGTCCTCGCGCGGTGAACCGGCCGACCAGTTCGGCCGCGCCGCGGGAGACGGTGCCGGGCAGCAGGAAGAACTCCTCCAGGAGGGCGCGGGCGGTGTCGTCGTCGATCACCGCGCAGTCCCAGATCACCTGGCCCTCCCCGGCCCGCACCTCGAAGGCGTAGAACCCGCAGCACGCCTTCTCCCGCGCGGCCAGGTCGCGCACCCACTCCTCCACGCCCGGCTCGGCCCGCAGGCGGAACCGGATCCCCTCGGCGGTCCGCTCCCGCCCGATCAGGGCCTGGGCGAACAGCCGCCGGTACTCGGCGAGGCGTTCCTCCACGGTGTCCGGGGCGCCGGTCATGTCGCAGACGACGGGGGTGGAAGACGGGGGTACGTCCACGGCGGGTCTCCTCGGTGTCGTGAGGTCTTGTGACGTCATGACCGGAACCCTAGAGTCTGGACCTAGGTCCAGAGTCAAGGGGTGAGTGGGTTGCGGATCGGACAGGTCGCCCGGGAGGCCGGCGTCAGCGTCGACACGGTCCGCTTCTACGAACGCCGCGGTGTGCTCCCCGCCGCCCCGCGCAAGCCGTCGGGCTACCGCGCCTTCCCGCCGTCCGCCGTGGCGAGGATCCTCATGGCCAAGACCCTGCAGGACCTGGGCTTCACCCTGGAGGAGGCCGCCGACGCCCTGCGCGCCCACGACACCGGCACCGCCACCTGCGACAGCGAACGCCGGCGCCTGGAGACCGTGCTCGACCGCATCGACGCGCGGATCGCCGCCCTCACCCGCGCCCGCGAGGACACCGCGGCGGCCCTGGACGACTGCCGCTCCGGCCACTGCCGGCTGGTCCCCGAGCGGGAACCGGAACTCAGCGAACGGCGACGTCCCAGATCTTGATCGTGCCGTCCGCGCCGAGGGTGGCGACGGACCGGCCGTCCGCGCTGAACACCACATCCTTCACATCGCCCGTGTGGCCGGTGAGCCGCCGTTTCAGCGTGCCGTCGGCGACGTCCCACAGGTGTGCGTCCAGGTTCTCGCCGTCCTGGTAGCCGTCCTGGTTGTACGCGGCGCCGGAGGCGGTGGCCAGGGTGCGGCTGTCCGGGCCGAGCCGCAGGACGAACCCCTCCCCCGAGGACCCGATGGGAACGGCGGTGTCCTCGAACCGGCCGGCCACGGCGCCGGTCCGGGTGTCCCACCGGAGGAGACCGTCGACGCCGTTGGCGGTGACGAGTGTCTTCCCACCGGCGGCGAACATCACCGTGTGGATCTCGTAGACGATCTCCCCGTCGAGGGGAAGCAGACGCCGTCCCCGTCCCGTCGTCAGGTCCCACACCCGATCCTCCGGGTCGGCGATCATGGCGAGGGCCCGGCTGTCGGCGCTGAACTCCAGCACCGACACCTGGTACGGCCGCCCGGACGCGACGGCGAGCCGGAGCCGCGGCTCTCCCGTCGCGGTGTCCCACAGCCAGGTGGTCGTCTCGTTCCACGGACCGCCGACGGTGGCCAGGGTACGGCTGTCCGGGCTGAACCTCAGCCAGGCGACCGCATGGACCGGGACACCCTTCACGTCGAGCCGGCGGCGCGGCCGGCCGGTGCCGGTGTCCCACAACCAGACGGTGCCGCCGATCTCGCTCACGGCCGCCAGGGTGCGGCTGTCGGGGCTGAAGGCGACCGACGCGACACGGCGGGTCGGCGTGGCGGCCGGCCACGGGAGGCGCCGTCCGGTCCGGACGTCCCACATCGTGACCTCGCGCCCGGCCTCGGGCGACTCCTCGGCGGTCACGGCGAGGAACCTGCTGTCGGGGCTGAACAGCGACTTCGAGCCGCTGAAGACCGGGTTGCCGCGGAGGCGGATCCGGTGCCTGAGCCGCCCGGTGGCGGTGTCCCACAACCAGATGCCGAATTCGGTTCTCATGACGTACGCCCCGCCGTACTCCTCGTCCACCAGCAGGGGCCTGCCGTCGTCGTCGCTGACCGTCGCGAGCGTGCGGCCGTCCGGGCTCAGCTTCATGGCGTACACCGAGCCGGCGGAGACGGTGCTTCTCGGCCTCGGCCCTCCAGGGCCGGCCCAGTCCCAGATCAGGACGGTACCGCTGTTCCCCCGGGTGGTGGCGAGGGTGCGGCCGTCCAGGCTGAACGCCGTGTCGGTCCCGGCGACCAGCGTGGCCCGGGACATGTCGTGGGGCAGGGCGCCGGTGAGCGTGTTCCACACGACCAGCACCACGGCCGCGAGGGCCGCGACGAACGCGCGCCGCCGCCATTTCGCCGTGCGCTCCCAGGTGAACGCCCGGGGTTCCGTCCCGGAGGGCTGGTTGGCCAGCCATTCCTGCACGCGGATGTGCTGGAACTGGTACGCGCCGCCCGACTGCCGCAGCAGTTCCTGTTCCCTCGCGTGCGCGAGGAAGGCGAGCAGCCGCACGGGCAGCCGGCCGCGTGCCGCCAGCACCAGACGGGCCACCAGGAACCTCGGCCAGGCGCGCGTCAGCAGGATCAGCAGCGCCAGCCCGAGGCCGACGAAGACCGTCACCGGCACCGTCAGCGCCCCGATGAGCGAGTCGCCGGTGGCGTTCGCCCGTGCCAGGTCGCCCGGCCGGGGTTCGCCCGACCAGCCGGTGCCGAGTGCCTCGGTGAGGCCCGCGACGATCGTGGCCAGCGTCAGGGCGGGGACCAGGACGAGGGTCGTCACCGCGCCCGCGGCCACCGCGCCGACCAGGGACGAACGGCGGTCCTGATCCATGAAGGCCCGCGGGCCGGCCTGCGCGGACCGCGACGGCGGGGCGTCCAGCCAACTGTGGGCGGCCAGGGCCAGACCGGTGACCAGGGCCAGCGCCACGGCCATCACCAGTTGCGTCCAGTAGTCCTCGACGGTGGCGGCCGTGACCGTTTCGACGTCGATCAGAGTGACCCCGGCGATGATGATCATGGTGGGGATCAGCAGGATCGTGGCCAGCGCCACCCCGGTGCGGAAGCCACGGCGCAGCCGGCCCCACGTCCCGGCGACCGTGAAGGACAGGCGTCCCGGCGCGCGGCCGGAGCCGATGAACCAGGCCACGACCGCCAGGACCGCGAAGACGACGCCGAGCCCGACCGCGATCGTGACACCGGTGGTGTCGCCCTCGTCCCCATCGGTTCGCAGGACGGCGGGCATGAGGGCGATCACGAGACCGAGCCCGCAGGCCAGGCCGACGCCGGGGGCGACCCACGGGGACAGCAGCCGCTGGCTGAGCAGCCACCAGGCCAGGTCGCGTTCGCGGTTGCGGTGGAGGTAGCGGGCCAGGAAGATCAGCCAGCGGCGGGCCTTGGCGGGGTCGTAGGGGCCGGGCCTGCCGGGGCCCTCGGGGGCGTACGCCGCGTCGACGGCGCCGTCCACCAGCCGGTCCTCGACGGCGTGCCGGGAGTCGAAGCGCCCCCGGTCGAGGAGTTCGGCCGGGTCACCGCCGAGACGCTGGTAGGAGCGGCGGGCCAGGGAGATCATCAGCGGGGTGGACAGGGCGGTGGCGAGCGGGCCGTCCGGCTCCTCCCGCAGCCGGGCGCGGACCGGCGCCCAGTCGGTGCCCGGGGGCCAGTCGATCTCGGTGAGGTAGGCGACGACGTCGTCCACGGGCACCGGGGCGACCTCGACCACGGGGGCCCGGCGCAGGGCGGGCACGCCTCCCTGGATGACGTCCTCGTACTCGGCGGACCGGCACGTCACCACGACCGGCCGTTCCTTTCCTATGGCACGGGCGATGCCCCGGACGGCGCTGCGCCGGACCGACTCGGGGATCTCGTCCAGGCCGTCGAGAACCGGCAGGAGCAGCCCGTGACCGGCGAGAAGGCGAGGGATGTCGGGACGGCCGTTGTAGTAGGAGACGGCCAGCGACTGCACGATCCACTCGTCCATCGTCTCGGCGACCGGGTCCCAGGAAGCGGCGGGGAGCAGCACGGGCAGCGGGTCGCCCGGCCCGCAGGCCTCCAGCAGCCCGAGGACGAGCAGCATCGCCAGCACGCTCTTGCCCGCCCCCGGCTCGCCGAGGACGATCAGACGCCCGCTGGGCACCCGGCCGTACTCCTCCGCGAGTTGCCGGGTGGCCGCCGTGAACCCGGCCTCCAACCGCCCGTCCAGCCGCAGCCGCACGACCCGCCCCGCCTCGGGCCGCGCCGCGTCCCCCACCTCCCGTGCGGTCGCCGCCCAGGCCAGCGGCAGCACGCCGCTGTCGCGCAGCCCGCGCCCCCGCGCCTCGTCCAGCCACTGGGCCCGCACGGTCGCCGCCAGGTCGTCGGCCAGTTCGGCGGGCCCGAGCTCCCGCTCACCTCCGCGGAGGTAGTCGGCGACGGACATGGCCAGCGCGGCGAGGCCGACGAGCAGGCTGATGAGGCCGACCCGGGAGTCCTTCGAGGCAACGTCCCCGTTGAACAGCCACACGGCTAATCCAATGAAAGCCGCACCAAATAGGAGAATTATCGCATTACGGAATTTACGCCGCTTTTCCCCGGGCATGCCCGGGATCCTAATCGACCGGGATTTACCTCAGGTCTCACCCCGGTATCACTTGCCCGCCCCCGGTCGCCGCTCGCACACCTCCAGGACTTTTCCTCTACGCCGTACTGCCGCCGGCGACCTGGAGTTGACAGGGAGACCCCGCTAAGGAGCACCGCACGATGTCGTCACAGCCGGGCACACCCCGGGGCAGACCGAAAGGGCATCCCCGGGCTCCGGCGGGATACGCTCCGCGGCGAAAATGGGCCGGGGGCGCGGTCACCACTCCGATTCTGGTCGGGGACACGCTACGCCGTCTACCGGACGCCTTCGTACGCGAGTCCGACGCGAGCAGGTGGCGGCAGAAGGATCCTCCGGACCTCACTCCCCCGGCCCGCCGCCGACCCCGGCGGCGGGCTTCGAGAGGTGTGTTACAGGCTGCACGGAAGCACCGCGCCGCCACCGGTGGACGTGGAACTCCAGCCTGTCGGCGCGGGCCTCCACGACGAAGTTGTAGCGGGTGAGGGTCTCGTGGCGGCACTGGATGGTGCCGTTCACCCAGGGGGTCTGGCTGACGCCGTGGTTCACCTCGTGATCCACGACGATCCAGCCGCCGCCGACGTCCTGCCTCAGGGAGACGCGCATGGAGAAGTCGACGGGACGGTCGCAGAAGTTCTTGGCGCCGTAGTCGATCCAGAAGCCGAACTGGTCGCGTTCGATGCGGGGGCCGTGGTAGCGCATGTCGCACCTGGGGCCGGGTGCCGTGCTCGCGGCGGCGGGGGGCACGGTGACGGCGGTCGTGAGTGCGGCCAGGACGACGGCCAGTACGGCACGGGGGCGCGCGTCGCGCATGATCTCTCCTCGAAGCGGGGGGTGGAGCCGCTCGACGGACGCACGGCACGGCTCGTCTCGCGACTCATAGTAGTTGATTGACCACTGACAGTGATAGCACTTGTGATCGTTTGAACGCTCGTTTAGATTTCTGTACGTGCCGTCAGAGGCTCGGACGTTCATCGAGGAGGCACGGCGGGCGCAGATCGTCGCCTGTGCCGTCGACGCCATCGCGACGCTCGGATACGGGAAGGCGTCGCTGGCGAAGATCGCCAAGCTGGCCGAGGTGAGCACCGGGGTGATCATTTATCACTTCGGGAGCAAGGACGAGCTGATCAGGGCCGTCGTGGAGGAGGTGGCCCGGATCGCGACCGAGATGATGGTGCCGCGGATCATGGCCGAGACCACGGCGGCGGGCGCACTGCGGGCGTACATCGAGTCGAACCTGGACTTCATGCGGCTGCATCCGCGGCCGCTGATCGCGCTTGTGGAGATCGTCGGGCACGGGCGGGCGGAGGACGGCGGACCCGGGCCGTACGCCGCCCAGCACGAGACCGCGCTCACCGATCTGGAGAAGGTGCTGGACTGGGGGCGGCGCACCGGGGAGTTCCGCGACTTCGCGATGCGGCCGATGGCGCTCGCGATCCGCGGGGCCATCGACGCCGTGCCCGCTGAGATGATCAAGAACCCTGAGCTGGACCTGCGGGACATCGCCCGCGAACTCGTCACCCTCTTCACGCTCGCGACCCGGAGCACACCATGACCCCCGCGTTGGAGACGTCACGCCTGCGCAAGGCCTTCGGCGAGAAAGTCGCCGTCGACGACATCGATCTGTCCATCCCCCAAGGTTCCTTCTACGGGCTCGTCGGCCAGAACGGCGCAGGCAAGACCACCACGCTGTCCATGGCCGTCGGGCTGCTGCGGCCGGACGGCGGCAGTGCGCGGATCTTCGGGGCGGACGTGTGGTCCGACCCCGCCAGGGCCAAGTCCCTCGTCGGGGTGCTGCCCGACGGCATGGCCATGCCCGAGCGGCTCACCGGGCGCGAGGTGCTCACCTACCTCGGCCTGCTGCGCGGGCTGCCACGTGAGGTGGTGGACCAGCGGGCGGCGGAGCTGCTGTCGGTGCTGGAGCTCGACGCGGCGGAGAAGACGCTGGTCATCGAGTACTCCACCGGCATGCGCAAGAAGATCGGCCTCGCCACCGCGCTGCTGCACGCGCCGCGGCTGCTGGTGCTGGACGAGCCGTTCGAGGCCGTGGACCCGGTGTCCGCCGCGACGATCAAGACGATCCTGCGCGGCTTCGTGGCCGGCGGCGGCTCCGTCGTGCTGTCCAGCCACGTCATGGCGCTGGTCGAGCAGCTCTGCGACCACGTCGCGGTCATCGACAAGGGGCGGGTCGCCGCGGCCGGCACCCTCGGCGAGGTGCGGGGCGGGACCACCCTGGAGGAGACCTTCGTCGGGCTGGTCGGCGCGGCCGACGGCGGGAGCAAGGAGCTGGCGTGGCTGTCGCGGTGACCATGGTCAGGATGAAGCTGGCCGTGCTGCGCCACTCCATGAACGGGCAGCGGGCGGGCTTCGTCGTGATGGGCGGGGTGACCGGCCTGGTCCTGGCCGGCGCGACGATCTGGCTCGGGCTGTCGGGCGCGGAGGTGCTGGCCGCCACGTACGCGGTGTGGATGCTCGGCTGGATCTTCGGCCCGGCGTTCGCCGGGGGCGGCGACGAGACGCTGCGCCCGGAGTTCTTCACCCTGCTCGGCCTGCCGCCGCGCCGCCTGGCCTCCGGGCTGCTGGCGGGGGCGTTCGTCGGCGTGGCGCCCGCGATCAGCCTGCTCGCCCTGACCGGGCTCACCGTCCACGGGGCCCGGCTGGGCGCCGGCGCGGCGCTGGTGTCGATCCCCGCACTGTTGCTGCAGCTCGCGGTGTTCGTCCTGGTGTCGCGGGTGGCGGTCGCGCTGCTCGGCCTGGCGCTTCGCTCGCGGGTGGGCGCGATCGGCGCCGGGCTGGCCAACGGCCTGATCCTGGCGCTGCTCGGGCAGATCTGGGTGGTGTTCGTGGCGCTCGGCCAGTCGGGCGGCGTGCCGCCGGTGGTCGGCGAGGTGGCACGCCACCTGCCGTCGGGCTGGGGCGTCGTCGCGGTGGAGGCCGCAGGGGCGGGCGACTGGGCTCGGACGGGCGCGGCGCTCGCCGCGCTCGCGGTACTGGTGGCGCTGCTGCTGGCCGCGTGGGCGGCGCTGCTGACCCGGCGCGCGGGGGCGGCGCGCACCGCCCCGAGGGGCCGGGTGCCGATCCGGGCCGCCACCGCGTCCGGCGCCGTGCTCGCCAAGGAGCTGCGCACCTGGTCGCGCGACCTGGTGCGCACCCACCAGCTCACCTTCGCCCTGGCGTACGGGGTGTTCTTCGCCGCCGCGCCGCTGCTGATCGGCATCCCCGACATGCTGCCGCTGGCCGGGCCGATCTTCGTGGTGATGGCCGCCGCCATGTCGGCCAACCTGTACGGCACCGACGGCACCGCGTTGTGGCTCACCCTCATGACGCCGGGCGCCAGGGACGTGCGGGGGCGGCAGCACGCGTGGCTGCTGACCGTCGCGCCGGTGGCGGTGGTGCTCACGATCGTGCTGACCGCCGTCGTGGACGGCCACTGGCCCGCGATGATCGCCCTGCTGGTGGCGCTGCTCGGCGGCGGCGCCGGGCTGGTGCCGCTGGCGTCGGTGTACGCGCTGATCCCCGGCACCGACCCGCACAGGCGCGGCGGCAACCCGCTGCGCTCCACCGAGGAGGACGGCGCGGTCACCGGCATGGTGTACGCCGTGCTCGCGCTGGCCGCGGTCACCGCCGTCCCCGCCACGGTGGTCGCCGCGCTGTACGGCTGGGCGGGTGTCGCGGTGGGGGTCGTGACGGGCGTGCTCTGCTACTGGGGGTTCGGGACGCTCGCCGAGCGGGGCCTGCTCGCCCGGGGCCCCGAGCTGCTCGAGACGATGCGCACCGGCCGCCGTCCCCCTCTGGCGCAGGGAGAACCGCGCAAGTGGACCCGGTTCGAGAACCTGCCGCGCCGCGACCGCGTCATCGTGGGCGTGTGCTACTCGATCGGCGCGATCCCCCTGTTCCCGCAGGGCGTCGTCCCGGCGATCTTCAAGGTGAACGGCGGGGGCGCCCGGTCGTGGTTCCTCGCGCTGTACCTGCCGGAGCCGTGGCAGTGGCCCACCATCGTGTTCATGATCGCTCTCGGTGTCGCCATCTACGCGACCGCCGTGATCATCCCGTTCCGCCGCAAGGCCGTCGCGGCGAAGGAGCCCGGCGGCGAGCGGGCCACCGTCCCCGCCGCCTGATCGTTTTCCTTTTCCTCCCTTTTCCCGGCATCCGCGGCAGATGGCTGCTTAACTAACCTCTGCCGCGAAGGCCGCTAATGCCGAAAGGCATCCCACAACTCCTATTCCTCGAAGTCAGCGTATGTGGCCTGGAGGCGCCGCCGCTAAAAATATGCGTTTATGTCGCTTATGGGAGCCGTTGGTGCGTCATCTTCGCGGAAATCCCCGTCCTCCCTGGACCCGCCCGTTGCCGCCGGGTCGTGCGATTTGCGAGGCAATCTGTGACAGACACCAAACGCCGTCTCGTTCAACTGATCCACCGCCACGCGGACGACCCGGGATCAGGGGTCGCCCTGGAGCAGGGTGAGCGTGCCGTCACCTACCGGGAGCTGGCGAAGCTCGTGGAGGAGCGGGCGCTCGAACTGGAGTCGCACGGGGTGCGCAGGGCCTTCGTGGCGGTCGAGCGGGTGAAGTCGGTGGAGTTCGTGCTGGATCTCCTCGCCGTGCTCACGGCGGGTGGCACGGTGGTGCCGATCGACCCGGACACGCCGGCGGAGCGGCGGGCGGTGTTCCTCGACCTGGCGCGGCCGGAGTTCCTCGTGGACGGCACGGAGGTGCTGCGCCTCGGCGGTCACCGGCACCCGGGGGTGCCGCCCGACGCGGCGTTCGTCTACTTCACCTCGGGGTCCACCGGCACACCCAAACCGGTGCTGACCTCGGCGGCGGCGGTCGGCGGCTTCGCCGAGTGGTTCGGGCCGGAGTTCGGCGTGCGGCGCCGCGACCGGTTCGCGTTCCTCACCGGGCTGAGCTTCGAGGCGGGGCTGCGTGACGTCTTCCCGCCCCTGGCGGCGGGGGCGACGCTGGTCCTGCCCGAGGAGGGCGCGGCGGCCGAACCCGAGGCCACGGTGGCGTGGCTGGCCCGGCGCGACATCAGCGTGGTGACGGCCGTGCCGTCCGTGGCGCGAGCGTGGCTGCGTCACGGGCGCGTGGTGTGCCCGGCGGTGCGGGCGGTGTTCTTCGTGGGCGAGCCGCCGGGCGGCGACCTGCTCACCGGGTGGCGTGCCCTGTTCCCGAACACGGCGCTGCGCGTCAACTCGTACGGCTCCACCGAGAGCGGGCAGGCCACCGTGTACAACCGCATACCGGACGACGCGGAGGCCGGGGCGGCCGTCCCGGCGGGCCGGCCGGTGCCCGGCACGCGGTACTGCTTCGTCGAGCCCGGGGCCGCGCTCGACGCCGCGCTGGTGCGGGAACGGCTGGACCACCCGGTGGACACCGGGGAGATCGTGCTGGTGAGCCGTTCGTGCAGCCACGGCTACCTCGGGATGCCCGCCGAGAACGCGGCCAGGTTCGCCGCCCTCGGCGACGGGGTCATCGCCTACCGGACCGGCGACCTCGGCCGTGTCGACGGGAACGGCGACCTGGTGGTCGTGGGCCGGGCGGACGACGAGGTGAAGATCAACGGGGTGCGGGTGCACCCCGCGGAGGTGCTGCGGGCCGTCCGCGCGCACCGGGCCGTGCGGGACGCGTTCGTCGCCGCGACCCGGACGGAGGACGGCTCGGCGAGCCTGACCGCGTACGTCGTGCCCGCCGGCGACCTGGACATCGCGGAGCTGCGGCGGCACCTGGCGAACACGCTGCCGGCCGCGATGATCCCCGCGCGGTTCGCCGAGGTGGCCGAGCTGCCGCGCACCCGGACCGGGAAGGTCGACCGGGCCGCGCTGACCGAGCTCGCCGGACGGGCGGCGCCCGCGTTCGCCGAGCCGTCCGGCGAGGAGGAACGCTGGGTGGCCGCGCGATTCGCCGAGCTGCTCGGCGTGGAGCGGGTGTCCGCGGCCGACGACCTGTTCGCCCTCGGAGGCGACTCGATCACGGCCACCAGGCTGCTGTCCAGGATCTGGCAGGACTTCGGCGTGCGGCTGTCCCCGCGCGAGCTGTTCACCGCCGCCACCGTCACCGGGGTCGCCATGATGATCATGGAGTACCGGCTCCTCGCGGAGGACCCCGGCGAACTGCGGGCGCTGCTCGACGCCCTGGACGGGACGGGCGAGGGCGACCTCCACCCCGAGGGCACGTCATGACCGAGCCGTCGCTGGCCGAGCGCCTGAGCCGCCTGTCGCCCGAGCAGCGCGCCAGGCTCGGCCGCATGATGCGGGACCGGGAGGCGCCCGCGGCCGGCGGCCCGCCCGCTCCCCCGGGCCCTGAGGCGCCCATCCCGGTGATCGACCGCTCGTCCGGTGTGCTGCCGATGTCGTTCGCGCAGCGCAGGCACTACTTCCTGCAGTGCCTGCGGCCGGAGAGCCCCGCGTACAACACCGTGGAGGCGGTGCGGCTGCGCGGGCCGCTGGACGCCGCGGCCCTGCGCGCGGCGGTGGCGGCGGTTGCCGCCCGGCACGAGGTGCTGCGGACCAGGTGCCTGCCCGGGCCGGGGGAACCCGTGCTGGTCGCGGACATGGACGGCGCGGCCGTCGAGTTCGCCGACCTGTCCCCCGGTGGGGCGGCGGCGGCCGGGGAGCTGTTCGCGCGGCTCGCGGAACGGCCGTTCGACCTGGAACGGGAGGCGCCGCTGCGTGTGACGCTGGCGCGGCTCGGCGAGGACGACCACGCGTTGCTGCTGGTGGTGCACCACATCGCGTCGGACGCGTGGTCGTGCCGGCTGCTGATGGAGGAGATCTTCCGCGGGTACACGGGGGTGGCAGAACCGCCGCTGCCCGTGCAGTACGCCGACCACGCGGCCTGGCAGCGGGCCCGGCTGGAGTCCGGCGAGGGGCGGGCCGCGCAGGCGTACTGGCGGGAACGATTGGCCGGCGCGCCGCCCGTCCTTGAGCTGCCGCTGGAGCGGCCGCGGCCCGCCGTGCGCTCCGACCACGGCGCCGAGCTGCACGTTCACCTCGGCGGGGACGTGCGGCGCCGGCTGCACGCCGCCGCGCGGGACGCCGCGGTCACGCCGTTCGCGTTGCTGCTCACCGCGTTCGGGTACGTGCTGCACCGGCACTGCGCCACCGGGGACGTGGTGGTCGCGACGCCGGTGTCGGGGCGCGACCGGGTGGAGACGGAGCGGCTCGTCGGCTGTTTCGTCAACACGATCGTGCTGCGGCTCGGTTTCGGCGCCCCGGAGAGCCGGCGGGACCTGGTGCGGCGGGTGTGGCGGCACACGCTGGACGACCTCGGGCACCAGGACGTGCCGTTCGAGCACCTGGTCGCCGAGCTCGGCCCGGACCGCGACCTCAGCACGGGCAGGCTCGCGCAGGTGATGGTCAACTACTACCCCGCCACCGAGGTCGAGGCCCGCGTACCGGGTCTTGAGATCCTGCCGCTCGACGTCGCGCGGGCGCGGGCCAAGTTCGACCTGACGTGCACCGTGGTGGACGCCCGCGACTCGCTGCGGGTGACGCTCACCTACGCCACCGACCTGCTCGGGCCGGACCTGGTGGCACGGCTCGGCGACCACCTGGTGGCCGTCCTCGAAGCACTGCTCACCGACCTGGACGCCCCCGCGGGCACACTGCCCCCGGTGCCGCCGGGCGACCCGGCCCCCGCGGCGGCACCCCCCGCCCGGGACACGACGCCCGTGCTGGCACGGTTCCACGCCCAGGTGGCGGCCACCCCCGGCCGGGTCGCGGTGCGGTGCCGCGAGGAGGCCGTCACCTACCGGGAACTCGACGAGCGGGCCGGGCGGCTGGCGTCCTCCCTGCGCGGCCGGGCCACACCCGGCGGACGGGTGGCGTTGCTGTTCGAGCGCTCGCCCGACTACGTCGCCGCGATCCTCGGCGCGCTGAAGGCGTGCGTGAGCTACGTGCCGCTCGACCCGGCGATGCCGCCCGGCCACCTCGCGGCGGTGCTGGAGGCGTCCGGCGCCGAGGTGGTGCTCACCCACGCGGAGGTGGACGCGACGGCCGTACCCGAGGGGGTGGCGGTGACGCGGATCGAGGACCTGGCCGCCCGGGACGGATCGGAGGGCACCGCCGGACGCTCCGGACCCGAGGCAGGAGCGGAACCCGCGGCCGGACGAACCGGGACCAACCACCGGACCGGAACGGGAACCCCGGCCGGACCAAGCGGAGCACAGCACGGGGCCGGAGCAGAACCCGCGGCCGGAGGAACCGGGACCGAGCACCGGACCGGAGCAGAACCCCCGGCCGGACCAACCGGGACCGAGCACCGGACCGGAGCAGAACCCCCGGCCGGACCAACCGGGACCGAGCACCGGACCGGAGCAGAACCCCCGGCCGGACGAACCGGGACCGAGCACGGGGCCGGGAAGGAGGATTCCGGCGGGCGCGTGGGTGCCGGTCCCGGGGAGGAGATGTACGTCCTGTTCACCTCGGGGTCCACGGGGCGGCCCAAGGGGGTGGTGGTCGAGCATCGGCACTTCTCCGCCTACCTGGACTCCGTCCTCTCGCGGATGCGGGTGCCTGAGGGGCTGCACTTCGCGATCGTGTCCACGTTCGCCGCGGACCTCGGGCTGACGAACCTGTTCGGTGCGCTGGCGACCGGGGGGACGCTGCACGTGCTGCCGTACGAGGAGGCGGCGGACCCCGGGCGGTTCGCGGCCTACTTCCGGCGGCACCCGATCGACTTCATGAAGCTGGTGCCGAGCCATCTGCAGGCCGTCGCCGAGGCGGGCCTGCTGGCCGACGTGGTGCCCGCGCGGTTCCTCGTGCTGGCCGGGGAGCCGTGCCCGCGGGACCTGGTGGACGCCGTGCGCGCGGCCCGGCCCGGGGTGGCGGTGTGGAACCACTACGGGCCGACCGAGACCACCGTGTCGGTGCTGGCGTACGAGATCCCGGCCTCGGCGCGGCGCGGGACGGCCGTTCCCCTCGGGTTCCCGCTGGACCACGCCCGCGCGCACGTCGTGGACGGTGAACTGCGCCCGGTCCCCCGGGGCACGGCCGGGGAACTGCTGATCACCGGGGGCAGCGTGGCCCGGGGGTACCTCGCCGCGGACGGCGCGGCCCGGTTCGTGCGTGACCCGTTCTCCGTGGACGCCCGGGCCTACCGCACCGGCGACCGCGCGCGGCTGCTGCCGGACGGCGCGGTGGAGTTCCTCGGGCGGCTGGACCGGCAGGCGAAGATCCGCGGGCACCGCGTCGAACCGTCGCACGTGGAGGCGGTGCTCCGACGCCACCCGGCTGTCGCCGAGGTCGCGGTGGACGTGCGGCGCGACCGGGAGGGGCGCACGTTCCTGGCGGCCTACTACGTGCCGGCACCCCGTAGGGAAACCTCCCCCGGGGACGGCTCGGACGGCCGCACGGCGACCATGACGGTCCCCCCGGCGGGAAACGGCACGGGAACCTTCGCGGGAAACGACTCAGACAGCCACGCGGCGACCACGGCGGACCCCGGCACGGAAACCGTGCCCAGAGGCGGCTCGGACGGCCGCACGGGAACCACGGCGGACCCCGACACCGAAACCTTCCCGGGAGGCGGCTCGGACGGCCGTGCGGGAACCGTGGCGGTTGCCGACTCGGACGCGGTGGAGTTGATGGAGTTCGCGCGGGGCGCGATGCCGCCGTACATGGTGCCGGGGGCCTGGACGGTGCTGGAGCGGCTGCCGCTCACTCCCAACGGCAAGGTCGACTGGGCGGCGTTGCCGGAGCCCGCGCCGGTCGTGCGGCGGCAGGCGGCGACGCCGCCGCGGGACGCGCGGGACGCGAGGATGTGCCGGATCTGGGCGGAGGTGCTGGGGCTCGGCGAGGTGGGCATCGACGACGACTTCTTCGAGTCGGGCGGGGACTCCTTCACCGCCATGCGGCTGGCCCGCCGGATCGGTGAGGACGTGCGGGTCATCTCGATCTTCCAGCACCCCACCGTGCGGCGGCTCGCCGACCACCTCGGGGAGGGCGCCGCCGGCGGGTACCTGTGGCGGCTCCCCGGCGCGGGCCGGGCGGCGCGGGTCACGGCGACGGTGGTCGCGGTGCCGTTCGGCGGAGGGACCGCGGCCGCGTACGCCGAGCTGGCCCGTGCGCTGCCGCCGGAGTTCCCGCTGTACGCCGTGGACCTGCCCGGCCACGACCCGGCCCGGCCGGACCAGCCGCTCGAACCGTTCGCCGTCACCGCCGAGGGTGTCGCGCGGGAGATCGCCGCCACCGTCGAGGGCCCGGTGGTCGTGTACGGCCACTGCGTCGGCGCGGCGCTGGCGTACGACGTCGCGCGGCGCGTGGAGGCGTCGGGCGGCGAGGTCGCGGGCGTCGTCCTCGGCGGGGCGTTCCCCGCGCCGCGCCTGCCCGGACGGCTGTTCGACCTGTGGGCGCGGCTGTTCCCGAGCGACCGCTGGCGCTCCGACCGGCTGTACCGCGACACGCTGCGCGGCATCGGCGGCCTCACCGGCGTGCTGGACCCCCGGGAGCAGGCCCTGACGCTACGCGCGGTGCGGCACGACGCGCGCGAGTCCGAGGAGCTGTACACCCGGCTGTGCTCCTCCCCCGGCCCCCGTACGCTGCGGGCGCTCGCCGTGGTCGGCGAACGGGACCGCATCACCGAGTTCCACGAGGAGCGGTACCGCGAGTGGGACCTGCTGTGCGCGGACACCGCCCTCGCCGTGATCCCCGCCGCGGGCCACTTCTTCCTCAAGCACCAGCCCGACCTCCTCGCCGCCGCCATCACCGGCTGGGCAGACCACCTGCTCGGCACCACTCCGGCCGGAACCCCGGCCGGCCACGACAAGGCCACGGACACCACTCGCACCGGCCGTCTCCCGGCCCCGCCGAGTGCTCAGCCGGCCCCGCCGGATCCGCTCCCCGCTCTACCGGGGTCTCCGCCCGCTCCGCCGCATCCTCTCCCCGCCCTAACGGGATCTCCGTCCGGTCCGCCGGATCCCCTCCCCCCTCTGCCGGGTTCTCCGTCCGGTCCGCCGGATCCTCTGCCCGCCCTACCGGGTTCTCCGTCCGGCCCGCCGCATCCGCTCCCCGCCCTACCAAGTTCTTCTCCCACCCCTAATGCGGCACCGGCCGAAGCCCCGCTCCATCCCTCCCACGCCATGGACGGGACTCCCCCCACCCCGCCACCTCCGGTGGTGTCCGCTCCCGCGGCCCGCCCGCCGCGCCGCCGTACGCGCACTCCTGCCGCGAACCTGCGGGGGTTCGCCCTCGTCACGGCCGGTCAGCTTGTGTCCATGACTGGCAGCAGGGCGCTGGCGTTCGCGCTCGGCATCTGGGTGTACCTCCAGACGGGGAGCGCCACGCAGTTCTCCGTCATCCTGGTCGTCGCGCTCCTGCCGGGGCTGCTCGCGCTGCCGTTCGCGGGGGCGGCGGCCGACCGGTGGAACCGGCGGACGCTGCTGATCGCGGCGGAGGCCGTCAACGCCGCGGGCACCGGGTTCTGCCTGGTGACGCTCGCCACCGGGTCGCTGCAGGTGTGGCACATCTACGTGGCCGCCGCGCTCGGCTCGGTCGCCACCTCGTTCCAGCAGCCGGCGTACCTGGCGGCCGCCGCGCAACTGATCCCCAAGCGGTACCTGGCCCGCGCCAACGGGGTCCTGCAGGTGGTGACGGCGCTGAGCCAGGCGGGCGGGCCGCTGCTCGGCGGGGTGCTGATCGCGTCGGCGGGCCTTCGCGGCGCCATGCTGGCGGACCTCGCGACGACGCTCGCCGCAACCGTCACCCTGCTCGCGGTGCGTTTCCCGGACCTGCTGTTCCGCAGGCGCGAGGAGTCGATCGGCAAGGAGATCGCCGGCGGCCTGCGGTACATCGCCCGGCGTCCCCCGCTGGTCGCCATGGTGGTGTTCTTCCTCGGGTACAACCTGATGCTGGGCTTCGCGCTGGCGCTGTTGCCGCCGATGGTGCTGTCGTTCGCGGGCACGGGCACGCTGAGCCTCGCCACGACGGCCGGCGCGCTCGGCGGCGTCGCGGGTGGCACGGTGATGGCGCTGTGGGGCGGTTTCGAGCGGCGCGCCACCGGCATGGTGGGCTTCGCCGCGCTCACCGGCGTCGGCATGGTGGTCGCCGCGCTGCGTCCCGAGCCTCCGTACCCGGTGATCGGCCTCGTCCTCGTCATGGCGTCCATCGCGCTGATCAACGGCCACTGGCAGACGATGATCCAGCTCAAGGTCGGCATGGAGCTGCAGGGCCGGGTGCTCGCCACCAACCGCATGACCGCCAACCTCACCGAGCCCCTCGGCTACCTCGCCGCCGGCGCGCTCGCCGACGCCCTGTTCGAGCCCGCCATGGCCCCCGGCGGCCCGCTGGCCGGGACGGCGGGCGGGCTGCTCGGCACGGGCCCCGGCCGGGGCATGGCCCTGATGATCGTGCTGCTCGGCGCCGCCCTGATCGCCCTGACGGTCATCGGCCTGCGCTGGCGCACCCTGCGCCGCATGGAGGACGTGCTGCCCGACGCCATCCCCGGCGCGGTCGTCACCTGGGACCGCGACGAGCTCCAGCGGGCCTCGGACGCCCGGCTGGAGGAGCCCGCGGCGGGGCGGTGAGCCGGACGTACAGTACTGCGCATGGGTATGGACATCACCGAGGCGCGCACGTTGTGGGACCCGATGCCGGGCTGGCTGGACACCGCCAGCTACGGCCTGCCGCCCCGCCCGGCCTTCGAGGATCTGCAGCGGGCGCTGGCCGACTGGCGGGTGGGCCGCACGAGCTGGTGGCCGTGGAACGACGCCACCACCCGGGCCAGGGCCGCGTTCGCCGCCATGACGGGCGTCGCGCCCGAGGACGTCGCGGTGGGGGCCACGGTGTCCCAGATGCTCGCCCCCGTCGCGTCGTCCCTGCCGCCCGGGTCCCGCGTCGTCGCCCCGCAGGAGGAGTTCACCTCCAACCTGTTCCCGTGGGCGGTGTCGGCCGACCTGCGCACCGTCCCGCTGGACCGGCTGGCCGACGCCGTGGACGCGTCCACCCGGGTGGTCGCGTTCAGCCTGGTGCAGTCCGCCGACGGCCGCGTGGCCCCCGTGGAGGACATCCTGTCCGCCGCCCGCACCTATGACGCGCTGGTCTGCGTGGACGCCAGCCAGGCCTGCGGCTGGTTCCCGGTGGACGCGTCCCGTTTCGACGTCCTGGTCTGCGGCGCCTACAAGTGGCTGATGGCCCCCCGCGGCGCCTCCTACGGGTACCTGTCCCCGAGGGCCCGTGCCGCCATGCGCCCCACCGCCGCCAACTGGTACTCCGGCGCCGACCCCGCCACCTCGTTCTACGGCCCCCCGCTGCGCCTCGCCGAGGACGCCCGCGCCTACGACCTCTCCCCCGCCTGGTTCTGCCACGTCGGCGCCGCCCCCGCCCTGGAACTCCTCAACGACATCGGGGCCGACCAGATCCACGCCCACAACACGGCCCTGGCGTCCCGCTTCCTCACCGCCCTCGACCGCGAACCCACCGGCAGCGCCATCGTCACCGTGGACGTCCCCGGCGCCGAGGACCGCCTGCGCGCCGCCGGCATCCGCACCTCGATCCGCGCCGGCAAGGTCCGCGCGTCCTTCCACGTCTACACCACCACCGACGACGTGGACCAGGCGGTGAAGGCCCTGACCGGCTGACACCCCGCGGCGATCACATGTTCCCCGCCGTCCTCGCGGGGCAGGGACCGTCCGTCAGGACGGCGGCGAAAGGGGAGGCCAGGGTGCGGTGGCCGGGTTCACGGATGCGGAAACGGTTCCGCTGCACACGGGCGGCACGCAGGTCGCTGGGGCTCGCGGACCTGCGGCCGGGTCAGCTCGACGCCATGACCGCGCTCGCCGAGGGGCGCGACACCCTGGTGGTGATGCCGACCGGCAGCGGGAAATCGGCCATCTACCAGGTGCCGGCGCTGCTGCTGCCGGGGCCCACGCTGGTGGTGTCGCCGCTGATCGCCCTGCAACGCGACCAGGTGGAGGCGCTGCGCCGGCGGGCCGAGGTGGCGCGCAGCGTCAACGCCGGCACGCCGGCGCGGGAACGGGCGGCCACCTTCCAGGCGCTGCGGGCCGGGACGGCGGAGTTCCTGTTCTGCGCGCCCGAGCAGCTCGCCCGGCCCGACGTGGTGCGCGAGCTGGCCGCCGCGGCGCCGTCGCTGATGGTGGTGGACGAGGCGCACTGCGTCTCGGCCTGGGGGCACGACTTCCGCCCCGACTACCTCCGTCTCGGCGCGGTCGCGGAAGCCCTCGGGCGTCCCGCCATCGCGGCCCTGACCGCGACCGCGGCCCCGCCGGTGCGCGCCGAGATCATCGAACGGCTCGGCATGCGCGACCCGGTGACGATCGTCCGGGGCTTCGACCGGCCCGGCATCTCCCTGGAGGTGCGGCGGGTGAGCGGCGACGCCACCCGCGACGTGACGGCGGCCGTCCTGGCGCAGCCGTCCCCCGGCATCGTCTACACCGCGACCCGCAAGAGAACCGGCGAGCTGTCCGAGGCGCTGCGCCGCGCCGGGCTGCGCGCCGAGGCCTACCACGCCGGACTGCCGCGCGCCGAGCGGGACGAGGTGCACGAGCGCTTCATGTCCGGCGGGCTCGACGTCGTCGTCGCCACCAACGCGTTCGGCATGGGCATCGACAAACCCGACGTCCGCTACGTGATCCACGCCGAGACCCCTGGCTCCCTGGACGCCTACTACCAGGAGATCGGCCGCGCCGGCCGCGCCGGCGACCCCGCCCGAGCGGTGCTCTTCTACCGCCCCGAGGACCTCGGCCTGCACCGCTTCTTCACCGGCGCCGTCCCCGGCACCGGCCCCCTGACCCGCGTCGCGGAAGCCGTCGCCACCGCCGGCCACGCCGACCGCGGCCAACTGGCCGAGCACGCCGGAGTGTCCCCCCGCCGCCTCACCCTCCTGCTGGACCTCCTGCACCAGGCCGGCGCCGTCCACCTCGGCCCCCGCGACATCACCCCCGTCCCCGACGGCCCCTCCCCCGCGGCCGCCGCCGAACAGGCCCGCGCCCTCGCCGCCCGCCGCCGCGACGTCGAACGCACCCGCCTGGAAATGATGCGCCGCTACGCCGAAACCGACGACTGCCGCCGCCGCCTCCTCCTCGGCTACTTCGGCGAAGCCCTCCCCACCCCCTGCCACAACTGCGACACCTGCTCAACCGGCACCCCCGCCGCCCCGGCGCCCGCCGAGGGCCCGTTCCCCGTCCACGCCCACGTGGAACACGACCTCTGGGGCCCCGGCCAGGTCATCCGCCGCGACACCGACCGCCTCACCGTCCTGTTCCAGCAGGCCGGGTACCGCGAACTCCTCCTGGAGACCGTCCTCGAACAGCGCCTTCTGCGGGAGACGGGATAGATACGTCCCCACCGCCGACGAACGGATCCGGGGCGAGTCCCTGAACGGGCGCCTGGACCGGCGGGCGGTCATGGCTCATGGGCGGCGTCCACGGCACGCAGGACGACCGGGACGGCCGAGGGCTCGGTCAGTCGTTCGAGGATCTTCCTGAATCGTCTCCTGCCGAGGACGCGGTCGAGCTCGGCGAGCTGACGCAGGGCCGGGACCGCCACCTGGTCGTCGGTCTCGATCGCGAGCGCGAAGCCGCGCAGGGTCGGCGCCACCGCCCCCTCGGAGCGGCCGTGGAGATGCTCCAGACGTCCCAGTGCGCAATGGACCCGCGCCAGGCCTCCCCGGTCCTCCAGCTCCTCGAAGATCTCCTTGGCGCGGTCGTACCAGTCGCGGGCCTCGATGAGGCGGTTCTCCTCGACATGGAGCATGCCGAACTCGTGATACGCGCGGGCGATGCCGTCCCGATCACCGACTTCCTCGGCGACGGCGAGGGCCCGGCGGTACTCCTCCCAGGCACGCGGCAGGTCGCCCCTCGTGCTGGCCAGCATGCCGAGCTGGTGGTGCACGGTGCCGGCGGCCGCGCGGTCCCCGGCGGCGGTGAGCAGGGCCAGGGCACGGTTGTAGTGGGCCTCGGCCTGGCCGAGGTCCTCCGCCTCGTGGGCGATCATGCCGAGCAGGTGCTCACCGCGGGCCACGTTGGGGAGGTCGCCCGCCTCGTCGTCGATGCGCATGGCGCGGCGGCAGTGGTCCGTGGCCTCCTTCAGCTCGCCCTGTTCGTAGGCGAGCATGCCGAGCTGGTGATGCCCGGACGAGACGCCGGTGCGGTACCCCGCCTCGGTGGCCAACTCGATGGCCCTGCGGTAGTGACCGGCCGCCTTCTCCGGCTCACCGAGCCCGTGCTCCACCACGCCGAGCTGGTGGAGCGTGCCGGCGATCCGTTCCCGCTCCCCCAGCTCCTCCTCGATGGCGAGCGTGGCCTCGTAGTGCCCGCGGGCCGTGACGTTGTCCCCCATGAGGACGTGGACGTTGCCGAGGTGGTGGCGCGCCCGGGCGACCTCGGCCATGTCCCCGGCGGCGGTGAACTCGGCGAGGCCGCGCTCGTACCTGGCGATCGCGGCCGGGTAGTCGCCGATGTGCTCGTCCAGTATGCCGAGCTGCAGCTCGGCCGAGGCGGCGTCGATCCGCTCCCCCGCCTCGCCGAACAACCGCACCGCCTCCTCCAGGAGCCCGCGCGCCTCGGCGGGACGGCCGGTGTCCTGGGCGATGACCCCGGTGCCGTACATGAAGATGGCCCGGTTGTGGCCGTCGAGGTCCTGCCAGGCGAGGGTGTCCCGGGCGATCCGTTCGGCACGGGCGAAAGCCCCTGTGGTCTGCAACCTGTCGCACAGCCCGGCGGTCACCATGGCGGCGTCGCCGGTCCTGCCCGCCTGACGGAAGTGGTACCGCGCCTCGGCGAGGTCCTCGACGACCCGCCACTCGTCCCCGGCGTCGCGCTCCAGCCGGAGCCAGTGATCCGCGGCACGGGCGTGCGCCTCCCTTGAGGCGGGCAGCGCGCCCGCCAGCCAGCGGTGGACCAGCCGTCCCGCTCCGGGGACGGGGGCGAGCAGGCCCGCCGCGTCCAGTCTGGCGACGGCGCCCGCACAGGTGCCGTGCTCATCGTCGGCGGCCGGGCGGCGGAACACCGCGAGAGCGCTCAAGGCCTCGGCGTCCTCCTCGGTGAGATCGGCCAGGAGACGGGCGGCGCCCGTCTCGTGCGTCACGAGGTCCGCCGCCATGCGGATCGCGGCGTTGAGTCCGTGCTCCCGTGCCTCGCCCAAGGTCCTTCCGAGAGCAGCCAGCGTCCGGTCCAGCCGTTCACGCAGGTCCGGGTGCCATGGCCGGTCGCCGCGGAGAAGGGCGTCGACGTAGCCGAGCGCCACCGGGTGACCGCCGATCCGCTCGAGCACCCGGTCCACCGCCCAGGCCGGCACCCGGCCAAGACCGGGGAGCCGGGTGGCGAGCAGGCGTGCCTCACCGGGGGACAGCGGGCCGAGGTGGTACGGCGCCAGCCGCTCATGGGCGGCGCCGGGCAGCGTGACCGGGTGACGGCCCGTGAGGATCAGCCGGAACGCCGGGGGGCCCTGGATCCACGCGGCGAGAAGATCCGCCAAGCCGCCATCGGGTGGTGTCGTCCCGTCAGACCTGGCGGTCATCCGATGCAGTGCCGTCTCCACCACGAGGATGACCGTCTCGTCGTCCCGCCACGCCGCGCGGAACGCGACCAGCCGTTCCCGCCACGGACTGGCCTGGTCCCTGACGCGCGCGGCGGCCGGCCCGGTGAGCAGGCCGGCCAGGGCCCGCAGCACCCCGTCCGCGCCGCCGTCCCCAGGCGCCAGGACCACCGCCCGCCCCAGCCGTTCCACCAGGTCGTTCACCACGACCGTCGTGCCGGACCCGCCGATGCCGTAAACCATGAGTCCGGCGCCGACGCCCCGCCAGAGCCGCGCGAGGTCACGCAGCACGGCCCGGCGCACGACGTGCGGGGGCACCGTCTCCTTGGCCGCCGTGTCCTGTGTTCCCGGTCGCGGCGGTGACCGGTCGGCGAACAACCCCGCCGTGTCCTGCGTGCCCGGCGGCACCTGGGCCTGCGGCGCCGACCCGTTGACGAACAACCCCGCCGTGTCCTGCGTGCCCGGCGGCACCTGGGCCTGCGGCGCCGACCCGTTGACGAACAACGCCGGCGTGGGCCATTCCGACAGGTCGGACGGACCCGGCCGCTGCCGCAGCCGCCGTCGTGCGTCCGACACGGCCTGGAGGACATCCGCTCCGCTGCCCGCCATGTCCTGGTACATCTCCGCGCAGAACCGGCTGGCGTACCCGTCGCTCACCGGTGCCGTCATCGCCAGCACCGCCGGAACCCCGGCGTCCACCAGCGCCGCCGCCATTCCCGTCAGCGCCCGCGCCCGCGCGAAGCTCCCCGGTTCGTGCGTCTCCGCCCCGGTCGAGCAGCCCGCGAGCACCACCACCGGCGCCGCCTCCTCCCCGAGCGCCCCCGCCAGCCGCTCCGACGTGACCATGTCGACCGCCCCGAGCGCGTCCTCAAGCAGCAGCGCCCCCGCCCGCGCGTGACACGACAGGTGCACGATGTCGTACAGCCGGGCCCGCAGATGCCGCCCCATCTCGCCCAGCGTGTCACCGCCGTCCACGACGTCGACCACGATCCGTCCCGCGTCCACCCCTGGCCGCAAGGCGCCGAGGACCCGCAGGACATCGGCGTCCACATCCAGCAGCGGTAACCTTTCGTCCCCGTCCGGGCCGGCGAACGCCGCCAGGATCCGCAACACCCCGCCCGCCTGCGGCGTCCCCCGCCGCACCGCCCCCCGCCGCACCCGGTACATCCGCGCTCCCGGCACCAGCGCCAGCGGCTCCTCCTCCCCCGGCAGCACCACAACCTCCCACGGAACCCCCGCCAGCTCCGCGTCCTCGACCTCCACCCCCACGTCCAGCCGCTCTCCCCCGCCCGTCAGGGCCTCCCCCACCGCCCCGCCGAAGAACTCCTCCCCCACCGCAAGCCCCAGCACCCGCACCGCGTACTCCACCGCCCCCGTGACCGGCGCCACCTCCCCCGTCACCGGATCCAACGTGGTCAGCGTCGGCCGCCTCCGCCGCAACCGATCCAGCCGCCACAACCGCTCGTTGACGGTGGCCGTCAGCCCTCTGTGCCGGTGGGAAGCGACCAAGCCGCCGTCCTCGCCGTACACAAGGGTCTCCCCGGCGCCGACGCGAACCCGGAGCAGCGGCACAGGACGTCACCGCGCCGCACGGCCAGCCGGACGGGGGCGTGTGAGCAGATCATTCACTGGGCACCCATCCGAGAACGGTGTTCAGCAGCCCGCAGGGCTTCGGCGATCTCGTCGGCGCGGCGGCCGAGCGTCTCGCCGGTGCGGTCGCGCAGGTCACTGTAATAACGGGTGCGGGCGAACTCGGGCAGGGGAACGTCGTCGATGAGCACCGGGATGAAGAGCTGCCCGGTCTCGATGGCACGTTGCATCAGCACGTAGTACTCGTTGGTGACCCACCCACTGGCGACGGACGCCTTGCTGAAGACCAGCAGTCCGTGCGCCGCGTCCCGGATGGCCTGCTCCACCGCGTGGACCAGCGGGACACCCGGCCGCATCACGACTTCGTCCAGCACCACGCCGACGCCCCGGCACCCGAGATGTTCCACGAGGTCCCTGACGAGAGACGCATCGTCATGGGAGTAGGACACGAACACGTCGTGGTTCACGTCACCTGCCTGGTCCGCTGCGGGGAGGGACGCCGGGACGGCCGTCCGCCCGGCACGGCGGCGGCTGATCTGACCGCGTAGGGGAACCCAGGCGAAGTAGGCGCCCGCGATGCCGGCAAGAGTGCCGATCAGGGTCAGGGCGAACCCAGCCATGTCCATACCAAGCAGGCTAATCTGCGTAGGCGAGCCGTGGCGCTAGGTAGCCGAAATCGGCCGACTACGGGAAACACGGCAAACCTTCGCCCGGTGGTGAGCGTCCCACCGGCAGAGGACGGGACGACGGACGCGGGGCGGGACAGGATGGCCGAGCCGGGCGGCATCACCTACGAGGTGTTCATCGTGCACGCCCAGGCCGACCTGGAGTGGGCCCGCCGGTTGCAGGCCCGATTGTCCGGGGACGGGGTGCGGGCGGCGCTGGAGCACTACCTGCCCGGCGACATCATCGTCCGGCGCGTCGAGGACCTCATCCGCGCGTCGGCCGCCGTCGTCTTCGTGTACAGCCGGCACACCGAGGCCGACCCGATGATGGCCGCCAAGTACGCGGCCCTGCTCACCGGCCCCGGCGAGCGGAGGTTCATCCCGGCGCTCGTGGACGACGTCCCCCTCGGGCCGTTCGCCGCCGCCCGCCATCCGCTGAACTTCCGCGGCGAGGACCAGGAGACGCCGTACCGGGACCTGCTCGACGCGATCCGGGAACAGCGGCCTCCGGGTGAGCCGCTGGAGCCCTACAAGCATCACCGGCCCGAAGGGGCGCGGGAGGCGCTGCTGCGCATCGGCCGGGACACGGTGACATTCGGCCCGGTGGACGGCGACCCCGTGTCTGCCCATGTGCCGGGCCCGCTGACCCACGTACTGGAAGAACGGCTGTGGCAGCTCGACCGGGCCCGCATCGGCCGCCCCGAGGGGACGCTCACCAAGAGCGGCGTCCCGGCGGAACACCCGGGCACCCTGCTGGACCTGCGGTCGCGTGAGGCGGGCGCCGCCCTGGGCGGCGTCTTCCTGTCCGGGCCGGCCGGCGAGGCGGTGGCCACGGCGGTGGCCGAGGCGGCCGGGCGGAACAGCACGGTGCGGCTCGGGCTCCAGGTGGACGGCGAACTGACCGGGTTGCCCTGGGAGACGCTGACCCTCCCGGGCGAGACGCGGCCCCTGGCTCTGCACCCCTGCGTGGACCTGTTCCGTCACCTGCCCGCCGGCTGCCACACCCCCGCGATCGGCATCCTGGCTCCGCTGCGCATCCTCGCCGTCGCGGCGGCCCCGGACGGGCCGGAGGGCGGGCCGTTGCTGGACCTGGAGGCGGAGCTGCGCCGCGTCCTCGACGCGGTGGACGAAGCCCGGCGGCACGCGGCCGCGCACGTGCGCATCCTCAACCAGGGCACCTTGGCCGCCGTCGTGGACGCGCTCAAACAGGAACGTTTCCACGTGCTGCACATCTCCTGCCACGCCGCGCCCGGCGTGCTGCTCCTGGAGGACGAGCAGGGCGGCGTCGACAAGGTCACCCCCGACCGGCTCGTCCGGGCGATCCCCCGGGACCGAGGCGTCCCACTGGTGGTGCTGTCGGGCTGCTCCACCGCGCTCGACATCCGGACGGCCTCGGCCGGCGACGACGCCACCGAACAGGGTGAGGCCGCACTGAGCGGGCTGGCGCGGGAGCTGTCAGCCGCCGGGGTCCCCTCCGTGCTCGCCATGACCGCGCCGGTGACCGACCGGTACGCCAGCCTCCTCACCGCGGCCGTCTACCGCGAACTGGCGATCCGCCCCCAGCCCGACGTGCTGAGCGCCCTGTCGGAGGCCCGGCGCACCCTGGAGGAAGACCGCAGGACCGCGCCGGACGGCAGCAGGGACGCCGACCTCGCCGAGTGGGCGACCCCCGCCCTGTTCCTGCGCGGCCCGTCGATCCCGCTGTACGACGTCCACCGCGGCGTCGACACCGACGTCCAGCCACCACCCGCCGTGTCCCTCGACCCCGGTGTCGTCGTCCGCCCCGTCGGCGACTTCGTCGGCCGCCGCACCGAACTGCGCACCCTGCGATCCGCATTGCGCGACCGCCCCGGCGTGCTGCTGCACGGTATCGGCGGCGTGGGCAAAAGCACCCTGGCCGCCGAACTCATCGGCTGGCTCGGCCCCGACGCAGGCCTCGTCGTCTCCATCGTCGGCCGCACCTCCCCCGACCAGGTCCTCGACACCATCGCCGCCAAGCTCCTCACCGCCACCGCCACCGCCGGCTCCCCAGCCGGACCGCTACGCGAACTCAGCCAGTTCCTGCGCCGCCTGGACCACCCCTGGCAGGCCCGGCTCGACGCCCTCGTCCAGACCCTCGGCACCGTGTCCCCCTGGCTGCGGCAGCGGATCGCCGCTCCCCCGATCACTCTGCTGCTGGACAACTTCGAGGACAACCTGGACCGGGACGCCGGGTTCTCCTTCCTCGACGAGGAACTGGCCGCCTTCCTCGCCGCGTGGATCCGGTCGCCACGGGGCACGCGACTACTGGTCACCAGTCGTTTTCCTTTTGTGTTGCCGGGGGGTGCGGAGGGGCGGTTGGTGGTGTGGCATGTGGGTCCGTTGTCGTGGAGTGAGGCGCGGAAGTTGATGTGGCGGTTGCCGGGGTTGGATGGGTTGTCTGGTGGGGAGCAGGAGCGTGCGTGGGTGGTGGTAGGGGGTCATCCGCGGGCGTTGGAGTATGTGGATGCGTTGTTGCGGGGTGGGCGTGCGCGGTTCGCCGATGTGGGTGAGCGCCTGGAGGGCCTGGTGCGGGAGCGTGGGGTGGCGGATGTGGCGGGGTGGTTGGGGGTGGGGCGGGGGTTGGATGGTGCGTTGGCTGAGGCGGTGACGCTGGCGGTGGATGACGCGTTGGTGGGTGAGCTGGTGGGGTTGCTGGATGATTTGCAGCGGCGGGTGTTGGTTGGGGTGTCGGTGTATCGGCGTGCGGTGGACCGGGCCGGTCTGGTGTGGCCGGTGAGTACCGAGACGCCGCCGGATCCCGATCGGGAGCGGCGGCTGGAGCGGTTGGGTGAGTTGTTGCGCCGGGCGCGGGTGCAGGATCCGGGGGCGGGGGTGGAGGACCTGGGGTTGGGTGCGGGTGAGCTGGTACAGGCTCAGGTGGATGCGGCGGCGGCTCGGGTGGTGCCGTTGGTGGAGCCGGGTGGGGTGGATGCGGCGGTGGAGGTGTTGGCGGGGTTGGGTTTGGTGGTGCCGGGGGTGGATGAGGAGGGGGTGGGGGTGTTTGTGGTGCATCGGTGGACGGCGGAGGCGTTGGCGCGTCCGGAGGTGACGCCGGGTGAGGTGGTGGTGGCGGCGCATGCGGCGGCGGCGCGGTACTGGCGTTTCCGGGTCCAGACCCGGCCGCAAACCGCCCAGCAGGATGTGCAGGACATGGTGGAGGCCCGGTATCACCATCACCGGGCGGGGGATCTGCGGGCGGCGGCCGGGGCGACGGATTGGGTGTGTGAGCGGTTGCGTACCTGGGGGGCGTGGAGCTGGGAGCAGCAGCTCTACGTAGAGACGGTGTCGTGGTTCGCTGACGGCAGCCGTGAGCAGGCTGCCGGGTTCCACCAGCTCGGCCTGATCGCCCAGCGGTGGGGGGAGTACGACCGGGCGCTGGAGTGGTACCGCAAATCCCTCACCATCAAAGAGGACCTCGGCAACCGCGCCGGCATGGCCGCCAGCTACCACCACCTCGGCAGGATCGCCCAGGAGCGGGGCGAGTTGGACCAGGCGCTGGAGTGGTACCGCAAATCCCTCACCATCAGCGAGGATCTCGGCGACCGCGCCGACATGGCCGCCACCTACCACCACCTCGGCACGATCGCCCAGGAACGGGGCGACTATGACCGGGCGCTGGAGTGGTACCGCAAATCCCTCACCATCAAAGAGGACCTCGGCGACCGCGCCGGCATGGCCGCCAGCTACCACCACCTCGGCAGGATCGCCCAGGTGCGGGGGGAGTTGGACCAGGCGCTGGAGTGGTACAGCAAAGCCCTCACCATCAACGAGGACCTCGGCAACCGCGCCGGCACGGCCGCCAGCTACCACCACCTCGGCATTGTCGACCAGGACCGGGGTGAGTACGACCAGGCGCTGGAGTGGTACCGCAAAGCCCTCACCGTCAACGAGGACCTCGGCAACCGCGCCGGCATGGCTGGCAACTACCACCAGCTCGGCAGGATCGCCCAGGAACGGGGCGAGTACGACCAGGCGCTGGAGTGGTACCGCAAAGCCCTCACCGTCAACGAGGACCTCGGCAACCGCGCCGGCATGGCCGCCAGCTACCACCAGCTCGGCGTGATCGCCCAGGTGCGGGGGGAGTTGGACCAGGCGCTGGAGTGGTACCGCAAAGCCCTCACCATCAAAGAAGATCTCGGCAACCGCGCCGACATGGCCGCCAGCTACCACCAGCTCGGCGTGATCGCCCAGGTGCGGGGGGAGTCGGACCAGGCGCTGGAGTGGTACCGCAAAGCCCTCACCATCAACGAGGACCTCGGCAACCGCGCCGGCATGGCCGCGACGCTCAGCCAGATCGGAGTGCTGTGCACCAAGACCGGGCAACCGGCCGACGCAGTGGCCTACAACCTGCACAGCCTGAGCATCCGAGCCCAGCTCGGGACACCGCAGATCTCCATCGACCTGTACTGGCTGCGCGAGCAGCGGCAGGCGCTGGGGAAGCGAGAGTTCCGACGCATCCTCGCCGAACAACTGGACCCCGCGTCCGTCGACGTGGTTCTTGCTCGACTGGATGCGGGCTGAAGAGTGTTCTGGTCAGCGGTTGAGGAGGGGGCCGGAGCCGGTGGAGCCGCGGACTATCAGTTCTGGTTGGAAGATCAACTCGGTGTTCTTGGGCTTTGTGCCGTTGATCTCTTCCAGGAGCGTTTGGACGGCGGCGGCGGCCATGGGGCCGATGGGTTTGCGGATGGTGGTCAGAGGGGGGTCGGTGAAGGCGATGAGTGGGGAGTCGTCGAAACCCACTACCGAGACGTCGCCGGGGACGGTCAGGCCTTGGGTGCGGGCGGCTCGGATGGCGCCCAGGGCCATCAGGTCGCTGGCGCAGACGATGCCGGTGCAGCCTCGGTCGAGCAGGGCGGTGGCTGCGGCTTGGCCGCCTTCCACGGTGAACAACGAGTGCTGGATCAGGTTCTCGCAGTCCTTCACGCCCAGCAGTGAGGACATGGCTTCGGTGAAGCCTTCGATCTTGCGGATGACGGGGACGAAGCGGCGCTGGCCGAGGGCCAGGCCGATTCGCTGGTGGCCGAGGGTGACGAGGTGCTGGACGGCGAGTTTGGCGGCCGTGCGGTCGTCGGGGGAGATGAAGGGGGCCTCGATCAGCGGGCTGTAGCCGTCCACCAGGACTATGGGGAGGCCGCGGTCGGTGAGGCGGGTGTAGCGGTCCATGCGGGCGGTGGTGTCGGCGTGGAGGCCGGAGACGAAGACGATGCCGCTGACGTCTCTTTCCAGGAGGAGTTCGGTGAACTCGTCCTCGGGGGCGCCGCCGGGGGTTTGGGTGCACAGCACGGGGGTGTAGCCATGGTGGGTCAGCGACTTCTCCACGGCTTGGGCGAAGGCCGGGAAAATGGGGTTGTCCAGTTCGGGGGTGACCAGGCCGATCAAGCCGTTGCTGCGCTGGCGGAGGCGTTGGGGGCGTTCGTAGCCCATGAGGTCCAGGGCCGTCAGGACCAACTGGCGGGTGTGGGCGGAGACGCCGGCTTTGCCGTTGAGGACGCGGCTTACTGTGGCTTCGCTGACGCCTGCTTGGGCGGCGATGTCGGTCAGGCGGGCGTTTCCGTGCACGTTGTGTACTTTACGCACTGTCGGCCGTCCACCACGCGGCGGACTCCGGGGGAAGGATCACGGTGCGGGTGTCCGCCGCAAGCGTGGTGGTGGCGAGGAGAAGGGTGCCGGGCACAGGGACGGACACGGGGGACGCGGAGACGTTCACGGTGCAGGTGAAGGGGCCGCGGGTGAAGACCAGGGTGCCGGGTGGGGACGCCTGCCAGGTGAGGGGGCCGTCGCCGAGGGCGGGGTGGGTGCGGCGGAGGTGGAGTGCCTCTTTATATAGGTGCAGGGTCGAAGCCGGGTCGGCCAGTTGGGACTCGACGGTCAAAGAGGCCCAGGAGGCGGGGGCGGGGAGCCAGGTGCCGGTGATGCCCGGGGGGCTGAAGCCGAACGGCGGCTCGGTGTGGGCCCAGGGCAGCGGGACGCGGCAGCCGTCGCGGCCGTGGCCGGGGGCGCGGAGGCGCTGGGGGTCCTGGCAGACCTCGTCGGGAAGGTCGAGGACTTCGGGGAGGCCGAGTTCCTCGCCCTGGTAGATGTAGGCGGAGCCGGGGAGGGCGAGCATCAGCAGCGCGGCGGCGCGGGCGCGGCGCAGGCCGGCGGGGCCGTCGCCGTAGCGGGTGACGTGGCGTTTGACGTCGTGGTTGGACAGGACCCAGGTGGCGGGGGCGCCGACGGGGGCGACGGTGGCGAGGGACTCGTCGATGACGGCGCGCAGGGCGGTGGCGTCCCAGGGGGCCTTGAGGAAGTGGAAGTTGAACGCCTGGTGCAGCTCGTCGGGGCGGACGTAGCGGGCGAGGCGTTCGGGGGTCTCGGCCCAGGCCTCGGCGACGCCGATGCGTTCGCCGGGGTAGGAGTCGAGCAGGCGGCGCCAGGAGCGGTGGATGGCGTGCACGCCGTCCTGGTCGAAGTACGGCAGATCCACGCCGCCGAGCATCTCGACGTGGCCGGCGACGCCGACGTCGGGCAGACCGGGGGCCTTCACCATGCCGTGCGCCACGTCGACGCGGAAGCCGTCCACGCCGAGGTCGAGCCAGAAGCGCATGACGGAGGCGAACTCCTCGTGCACCTCGGGGTGGTCCCAGTTGAGGTCGGGCTGCTGGGGGGCGAACAGGTGCAGGTACCACTCGCCGTCGGGCAGCCGGGTCCACGCGGGGCCGCCGAAGACGGACTCCCAGTCGTTGGGCGGCAGTTCCCCCGTCGCGCCGCGGCCGGGGCGGAAGATGTAGCGGTCGCGCTCGGGGGCGCCGGGGGCGGCGGCCGTGGCGGCGGTGAACCAGGCGTGCCGGTCGGAAGTGTGGTTGGGCACCACGTCGATGATGACGCGAAGGCCGTGCCGGTGGGCGTCCTCGATGAGGGCCCGTGCGTCGGCGAGCGTGCCGAAGATCGGGTCGACGTCGCGGTAGTCGGCGACGTCGTACCCGAAGTCGGCCATCGGTGAGGTGTAGAACGGGGTGAGCCAGACGGCGTCCACGCCGAGCTCCGCGAGGTAGCCGAGCTTGCCGCGCACCCCGAGCAGGTCGCCGATCCCGTCGCCGTCGCCGTCGGCGAAGCTGCGGACGTAGACCTGGTAGATGACGGCGTCGCGCCACCACCGGGCAGAGGTGGTCACCGGCTGGGCGGCGCGGGCGAGGTCGGTCATTCGGGACCCCCGATTCTCCGAAATTTCAGGACCTAACATCAGGCCTTGGTGGCTCCGGCGGTGAGGCCGGTCACCAGGTGGCGCTGCACGAGGAGGAAGACCACCGCCGCGGGGGCGGCGATCAGCACCGAGGAGGCGGTGAGCAGTCCCCACTCGGCCTTGTGCTGGCCGACGAACTGCCCGAGCCCGACGGCCAGGGTGTACTTGTCGTCGCCGGTCATGAACGCGGTGGCGTACGCGACCTCGGCCCAGGCGGTGATGAAGGAGTAGAACGCCGCCACCGCGAGGCCCGGCTTGGACAGCGGCAGGATGAGCCGCCAGAACGTGCCGAAGTGGGTCAGCCCGTCCACCCGCCCCGCCTCGTCGATCTCCACGGGGACGGTGTCGAAGTACCCCTTCATCATCCAGGCGCAGAACGGCACGGCCGAGGTGAGGTAGGCGATGACCAGGCCGGGGAACTGGTTGATCAGCCCGAGCCCGGCCAGCAGGTTGTAGATCGGCACGATGAGGATGGCCACCGGGAACATCTGGGTGATCAGCAGCATCCACATGATCGACCGGAAGCCGGGGAAGCGGAACCTGCTGACCGCGTACCCGGTGCTGGCCGACATCGCCACGCCGAGCACGGTGGTGAGCGCCGCGACCAGCAGGGAGTTGAACAGCCACCGCGGGAAGGCGGTCTGGGTGAGCACCTGGACGTAGTTGGCCAGCGTGGGGTTGTCGAAGATCTGGATCGTGGTGCTCTGCCAGGCGTCCCGCGGCTTGATCGAGGTGAGGACCAGCCAGGCGACCGGGAACGCGGCCACCAGGCTCGCCGCGACGAGGGCGGCGTGCAGGGCGACGGACGCGCCGCGCGAACGCGTGGAGCGGGTGGCGGCGCGTGCACCGCGGGCCGTGGTGACGCTCACCATGCCTCCCCTGCGCGGCGCAGGGCGCGCCGGTAGACGACGGCCATGACGACGAGCAGCGCCAGGATGAGCACTCCCCACGCGGCCGATCCCGAGTAGTTGCGTATGCCTTCGAACGCCTGCCGGTAGGCGTAGGTGACGAGGATCTCGCTGGACCCGCCTGGCCCGCCCTTGGTGACCAGGAAGATGACGGGGAACTGGTTGAACGTCCAGATGGTGCCGAGCAGCACCACGGTGCTCGACACCGGCCGCAGCCCCGGCAGCGTGATGTGCCGGAACCGCTGCCAGGGCGAGGCGCCGTCCACCTCGGCCGCCTCGTACAGCTCACGCGGGATGGCCTGCAGCCCGCCGAGCAGCGCCAGCATCATGAACGGCACGCCGAGCCAGACGTTCACCGCGATGACCGACGCCTTCGCCCAGAACGGGTCGTCCAGCCAGCTGATCCCGGCGAACCCCACGGCGCGCAGCATGGCGTTGACCACGCCGAACTCGCCGTTGAGCAGGTAGCGCCAGATGAACGCCGAGACGAACACCGGCACGGCCCACGGCAGCACGAGAAGCATGCGGTACAGGGACCGCAGCCGCATGGGCCGGTTGAGCAGCAGCGCGAGCCCGAGGCCGATGCCGTAGTGCAGCGCGACGCAGGCGACCGTCCAGACGACGGTCCAGCCGAGGCGGGACAGGAACTCGGCGGAGGTGACGATCGCGGTGTAGTTGGCCAGGCCGACGAACTCATAGGTGGACGGGATGACGTTCATCCCGATGGTCCGCCCCATGGTGGCCTCGGTCGCGTCGGTGAGCGACAGGTAGATCCCGCGGGCCAGCGGGTACCCGACCAGGACCAGCGTGACGATCACCACTGGGGCGCACATCGCCCAGGCGTACCAGTGCCGGGCGAGCGCGCGTCCCACCCCGCCGCGCATCGGGTCGCGGGCCCGGCCGCGGGCGGGGGTGCCCGCGGCCGTCCCGTCGACGACCTGTGCCGTCATGGGTCAGAGGCTCCAGCCCTTGAGCAGACCCTGGTAGGCCTTGGCGACGCCCTGGAGCATGGGCTCGGCGCCCTGCTGGCCGGCGGCGAGCTTCTGGTAGCCCTCGACCAGCGGCTGGAAGAGCTGGCCGGCCTCGGGGATCCAGGGACGCTCGACGGCCGCGGCCATCGGCTCCTTCCAGCGGCCGATCATCTCGTTGGCTGCGGCCTCCGGCATGGTGTAGGCGGACTGGCGGGTGGGCAGCAGGCCGAGCTTGCCGGCGATCTTGGCCTGGCTCTCGGCGGAGTCCATGAACTGCACGAACAGATACGAGGCGTCGAGGTTCTGCGAGCCGGCGTAGACCGCGTAGTCGTGGCCGCCGGTGGGGGCGCCGGCCTTGACCGACCCGGCCGGGACCGGGGCGATGCCGAAGTTGTCCGGGTCGTCCTTGAAGACCTTGCCGCCGAGGTTGTCGGTGTTCGACCACGGCCCGTTGAAGATCATGGCCACCTTGCCTTCCTTGAAGGCGGCCTGGGCGTTGTTGTAGCTGTCCTGGATGGCGGGCTTGGTGGCGGCGCCGGACGTGATGAGGTCCTCCACGACCTTGACGCCGGCGACCGCCTGCGGGGCCGCGACGGTGATCTTCTTGGTGCTCACGTCGAGCAGGTCGCCGCCCTCGCCGTAGATGAACGGCAGCAGGAAGTAGGCGTCGATGTTCAGTGCCAGGCCGTCGGCGCCGGTCTTGGACTTGACGTCGAGCGCGGTCTGCTTGAGCTCGGCGAACGTCTTCGGCGGCGCGTCGTGCCCGGCCTTCTTCAGCAACTCCTTGTTGTACAGGAGGCCGAGGGTGTCGGTGACCTGCGGCACGGCGTAGGTCTTGCCGTTGAACTTGCCGCTGCTCGCCGGGCTGGCCAGGAAGTCCTCGGGCTTGTCGACCGCGGGGGTGCCGTCCAGGGGGGCGAGGTAGCCGAGGGAGGCGAACTCGGCGACCCAGCCGACGTCGGCGCGCAGCACGTCCGGCGCACCGGAGCCGCTCTGCGCCGCCGTCTTGAACTTGTTCTGCGCCTCGGCGAACGGCACGTTGACGTAGTTGACCTTGATCTTGGGGTACTTGGCCTGGAAGTCCTTGATGAGCTCCTGGAAGACGGGCCCCTCGTTGGTGGCGTCCGAGGTGTCCCACCAGGTCACCTGGCCCGCGGGCTCCGCGGCCCCGGTGGCCGTCGCGGCCGGTTGCTCGGGGGTCCCGCCGCCGCAGGCGGATACCGCCAGCGCCAGCGCCGCGGCCGCCGCCGCGGCCGAGATGGCTCGCCGCATGTGTGCACTCCTTGCTGAAAGCGTCATTGCCCAAGGGGTCGGCGCCACCGTCCGCGTCCCCGGGAGCGGGACGGTGACACCGGGGTACGCGGAACGTAACAGTCAGGTGAACGGGCGTGAAAGACCTTTCGGAAACTTTCTGCAAATTGTGATGTCCTCGTCATTACGCCCCCGTCACCCACCCGGACCAGGACAGGTACCACCACTCCGCCACCGCCCACCGCACAACCTCAAACCCACACCTGTGACCTCAACGGTTGCAACCGTCCTGACGTCGATAGACGGCCTTTGGTCAAGTAACTGGTAGATGAGCGATTTCTCACTCCACGTATGGACATGGCGCCCTGGTACGCGATGTACTACCTCATCAATCACAATGACGGCTGGGATCCGGGCTCTGTTGCCCGGGAGGAACGAGTGACGATGAGTACCGTCGTTCTCGACAACGTGACGAAGGTGTACCCAGGGGGCACTCTCGCGGTCGATCGATTGAGCTTGCGCGCGGAGGAAGGTGAGTTACTCGTCCTGCTCGGACCATCCGGGTGCGGCAAGTCGACATTGCTGCGGATGATCGCGGGACTTGAGGAGATCACCTCCGGCGACCTCTATCTGCACGGCAGGATCGCCAACGACCTGGCCCCACGCGACCGCGACGTCGCGATGGTCTTCCAGAACGGCGCGCTCTACCCGCACCGGACCGTCCGCGGGAACCTCGCCTTCCCGTTGGAGATCGCCAAGGCCGACCCCGCGATGGTCAGGGAGCGCGTGGTCGAGCTCTCCCGGGCCCTGCACATCGACGAGACGCTGGAGAGACGGCCCGGCACACTGTCGGGCGGCCAGCGCCAGCGGGTGGCGATGGGCCGGGCGATCGTCCGCCAGCCGTCCTTGTTCCTCATGGACGAACCGCTGTCCAACCTCGACGCCTCGATGCGCACCGAACTGCGGATGGAGATCTCCTCACTGGTCCGCGCGCTCGGCGTCACCACCATCTACGTCACGCACGACCAGGTCGAGGCGCTCACCCTGGCCGACCGCATCGCCATACTCAACCGGGGCGTGCTGCAGGACGTCGGCACCCCGGCGCAGATCTACAACGACCCGGCGACGGCGTTCGTCGCGGCGTTCCTCAGCTCCCAGCAGCTCAACCTGCTGTCGGCGACGGTGCGCACCCCGCAGAACCAGTACATCCTGCTGGACTTCGGGCTCCACCAGATCACCATGCCCTGGACCGACCCCCGGGCGTACGCGGTGTCCCAGCACACCGGCAGCCAGATCATCGTCGGCATCCGCTCCGACGGCCTCGCGCCGATCCCCGAGGGGGTGGACGGCCCCCACTTCGCCGGCCGGGTGCGCACGCTGGAGTACCACGGCCACGAGTGGCTGGCGTACCTGGAGGTCGGCATCCCCGCGGTGCCCGCCCCCGAGCCGATGCCGAAGCACCCGGCCAACGGGCACGCCAACGGGCACGCCAACGGCAACGGCAACGGGCACGGCACCGCGGCCCGCATGCGCTCCCTGGTGCGCCGCCTGACCGGCGGCGACGACGAGCCCGCCGAGGACGCCCCGCCGATCACCGGCAGCGGCCACCACCGCCGCTCGGACCTCGTGGTACGGCTCGGCGGGCGGCCGGTGTGGCGCGCGGGCGAGCACGGCCGCGTCGCGGTGGACCTCAGCCGCATCATGCTGTTCACCATGGCGGGCGACCGCATCGACCCGCCGCGCCGCTGACCGGGCCGTCCCCGCCACGGGTGCCACGCCTCCGCGTCAGGCGACCGTGTGGCCGCTCGCGGCCACCAGCAGCGTGACGATCTCGACGACGCGCAGCACCTTGTCCAGCTCCACCTGGTGGAACGGCGGCCCCTCCGTGCGCGCCACCACCAGATGCAGCCCCACCGGCCGCACCGGCAGGCTCAGCAGGTGGAGCGACCCCTCGCTGAACATCGCAGGGCGCAGCGGCGTCAGGTCGGGCATGTCTTCCACGCCGGGTGCCTGCCAGCTCCCGTGCACCACCTCGCCCGTGCTGGAGTCGACGGCGACGGCCCACTGCGCGCCCACCAGGTCGGGCACCGCGTCGACCAGGGTGACGAACGCCCGGTCGGCGTCGGTCGCGACATGGCCGATCAGATCGTAGTCGGGGCTGCTGCCCGGCACCTCACGGGTCGGCCACGCGCCGTCCACCCGCACGCCCGGCACGACGGCCAGCCGCTCGCGCAGCTCCTCGGCGGAGAAACCCCCGGGCCAGGACACGGTGAAGTCGTCCACCGCCCGGCCCGCGTCGCGTTCCAGCACCGTCACCTGCAGGATGTCCGCGCCGAGCACGCCGAAGGCCCGCGCCACCTGACCGAGCACCCCCGGACGGTCGGGCAGCGACACCCGTACCCGAAGCACCATCCACATACCTCCATACCGGTCTCACGCCACAGAGTGCCGGACAGAGGTTTCTACCATGTTCCCAAGTTATGTCCGGAATAAGTCGCACTCAGTACTGATAGGCACCTGAGTCCGGGTTCCTGGACCGGGGGACGGCCCGCCCCGCCGCGTCGTACGCCAGCCCCGCGCCGCCGTACCACGACAGGCCGACCGGCACGCCGCGGCCGATGGCGGGCGAGCCCGCGCGCAGCCGCAGATCGCTCCGGCTCCGGAACAACGGGTCGGCCCGCACCGACCGGCGTCCGGGCCGGAAGTCCTCGAGCGCGCCGAGGTAGACCCCGCCCGCGTCGTCGATGCCGGAGCCGTCCTCGAAACCGATGATGCCGCCCACCCGCACCACGTTGTTGCGCAGGGTCAGGATGCGGCCCGAGCAGCCGTCCGCGCACGAGAAGCCGATGGTGTGGCTCGCGGGCAGGTAGACGGAGTTGTGCACCGCCACCGTGCCGCGCACCGGCCCCACGGAGTGCCCCGCGCCGCGGGTGACGAGGAACGATCCACGCGAGCGCGAGGACGTCACCACGTTGTGCGCGAACAGGTTGCCCGTGGCGGTGCCGCCGGGCTCGTGACCGAGCTCGGTGAAGGTCTCGTTGTCCCTGGCGACGTTGTGCGCCACGACGTTGCGGTCCCCGCCGTACACCTCCACCGCCGCGCCGTCGGCCACGTAGTCCTTGCTGCGCGCGTAGCTGCCGGTGATGAGGTTGCCGACGACCCGGTTGTCGTCGCCGTTGAGCAGCACGCCGAACGCGCCGGAGTCGTTGTCCGGCTGGTCGTCGTCGACGCTCATGCGGTCGTTGCCGCGCATCTGGCTGCCCCGCAGCACGTTGCGCGCGCCGTCCGGGGTGAACCACACCCCGGTGACGTTGCGGTCGGCGTAGACGTCCCACAGGTCGTTGTAGCGGCCCTCGACGCGGAACCCGGCCCAGCCGCACCGCGAGGCCCGCAGCTCCGACACCCGGAAGTACGACCCCGCCACCACGACGCAGTCGTCCCCGGTGGCGGTGATCCGCGGCCGCGCCCCCGATCCGTACGCCCCGACGACGATCGGCCGCGCCGCCGTGCCCTTGCCGCTCAGTTCCAGCGTGCCCGTCCACCGCCTGCCGCGCCGCAGCAGCAGGGTGTCCCCCGGGCGCAGGTCCGCCTCGCCGGCCCGGCCGAGCGACCGCCACGCGTCCTTGGGGCCGGTGCCCCGCGCGTCGTCGTCCCCCTGGGAGGCGTCCACGTAAAAGGTGCGGCCCGCGGCCGCGTGACCGGTGCCGGACGACGCGAGCGCGCCGCCGGACAGGGGGTGTGCCGCCGGGTCGGCGAGCAGCACGGTGATCAACGGTAAATACAGTCCTGCCCGCCAGAATTTCGGCGCCATAACCCCACACTCGGTAATCAGATGATCGCTGCCGCACACGGTAGCGGTCCACGCACCGCTCCGCGAGAGCCCACGACGGCCACCGGGGCACGAAACGCGCCCGGCGACCCCGGAAGACGTCCCCGCGGGCCCCGAACCGCGCAGGACGCCCCTGAGCCCGGCCCGGCGGCCTGGACGCGGCACGACCCTGAAGATCCGCCGCTTGGGACGCTGTGCGGTGCCCGGACGGGGGCCCGGGGAGTTTGCCGGTGCTTGGTGAGCTCTTTCCCATCTCGCGGGATCTTGCGTGGGTGTGGCGGCAGTAGCCTTTGCGAATGTCCCGCCGATGGGCGGCCCTCTGGCCCCGGACGATCAGAGGGCAGGTCACCTTCCTCACCCTCGTGCTCACCACGGTGTTCCTGACCCCGCTGGGTCTGGCGGCGGACGCGGTGATCAGGAACGCCGTCGCGCAGTCCCTCTGGCGCGAGACCCGGGCCGCCGCGGCCCACACCGTCATGGCCTACCACGACGCGACGCTGCGCAACCCGATCCCCGTCCCCGCCGGGTCGCGTGTGCTCGTGCAGCTCATCGGACCGGGCCGTCACGTGCTGGCCGCCACCGAGTCGGCCAGGGGGCTGCCGGTGCTCGGGCACCCGCCGGCGGGGGTCCCCGACCGCGCGATCGACTTCCGCACCTGCCCGGCGGGGCACGGCGAGTGCTACCACGCGACCGCGATCCTCACCGGAGGCGGCGTCGACGCCCCGGTGGTGTACGCGGCCTCCCCCACACCCGGGCTGCTGCGCGGCCACCTCATCGACGTGTCGATCGGCGTGCAGATCGCGCTGCTGGTCGCGCTGGTCGGCTGGGTGGCCACCAAGGCCGCCGACCGGGCCCTCGGCACGATCGACAACATCCAGGCCGAGCTCGCCCACATCACGGTGAGCGATCTGTCCCGCCGGGTGTGCGAACCGCCGGGCGACGACGAGATCTCCGATCTCGCCCGCACCGTCAACTCCACCCTGGCCCGCCTCGAGCACTCGGTGGAGCAGCAGCGCCGTTTCGCCGCCGACGCCTCCCACGAGCTGCGCACCCCCATCGCGGGCCTGCGCGCCCAGTTGGAGTACGCCCGGCTGCACCCGGAGGACACCGAGCTCGGCACCCTGGTGGAGGGCACGCTGCGCGACACCGACCGCATCGAGGCCATCATCACCGACCTGCTGTTCATGGCCCGTCTCGGCTCCAGCGGCCCCGCCGTGCAGGAGTGCGTGGACCTCGGGCGCCTCGCCACCGAGGAGATCCGGCGCCGCGGGTGCCGGGTGCCGGTCACCGCGGAGCTGCAGGACGGCGTCGTGGTGCGCGGCGTGCCCACCCACCTGAGCCGGGTGCTGGCCAACCTGCTCGACAACGCCCAGCGGCACGCCGACCGGGTGGTGACCGTGGAGGTGCGCGGAGCGCGCGGCATGGCCGAGGTGTCGGTGACCAACGACGGCGACCGCATCGCCGTCGCGGACCGCGAACGGGTCTTCCAGCGGTTCACCCGGCTGGACGAGGCCCGCAGCCGGCACCGGGGCGGGACCGGGCTCGGGCTGGCCATCGCGCGGGACGTCGCCATCGCGCACGGCGGGACGCTGCAGGTGGAGGACGCCTCGGCGGGCACGCGATTCGTGCTCCGGCTGCCCGTCGTGGAGTGAGCGCGGGTAAAGCCCTCCCCAAGAGTTAACACGAGCGACGCTGGGTGTTCAGCTCCGGCTCTCCTTACCGGAGAGGACCGATGGTTAGCGTGCCTGACACCCACGAGCGTGCCTAAGAGGCGAGCGCTCGCTTTTCGCCTATCAGGGAGTAACCGTGCGAGTCCTGGCCGTCGTCCCCGCCCGCGGAGGTTCCGTGGGCGTCCCGCTGAAAAACCTCGCGAAGGTGGGGGGCGTGCCACTGGTCACACGCGCGGTGAACGCCTGTGTGGCGGCCGAGCTCGTGGACGAGGTCGTCGTCAGCACCGACCACGCCGGCATCGCCGAGGCCGCCGCCGCGGCGGGCGCGCGGGTCGTCGACCGCCCCGCCGAGCTGAGCGGCGCCAGCGCCTCCTCCGAGTCCGCCGTGCTGCACGTGCTCGGCCAGGTCGGCGAGGAGCCCGAGGTCGTCGTGCTGGTGCAGTGCACCAGCGCCTTCATCGACCCGGCCGACCTGGACGCCGCGGTGGCCAAGGTCCTCGCGGGCGGCGCCGACGTGGTGTTCTCGGCCCTCCCGACCCACGAGTTCGTGTGGAACCAGGCCGGGGAGGGCGTCGGCGGCGTCAACCACGACCCCGCGCACCGGCCCCGCCGCCAGGACCGCGCGCCCGAGTACCGCGAGACCGGCGCCTTCTACGTCATGCGCGCCGCGGGCCTGCGCGAGCACGGGCACCGTTTCTTCGGCACCGTCGCGGTGCAGGAGGTGCCGGCCGGGCACGCGGTGGAGGTCGACTCCCCCGAGGACCTGGAGATCGTCCGGGCGCTGGCGCCGGTCGTGGACCGCCCGGGCCCCATCGACGTGGACGCCGTGATCACCGACTTCGACGGCGTGCACACCGACGACCACGTCTACGTGGACCAGGACGGCCACGAGTCCGTCGCCGTGTCCCGCACCGACGGGCTCGGCATCGACCTGCTCAAGCGGGCCGGGGTGAAGGTGCTGGTGCTGTCCACCGAGCGCAACCCCGTCGTGTCGGCCCGGGCCCGCAAGCTCGGCGTGCCGGTGCTGCAGGGCCTGTCGGCCAAGCACACCGCGCTGCGCGACTGGCTGAGCATCGAGGGCCTGGACCCGGCCCGGGTGGCCTACGTCGGCAACGACGTCAACGACCTCGGCTGCCTGGACCTGGTCGGCTGGCCGGTCGCCACCCCCGACGCCCACCCCGAGGTGCGCGCCGCCGCCCGGGTCGTGCTGACCCGCCGGGGCGGCGACGGCGCCGTACGCGAGCTGTGCGACCGCGTGCTCGCCGCCCGTCCCGCCGACACCGCACCCACCGCCACCACCGCGCCCGCCACAGCCACAGCCACAGCCAGCGCCAGCGCCAGCGCCACAGCCACCGCACCCGTCGCCACCGTCACCGCGCCCGCCGTCACCGCCGTCGCCGCGCCGGCGCCGCAGGTTGAGGCGGCCCCGGTCGCGATCGGCGAGGCGCTGGTCGGCCCCGGGCAGCCGGTGTACGTCATCGGCGAGATCGGCATCAACCACAACGGCGACCTGGACATCGCGCGCCGCCTCATCGACGTGGCCGCCGACGCCGGCTGCCAGGCCGTGAAGTTCCAGAAGCGCACCCCCGAGATCTGCGTGCCGGTCGAGCAGCGCGACCTGATCCGGCAGACGCCGTGGGGCGAGATGACCTACCTGGAGTACAAGTACCGGGTGGAGTTCGGCGCCGACGAGTACGCCCAGATCGGCAAGTACTGCACCGAGCGCGGCATCGACTGGTTCGCCTCCCCGTGGGACGTGCCGTCGGTGGACTTCCTGGAGGACATGAACGTCGTCGCGCACAAGGTCGCCTCGGCCAGCGTGACCGACCACGAGATGCTCCGCAGACTGGCGGAGACCGGCAAGCCGATCATCCTGTCGACCGGCATGTCGACGCTGGAGGAGATCGACGCGGCCGTGGAGATCCTCGGCACCTCCAAGCTCGTCATGATGCACGCCACCTCCACCTACCCGCTGCCTCCCGAGGAGGCCAACCTGCGGGCGATCGTCACGCTGCGCGAGCGGTACGGCGTGCCGGTCGGGTACTCCGGCCACGAGCGCGGCCTGCAGATCTCCCTGGCGGCGGTCACCCTCGGCGCGGTCACCGTCGAGCGGCACATCACGCTGGACCGTACGATGTGGGGGTCCGACCACGCCGCCTCGCTGGAGCCGAGCGGACTGGAGCACCTGGTGCGCGACATCCGCATCATCGAGACCGCTCTCGGTGACGGTGTCAAGCGGGTGTTCCCCGGCGAGGAGGCCCCCAAGTCCCGGCTGCGCCGCGTGACGGTCTGACCGGGTGCCGAGGAGACCAGTGACCCTTCGCGGAGGCCGCCGGTGATCACCCTTTCCGTGGTGGTGCCGGTGCGTGACGTCGAGCCGTACATCGCCGACGCCCTCACCTCGCTGGTGCGCAACGCGCGCGCCGACTTCGAGTTCATCGTGGTCGACGACGGCTCGGCGGACGAGACACCCGAGGTCGTCGAGGACTTCCGCGGCGAGCTGCCCGGCCTCACCGTGTTGCGCAACACGGTGGCGGCCGGGCTGGCCGACGCGCGCAACCTCGGGCTGTCCCTGGCGTCCGGGCGGTACGTCACGTTCCTGGACGGCGACGACTGGGTGGCGCCGGGGTACCTGTCCAAGCTGGTCGAGGCCATCGACGGGCTCGGGTGCGACTTCGTGCGGGTGGACCACGTGCAGGTGGAGGGGCGCAAGCGCACCCTGAACCGCGCGCCGGAGCACCGGCGTGGGGTGGTGCTCCCGCCGCGGGACGGCATCCTGCCGCTGAACACCAAGACCATGGTCGACTACCCCTACGCGTGGGCGGGGATCTACCGGCGCTCGCTCGGCGACCTGCTGACGTTCCCCGGCCACCTGCACACCGCCGAGGACCGGCCGTGGATCTGGCGGCTGCACCGCGAGGCGCGGTCCTTCGCGGCGGTGTCGCTGGCCGGGGTGTTCTACCGGCGGCTCGTGCCGAACTCCCTCACCCAGATCGGCGACGCCCGCCAGCTCCACTTCTTCGACGCCTTCGAGCTGGTGTTCGCGCAGGTCCGCGACGAGGACGACCTGATGCCGAAGGCGGTGCGCAGCTTCTGCGCGCTGCTGGCCCACCACCTGGAGCTGTCCGACCGGTACTCCCCCGAGCTGCTGCGGCGCTTCACCGCGCGGGCCTCGGAGGTGCTGGCAAGCCTGCCTCCCGCGCTGGTGGCGGGCAGCGGGCTGGAACAAGAGCGGGCCGAGCTGTTGCGCCCGCTCCTCCCCCACGACGCTTATGCCGAGGTGCGCCTGCCGTGACCCAGGTCTTCTACAGCTCGACGCTGTTCGGCGCGATGACCCTGGCCGCCGCCATCGACGACGGGCGGTTCGGGCCGCGCGCCGGGCGCAGGCTGCTGCTGGTGTCGAACAACGCCGCCATCCCGGAGATCACCCCCGGGGTGGACGAGACCGAGGGCTTCGCGGCGATCCGGTCCCGGTTCGACGACGTGCGGTCGTGGAACGAGATCGTGGCGCCGCTGCACCCGTCGGACTGGAAGGCCCGCCAGGCCGAGCTGCCGATGCTCGGGCGGCTGCTGCGCGGTGACCTCGGTCTCGGCGACGGGCCGTCCGAGCTGGTGGTGGAGTCGATCGCGGTGCCGCCGTCACGCACGCTGGCGGCGCTGATCCGCGACTGCCCGATCACGGTGTACTCCGACGGGCTGATGAGCTACGGCCCGACCCGCGACCCGCTGCCGACGGAGATCGCCGGGCGCATCACCCGGCTGCTGCACCTGGACCTGGTGCCCGGCCTCGCGCCGCTGCTGCTGCGTGAGGCCAGGGTGGCGCCGCAGGCCGTGCCGGACGCCGCGTTCGCCGAGGTCATCGGGGCGATCAACGCGCCCGAGGGCCTGGAGGGCGAGGTGGTGATCCTCGGGCAGTACCTCGCGGCGCTCGGCATCCTCACCGACGACGAGGAGGCCGCGACGCACGCGGCCATGCTGGAGGCGGTCGTGGCGCGCGGGCACAGGACCGTGCTGTTCAAGCCCCACCCGGCGGCCGGGCGGCGGCACGCCCGGCGCATGCGGTCGGCGGCGGCCGCGCTCGGGGTGGAACTACGGGTCGCGCCGGAGACCGTGCCCGCCGAGGTGTGCGTCAAGGCGCTGCGCCCCCGGCTGGTCGTGGGGTGCTTCTCCACCGCCCTCGTCACCTCGCACCGGCTGTTCGGCGCGCCGGTCGCCACCATGGGCTGCGAGACCGTGCTCGAACGGCTCTCGCCGTACGAGAACAGCAACCGGATCCCGGCCACGATCATCGACGCCACCCTGCCCCGGCTGGCCCGCGACGGCTCGATCACCGACCCACCGGCCGCCGACCTGCCCGGCCTGGTGGAGGCGGTCGGGTACTGCATGCAGAGCGAGCAGTACCCGGAGCTGCGCGAGGCCGCGGTGCGCTACCTCGCCGCCCACGGCCCGCAGGCCCGCTACTTCAAGAACCGCCGCCTCGGCGCGCTCGGCCTCATCGACTCCCCGCCCCGACGCCCCGGCCGCGGCGGCGCCCTCAGCCGCCTGCGCCGCGCCCTCACCCGCTGAGCCCGCGGGACCCTCTCGAAACAGCACGCGGCGGTGGTCACGGAATGTGACCACCGCCGCGTGCGTGCGGGGCTTTCGTCAGGAGATCGCCTTCAGGTAGCGGCGGACGCGGCGGCTGGCGCGGTAGCCGGCGCGCAGGACGTTCGGCGGGAGCTCCACGCGCAGGCGGGCGCGGCGGCGGGCGGCGGCGTGGGCGGGGCCGTCCAGCAGGGGGCGCACCGGGGCGAGGCGCCCGGCCCTGGCCTCCTCCACCAGGGCGGCCACCCGGGGCACCCAGTCGCTGACCGCGGAGTCGTGGAAGTAGTTGGCGTCGCACCAGGCGGGGGTGGGCCGCCGGAAGCCCGCGGAGGTCAGGTCCTCAAGGGTGCCGAGGCAGCCGCTGTCCTCGAACACCAGGTTGATCATCTCGGCGCTGACCCCGAAGTCCGACAGCACCAGCAGCGGCACCTCGGCGGCGATCGCCTCCAGCGCCGCGGTGGAGCTGACCGTGACGAAACCCGCCGCCGCGGCCAGGTGCTCGTGCATCGCGCCCGCGGCGAACCGCACCGCGCCGGGGGGCACGACGCCCGCCGCGACGAGGTCGCGCCACAGCCGCTCGTAGTGGTGCCGCTCGTTGTGGGTCTGCCGCTCGGTCTCCAGCGCCCGCAGCTTCACCACGACGTCCAGGTCGGGACGGCGGGCGGCCAGCGCGGCGAGGGCGACCAGGATGCCCTCGCGCTCCTCGCGACGCCGCGGCACCTTCGCCTGGGTCGCGAACACCACCCGGTCGCCGGTCCCGGTCGACGCCGGGCGAGTGACGACGTGGTCGAGGTAGGGCAGCCGGGCGAGGGCGACGGTGCCGGCCGCGCCGAGCTCCTTGCCGATGCGGCCGAACTCGGCGACCTCCTTGCCGCTGTGCACGACGAACACGTCGCACCCGCCGCGGTACAGCCATGCCTTCTCGGTGGCGGGGATCGAGATGCCGGGCAGGCCCGACACGAACACCGGCCGCGGGCTCATGCCGCCGAACACGCCGCTGACCAGCACGTCCACCACCGGCCCCGTGCAGGCCACCAGCACCACGTCGGGCCTGGTGCGCTCGGCGAGGCGGCGCAGGCCGCGCGCGGAGGTCACGGCCGGCGGCTCACCCGCGCCGAGGCGGGTGCCGCTGACCGCGGCCGCGATCTGCGCGGGGGACGGGGTGATCGGCGTGCGCACGACGGCGAGCGTCCGCGTCCATTCCGCCGGGAGTTGGTCGAGCAGGCCCGCCGCCCACTTCAGATAGCTGTCGGAGTCGGCGACGGCGAGAACCCGGGTCAAGGAGCAGCCCTTTCGTGCGCGAACATCTGGAGGTGCGACCGGAGCGAGTCGGTGGCCGATGGCGTCCACCAGTCGTCCGGGACGTCGACGGTCTCCACCCGCACGCCGCGCGCCGACAGCAGCACGCGCAGCGAGGTCACCGCGGTGGAGGGAAGACTGAGCACACGCTGGCCGGGACGCAGATCGCGCAGCGTCATCTCGACCGGCGCCCCGCCGTCGTACACGGTGACTCCCGGGTGGTCACGTACCGCGGCCAGGTCCCCGGGATCCTCCCGGCGGTGCGGGTAGTAGGCTACCGGACCTTCCAGTGCGAAGAGCCAGGAAAGATAACGATCCCGGTGGATCAGGCCGTTGCGCACCAGCGAGGTGCCGAGCACGACGGTGCTCTCGGGCGGCCGGGGGTGCGCGACGGCGGGCTGGGAGCGCAGCCACGCGAAGTCGTGGGTGACCAGGTCGATCCCGATCCCCCGTACGGACGCGGCGAGGCCGTCCGGGACGGGCAGGGCGGTGAAGATCGTCAGCCGGCCGGACCGGGCGGCGGCGCGCAGCCGCAGCGAGGCGGCGGCGCCGAGGGCGCGGCGCGTCCAGGTGGCGCTGGCCCGGGCGCGCAGCAGCGGCGTGCCGGGCCGGGCGGTGAGCAGCTCCAGCAGCCGGATGGTGGCGAGGCCGTCGTCGACCACCACCAGGCGGCGCGGCGCGGCGCCGAGCGAGGTGAGCTGCATGCGGCCGGAGAAGGCGTCCCCGAGCACCCACGACTCACGGCGGCCCGGACGGGGCATGTGGTCGTCGGCGGTGGACAGCCGCAGGCCTTCGGGCAGGGCGAGGGCGGCCAGCTCCCTGCGGGTCACCCGCAGGCCCGGCAGCTTCGCCCTGGCCACCACCTGGAATTCGGGCCCCACCAGTCCGGCGTGCCGCGCCTCGACCGCGCAGAGCAACTGGAGAGGCGACTCCACCCAGGCGACGGCCGACCCCTGCTCCCGCACGCGGCTTCGACCGATCCTCTCCACGCCGGGTAATGAGACGTTCACGACGCAGGCAATCTAGTGCCACGACGCTACGTGACGGGTAACGTGCGGTGAACGGCGGACAACAGGCGAAGGTCATGCGGTCCGGGGGTGAGCACGGACCCAAGATTTGCCGACTCCGGGCCGGAACGGCATGAGTGGTTTGTCCTGTTTGCGGCTCTTTGTCCGATGTATTACTGTGGGGGGACTCCACCTGGAGGAACGTCCCGCCGAGGGAGTTCCGCCTGGGTGGAGATCGCCGGAGCGAGGCCGGTCCGCCGCGGAGATCCCTCTCCCGCCGACACGTTCCGGACGCCGAGTCCGCTTTCTCGCGGAGCCGGGGACCCACTTCTTTCGGGGTGAATCGGCGCGTCGTTCCCACGGACGCGCTGTAGGGCGTCTTCCAGGCCCGAACCCGTCAGCTAACCCGGTAGGCGCCTTTGGAAGAAGGAGTCTCCCTTTGTCATCGTTCACGCAGCGACTCATGGATGCCCCACGACATCGCGCGATCGGACTGGCCCTCGGCGGGCTGGTCCTTGCCCAGGTGGTGACCGGTACCGCTCTCGCCCACGCGGACGCCGCTCCCGGCGACGCCGTCGCGAAGGTCGCCTCGGCAGAGGCGCACGGGGAGCCGCGCTCCGCGGCCCGGGTCACCGCCGCGCAGGTGCTCGACCTCGCCAGGAGCCAGGTCGGCATCTCCGAGAACAGCCTCGGTGGCGGCACCAAGTTCCAGGCCTGGTACATGAGCAGCCCGCGCGCGCTCCAGACCATCGCCAGGGACACCGGCAGGATCGCCGACTACGCCAACGCCCCGTGGTGCGACATGTTCGTCTCCTGGGTCGGCGAGCAGCTCGGCCTCCAGGACACGATGGGCCAGGACGCCTACACCGTGCAGCACGCCAAGTGGTTCGAGTCCAAGGGCCGCTTCGGCAGCGTGCCGAAGCCCGGCGCCGTGGTGTTCTTCGACTGGAACGGCGGCGGCATCGAGGGCATCGACCACGTCGGCTTCGTCGTCAAGGACAACGGCGACGGCACCATCGAGACCGTCGAGGGCAACACGGGCAACGGCAAGGTCGAGGTCCGCACCCGCCCGACCTACCAGGTGGCCGGCTACGGCTACCCCGCGTACGCGGCCTGACGGCGGTCCCCCCGCCGTAGCCGGGCGGGCGTCCCGGCTCACCCACTCCCATGGGACGCCCGCCCTCCCCGCCGCCGTACGGCCGAATCAGCCCGCAACCGGCCGTACGGCGGCATCTCCATGTCTTCTTCCGCGGAAGACTGTCCGGTAGCGATGGGAGCGCTCCCAATACCGGCAATGGCCTTTTTGCCGCTTATCATCGCATTCCGCGCTTCTGGGAACCCCAGGAGTAACAGTTAGGTTTCGGCATATTGACGCCAGCGTTGCCCATCGGGGACTCTTCGTGGGAGCGCTCCCAAATCTCGCCCGCGGGACCATGCCCCGCGGTTCACGACTTGAGGGATCCAGCACATCGCGGGGCCCGACTGTCGGGGCCGGCCCTCGATGCATCTCCCAATGATCGGGCAACCACCTTGAGAGGGGTCCGGAATGATGAACACAATGCGCCGCGGCAGGATGCTCGCGGTCGCATCGGTGATGACCGCCGCGCTCGTCACCAGCGCCGCATGCTCGTCCGGCGGCGGAGGCGGCGAAGGCGGCGGTGCCTCGTCCGCGGCACCGGAGAAGATCACCCTTACTCTGCAGACCTTCGGCGGCGGCACCAACTTCGGTTACAAGGCCGCCGTGGAGAAGTGGAACGCCGACCACCCGAACGTCCAGGTCAAGTACAACAACCTGACCGACAGCTTCGAGAACGTCTACTGGCCGCAGATGCTGCAGTGGCTGCAGTCCGGCACGGGTGCCGGTGACGTCGTCGGCATCGACGAGGGCGGCATGGGCCTCGCCAAGGCGCGCCCCCAGTTCTTCACCGACCTCGCCCAGTACGGGCTCCAGAGCCGCCAGGCCGACTTCCCCGCGTGGAAGTGGGAGAACGGCATCAACTCCGACGGCAAGCTGTTCGCCCTCGGCACCGACGTCGGCGGCATGAGCATCTGCTACCGCACCGACCTGTTCAAGAAGGCGGGCCTGCCCACCGACCGGGCCGAGGTGTCCGGGCTGTGGAAGACGTGGGACGACTTCATCAAGGTCGGCCAGCAGTTCCAGGGCAAGGTCAAGGACGCGAAGTTCGTCGACAGCGTCAACACCATCTACAACGTGGTGCTGTCGCAGGAGGCCGCCAAGAACGGCAACGTCACCTACTTCGACAAGAACCAGCAGCTGATCGCCGACAAGAACCCCGCGGTGAAGACCGCCTTCGACTTCACCCAGCAGATCAGCAAGGCGGGTCTCACCGCCAAGCTGCAGAACTTCACCGACCCGTGGAACACCGGGTTCGTCAAGTCGCAGTTCGCCACCCTCGGCTGCCCGGGCTGGATGCTCGGCGTGGTGTCCGGCACCGCCGGCGACGAGTTCAAGGGCAAGTGGGACGTCGCGACCGTGCCCGGCGGCGGCGGCAACTGGGGCGGCTCCTGGCTGGCCGTGCCCAAGCAGTCCAAGCACCCGAAGGAGGCCGCCGAGCTGGCCAGCTACCTGACCAGCCCCGAGGCCCAGCTGATGGCGTTCAAGGAGGGCGGCAACCTTCCGAGCACCATCCCGGCGCAGGACAACCCCGAGCTGCAGAGCGCCAAGAACGAGTACTTCAACAACGCGCCGATCGGCGAGATCTTCGGCCCGTCCATCAAGAGCCTCCAGCCGACCTTCCTCGGTGAGAAGCACGCCCAGGTGAAGGCGGCCGTCGAGCAGGTCGTCATCGGCATGGACCAGGGCGCGGTGCCCTACGACCAGGCCTGGCAGAAGTTCGTCGAGGCGGGACAGAAGGCGGCGGGCTGATCAACCCACCGACGTCACCGGCCCGCAGTGGCGACCCTCCAGTGGGCCGGTGACCTTCCGTCGAGCGAGCGGCGGCAGCGGGGACATGCGCTGCCGCCCTTCGCGCCGACCGCCGAAAGGACGACTTCGTTGACCTTTTCCGCACGGACGACCTCCGAAGACCTCCCTGTGCAGGGGCTGGTCGTGCGCGGCTCCGCGCCGCGTCCGGCGAGACGGCCTTCCGCAGCGGCCGAGCGTGCGCGCACCCGGCCCCGCGACGCCGCCACCGGACGCGGCGCCGTGGTGGACGGACAACTGACTGTCACCCACGAGCGAAGGAGAAAGGGGCCGCGCTGCCCTGGCCGTGAGCCAGGAGCCACCCCGGAAATCCGATGAGCGTCAATCTCTCCCCGCAGCGGGCGGATCCGGCGCCGGTACGGCCCCGGCCGGGCCGGCACCACCAAAAGCCGTCGCGCCGCTTCTGGTCGAACGTCGATATCAAGGCCACCCCGTACTTTCTGATCTCGCCGTACTTCATCCTCTTCGCGATCTTCGGGCTGTTCCCGCTCGTCTTCACGTTGTGGGTGTCGCTGCACGACTACGAGCTGGCCGGCGGTGACGCCGAGTTCACCGGCCTCGCCAACTACACCAGCCTGCTGACCGACTCGGCCTTCTGGAACGCGGTGATCAACACCGTCGGCATCTTCGTCCTCGCCACGGTGCCGCAGCTGATCCTCGCCCTGATGCTGGCCAACGCGCTGAACAAGCGGCTGCGCGGGCGCCTGTTCTTCCGCCTCGGTGTGCTGATCCCCCTGGTCACCTCGGTGGTCGCGGTGGCCATCGTGTTCACCCAGCTCTTCGGCCGCGACTTCGGCATGATCAACTGGATCCTCGGCTTCTTCGGCGTCGAGAACATCAACTGGCAGAACGCCAAGTGGTCCTCCTGGATCGCCATCGCCACCATGGTCGACTGGCGCTGGACCGGCTACAACGCGATCATCTACCTGGCCGGCATGCAGACCATCCCGCGGGACCTGTACGAGGCGGCGTCCATCGACGGGGCGTCCCCGCGCCGGCAGTTCTGGAGCATCACGCTCCCGATGATCCGTCCGACGATCATCTTCACGGTCTTCATCTCCACCATCGGCGGGCTCACCTTGTTCGCCGAACCGGTCATGTTCGGCAGCAACCGAATGGAAGGTGGTAGTACCGGCCAATTCCAGACAATCGCCATGTACATCGTCAAAGAGGGCTTCCGAGACTTCGACTACGGGTACGCGGCGGCGGCCGCGTGGCTGCTGTTCGTGCTGATCCTGATCGGCGTGGCGATCAACTACGCGTTCGTCCGCAGGATCGGAGGCACCAAGTGACCGCCATCGCGCAGGGCAGGACCGCCCCGAGCCGGGGCGACGGCAAGCGCGACCCCTTCCGCGCCACGCCGCTCACCAAGATCGCCCTGGGTATCACGGTCATCCTGTCGATCTTCCCGATCTACTGGATGATCATCATCGCGTCGCGCACCAACGCCGACGCGGTGACCGTGCCGCCCATCCTGCTGCCCGGCGGGAACCTGGGCGAGAACATCGCGCGCGTGCTCGCCACCGAGGACGCGCACTTCCTGCAGGGCCTGGTGAACTCGCTGATCGTCACCAGCACGGTGACCGTCTCCGTCGTGATCATCTCGACGTTCGCGGGCTTCGCCTTCGCCCGGCTGCACTTCCGCGGGCGCAACCTGCTGCTCGGCTCCATCCTGATCACCATGATGGTGCCGCTCCAGCAGATGGGCATCGTCCCGCTCTACCAGCTCATGGTGGACCTCGGCTGGGTCGGCACGCTGAAGGCCGTCATCCTGCCCTACCTGCTCAACGGGTTCGGCGTGTTCATGATGACGCAGTACACCGACCAGGCCGTGCCGGAGGAGCTGGTCGAGGCGGCCCGTGTCGACGGCGCGTCCACCATGCGCATCTGGTGGAACGTCATCCTGCCCGCCGTACGGCCCGGCATGGCCGTGCTGGCGCTGCAGACGTTCATGTTGAACTGGAACGAGTTCATGTGGCCGCTGATCGTGCTGACCCCGGACAACCCCACCGTCCAGGTGTCCATCAGTTTCCTCACCGCGGCGCACACCACGGACTACGTCCTGATCTTCACCGGAACGGCCCTCTCGGTCCTCCCCCTCATCGTCGTATTCATCGCGTTCGGCCGGCAGATCGTCGGCGGACTCATGGAAGGTGCGGTCAAAGCGTGACCACGCAGCAGACTCAACCCCAGATCGACGCCCCCGCCCTTGTCTTCCCGGCCGATTTCGTCTGGGGCGCCGCCACCTCGGCGTACCAGATCGAAGGATCGACCGGCACGGACGGGCGCGGCACCTCCATCTGGGACACGTTCGTACGGCAACCCGGCCGCGTGCTCAACGGCGACGACGCCAGCGTCGCCATCGACCACTACAACCGGTACCGGGAAGACGTCAAGGTCATGGCCGACCTCGGCCTGACCGCGTACCGGTTCTCGGTCTCCTGGCCGCGCATCATGCCGTACGGCGCCGGCGAGGTGAACCAGGCCGGGCTCGACTTCTACCGCCGCCTGGTCGACGAGCTGCTCGACCACGGCATTTCCCCCTGGCTCACCCTGTACCACTGGGACCTGCCGCAGGCACTCGAGGACCTCGGCGGGTGGCCGGTACGCGACACGTCGAAGCGCTTCGCCGACTTCGCGGCCTGCGTCCACCAAGCTCTCGGGGACCGGGTGCGCAACTGGAGCACCGTGAACGAGCCGTGGTGCTCGGCGTTCCTCGGCTACGCCTCCGGCGAGCACGCCCCCGGGCGCCGCGACCCGCAGTCGGCCATCCGCGCCGCGCACCACCTCAACCTGGCACACGGCCTCGCCGTGCAGGCTCTGCGCGCCCAGGGGGCTGGCGCGCAGATCGGCGGCTCGGTCAACCTGTACGCCATCACGCCGGCCGAGGACACCCCGGCCGACCTGGACGCCGCCCGGCGCATCGACGGCCTGCAGAACAGGTTCTTCCTGGACGCGCTCCTCAAGGGCTCCTACCCCGAGGACGTCCTGGAGGACCTGAGCAAGGTCGCCGAGATCGACTTCATCCAGGACGGCGACATGAAGACCATCTCCACGCCGTTCGACACGCTGATGGTCAACTACTACAGCCGGTTCACCGTCTCGGGCAAGCCGGGCGGGGCCGCGTCCGCCGCCGCCGCGCCCACCGGCGCCGGGTCGCCGTGGCCGGGCAGCGAGGACGTGTCGTTCGTCAACGGCGGGCGCCCCGTCACCTCGATGGGCTGGGAGATCGACGACATCGGCCTGCTGGAGGTGCTGCAGCGCCTCGCCCGCGACTACCCGCCGATCCCGCTGGTCATCTCCGAGAACGGCGCGGCCTTCGAGGACGTCGTCGAGGAGGACGGACAGGTGAACGACCTGGAGCGCCTGTCCTACATCGAGGCGCACCTGCGAACGTGCCACACCGCCATTGAGGCGGGAATCCCTCTCAAGGGATACTTCGCTTGGTCGTTGATGGACAACTTCGAGTGGGCGTGGGGGTACGGCAAGCGGTTCGGGCTCGTCTACGTCGATTACCCCACCCAGCGGAGAACCCCCAAGGCCAGCGCGACGTGGTACGCCGACACCATCCGCCGAGGCGGCCTTCGCGCTCCGGCAGAATAGGGCCTAGGTGAACAGGAGGGGGCACCTTTCATGAACGGGGACCGCCGCTCGGAGGCGCGACCGACTCTGGAGGCGGTCGCCGCCCGTGCCGGGGTCGGCCGGGGCACCGTCTCGCGCGTCATCAACGGCTCACCCAAGGTGAGCGAGAAGGCCCGCGAGGCGGTGCAACAGGCGATCGACGAGCTCGGCTACGTGCCGAACCGGGCGGCGCGCACCCTGGTCACCAGGCGCACGGACACCGTCGCGCTGGTCGTGTCCGAATCCGAGCAGCGGATCTTCGACGAGCCGTTCTTCGCGGGCATCATCCGCGGCATCGGCTCGACGTTGTCGGAGACAGGGCTCCAGCTCATCCTCACCATGGCGCAGTCCAGGGACGAGCACGAACGGCTGGAGCTCTACCTCACCGGCCAGCACGTCGACGGCGTGCTGCTGATCTCGCTGCACGGCGGCGACCCGCTGCCGGGGCGGCTGGAGGAGATGGGCGTGCCCACCGTCCTCGGCGGCCGGCCCGTGGGGTTCACCCCCTACAGCTTCGTCGACATGGACAACCGGGCCGGCGCCCGTCAGGCGGTCAAGTACCTCCTCGGCAAGGGGCGGCGGCAGATCGCCACCATCGCCGGCCCGCAGGACATGGGCGTGGGTGTCGACCGTCTGGCCGGCTACCGCGACGCGCTGCTCGCCACGGGCATGCCCGAGCTCGTCGCGTTCGGCGACTTCTCCGAGAGCAGCGGGGTCGAGGCGATGAAACGGCTGCTCGACGAGCACCCGACGCTGGACGCGGTGTTCACCGCCTCGGACCCGATGGCCATCGGCGCCATGCGGGTGCTCAAGGACCGCGGCAAGTCCATCCCCGACGACGTGGCGGTGATCGGCTTCGACGATTCACCGATCTCCGCGCACTGCATGCCCCCGCTCACCAGCGTCCACCAGCCGTCGGAGGACATGGGCCGCCAGATGGCCCAGTTGCTGGTCGCCCGGATCAACGGCGAGCGGCTGGAGCAGCCGGTCGTCATCCTGGACACCCATCTGGTCGAGCGCGGCTCGGCCTGACGGTGCGTCTCGACGGCCCCGGCCGCCCGCCGGCCGGGCCGCCGGGGCACTTTCGCGCGAGGAGGAACCACCGTGCCTGACCCACGCTTCCCCGGCGGCTTCACCTGGAGCGCCGCGACGTCCGCGTACCAGATCGAGGGCGCCGTCGGCGAGGACGGGCGGGGGCTGTCCGTCTGGGACACCTTCTGTTCGGTGCCCGGCAACGTCAAGGACGGCGCCACCGGAGCCGTGGCCGCCGACCACTACCACCGGTACACCGAGGACCTCGACCTGATGGCCGCGCTCGGCCTGCGCGGCTACCGGTTCTCCGTCGCCTGGCCCCGGATCCAGCCCACCGGCAGGGGCCGGCCCGAGCAGCGCGGCCTCGACTTCTACCGCCGCCTGGTGGACGGCCTGCGTGAGCGCGGCATCACGCCGATGGCCACGCTGTTCCACTGGGACCTCCCCCAGGCCCTCCAGGAAGCCGGGGGCTGGGAGAACCGGGACACCGCCGAGCGGTTCGCCGAGTACGCCGAGATCATGTACGGCGCGCTGGACATCCGCGACTGGCTCACCGTCAACGAGCCGAAGACCGTCGTCGACTGCGGCTACCGCTGGGGCATCCACGCCCCCGGGTTCCAGGACGACAGCCGCGCCTTCGTGGCGCTGCACCACCTGCTGCTCGCGCACGGCCTGGCCTCCCGGGTGCTGCACGAGCGCCACCCCGGCCGCCGCGTCGGCCCCGCGCTCAACCTGCACCCCACCTACGCCGCCGACGACACCGACGACGACCCCGCGCTCGCGGCGGTGGTGCGGCACCGGGACGGGCTGGAGAACCGCGTCTACCTCGACCCGATCTTCAAGGGCGCCTACCCCGCCGACACGCTGGAGTGGATCGCCGAGCGCAGCCCGATGCCCGACCACATCCGCGACGGCGACCTGGCCGTGATCAGCGAGCCGGTGGACGTGCTCGGCGTGCAGTACTACAACTCCCAGTTCCTGGACCGCAGCGGCGAGCGGGTGCTCAAGTACCCGACGGCCCAGCTCGAGTGGCTGGAGATCTACCCGCGCGGCCTGTACGACCTGCTGGTGCGGCTGAAGGACGAGTACCCGGCCGTGCCGATCGTGGTCACCGAGAACGGCATGTGCGCGCCGGACGAGGTCGGGCCGGACGGGCACGTCGACGACCAGGGCCGGATCGCGTTCCTGCGCGACCACCTGGACGCGGTCGCCGACGCCCTCGCCGAGGGCGTGCCGGTGGAGGGCTACTGCGTGTGGTCCTTCCTGGACAACTTCGAGTGGGCCGAGGGGTACGAGCCGCGGTTCGGCATCGTGCACGTCGACTACGAGACCCAGCGGCGCACCCCGAAGAACAGCGCCCTGTGGTACCGCGACGTGATCGCGACCGGCGAGCTCCGCTGATCGGGCGGCCCGCTCACCCGTCCGCCGGCCCGGACCGGCGGGCGGAGGAGCGGGCCCGCAGCGCCTCGACGCCGACCAGGTCGTCAGGAAGGGCGTCGGGCACCACGTCGTCGAAGCGGGCCAGCACCTTGACCCGCATCGCCACCAGGGCGGTCACCGCCATGGCGAGCGCGAAACAGATGTACATAAAGCCGATGCCGCGGCCGGGCCCCGTGCCGACGAGCGTGCCCGCGGTGGAGGCCAGCGGCCCGCCGTGCGCCAGCAGCGGCTCGAACAGCGCCGTGCCGTACGGCGCCACCAGGCCGAAGCCGAGCGGCAGTGTGGACCACGCCACCAGCGTGTTGAGCGCGATGACCCGGCCGTGGAACCGCTGCGGCACCTTCACCTGGATGATGGTGGCGTAGACGCCGTTCAGCAGGGCCAGCCACATCGACATGCCGAACGCGCCGATCCCGATGACCAGCAGGTCGGACCGCAGCCCGGTGACCAGGCAGAACAGCGCGAGCGCCAGGGTCGACAGCAGCACGCCGCGCAGGCGGCGGCGCCGGGGGCCGCCCCACACGGTCATCACCAGGCCGCCCGTGAACGCGCCGAGGCCGCCCGCGAACGCGACCCGCCCGACGTCGGCCAGCGTGCCGGTGGCCAGCACCAGCGGCGAGATCAGCAGGAACAGCGGCGACAGGAAGATGTTGAGCACCGCGAAGAAGCCGAGCATGGCGCGGAACGAGCGGTTGCCCCAGGAGTAGCGGAAACCCTGGACCATCTCGGCGAGCACCGACTCGCGCCGCTTCCACGCCATGGACGCGGGGAACCGGGTGAGCGCGACGCTGAGGATCGCCACCGCGTAGCTCGCCACGTCGATGACGAGGATGCCGGACAGGCCGATGGTGGCCATCAGGCCGGCCGCGACGAGCGGCACGATGAGCTGCGCGGTGCCGGTGACCATCTGCACCACGCCGTTGGCGTGGCCGAGGTAGCGCTTCGGCACGAGCTGCGGTATCGCCGAGCCGTACGCGAGGCGCTGGAAGGTCAGCGCGACGGACAGGCCGACGAGCAGCGGATATATGTGCCAGATCTCCAGGTTCCCGGTCCACAGCAGCACGCCGAGCGCGAGCTGGGTGCCGCCCGCGCCGACGTCGCCTGCGAGCATGACCAGGCGGCGGTCGGCGCGGTCGACGATCGCCCCGGCCAGCGGGGACACCAGCATGCCGGGCACCAGGCCGAGCACGGCGAACAACGCGAAGTCGGCCAGCGACCCGGTGGTCAGGTAGATCCAGATGGGGATGGCGAACTCGGTGAGCGCCGACCCGGTGATCGACACGAGCTGACCGGCCGCCACCACCGCGAACCGCCGCATGCTCGGCCGCGGCCCCGTGGTCCACGCCGCGGCTCCGGCCGGGTTCACCGGAGCCGGGGGCGTCCCTGCGGGATCCGCGGCCTCCTGCCAGCTCTCAGGGGCCGCGGCGGGGTCGAGCGTGGAGGTGCCGTGCAGCCACCAGGTGGAGTCCTCGCGGCGCAGGTACGGCTCGACGTCGCCGCTCGCGACGGCGGGGTGGACGCCGGTGAGGATCGTCGCGAGCTCCTCGGCGCGGTACTTCAGGAAGAAGTGGCCGGCCTCGTCCAGCACCACCAGGGACGCCGAGCGGGTGACGCAGTGCCACTCGCGGAAACGCTCCTGGTAGAACTCGGTCGCCGGGTCGCGCTCGCCCACGACCGAGATCACGGGGGTGCGCAGCGGCGGGGCGCCCTCCTCGAACAGCCGCCCGAAGTACGCCTCCGCCTCCTTGGTGCCCTTGCGGCGGTTGCGGATGATGAGCCGCACCTGCTCGGGGTCCACCTCGTCCAGGTCCATCCCGGCGGCGGTGAGGGCGTTCGCCATGACCTGGTCGCTGCGCAGGTGCTCCGTCAGGTCCGACAGGCGCCTGCTGAACCCGCGCGGGCGGGCGAAGGGGAAGATGCCGCCGAGGTACACGGCGTCCACCTCGCGGCCCTCGGCCTCCAGGCGGCGCACCATCTCGGTGACCAGCATCACGCCGAGGCCGCAGTGGCCGTACACCACGAGCGGGCCCTCGACGCCGTCGAGGATCTCGGCGGCGCAGCCGGCCGCGACCTCCTCGATGGGGCGGGCCTCCTCCCCGAGCTCGTGCCCGGGCACCGCGATCGAGTACAGCGCCCAGTCCTGCGGCAGCGCGTCGGCGAGGTGCTTGTAGATGACCGCGCTGCCGCCGCCGTAGGGCGCGCACACCAGCGTGGCGGTGACGGGACGGGCCGGGGTGAGGCGGTGCAGCAGCTTGCGGGGGCCGTCGTCGGCGCTGGTCATCAGGCGGGCGAGCGCGCGGACCGTGGGGTGCGCGAACAGGTCCATGATCGTGACGGGGCGGGCGTCCAGGCCGCGCAGCCGGGCGATCACCTGCATGGCGAGCAGCGAGTGGCCGCCGAGGTCGAAGAAGTCGTCGAGCGCGCCGACCCGCTCGACACCGAGCACCGCGGCCCAGACGGCGGCGACGGACTCCTCCAGCGGGCCCTCGGGCGCCGCGTACTCGGCGGCCTCTCCCGCCGCGGCGTCGTCGGGCTCGGGCAGCGCGGCGCGGTCCACCTTGCCGTGCGACTTCAGCGGGATCTCGTCCAGCCACACGTACCGGACCGGCACCATGTAGTCCGGCAGCCGCTCGCGCAGCCACGGCCGCAGCTCCCCGGGGCCGGGGCGGGCGTCCTGGCCGTCCCCCGCGGGCACCAGGTAGGCGACCAGGCCGCGCTCGCGCAGGTCGGTGACGGCCTGGGCGACGGCCGGGTGGTCCTGCAGCGTGTGGTCGATCTCGCCGAGCTCGACCCGGTGGCCGCGCACCTTGACCTGCAGGTCGCGGCGGCCGAGGAAGCGCAGCTCGCCGCCGGCGGTCCACAGGCCGAGGTCGCCGGTGCGGTACATGCGCGCCCCGGGCTCGCCGTAGGGGTCGGGCACGAAACGCTCGGCGGTGGTCCCCGGGCGGCCGAGGTAGCCGCGGGCCAGCCGTTCCCCGCCGAGGTGGATCTCGCCGGGCACGCCCGGCGGCACCGGCCGCAACCACCCGTCCAGCACGTACACCCTGGCGCCCGGCATGGGACGGCCGATCGGGAGCACGGGCCCGGCCGCGGGCACGGCGGGGTCCACGTGGAAGGTGGTGACGCCGACGGTGGCCTCGGTGGGGCCGTAGTGGTTGACCACGGCGCACCGGCCGCGCGCGGCGAGGTCGCGGGCCCAGGCCCACGGGGAGGCCTCCCCGCCGAGGACCAGCAGGCGGCGCGGCAGCAGCGCGTCCGGGGTGGACTCGGCGAGCAGGGCGGCCAGGTGGGACGGGGTGATCTTCAGATGGTCGATCCGGTGCGCGGCGAAGTAGGCCGCGAGGTCCGGGGCGGCGGTGCGGGACGGGATGAGGTGCAGCGTGCCGCCGGTCAGCAGCGACAGGTAGAACACCGTCACCCCGAAGTCGAACGCCGGGGACTGCAGCAACGCGAACCCGTCCCCCGGCATGAACCCCGCGCCGTCTCCGCCGGATCCCGAGGCGCCCTCATGGGGCACGCGGCCCGGCGCGCCGGCCTGGCGCATGGCGGCCTCGAAGCGTTCGCGGACACCGGAGAGGTAGCGCAGGATCTCGCGGTGCTGCACGGCGACACCCTTGGGGCGGCCGGTGGTGCCGGAGGTGTAGATGACGTACGCCACGTCCCGCCCGGTGGCGCCGCTGTCCAGGGGACCGGGGTCGGGGCCGTCGAGCAGGCCGTCGTTCAGCAGGACGGCGCGGGCGCCGCCGGCCAGGGGCAGGTCGCCGGCGAGAGCGGCGGTGGTGACGGCGAGGCGCGCCCCGGCGTCCTCCAGGGCGTGCGCGAGGCGCTCGGCGGGGTGCTCGTGGTCGAGCGGCACGTAGGCGGCGCCGGTCTTCAGCACGCCCGCCACCGCGACGGCGAGGTCCGCGGACTGTTCGAGGAACACCGCGACCCGCTCGCCGGGGCCCGCGCCGAGCCCGGCCAGGTGGTGGGCCAGCCGGTTGGACCGCGCGTCCAGCTCGGCGTAGGTGAGCGTGACGGCGCCGTGCACGACGGCCGCGGCACCGGGCGCCAGGGCCGCCCGCGCGGTGATGACGTCGTGCAGCAGCTCGTACGCCGGGGGCTCGGGGTCGGGTGAGGCGGAGAACTCCGGCGCGTCCCCGGGCGGCAGCGCGTACCGCGAGATCGGCAGGCCGGGATCGGCGACGACGGCGCGCAGCAGGCTCTCGAAGTGCTCGGTGAGGCGCCGCGCGGTGTCCGGGCGGAACAGCGCGGTGCTGTAGGTGAGGTCGCCCCACAGGCCGCCGTCCGCGGTCTCGTGGACGTACAGCGCGAGGTCGAACCGGGTGACCGCGGACGCGAACGGGAAGCCGGTGACGGTGAGGCCCTCGTGGCGCGGCACCCCGGCGTCCTTGCGGTAGTTCTGCAGCGCGAACATCACCTGGAACACCGGCGACCTGCTGACGTCGCGCTCCACGGCGAGCTCGTTCACCATCTGGTCGAACGGCAGCTCCTGGTGGGCGTAGGCGTCCAGCGCCGTCTCCCTGCAGCGGGCCAGCAGCTCGGTGAACACCGGGTCGCCGGACAGGTCGGCGCGCAGCGGGAGCGTGTTGACGAACACCCCGGCGGCGGTCTCCAGCTCCGGCAGCGACCGGCCGCTGACCGGCGAGCCCACCGCGAAGTCCTCCGCGCCCGCGTACCGGCCGAGCAGCACCTGCAGCACGGCCAGCAGCGTCATGTACGGCGTGGCGCCCTCCGCGGTGCTCAGCCGGGTGACCCCGGCGGCGAGCTCCCGGTCGAGGGGGAAGCCGCAGGTGGCGCCGTCGAAGCCGTGCACCGGGGGGCGGGGCAGGTCGGTGGGCAGGTCCAGGGCGGGCACGCCGGCGAGCTGCGCGGTCCAGTACTCGACGTCGCGGCGGTACTCGGGGGTGCCGGCGCGGCTCCGCTGCCAGGCGGCGTAGTCGCCGTACCGCACCGGCGCGGGCGGGTCGAGCGCGGCGGGCGTGCCGGAGCGGTGGGCGTCGTGCAGCGCGAGGATCTCGCCGATCAGGATGTCGCAGGTGCGGCCGTCGGTGACCGCGTGGTGCATGGCGAGCAGCAGCACGTGGTCCTCGGCGCCGGCGCGCACCAGCAGGGCCCGCATGAGCGGACCGGCCTCCAGGTCGAACGGCCGGGCGATCTCCTCCTCCACCAGCGCCCGCGCGGCGGCGGGCCGGTCCTCCTCTGGCGTGTCCGCGGTGAGGTCGACGACGCGCAGCGGGGTGCGGGGCTCGGCGTCCACGACCGCCTCGGGGCGGCCGTCGGGGGTGGTGACGAAGCGGGTGCGCAGGGCCTCGTGGCGGGCGGTGACGTCCAGCACGGCCGAGCGCAGGCATCCGGTGTCCAGCGGACCCTGGATGCGCACAGCGAACGGCACGACGTACGCGGCGGTGCCCGGCAGGTACTGCTCCAGGAACCAGAACCGTTCCTGGGCGTGCGACAGCGGCGGGGGCGTGCCGGGCGGGCGGGGCGTGACGGTGACGGCCGGCGCGCGGCGGCGCAGCCGCTGGGCCAGGAGCGCCTGCTTGGCCGGCGACAGGCCGGTGGTCACGTGGCCTCCTCGGCGACGGCGCCGTCGCCGAGCAGCCGCATGGCCTCCTCGTCGGACATGCCGGCCAGTTCCTCCAGCAGCAGTTCCTCCACGACGGCGGCCAGCGCCGCCACCGTGCGGTGCGCGAACACCGCGCGGATCGGCACGTCCACCCCGACCCCGGCGCGCAGCCGCGCGGTCACCTGGACCGCGAGCAGCGAGTGGCCGCCGAGCGCGAAGAAGTCGTCGAACGCCCCCACCTCGGGCAGCCCCAGCACCTCGCCCCAGATCTCGGCGACCAGGTGCTCGGCGTCGGTGCGCGGCGGCACCGGCGGCTCGTCCCGCTCCACCTCGGCCCGCGGCAGCGCGGCGCGGTCCACCTTGCCGTTCGGGGTGAGGGGCAGCGCGTCGAGGCGCGCCCAGACACCCGGCACCATGAACGGCGGCAGCGCCGCGGCGGTGTACGCGCGCAGCTCCTCGACCGGCGCGGTGCCGGTCACGTACGCGATCAGCGTGTCGTCCCGCACGGTGACGGCCACCTCGCCCGCGCCGGGGCAGGCCGCCAGCCGGGCCTCCACCTCGGCGGGCTCGACGCGGTGGCCGCGCACCTTGATCTGGTCGTCGAGGCGGCCGAGGAACTCCAGCCGCCCGTCCGGCCGCTGCCGCACCCGGTCCCCGGTGCGGTAGAGGCGGGCACCCGGGGGGCCGCCGGGGTCGGTGAGGAACCGCTCGGCGGTCAGCCCGGGGCGGCCGAGGTAGCCGCGGGCCACGCCGGCGCCGCCGACGTACAGCTCGCCGGGCACGCCGGGAGGCACGGGCACGCCGTGCTCGTCCATGACGTGCACGGTGGTCTCGGCGATGGGACGGCCGATGGGCGGGCGGGGCCCGGGGTCGTCGGCGAGCTCGGCGGCGGTCGCGATGACGGTGGTCTCGGTGGGGCCGTAGGTGTTGACGAGCCGCACCCGGCCGCCGAACCGCGCACGCCAGCGGGCCACGGCCGCCGCGTGGACCTGCTCGCCGCCCAGGACGACCAGGCGCAGCGCGGCCGGCCAGCGGATGTCGTCGATCAGGTCCACCATGCGGTGCCAGTACGCGGTGGGCAGGTCGAGCACCGTGACGTCCGGCGTGGCGGCGAGCACGTCGGGCAGCGCGGCGCCGCCGTCCGGCAGCGTCACCACGGTGGCGCCCGCGGTGAGGGCCGGGTAGATCTCCTCGGCGTGGGTGTCGAAGCCGAGCGAGGCGAACTGCACCACCTTGTCGCCGGGGCCGAGCCCGTAGGCGGAGCGCATCCACCGCACCCGGGCCGCGAGGTTGCCGTGCTCGACGACCACCCCCTTCGGGACGCCGGTCGAGCCGGAGGTGTACAGGACGTACGCGGCGTCCTGTTCCTCCGGCCCGGCGGCCCCCGCGGGCGCGTGCGGCCCGGCAACGCCCGGGGGTGTCCTGTGCGGCCCGCCGGCGTCGGCGTGCTCCGCCGCGTTGACGTCGACGGTGGCCGTGGGAAAAGTCAGGTGGCGGGTGCCCGCGTCGGTGACGACCAGGGTCAGGCCCGCGTCGCGGACCAGCGCGGACAGCCGCTCGGCGGGGTGCTCGGGGTCGAGCGGCAGGTACGCGGCGCCGGCGTGCCAGGCGGCGAGCAGCGCGACCACCGAGGACGGCGAGCGCCCCACGCAGAGCCCGACGGTGCCGTGGCCGCGCAGCAGCTCGGCCAGGCGCCGGGCCCGCGCGTCCAGCCGGGCGTAGGTCAGCCGTTCGGCGCCGCACTGCACGGCGACCGCCCCCGGCGCGCGGCGGACCGTCTCGGCGATCATCGCGGGCACCGTGCGCGCGTCCGGCCACACCTCGTCCTCGGTGGGCGGCGCGGCGCCGGGCGTGACGTCCTGCGGGGACAACGCGGTGACGGGCGGCCGGGCGAGGGCCGCGTCGTCCTCCGGGGTGCGCATCGGGAGGGCGGAGACCGGGGTGCCGGGGCCGGCGGCGACCGCGCGGAGCAGCACCTCGAAGCGTGCCGCGATGTTCGCCACGGTGGCGGGCTCGAACAGCCCGGCGTCGTAGGAGAACTCCAGCGTGAGGCCCCCGGCGTGGCGCCAGGCGTCCAGCGACAGGTCCAGCTTGACGTGGCCGCCGCGCGCGTCGAACGGCTCGCAGCGCAGGCCGTCGAACGGCTCGGCGGTGCCGCTCTCCTCGCTGTGCAGGATGAACATGGTCTGGAACAGCGGTGTCCTGCCGGTGTCCCTGCCCGCCTCCAGCAGGCCGGGCAGCCGTTCGAACGGGATGACGCGGTGGGTGTGCGCGTCCAGCACGGTCTCGCGGACCGCGCCGAGGAACGCGGCGAACGCCGGGTCGCCGGTGAGGTCGGCGCGCAGGACCAGGGTGTCGGTGAGGTAGCCGACGACCTTCTCCAGCTCCACCCGGTCGCGGGCGGCCGTCGGGGACCCGATGGCGAAGTCCCGCCGGCCGCTGTGGCGGGCCAGCAGCACGTGGTAGGCGGCGAGCAGCACCATGAACAGGGTGGCGCCGTGGTCCCTGCCGGTGCGCTCGAGCGCGGCGGCGAGGTCGTCCGGCAGCGTGACGCGGTGGTGGCCGGCCGGCCGCACCGGGACGTCCGCGCGGGGCCGGTCCACCGGCAGGTCCAGGGCGGGGAGCCCGCCCAGTTTCTCCTTCCAGTACGCCAGCGCCGCCTCGTGGCGGTCGGTGCCGGCGCGCAGCAGCTCACGGTGGGCGATGTCGCCGGGTTGCAGCGGCGGCGGCAGCGGGTCGCCGTCCACGCGGCGGCGGCCCGCGCCGTACAGCCGGGACAGGTCGTCGTACAGCACGTTCAGCGACCAGCCGTCGGCAGCGATGTGGTGGGTGACCAGGCACAACACGTGGTCGGTGGGCGAGATCCTGATCAGCGTGGCGCGCAGCGGCGGCGCGGCGGTGAGGTCGAAGGGCGTGTCGACCCGCGCGGCGACCAGTTCGCGTGCGTGCTCCTCACCGCCGGCGTCGACGCGTTCGAACCGCGCGGCGGACGGCGGCTCCACCACGGCGAGGGGGCGGCCGTCGTCGTGGGGGTAGCGGGTGCGCAGGCTCTCGTGCCGCGCGGCCAGCAACGTGAGCGCGCCGTCGAGCAGGTGCGAGTCGAGGGGGCCGTGGACGCGGCGGACCAGGTAGACGTTCCAGGAGGCGTCGCCGGGGTCGAAGCGGTGCAGGAACCACAAGCGTTCCTGGGCCGCCGACAGCGGGGCGGGGGCGCCCGCGGGCCTCGGCTCGTACGGCGCGGCGCTCCGCTCGGCGCGGGCGGCCGCGGCGGCGAGTTCGGCCACGGTGGGGCCGGCGAACAGCTCGCGCACCGGCACCCGCACGCCGAGCGCGTCGGCGAGGCGGGCGACGACCTTGGTGGCGAGCAGGGAGTGGCCGCCGAGGGCGAAGAAGTCGTCGTCGGCGCCGACCGCCTGGATGCCGAGGACCTCGGCGAACACGGCGGCGATCAGCCGCTCGGCCGGCGTGCCCGGCGGCCTGCCGCCGGCCTCCGCGGGTTCGGGTTCGGGCAGGGCGCGCCGGTCCAGCTTGCCGTTCGGGGTGAGCGGCAGCGTGTCCATGCGGACGAACACCGCGGGCACCATGAACGACGGCAGCCGGGCGGCCAGCGCGTCACGGTCGGGCTCACCCGCGACGTAGGCGACGAGCGTCTGGTCGCGCACCACGACGGCGGCCTGCCGCACGCCGGGCTGGGACTCGAGGGCCGCTTCGATCTCGCCGAGCTCGATGCGGTGGCCGCGCAGCTTGACCTGGCCGTCGGAGCGGCCGAGGAACTCCAGCGCGCCGCCCGCGCGGCGGCGCACCGTGTCGCCGGTCCGGTACACCCGGGCGCCGGGCCCGCCGAACGGGTCGGGGGCGAACCGCTCGGCGGTCAGGGCGGGGCGGCCCAGGTAGCCGTCGGCGACGCCGGCACCGCCGATGACGAGCTCGCCGGGGACGCCGGGCGGGACGAGTTCGAGATCCTGGTCCACCACGTGCACGCTGGTGCCCGCGATCGGCTCGCCGATGGACACCGCGGCGGGGTTCTCCGGCACCTCCCACGCGGTGGACCAGATGGTGGTCTCGGTGGGGCCGTACATGTTCCACAGCCGCCCGACCTTGGCGCGCAGCTCGGCGGCCAGCGGCAGCGGCAGCGCCTCGCCGCCGACCAGCGCCTTCAGGTGCGGGCCGGTGAACCCGGCGGCGAGCAGCACACGCCAGCCGGACGGGGTGAGCTGCACGTGGGTCACGCCGGCGCCGGCGACGAGGCGGGCCAGCGCGGCGCCGTCCCTGGCGACGCCGGGTGCGGCCACCACGGCGCGGGCGCCGGTGATCAGCGGCAGGTACATCTCCAGGCCGGAGATGTCGAAGGACGTCGAGGTGACCGCGAGCCACACGTCGCCGGGACCGGCGCCGAGCAGGTCGCGCATGGCGAGCAGGAAGCCGGTGAGCGCGCGGTGCGGCACCACGACGCCCTTCGGGCGGCCGGTGGAACCCGAGGTGTAGAGCACGTACGCCGGGTCGTCCGGTCCCGGGCCGTCCGGCAGGTCCGCCGGGAGGGGGGCGAGGACGTCGCCGTGCGGGTCGCCGTGGTCGGCCCGCGGGTCCAGGGCGATCACCGTGGCGTCGTGCGCGGGCAGCAGGTGGGCGAGCTCCGGCCGGGCGAGCACGACGGCGGCGCCGGAGTCGGCGAGGACCGTCGCGATCCGGTCCGGCGGGTAGCCCGGGTCGAGCGGCAGGTACGCGGCGCCCGCGCGCATCGTGCCGAGGAAGGCGGCGACGGCGGCGGCGGACCGTTCGGCGAAGACCGCGACCACGGTGCCCCGCCCGGCGCCGGCGCGCACCAGCTCCCGCGCCACCCCGTCGGCGGCCGCGGCCACCTCGGCGTACGTCAGCGACAGCGCCTCGCCGGTCCACCAGGACCCCGAGGGCGCCGGGCCCGGCTCCCCGGCCGGTGCCGGTGTCCCGTGCGCAGCCGGGGTACCGGACGAGGAGCCGGGGGACTCGCGGTGCTCGTCCCGCGGGGCGCTCAGCGCGACCGCCGTCGGCGTGGCGGCGGCGCGGCGGGCGAACATCTCGACGACCGTGGGCAGGGACGCCGGGGGCACCGGCGGGTGGCCGCCCTGGCGCAGCAGGTGTTCGCGCTCGGCCGCGTCCACGGCGAGCAGGCGGGACAGGTGGGCGCCGGGCTCGGCGACGGCGCGGGCGAGCAGGGAGAGGTACGCCGACGCGTAGCCCTCCGCGGTCTCGCGGTCGAACAGATCGGTGTTGTAGGTGAGCACCAGGCGCCGGTCGCCGTCCTCGCCGAACACGTCGAGCACCAGGTCGTGGTGCACCTGGGCGTAGCCCGCGTCCAGCACCTCGGCCCGCACGCCGGGCAGCGTGAGGCGGGACTCGCCCATGTCGTGCAGCACCAGCATCGTCTGGAACAGCGGTGCGCGGCTCAGGTCGCGCTCCACGCCGAGCTCGGCGACCAGCCCGAACGGCACGTCCTGGTGCCGGTAGGCGTCCAGGGCGGCGGCGCGGGTGCGCGCGACCAGCTCGCGGAACTCCGGGTCGCCGGACAGGTCGCCCCGCAGGACCAGCGTGCCGGAGAAGTAGCCGATGAGCGGCTCGTACTCCAGCCGGTCCCGGCCCGCGACGGCCGAGCCCACGCACACGTCGTCCTGGCCGCTGTAGCGGGACAGCAGGGCCTGGTAGGCGGCGGTCAGCACCATGAACACGGTGCAGCGCTCGGCGGCGGCGAGGCGGCGCACGCCGTCCATCAGGCCGTCCGGCAGCGGCACGACGATCGCCTCGCCGGCGGTGGTGGCCATCGGGGGGCGGGGGCGGTCGGTGGGCAGCTCCAGGGGGCGCGCCCCGGCGAGCCGCTCCTTCCAGTACGCGAGCGCCTCCTGCTGGCCGGCGGGGCGCTCGCGCTGGGCGCGGGCGAAGTCGGCGAAGGCCGCGGGCAGCGGCGGCAGCGGGGACGGCTTGCCGTCGGCGAAGGCGGTGTAGAGGCGCGCCGTCTCGTCCAGCAGCAGCTTCAGCGACCAGCCGTCGCAGGCGATGTGGTGGACCACCAGGCACAGCACGTGGTCGCCGGGGCCGAGGCGGGCGAGGGCGGCGCGCAGCGGCGGCCCGGCCGCGAGGTCGAACGGGCGGTTGGTGCGCTCGGCGAGGAACGCGGGCACCTCGTCGGGGGTGAGGTCGGCGCGCTCGAGGGCGAACGAGCCCGGCGGCTCGGCGATCTGCTCGGGACGGCCGTCGCGCGCGGCGAAACGGGCCCGCAGCGGGGCGTGCCGTGCCACCACCTCGCCAAGGGATCTTTCCAAGACATCCGCGTCCAGCGAGCCGCTCAACCGTAAAGTACTGAACAAGTGATGCGAGGGATCACCGGGTTGTAGCTGGTCCAGGAACCATAGACGTTCCTGGCCATACGAAAGCGGGATCAGTTCGCGCATTACGTCAATACCTCTGCCGGACTAAGACGAGAAAGGGGCTCTTGTCCGTTATGTCCGTCAGACAAGCGCGTCCTGGGCGAATGCATAGGTTTCAGTGATGGTGGGAACGCTCCCACGACCCGAAAGGCTATGGATCGGGTTTGGCGTCGTCAAGATGTCGTTCATGTTTCGTCCGTAACGGGCTTTTTACCAGGATATTTAGGCTGAGGTCGCCGTCCGAAACGACGCAAAGCCCTGATCATCCTTGACACTTCTTTGCGGTCATCCCTAGGGTCTTGGGAGCGCTCCCATATGCCCCGATTCCCTGCGGAACGCCGCGCTGGAGGTCCCGTGTCGCATCCGCTCCGGCCGGAGAGGCCGAAACCACACCGAAACACTCCGGACGGGTGCTCATGACCCCCACCCAGGCGGCGGTGGCCGCGATGTGGACGGAACTGCTCGGCGTGACCCCGGCCTCGGCCGACGACGACTTCTTCGCCCTCGGCGGCCAGTCCCTCGCCATGGTCCAGTTCCTCGCGCGCGTGCAGGAGAACTACGGCGTCGAGCTGCCCATCGACCTGCTGTTCGGCGGCGACTTCACCGTGGCGGAGGCCGCCGCGGCGATCGACCGCAGCCGGCTGGAGTCCGCGGACGACGAGGAGATGGCCGCGCTCCTCGCCGAGCTCGAAGGCATGTCCGACGAGGACGTGCTCGCCCTCCTCGCCGAGGAGGACTGACCTCCGCCATGCCCACCATGTTGCTGGTGACGCACGGCACCGACGGCGACGTGCTGCCCTTCGTCCGGCTCGGCGCGGAGCTGCGCGCGGGCGGCCACGAGGTCACGCTCATCACGCACGCCCACTACGGGCCGCACGCCGGGCGCGCCGGCCTCGGCTTCGTGCCGATCGACACCGCGGCGGAGTTCGAGCGCACCCTCGCCGACACCCCGGACCTGCTCGGCGGCCTCGGATGGCAGGAGTTCTACGAGCGCAACGGGCTGTACGGCCAGATGGAGCTGGAGTTCGCCGCCATGGCCGCGCGGTACCGCGCCGGGGAGACCGTGCTGGTGGGGCGGCACACCTCGGCGCTCTCGGTGCTGTTCGCCGCGGAGGCGCTCGGGGCGCCGGCCGCGTGGGTGGCGGTGGCGCCGATCCAGATCATGGCCGAGCGGGCCGCGCTGCACGCGTACCGCCACCTGCTCTGGGAGGGCATCGCGGGGGTGCGGCGGCGGCTCGGGCTGGCGCCCATCGAGGACTGGGACGCCTGGTTCTCCTCGGCCGCCCTGCACCTCGGCCTGTGGCCCCGCTGGTTCGACCGTGCCGGCACCCGCTCGCCCGCACGGGTCCGCCTGACCGGCTTCCCCCTGCCCGACGAGGGCCCCGACGAGCCGTTGCCGCCCGCCGCCGAAGAGGTCCTGAGCGGCCCGGTCGCCCCCGTGCTCGTCACCGGCGGCACCGGCCGCATGCTGCACGGCCGCTTCTACACCGCCGCCGTGGAAGGCGCCCGCCAGGCCGGCCGCCCCGTCCTGCTGGTGGTCAGGCACCGCGACCTCGTCCCCGACCCCCTGCCTCCCGGCGTGACCTGGTTCCCCCGCCTCCCGTTCCACGCCGTGATGCCCCGCGTGGCCGCCGTGGTGCACCACGGCGGCATCGGCACCCTGAGCCGCGCCCTCCGCGCCGGAGCCCCCCAGATCATCCTCGCCCACGGCGTGGACCGTCCCGACAACGCCGAACGCCTCCACCGCCACTCCCTGGCGACCTGGCTCCCCGCCCCCCGCTGGACCCCCGAGGAAGTGGCCCCCCTGATCAAGTCCGCCACCGCCCAGGGCACCCGCCCCCCGGACCTGACGCAACCGGACGGCCCGGACGCGGACCCCCTGGCAACGGACGTGATGCAACCCGGCACAGTACGGCCCGACGGAGGGCCCGGCGGCACAGTGCAGCCGGACGGAGGACAGCCCGGCGGGGAGCATTCCGGCGGAACGCAGACCGGCGGAACCCAGACCGGCGGAGCGCATGAGGACGGGGTGCGGCGGGCGGCTTGGCTGATCTCGTCGCTGGCCGTCGCGCCGCCGGACTTCGCGCCGGACGACGACGCTGGGCTCACGTCCCCTACCGGAAATATCACGGCAGATACGGGGTCGGAGGCGGTCGCGCTGGCGCCGGCCGGCGTGGCCGCGGAGAGGAAAGAGGGGGCCACGGCGGTCGAGGCGGCTCGGCGGCAGCTCGGAAGGCTGTCGGCGGCGCAGCGACAGGCCGTGGCGGAGCGGTTGCGCGGGCGGCTGTCGGGACGGGAGGCGTGATGCGGATCCTTCGGTGCGGGACGGACGTCCGCCGGCCGTCCGACGAGTGCCGGGAGGCGTGATGCGGATGCCGGGTCGCGGGACGGGTGTCCGCGTGCTCGCTGGTGACGGGTGGGGGGCGTGATGCGGATCCTGCTGGCGCAGAACATGTTCCACCTGCCGACGCATGGCGGGGCCAACAAGTCGAACCGGATCATGTTCGAGCAGCTCGCGGCGCGCGGGCATGACTGCCGGGTGGTGGCGCCGTTGTCGGGGGCGTTGCGCCGGACGTCGCTGGACGGGCATCTGCGCTACCTGGAGAGCGCGGGGGCGCTGGTCCGGTCGGTGAGCGACGAGGCGGTGACCTACGAGTACCGCGGCGTGGTGGCACATGCCGTTGTCAACCCATCGCACCTGGCCCGGTGGGTCGGCACGGTCTGCGCGGAGCTGACGCCGGACTGGGTGCTGGTGCCGTCCGACGACCCAGGGCTCATCATGCTGGGCGCCGCGTCGCGGGCGGCGCCGGGGCGGGTGGTGTACCTGGCGCACACCCTGCAGCAGATCCCGTTCGGGCCGGGCGCGTTCTATCCGAGCGCCGCGGGCACCCGCCTCGTCAGGAACGCCGCGGGGGTGGTCGCGGTCAGCCGCGCGGCCCAGGACCACCTCGAACGCTGGGGCGGCGTCGGTTCCACGCTCATCCACCCGCAGGTCTACACGCCGTCCGGCACCTCCTGGCCCGGCGACGGCGAGGCCGTGACCATGGTCAACCCGTGCGCGTACAAGGGGCTGCCGGTCTTCCTCGCGATGGCCGACGCCCGGCCGCGGGTGCCGTTCCTCGCGGTGCCGACGTGGGGCGCCACCGAGGAGGACCTGGCGGCGCTGCGCGCCCGGCCCAACATCGAGCTGATGGACCCGGTGGACGACATCGGCGAGATCCTGGCGCGCAGCCGGGTGCTGGTGATGCCGTCGCTGTGGGACGAGACGTTCGGTTACACCGCCGTGGAGGCCATGCTGCGCGGCGTGCCGGTGCTGGCGTCGGACGTCGGCGGCCTGTCGGAGGCCAAGCTCGGCGTCCCGTACCTGCTGCCGGTGCGCCGCATCACCGGCTACGAGGCGGGCGCGCACGCCCGCCCGGTCCCGGTCGTGCCCGAGCAGGACGCCGGGCCGTGGCTGGACACCCTGGACCGTCTGCTGGACGACCCGGCGCACCACCGCGAGATCTCCGTGCGCTCCCGCGAGGCCGCCGCCGCCTTCGCCGCCTCCCTGGACGAGGGCGCACTGGAGCGCTTCCTCACCGGCCTGGCCCCCGCCGGGACACCCGCACCGCGCCCGGACGCCGGCGAGCCGCCCGTCCCGCACCGGGCCAAGACGCTCACCCCGCAGCGCCGCGCCGCGCTGGCCGCCCTGCTGGCCGCGCGCGGACGCCCCGAGCCCCCTCCCCCGCCCCCCTCGGAGCAAGGAGACACAGCATCGTGACCGGCATCGCGCAGGCGTACCGTCCGCCCATCGCCGCCATCGCCGACGAGGACCTGCAGCTCCTCCTGCTCATCCGGCATTTCGAGCTCGCCCTGCTCGACCTGTTCGGCAAGGGCGCCCTCAACGGCACCACGCACACCTGCCTCGGCCAGGAGTACATCCCGGTGGCGCTGCGCACACTGCTGCGCGAGGACGACTTCGTCTTCAGCAACCACCGGGGCCACGGCCACTTCCTCGCCCGCTACCCCGACCCGCGGGGCCTGCTCGCCGAGATCATGGGTCGGGAGGGTGCCCTGTGCGGCGGCGTGGGGGGCAGCCAGCACATCTACCACGAACGGTTCCTGTCCACCGGGGTGCAGGGCGAGAGCCTGCCGGTCGCGGTCGGGGTGGGGCTGCGCCTCAAGCGCACCGGCCACGGGGCGCTGGCCTGCGCCTACATCGGCGACGGCACGCTCGGCGAGGGCTCGGTGTACGAGGCGCTCAACATGGCCAGGCTGTGGCGGGTGCCGCTCCTGGTCGTCGTGGAGAACAACGGCATCGCGCAGTCCACGCCGACGAGCCGCCAGATGGCCGGCACGGTCGCCGGGCGGGCCGCGGCGTTCGGCATCGGGTACCACCGGGTCACCACGGTGGACCTGGCGTGGATACGGGACGAGCTGGGGCCGCTGGTCACCTCGGTGCGGCAGAACTCCGGGCCGCTGATCGTGGAGTTCATGACCCACCGCATCGGCCCGCACAGCAAGGGCGACGACTCCCGCCCCGCCGCCGAACGGGCGCACGCCGAGCTGTCCGGCTGGCACCGGGCGTACGAGGAGGCGTTCCCCGAGCGGTTCACCGAGGCGGACACCCGCCAGCGTGAGCTGGTCGCCGCCATCGTGGCCGAGGTCGCGGACCGTCCGCCGGTCGCCGGGGGCGCCGCGTGACCCGGGCCGAGCGCATCGTCGACAACCTCAACCGGGCGCTGCACGAGGTGATGGCGGCCGACCCGAGCCTGCACGTCCTCGGGGAGGACATCGCCGACCCCTACGGCGGCGCGTTCAAGGTGACCCGGGGGTTGTCCACGCAGTACGGCGCGCGGGTGATGACGACGCCGCTGAGCGAGGGCGGGATCGTCGGTGTCGGCGCGGGGCTCGCCCTGGCCGGGGACAAGGCCATCGTGGAGATCATGTTCGGCGACTTCGCCGGGCTGGCGTTCGACCAGTTGCTGAACTTCGCCAGCAAGTCGACCCGCATGTACGGGCGGCGGGTCGAGATCCCGCTGGTGGTGCGCTGCCCCACCGGGGGCGGGCGCGGGTACGGGCCGACGCACAGCCAGAGCCTCCAGAAGCACTTCATCGGCATCCCCGGGTTGTCGGTGTTCGAGATGAGCCCCTTCCACGACGCGCGCCTGCTGCTGCCGTACCTGCTCGGGCTCGGCGAACCGTGCCTGCTGTTCGAGGACAAGGTGCTGTACACGCGGCGCCGCTTCCACGGCGACGAGGTGGACGACCTGTTCACCTTCGAGCTCGTCGGGCCGCCGCCGTACACCGCGTGCGTGCGCCTGGACGACGACGCCGAACCGGACTGCACGATCATCGCGACCGGCGGGGTGACGCACCACGCGCTGCGGGCCATGCGCGTGCTGCTGCTGGAGGACGAGATCACCACCAGGCTGCTGGTGCCCGCCCGGCTGTACCCCTTCGAGCCGGAGCCGCTGATGCCGCTGCTGGCCGGGGCGCGGCACGTGTGCGTGGCCGAGGAGAGCACCGCCGGGGGGACCTGGGGCGGCGAGGTCGCCCACGTGCTGCACGCGCGGCTGTGGGACTCGTTGCGCGGCCCGGTGCGCCTGGTGCACTCGGCGCCCGACGTGATCCCCACGGCGCCGCACCTGGAGCGCGCCGTGCTCGTGGAGGACACCGCCATCCGCCAGGCGGTGCTGGAGGCCCTGAGATGACCGAGATACGCGTGCCGAAGCTCAACAACAACGACGCCCAGTACGTGCTGGTGGAGTGGATCGCCAAGGACGGCGCCCCGGTGCGCCGCGGCGACCCGCTCGCCGTCCTGGAGACCTCCAAGGCCACCGAGGAGATCACCGCCGAGGGCGACGGCCTCCTCGCCCACCTGCTGGCCGAGGGCGCCGACTGCGAACCGGGCCAGCTCATCGCCCGCCTCTCCCCCACCGGCCTGCCTCCGCTCACCCTCCCCGCCCCGGACCTCTCCACCGTGCCGGAGTCCCCCGCCGCCCTGACCACCGTGCCGGGGTCCCCCGCCGGTCTCTCCACGGAGCCTGGGTCCCCCGCCGGCCTGTCCACAGGGCCTGGATCCGCCGTCGGCCTGACCACCGTGCCGGAGTCCCCCGCCGGCCTGTCCGCCGTCCTGTCCCCGGCGGATCTCGCCTCGCTGCCGGCCTCACCCGCCGCCCTCGTCCCGGCGGACCTGCCCGCCGGCACCGGCGTACCCGCCCCCGCCGACGCCCCGCCTCCCGGACTCGACCCCGGCGGGCGTCCGCTCACCGGACCCACCGGCCCGCCCGCCCCGGAGGGAGGGGAACCCCTCCGGCCGCCGGGCGGGCCGGTGATCACCAGCAAGGCGCGGGCCCTGATGGAGCGGTACGGCATCAGCGACGAAGCCGTCCGCGCCCTGGGCAAGAAGATCGTCCGCGAGTCCGACGTCGAATCCCTCGCCGCCGGACCGCCGCGACCCGGCACCACGACGTACGCCGAGGGCTCCCTCGCCGCCGGACCACAGGGACCCGGCACCACGACGTACCCCGAGGGCTCCCTCGCCGCCGGCGCGCCGGAACCCGGCACCACGGCGGACGCCAGGGGTTCCCTCGCCGCCGGCGCGCCGGGGCCCGGGGCCGCGGCGGACGCCGGGGCGACGCTGGCCCTGTCGCGGGCGCAGCGGCGGACGGCGGACGTGGTGGCGTTGTCGCACCGGACGATCCCGCCCGCGTACACCGTCATGAAGGTGGACATCGGCCCGGCGCTGGCCGAGGGCCGGGCCCGCACCCGGGAGCTGCGCACGCTGATCGGGCCGACCGAGCTGCTGGTGCGCGCGATCGCGAGCCTGCACGACCGGTTCCCGCTGTTCTTCGCCACCCCGGTGGACGGGGGCTCGGTGCGCCCGTCGGAGGCGGCCCATGTGGGCGTCACCTTCGACGTCGGCAAGGGACTCGTCATCCCGGTGGTGCGGGACGCCGCCGCGCTCGGCCTCAAGGAGATCTCCCGCACGCTCCTCGACTTCCGCGTGCGCGCCATGCGCGGTGAGCTGCGGGAGAAGGACCTCGGCGGCGCCAACATCGTGCTCACCCTGCACAACGAGCCCGGCGTGGTCCTCGCCGTCCCCATCGTCTTCCCGGGTCACACCTGCGCCCTCGCGCTGGCCGCCCCCCACCCCGAGGTCGTGCCCGACGGGGACGGGGGCTTCACGGCCCGCGAGGTGGTGCACATCGGCGCCGCCTACGACCACCGCGTACTCAACGGCCGCGACGTCATCCTCTTCCTCACCGCCTTGCGCGACGCCCTGGCGTTCCCCGGCGGAACGGCGTCATGACGGTGAACGAGACGCAGCGGTGGCCCGCCGGGCTGTCGGAGCAGCGCAAGGAACTGGCCGCGCGGCTGCTCGCGGCGCGGCGGCGCGGCACCGGCGACGGGGTGCCCCTCGTGCCGCGGGACGGCGCGCTGCTGGAGTGCTCCCCCGAGCAGCGCAGGCTGTGGCTGACCGCGCAGGCGGACCGGCACTCGGCCACGCCCAACGTGACGCTCGGTCTCGGGTTGTCGGGCCCGCTGGACCTGGCGGCGCTGGACCGGGCGCTGGCGGGCCTGGTGGAGCGGCACGAGACGCTGCGCACCGTCTTCGTGAACTCCGGCGGCGAGCCGCGCCAGATGATCCTCAGCAGGGTGGAGGTCCCGCTCACCGTCGTCGACCTGAGCGGCGAGCCCGGCGGGGAGCGCGTGGCGCGCGAGATGGCACGGGCGGCCGGCGGCGAGCGGTTCGACCTCGCCACGGGGCCGCTGCTGCGCCTCACCGTCTACCGGCTGTCCCCCTCCGAGCACCGGCTCCTGCTGGTGCTGCACCACATCGTGTGCGACGGCGGTTCCCTCGGCGTGGTGGCGCGCGAGCTGGCCACCCTGTACGGCGGGGGCGCCCCGCCGGAGCCGCAGGCCGTGCGGTACGCCGACTACGCCGCGTGGGCGGCGGCCCGTGCCCGGCCGCAGGCGGAGCAGAGGCTGCCGTTCTGGCGGGAACGGCTGGGTGACGACCCGCCGGTGTGCGTCCGTTTCCCGGCCGAGGAGCACGACCCCCGCGAGACCCGCCGCACCGCCACCACCTCCCTGCAGGTGAGCGCGGCCCTGGTGGACGCGTTGCGCGGCGGGGCCGCGACGCCGTTCGCGACCGTGCTCACGGCTTTCATGGTGCTGCTGCACCGCGTGCGCGCCGAGACCGGCGGCGGCGCGGGGCCCGGTGTCACCGTCGGCACCGTGTCGGCGGGGCGGGCGCGCCGCGAGTTCGAGCAGATCGTCGGGTGCTTCGCCAACATGGTGCCGGTGCACGTGCGGGTGGACGGCACCCTCGGCTTCCGCGCCCTGGTGGACGCCACCCGGCGGGAGCTCGGCGCGGCGCTGGCCAACGAGATCCCGTTCGACACGCTGGTGTCCGGCCTCGGCGGGCGGCGGCGTCCCGGCGTGCACCCGGTCTTCCAGCTCGCGTTCATCCAGCGCGACGACCCGCGCCCGCCGGACGGCTGGCCGGGCCTGCGGGCCTTCGAGTGGGGGCAGGAGGTGGACGACACGCCCTACGACCTGACGCTCACCATGACGCCGCACCGCTCCGGCTACGACCTGATCCTCACCCATCGCCTGGACCGGGTGTCCCGGCGGGCCGCCGCCGCGCTGGCCACCGCGTTCGAGACACTGCTCACCGCCCTGTCGATCTCACCGGACGTCCCGGTGGACGATCTCGCCCTCCCGGCCCTGGAGGGCTTCCAGGGCCGGCTGACCGACCCGGAGGGCCGGGCCCGCCCGCAGTCCCCTCCGGCGGCGCTGGGTCCCGCCGACGAGGTCCTGGCCGCGGAGGCCGGCCGGATCTGGTGCGAGGTGCTCGGGGTGCCCCGCGCCGAGGCGGACGCCGACCTGTTCGAGCTCGGCGGCGACTCCCTGGCCGTCACCCGGATCGCGGCGCACGTGAAGGAACGGCTCGGGGTCGAGATCCCCGCGTGGGCCATCTTCGAGGCGCCGACGGTCACCGGACTGGTCGGCGCTCTGGCCGCGTCACGGGGGAGGCCCGCGACGCGGGATTGACGCCACGGGTTGTCAAGCCGCACGCCGCGGCCCGTGGTGACGGAAAAGGGGAGGCGCGGGACCGGGGTTCGGTGCGTGCTGTCCGCATATCGCCTGACCTGCAGGGATATGTCCGGCAGTCGTGAGCCGCGACTCCAGTCGATATTGACCCGAAATAGTTGACGCTCCTACCGAAAGCCTTTAACTTTGCTCGCTATGGGAGCGCTCCCACCGGTGTGTGCGCTCCGGGATCGGCACCGATCGCGGAGAGCTCGGCCGGGGGAGGCTCCCGCACTGTGTCACCCGGATCAAAGCGTTCCCAACGTCGATGAGAGGATTCCCCCGTGCCTCAGTACGTCCTCCGCGGTGGCGACTTCCACGCCGAGATAACACAGCGGGGCGCGGCCCTGCGCGTGCTCAGGCACGGCGGCCGCGACGTCGTGGCGACCTGGCCGGAGAACGGCCCCGTCCCGCATTACAGCGGCACCCTCCTCGCCCCCTGGCCGAACCGCATCGGCGACGGGCGCTACACCTTCGGCGGCGAGACCCGCGACGTGCCCGTCAACGAGCCCGAGCGTGGTCACGCCCTGCACGGCCTGGTCGCCTTCGCCGACTGGGAGCCGGTCGAGGTGCGCACCGTGGACGAGGACCGCGGCTCCGCCCGGTTCGAGCACGTCATCGAGCCGACCCCCGGCTACCCCTTCCGCGTGGCCCTGCAGGTCCGCTACCACCTCACCGCCGAGGGCCTCACCACCACGCTGACCGCCGAGAACATCGGCGACCGGCCGGCACCGTACGGCTGCGGGCCGCACCCCTGGCTGATCGCCGACGGCGGCGCGGAGACCGGGTGGAGCCTGGAGCTGCCCGCCGACCGGGTGCTGCTCACCGACGAGAGACTGCTGCCCCGTTCGCTTGAGCCGGTCGACGGCACGCCGTACGACTTCCGGGTGCCGCGCGAGCTCGGCGGCACGGTGCTCGACCACGCGTTCACCGGCCTGGACGCCGCGCCCGGCGGCACCACCCAGGTGCGGCTGCGCGGCGCCGGAGGCGGCGTGCAGATCGCGTGGGACGCGGCGGCCATGCCGTGGGTGCAGGTCTGCACCGGCACGGGGTTCGGCCACCGCGGCATCGCGGTGGAGCCGATGACGTGCCCGCCCGACGCCTTCAACTCCGGCACCGACCTCATCGTGCTCGGTCCTGGCGGCAAACACGAGGCGAGCTGGACCGTCTCGGTGTTGTGACCGGCCGGCCACCCCGCGCCGCGCTCATGGCCGGGCCTCAGCCATCGGCGAGGCCCGTGGCCGCCTGACCCGACCCCCCGAGCCGAAGTGATGGGAACGATGGATAGCAGGACCAAGCAGCGGCTGACGACCGCGCAACTGGGCACGCTGATACGCGGCGCGCTCGGCACCGAGGTGACGAGCGCCGAGGAGCTGGTGGACGGCTTCGCGAACGCCGTATGGCTGCTGACCCTCGACGACGGCCGCAAGGTCGTGCTGAAGGTCGCGCCGCCGCCCGATCTCGATCTCCTGCGTTACGAACGGGCGCTGCTGCGCACCGAGGCCCTCGTGTACCACCTCGCCGCCCCCGCGGGCGTGCCGCTCCCCCAACTGCTGCACTCAGGCTTCGACGACCCCGAGCTGGGCAGCGACTACCTGATCATGTCCGCCCTCGACGGTGTGCCGTGGAACCAGGCCACGGTGTCCGAGGAGGACGACGCGGCGCTGCGGCGCGAGCTCGGCCGCTGCATCGCCGCGCTGCACACCGTCGCTCCCGGGGACGGCGTCTACGGCTACCCCTACGCGGCGCTCACCGGGCCGACGTGGCGTGACGCGTTCCTCGTGATGACCGGCGCCCTGCTGGACGACGCCGTGCGCTACGACACCCCGCTGCCGTGCTCGCTGGTGGACATCGCGGGCGCGATCCACTCCAACGCCTGCGCGCTTGACGCGGTGACGACACCCGCTCTGGTGCACTTCGACATCTGGCCCGGCAACGTGTTCCTGACCGCGGACCCCGGCGGGCCGCCGCGGATCCAGGCCCTCATCGACCACGAGCGGGCCTTCTGGGGGGACCCGCTCGCCGACTTCGTCACCCCCACCATCTTCGGCGAGCTGCGGGTCGACGACCCGCTGCTGGCCGGCTACCGCGAGGCGGGCGGGCGGCTCGCCCTCACCCCCGACGCCATGACGCGCGACGCGTTGTACCGGGTGTACCTGTACATGATCCTGCTGGTCGAGGCGGGGCCCCGGCAGTACCCCGAGGAGTCCTACGCCCGGATCCGCGACCTCGCGACGGCCGGGCTGACCAGGAGCCTCACGTTCCTCAGGCAGCGATGACCCGCCGCCCCCTGCCGCCTCGCGCGGCGGTACCCGACGCAGTGATGCGCCACCGGCCGCGACCAGCGCCGCCGCGGCGGTAGCGCCGCCCACGGCCCCGGCCCGTCCGGCGGCCGTCCCCACGCCACTCCTCGATCCGCACCCCGCACGGCCGTCCCGGGACCTCCCGGGGCGGCCGTGCGGTTCTCGCAGGTCCCGCCGCCCATGTCAGGCGTCGGCGCGCTCGGAACGGTTGCCGGCCACGAGCCGGTCGTCAGGGTGCCGCGTCGGCTGGGTGGCGCCGGCCCGCTCGGCCCGGTCGTCCACGCCGTCGCCGTCACGGTCGGACGCGTGCCGGCCGGTGGGCGTGGGCACCGCCGCGGGGGCGGGCGCCGCGTCCGGGGCGGTGCGGGGACGCGGGGCGGTGGCCTCGAGGCGCTGCTCCAGGCGGCGCTTCTCCTCCTCCAGCCGGGCGACCCGGTCCCGGGACTCGGCGCGTGCCGCGATCAGGCGCCTGCGGCGGACGCCCATGCGGCGCATGCCCATGGTGAAGAACATCAGGCCGAGCAGGAACACCGCGGCGGTGCCGGCTCCGGCCAGGAAGAGTTCCAGCTCGTTGAACTGGAGGACACGGTCTAGGACGGTGACGGACATCGCCACGTTCCCGGTCATGTCGTTCGCCACCGCGACGAGAGCCGCGCCGGCGATCACGATCAACAGTAGCCCCAGCAGTATCATGTGCCTCAACTCCACGTCGCTCGGAGGTGCCGGCCGCTTCCGCAGCCGCCCACCGACTGCCCGGGAGCCAGGGGTTTATACCTGCCGAACAGCGCCGATCCGCCGTCTCCCACGGCGTTCACGTGCCGGGAGGTCGAACAGCCACGAGGCCCTGCCGAGGGCCTTCTCCGCGAGCAGGCACAGGGCCACGATCACCGCGGTCATCAGCACCGGGTACACGACCGCGAGCACGAGACGCAGCCAGGCCGGGCCCACGGCGGACAGCGGCGGGGCCAGGAAGTGGTCCAGCAGGGCCAGCACCGGCATGTGCACGACGTAGACCGCCAGGGTCCTGCGTCCCAGCCAGGCCGCCCCGGCGCCGAGGCCGGGGACGGCGGCGAGCAGCGGCGCGGCGGACACGCCGAACATCACCGCGAGCGCGCAGACGGCCGGCCAGACGCCGGGGACGCCCTCGGCGCCGGTGAGGGCCACCGCGAGCAGGGCGGCCGCGTACCCGGCCCCGAGCAGCGCGGCCCGCCGGGGGCCGGTGGTGGCGGCGAGCCGTTCGAGGTGCGGCCGCAGGTGCAGCCCCGCGAGGAAGAACACGAGGTTGCGCAGAAGCGAGGCGCGGTTGCCCGGCAACGGCTCCGGCCACCCGGCCACGGCGACCGCCAGGACCAGCGCGGCGCCGATCAGCACCGGGGCGGGCACGCGGCGCAGCAGCTTGGCGACCGTGAAGTACAGCGCCAGCGCGTAGAGGTACCAGACGTTGGGCGGCGTGAACAGCACCTGCGTGACGAACTCGGCCGGACCGTGCGCCCGCCCCGTGTCGAACCCCGGCGCGAACCCGAGCAGCACCGTGTGGATCGCCGCCCACAGCAGGTACAGATACAGGAACCGCCCCACCCGGCTCCGCGCCACCGCCCCCCAGGGCCGCAGGAACGCCCCCGCCGCCAGCATCCCCGAGACGGTGAAGAACAACGGCATCCGCAACGTGAGCAGCCCGTCCCCCAGCGCCCCCCACCCCCCCGGCACCGGCACCGCGACCCGCCAGTCCACCCGCAGATAGTCCTTGACGACCACATGCCAAAGCACCACCAGCACAATGCACACCCCCTTGACCGCATCGGCCCACACCAACCGCCGCCGACCCCCCGCACACGCGCCGTCACGCCCACCGCTGGAACCGCCACCGTCACCCCCGCCCCCCGATCCGCCCCCAGCGCCCCCGGCCCGCACAGCCCCCGCCCCGTGACCGAAGCGCCCCCCCCCCCGTCCCACCGCACCACCCCCACCCCCCTCCAGACCGTGACCGACACACCCGGCCTCCGTACTGTGGCCAACGGGCCCTGGCTCCGCACCGTGACCGGTGCGCACGGCCTTCAAGCCGTCGCGGGCGCGCACGAGCAGGGACATCGGGGACCACCTCCGGGAACGGGGAGCGCCGGGGCCGGCGCACCTCCGTCACCCTGGGCGAGGTGGTTCTCCGCACGAGCGCCGCGATGTATCCGCAGGCGCTCAACCGTGTATCAACTGTGCGGCCGGCGCTCTCCCGTGCGGCGCGGAGGGAACCGTGGGGAGCTGCGGGGTGCGTGGGAGCTGCGGGGTGCGTGGGAGTGGCCGAGGTCATGGGAGCGACGAGGTGACCGGGACTCACGAGGTGGAACGAGACGGGAGGTACATGGGACGAGGCGAAGTGCATGGGACGAAGCAAGGTGCACGGGACCCGCCGGGTGCACGGGACGCGGCGAAGTGCACGGGAGTCGGCAGAGTGCACCGGAGTCGGCGAGGTGCACGGGACTCGCCGGGTGCACGGGACGCAGCGGGGGGCACAGAACGCGCCGGATGCACGGAACGCGGCGAGTGGTGCACGGAACGCGCCTCCAGCGCCGGTCGAGCGGACGACCAGCGCCCCGGCGCATGATGACCCGGCGCATGATGACCCGGCGCATGATGACCCGGCGCATGATGACCCGGCGCATGATGACCCGGCGCATGATGACCCGGCGCATAGCGGCCCGGTACGCCCTTCGCCGCACCCGGCGTCCCGCGTACCTCCGCCACCTGACGGGAGGGCCGCCCCGCGCCCGCCCGCCACCCACCGGCCCCACACGGAACAGTGCATGGGGCGGGGTGCGCGGGACGGAACGGTGCATGGGTGGGGTGCGTACCGTCGCCTCTTTTTCGCCACCGCGGGCGGATCTTCCAGGCGGCGCCGTAACCCCATGCCCCACGCCGCTCCCGTCATCGCCGCGAGCGAGGGTGAGGGGAGTCGGTAGCGCCGTCCCGGTCGGAGGGGCTTGGGTAGGGTCGGGTGGGTCATACGGCAGGGTTCTACGTTTTTTATGACATTGGTGATTCGGGGGGACATGTCGGATCTGGTGGCCGAGGACGCTGCGGCGGCGCCGGTGCGGGTGCTTCTCGTCGAGGACGACGAGGTGATCCGCACGACGGTCGCGATGGCGCTGGAGCGGTACGGCTATCGCGTGGCGGTCGCGGGCGACGGGCTGGCGGGGCTGGAGCGGTTCCAGGAGGTGCGGCCCGATGTGATGCTGCTGGACGTGATGCTGCCGGGGCTGGACGGCATCGGGTTGTGCCGCAGGATCAGGGAGTCCAGCATGACGCCGATCCTGATGATGTCCGCTCGCGGCGACGCGCTCGACGTGGTGGCGGGACTGGAGGCGGGGGCGGACGACTACGTGGTCAAACCGGCCGACACCTCGGTCCTCGTGGCGAGGATCCGCGCGCTGCTGCGCCGCGCGTCCTTCGTCCCGGAGCCGGCGGGCGCCGGGGAGCCGCTGGGAGACCTGCTGGTGTTCGGCGACCTGGTCATCGATCCCGGCGGCCTGGAGGTGTCCCTGGCCGGGCGGCCGGTGGCGCTGGCGCCCACCGAGCTGCGCCTGCTGCTGGTGTTCGCGGCCCGGCCCGGGATCGTGCTCGACCGCCAGACGCTGCTGACCGACGTGTGGGACTACGGCTGGGACGGCGACAGCCGCGTCGTCGACCTGTGCGTCCAGCGCCTGCGCAGGAAGATCGGCCCCGACCGCATCGAGACCGTCCGCGGTTTCGGCTACAAGCTGCGGCGCTGAGATGCGGGACACCGCCGCCCGCGCGGTGCGGCACCTGCTGAACTGGCGGTCGCTGCGCTGGAAGATCGCCGCCCTGGTGACCGTGGCGTCCTGCGCGGTCGCCCTGGCCGTCGGCCTGCTGGTCCACCGGAGCACCTACGAGCGTTCCATGAACGTGGGCGGGGGCCGCGCCATGACCGCCCTGTACGCCGAGCTGCAGAACTACCGCCGTACGGGCAGTACCTTCGCCGCCGAGCCCCCCGAGACGATCCCGCTCCCCCTGCGCCAGCAGATCGACACCGCCGGGGACCCCGTCGTCTGGTACGACGGGCACCCGGACAAGCCGTGGATGTGGGCCGCCGTCCGCCTCGGCGACTCTCCCGTCGCCGTACGTGTCGACATGGGTACCGACCTGCGCAGCCGCCAGGCCCTGGACCGCCACATCGTCATCGCCGCCCTCGGCACCCTCGCCGCCGTGGTCCCCCTGGCGGCCCTGGCCGCCGAGCTGCTCAACCGCCGTCTGCGCCGGGTGGCCCGCACCGCCCGCCGCATCGCCGCGGGCGACCTGGACGCCCGCACCACCCGCCGCGCCACCGCGGGCGGCCCGGCGGCCCGCGCCGGCGGGCGGGGCGACGAGATCGCCGAGATCTCCGCGACCGTCGACTCGATGGCCGACAGCCTTCAGGCCCGCCTGCTCAGCGAGCAGCGCTTCACCGCCGACGTCGCCCACGAGCTGCGCACCCCGCTGATGGGCCTGGTGACCGCCACCGAGTTGCTCCCGGAGAGCGCGGCCGCCGTGCTGGTCAGGGACCGGGTACAGGTGGTGCGCTCCCTGGTGGAGGACCTGCTGGAGATCTCCCGGCTGGACGCGGGTGCCGAGCGCGCCGACCTGCGTCGTGTGCCGCTGGCCTCCGTCATCGAGGGCACCCTCGCGAGGACGGGACTCACGGCGTGCCTCACCGTGACCGGCGCACCGACGGCCGAGACCGACCCCCGCCGCCTTGACCGCATCGTCACCAACCTGCTCGTCAACGCCCACCGCCACGGCCGCCCGCCTGTCGAGATCACCGTCACCGGCCGGGAGATCACCGTCCACGACCACGGGCCCGGTTTCCCGCCTTCCCTCCTCGCCCACGGCCCCCAGCGTTTCCGCACCGGCACCCCCGAACGCGGCCAGGGTCACGGCCTCGGCCTCACCATCGCGCAGGGCCAGTCCCGCGTGATCGGCGCCACCCTCGTCTTCGCCAACCCCCCGGCGGGCGGCGCGACCGCGACCCTGCGCCTCTGACGAAAACCCGCATTTCCCATATCGGCGAGATATCGGGGCGCGAATTCCTGTCGTTAAAGAATGCGGTGACGAGTGATTGCGGAACGGGCCGCGCGGGGAGAACGGCCCGTGGCCGCCGGACGATCACCTGAACGGCGGCCGTCCGCAACGGAACATCACGGGAGTTCGTCATGAGCAGAAAGACCCCTGAATCCTTCATGTCGATCAGATCCGCCTGCCTTCTCGCGGCCGCCCTCGCGGTCGCGGGCGCGGTGACGGCGTCGCCGGCGGCCGGCCAGACGGCCGCCGCGCGTGACGGCGTCGCCGGCGTGGTGCGGGTCGGGCCCTCGCCGATCTACAACGCGCCGAACACGCAGGACTACGAGGACACGGTGCAGGCCACGTTCACCAAGATCGCCAATCCGGATCAGGTCCAGTTCGTGCTGCGGACGCCGCCGAGCGTCACGTGGTGGAAAGGCATCCGGCTGGTGGACCAGTCGAGCGGGAAAACGCTGGCGAGCGATTTCACCCAGGACGCCAAACACCGCACCACCGTCCTCACGGCCGGCAAGAACGCCGTCACCAAAGGGGTGTACATCGTCTTCTCGAAAGCAAAGACATTTGGCGCTCATACCGATATGTACACCGTCGTGATTCCGACCGCCGATCTCGGATATCGCATCGACCTCGACTGGCTCAAAGACGACCGCTGATCCTCGGACGAACGGAGTACCCGCGCGGGGCGCCCTGGCAGGGCCCCCGCGCGGGCCGCACCGCTCACCCCTCGCCGAGCACCTCGCGCAGCCGCGGAGCGAAGCCGGCGGGGTCGTCCGCGAAGCCGATGTGACCGCCGGGGAACAGGGCGGGCTCCAGGTCCAGCGCGGCGGCGAGGGCCCGGGAGGTGCGGTCGCAGATCTCCCCCGTGGAGTCCTCGCCGATGCCGATCACCACGCGTGCCGGGGACGACCGCAGAACCGCGAGGTCGGGCCGCCAGCGGGTGGTGGGCCGCAACTCGTGGCCGAACCAGTGGTCGTCGTCGGCGAGCACGGCGGGATCCCGGTCGTCGCCGAACATCTGCTGGAAGACGGGCTCGGGAAGCTCGATGCCGGCCTGCGCCAGGAACTTGCGCCACGCCCCGGCCCGGTCCCCCGCCTGGTGCGTGGCCACGATGTCGTCGGTCAGCCCCCGCTGGTGCCCCGCGTCGTCGAGCAACTCGATCAGCGGCGGCTCGTGGGCGACGAGGACACCGACCTGCTCGGGGTGCGCCTCGACGAGGGCCAGCCCGCTGACGGCCCCGCCGCTGGACCCGAACACGGCGGCAGGCCCGGCGTCCACGTGGGCGATGAGGCGCGACAGGTCGTCGGCCCGCATCTCGGGCGTCGAGTCCTGCCCGGCGTCCTCGACGGCGCTGCGCCCGGTGCCGCGCGGGTCGGTGGTGAGCACGGTGTGGTCACCGGCCAGCAGGCCGGCCAGCGGCGCGAAGGCCGCCGCCCCCATAGGGGCGCCTATGAGCACCACGAGGGGCCCGGAGCCCCGCACCTCGTAGTAGAGACGCGCGCCGGGTACCTCCAGGGTCCCGGCGGTGGCAGGAGCGGTCGCGGCAGGGATCATCGGTGTCCTCCTGGGACGGACGGGTGACGGTTCGTTCGTCAACAGGACTCCCGTGGCGCGGCCGACTCATCGCTCGCGGCCCGATTTCCGGGAGAACTCGCGAACGCGTGGACACCGTCCATCTTCGCGGGGCCGGCCGGGAATCGCCGCCGCGGCGCGGGCCGCGAGAAGGTCGGAGTCACGTGAGCGGGGGAACGCTTTACGAAGACGGCCTGACTGTGGCATGATTTCAACAGGTGATGAATATGTCTGGGACATGTGTGATCGCCGGAGGCGGGCCCGCGGGGGCCGTGCTCGGTCTGTTGCTGGCCCGGTCCGGTGTCGAGGTCACGCTGCTGGAGAAGCACAAGGACTTCCTGCGGGACTTCCGCGGGGACACCCTCCATCCCTCCACCTTGCAGGTCATGGACGAGCTGGGGCTCGCGGACCGGGTGGAGGCGCTGCCGCACCGCAAGACGTCGGCCCTCTGGTTGTGGACCGACGAGGGGGCCGTTCAGCTCGTCTCCCTCAAGGGGCTGAGGTCCAAGTACCCGTACATCGCGTTCGTCCCGCAGTGGGACTTCCTCAACCTGGTCACCGAGGCGGCCAAGGAGTACCCGAACTTCCGGCTGCTCATGGAGGCCGAGGTGACCGGCCTGATCCGGGAGGACGGCGCGGCGCGGGGGGTGCGGTACCGCGACGCGTCCGGGGAGCACGAACTGCGGGCCACGCTGACCGTGGGGGCCGACGGGCGCGGTTCGCAGGTGCGGCGCGCGGCGGGGCTGGTGCCGGTGGAGCGCGGCGCCCCCATGGACGTCGTGTGGTTCCGCCTGCCACGTGACCCCGGCGACTTCGAGGACACCTTCCTGCGGATCTCGGCCGGCGGGCTGATGGTGGCGATCAACCGGGAGACCTACTGGCAGCTCGCCTACGTCATCCCGAAGGGCGCGTTCGAGGAGCTGAAGGCGCGCGGCGTCGAGGACCTGCGCGCGTCGGTGGCGCGCCTGATCCCGTTCCTCGCCGGCCGTACCGGCGAGCTGGAGGGCTTCGGCGACGTCGGGGTGCTGCGGGTGGCGCTGAACCGGCTGCGCCGCTGGTACCGGCCCGGGCTGCTGATGATCGGGGACGCCGCGCACGCGATGTCCCCGGTGTTCGGCGTGGGCATCAACCTGGCGGTGCAGGACGCGGTGGCGGCGGCCAACGTGATCGCCGAGCCGCTGCGCGCCGGGCACGTCCCGGTGGAGCTGCTGCGCAAGGTGCAGCGCCGCAGGACGCCACCCACGGTGATCACCCAGTACGCGCAGCAGCTCGTACAGAACCGGCTGATCCGGCCGGCCCTGGCCGGTTCCGGCGCGCCGTCGCGGATCCCGGTGCCCCCCTCCGGCCTGCCGATCGTGGGCGACCTCGCCCGCAGGTTCATCGGCCTCGGCATCCTCCCCGAGCACGTGCGCACCCGGCCCCCCGGCGGATGACACCGGAATCTCACCCCGCGATTTTCTCGCCAGTTGGACAGGCATCGGTGACACCGCCCTCGGTGCAATAGCCTCTAGTCGTGAGCGCCGAACCCATCAACCTGGATTCCTGGCGGGAGCTGCCCGCCGCCCAGCAGCCGGACTGGCCCGATCGCGCCGCGCTCGACCGGGTCGTCACCGAGCTGCGCGAGCTGCCGCCGCTGGTGTTCGCCGGCGAATGCGACGAGCTGAAGGACCGCCTGGCCGCCGTGGCGCGGGGAGAGGCGTTCGTCCTGCAGGGCGGTGACTGCGCCGAGACGTTCGCGGGCGCCACCGCCGACAACGTCCGCAACAAGTTGAAGACCTTGCTGCAGATGGCGATCGTCCTCACCTACGCGGGGCGGGTGCCGGTCGTCAAGATCGGCCGCGTGGCGGGGCAGTTCGCCAAGCCGCGGTCCAAGCCGACCGAGGTGCGCGGCGGGCTGGAGCTGCCCGCGTACCGCGGGGACATGGTGAACGGCTTCGACTTCACCGCCGAGGCCCGCACGCCCGACCCCGGGCGGCTGCTGCGGGCGTACCACTCCTCGGCCGTGACGCTCAACCTGGCCCGCGCCTTCACCAAGGGCGGTTACGCCGACCTGCGGCAGGTGCACGCCTGGAACCAGGACTTCGTGGCCGAGTCCCCGGCCGGGCGCCGCTACGAGCAGCTCGCCCGCGAGATCGATCAGGCGCTGGCGTTCATGCGGGCCTGCCAGGCCGATCCCCAGGAGTTCCACACCGTCGAGTTCTACTCCTCGCACGAGGCGTTGATCCTCGACTACGACCACGCGCTGACCCGCATCGACTCACGGACCGGCCTGCCGTACGACGTGTCGGCCCACATGGTCTGGATCGGCGAGCGCACCCGCCAGCTCGACGGCGCGCACGTCGAGTTCTTCAGCCGCATCCGCAACCCCATCGGCGTCAAGCTCGGCCCCACCACCACGCCCGAGGACGCCCTGGCGCTGATCGACCGGCTCAACCCCGCCAACGAGCCCGGGCGCCTCACGTTCATCGCCCGCATGGGTGCCTCCCGGGTGCGCGAGGCCCTCCCCCCGCTGGTGGAGAAGGTCCGCGCGAGCGGCGCCCAGATCGTGTGGATCTGCGACCCGATGCACGGCAACACCTTCGAGGCCCCGAGCGGTCACAAGACCCGCCGCCTGGACGACGTCATCGACGAGGTCACCGGCTTCTTCGAGGTCCACCACGCCCTCGGCACCCACCCCGGCGGCATCCACATCGAGTTCACCGGCGACGACGTCACCGAGTGCGTCGGCGGCGGCCACCCCATCGTCGAGGAGGACCTGGCCCTCCGCTACGAGACCGCCTGCGACCCCCGCCTCAACCGCGGCCAGTCCCTGGACCTGGCCTTCCGCGTGGCCGAGCTCTACCGATCGAGCTGAGCCCCGCCGGGCCCGCCGTCGCCGACGGCGGGCCCGCACACGACGAGGGCCCTCCTCCGAGGAGGGCCCGGCGCGGCGCGTGACGAGGTCAGGGACGGCTGCCGTCTTCCGGGCCCGCGGCGCGGCCGGCGTCGATGTCGTCGGAGATCTCCTTGCGGATGGCGTCCATGTCGAGCGCCCGAACCTGCCGGATGAGGTCCTCGAGCGCGGGCTCGGGCAGCGCACCCGGCTGCGCGAACACCACGATCCCGTCCCTGATCGCCATCACCGTGGGGATCGAGGTGATCTCGAACCCCGCCGCCAGCCCGCGCTCCGCCTCGGTGTCGATCTTGCCGAAGGTGATGTCGTCGTGCTTGGCCGACGCCTTCTCGAAGATCGGCCCGAACGTGCGGCACGGCCCGCACCAGGACGCCCAGAAGTCCAGCAGCACGATTCCCTGCTGGTCGGCGATCTCATTGAAGTTTGACTCGGTCACCGCGATGGTCGCCACGGGACGCTCCTCGTCTCTCATCTCATCGTGTCGGCTGGCATAACCACATACCCGATCCGTTGATTCCACACCACGTCCCGCCCCGCACACCCCTGTGACGACATTTCCCGCAACGCCACCGGCACGCGAGGGCCCCGCTGCCATGGATCCAGATCATGCCACCCCCACGGGGCTCGCGCCGTCCTCGTGTGGCGGATCACCTCACGGCGAACACCACAGCGGCCGAGTGGCGGGTGGCGCGGGGTGTGGCACACTCCGAGGCGTGATCGCCCGTGAGTACGGTTACCCGGTGCTGCCCGGCGCGGCCCTCGGCACCCCCGGTGTCGAGGAGGTGCTGCGCCGCCGTGAGCGTGCCGGTCGCCGCTGGGCGTTCCCGGCGCTCGGCGCGCTCGGCCTGCCCGCCGTCCTGCTGTCATCCCGAGGGGGCCCGGCGGCGGCGTTCGGGGTCGTCGCGGGGGTCGCGTTCCTGGTCGTGCTCGGGCTGTTCCTGCTGTGGCGCCGCGCGCGGCGCAGGGAGAGGAGCGTACTGGCGACGTACGGGTGGCAGGTATGGCCGTACCGCGGGGAGAAGGTGACGGTCGTGTCCGGGCACCGGCCCGGCGGGCGCCGGTGGAGCCACGCGGGCAGGGTCGTGCTGCTGGCCCCCGACGGGCAGAGCCACTGCTCCTTCCCGCCGCCCGGAGGGGACTGGGACGGCCCGCGCCCCGGCCGGAAAGCCGGGGGCACGGGCCGCGCCGTCGAGGACCTGCCTCGTGGGGCGCGAGGCGAGGTGTGGTTCGCCGGGGACACCCGGTTCGGCGGCGTGCTCGCCGTACCCGGCGGCCTGCCGTTCCGGTACGTCACCCGCGACAAGCCGGGCACCCGGCGGGGCGACCCCGAGGAGGACGAACTGGCCCGCCGCGCCGGCCTGCTCCGCACGCGTCCGTGACGCCTGGTGAGACCCGATCCGGCGGGCTTCTTGACGCCGCCGGTGGACGCGTTGCCGCTTCGAACCGGCCGGCTTCTTTCCGCCGGTGAAAAGCGTGGCCGCCTCGAACCGGCCGGCTCCTTGTGGCCGCAGGTGGACGCGCGGCCCCTTCACCGCGGAAAGCCCGGCCGGGGCCGGGCTTTCCGTGTGCTTGGGCCGGGGCCGGCTAGGAGCAGTTGCTCGCCAGCTTCTGGGTGGCCTCGCTGGCCTTGCTGCTCAGCTTGCTCAGCTCGGTGGCGGCAGCGGCCGGGTTCGCGGGGTCGATCTTGATGCCGCCCCAGGTGGCGGACAGGTCCGCGAGGGTGGCCTTCAGGTCGCCGTCGGCCTGGTCCGACAGGTTCTTCAGCTTGGTGGCCAGGTCGGCGTTGGCCTTGTTGAAGGCGTCGAGGTTGCCGGCGCCGGCCGCGGCCTGGGTGCTGTAGTCCTGGAACGCCTTGACCGCGTCCTGGCAGGCCGGCTGGCCGCCGCCGCCGCACGCGGCGGTGAGCGAGACCAGGACGGCCGCGGCGCAGACGGCGAGGGCGGGGCGGGAGAGGTTGCGGGCCATTATGTGCCTTTCCTAGTGATCTGTAGCGCGTGATCTTTGTCGCGATGGAAAAGCTAGTGGCAGATCCTTACAGCCCGCTTACATTCCGCCTGAATGGACGCCGCCCGAGCCGGGCCGGCCGGGGAGGCAGGGGCTCTCAGACGGCGTGGGGTGGAGGCGGCGCGGTCCCTCGCACGGCGGTGAGGAGGGCGAGCGGTGTCGCGGCGGCCCACGCCTGAGGGGAGGACGAGTGGGGGTAGGGGACGGGGGCCGCGTGCTCGTCCTCGCCGTAGCCGGCCATGACCTCCGGCAGGCGCCAGCCGTGCGCGGCCGCGGCCCGTACCAGGCCGCGGGCCACGGTGCGGGCCTCCTCGGCGAGGCCGCAGCGGGCCAGGCCCAGCGCGATCACCGCGTTGTCGTGCGGCCAGACGCTGCCCCGGTGGTAGGACAGCGGGTGGTACGCGGCCTGGCCGGCGGCGAGCGTGCGGACGCCGAAACCGGAGAAGAAGTCCGGTGCGAGCAACCTGCGGCCCACCGCCCGCTCCTCCTCGGGGGCGAGGACACCCGACCACAGCAGGTGGCCGGCGTCGGAGGCCAGCACGTCCACCTGGCGGCCGGCCCCGTCCAGCGCGAGCGCGGGGAAGGCGGCCCCGGGCATCCAGAAGTCGCGGCGGAACCGGGCCCGCAGGTCCGCGGCCGCCTCCTCCAGCGCGCCGGCCCAGCCCGGGTCGCCCCACACCGCGCGGGCGAGCCTGGCCGTGCGGGTCAGGGCGTCGTAGGCGTATCCCTGCACCTCGCAGACCGCCAGGGCGCCGTCGGCCGGGCGGCCGTCGGCGAAGCAGACGGCGCCGGGCGAGTCCTTCCAGTTCTGGTTGACGAGCCCGCCGCCCGCCGCGTCCGAGACGTACCGCAGGTACCCCTGCTCGCCGAGGCCGCCGTCGCGGAACATCCAGTCCACCGCCGCACGCGCCTGCGGCTCCAGCCGCCGGGCCAGGGCGGGGTCGCCCGTCGCGGCGGTGTACGCCTCCAGCAGCACCAGGAAGAGCGGGGTGGCGTCGACGCTCCCGTAGTAGCGGCCGTAGGGCACCTGGCCGAAGTGGGCGAGCTCGCCGTGCCGGACCTCGTGCACGATCTTCCCCGGCTGCTCCAGCCGTGCCGGGTCGTGCCGCGTCCCCTGCGTGGCGGCCAGGGCCAGCAGGGTGTCCGCGGCGGGCCCGGGCCGGTACGGCAGGGCGAAGAGGGAGGTGAGCACGCTGTCCCGGCCGAAGAGGGTGAGGAACCAGGGGACGCCGGCCGCGGGCACCCGTAGCGTCTCCCCGCCGGGGCCCGCGACGGGCACGCGAAGCCGCGCCAGGTCGCGCAGGCCCTGGTCGCAGGCGAGGGCCAACTCGTCCCAGGAGGTGAGGTCCCGTGGCCGGGGGCGGGCGCTCACGAAGGCGCCGACGCCGGCGTCCATGCGTTCGCGCACCGTGGCGGGCGGCCCGGGCGGTGACGGTTCCGGCCTCCCCTGCGGGGCGGCCAGGGCCGTGAGGGAGAGATGGACCCTGCCGTGCGGGGGCAGGTCGAACCGCCAGGCGAGGACACGACCGGTGCCGTCGCCGGTGATCCGGTGCGGCGGCGGCGACGCGGTGACGGTGGTGCGCGACGACCAGGTCTCGCCGCGCCGGTAGTGGAAGACCACGCCGCCGGGCACGGCGGTCACGGAGCGGCGGGCCCCGGGCTTGGGGTACGTACGGTGGTCGGCGCGGAGCTCGAACTGGTCCGCGAAGTCGGCGTCCACGTGCAGTTCGAGCTCGACGGCGACGGGTTCGCCCTGGTTGCAGAGCAGCACGACGTCCTCGGTGAGGGCACCCGCGGCGACCGCCTGGCCGCGGAACACGGTGAACGCCGGAGGGTGGTCGCGGGTGCCCGCGGGCGCCAGCACGCAGCCGTCGCCGGTGGCGGTCAGCAGCGCCGGGGCCGTGCCGTCCGCCGTCAGCAGCCACCGGCTCAGGTGCCGCGCGTCGCGGACGAACAGCCCGTCGGGCGAGGTGCCCCCGGTGCCCTCGATGTTCCCGAGCGCGGACACCCTGGCGAAGGTGCCCTCGTTGACGAGCAGCCGATGGGTGGTCATCCGGCCGGGCCCCCTCCCCCGGTGCCGCCGTACGACACCAGCAGGTCGAGCGCCAGCGCGGCGGTCCAGCTGAACCTGCGGATGCCGCGTCCCTCCCCGGTGTACGGCTCCAGGTACTCGGCGAAGTCGGTGTCGTACGCGCAGGACAGGACCTGCGCGCGGAGCCGGTGGGCCGCCTCGGTCTCGCCGTGCCGCACGAGCCCGAGGTGGATCAGCCAGGCGGTGTTGAACCAGCTCGGCCCCCGCCAGTAGCGGCCGGGGTCGAACTCCTCGGACGTCAGGTCGTAGCTCGGGACGAGGCGCACCCGTCCGAGACGGAACCGCGGCCCCCTGGCGGTCCCGAGCAGTGCCGCGGTGACGTGACCGGGCAGGCCGGGGACGACGAGCGGGATCAGCCCGGACACGCTGTGCCCGGGGATCCGTTCGCCCGTCACGAGGTCCCTCGCGAGGAAGACGCCGCCCGCCGGGTCCCACAGCCGGTCGACGAGCGCGGCGGACGCCGCCTCGGCGCGCCGCAGGTGCTCCCGCGGGTCCGCGCCGATCGCCCGCGCCATCGCGGCGAGCGCGTGCTCGGAGGCGATCAGCAACGCGTTGAAGCCGGGGTCCTCGATGGCGAAGGCGTGCGGGGTGCGCGCGTCGTCGTAGGAGTGGTCCCGGTAGGTGGCGGCCAGGCGCACGTACCGGCCGTAGTCCAGGTCGGTCGGGCGGTCGGCGGCCGGGCTGTGGTCGAGGTCGGTCCTGTGGAACGACCCGGCGGGGGCCGGTGCCACCCGGGCCAGCGCCGCGTCCCAGACGGGGCTGTTGTCCAGGCCGGGCTCCCACGGGTGCACCACCGCGGCGAGCCCGCCGCCGCCGAGGTCCCGTGCGGTGCGCAGGTAGCGGTGCCAGACGGTGAGCCGGGGGTACACGCGGGGCAGGAACCCCCGCCGCAGCGACTCGGCGGGGTCGGCCAGGTGCACCCGCCAGGCGGCCAGCGCGTGGACGGGGGCCTGGACGATCCCGGAGGTCTCCGTGTGGGGAGGCGCGCCGGCCCGCCGTCCCGCCGTGGAGGACCGCCAGAAGCCGGGACCGGGGAAGTACGCGCCGGGCGGCACCGACGGGTTGAAGACGATGTGCGGTATCCGGCCGTCCTCCCACTGGGCGGCCAGCAGGCTCTCCAGTTCGAGCTGCGCCCGGCGCGGCGCCAGGTGGCGCAGCCCGATGGCGATGAAGGCCGAGTCCCAGCTCCACTGGTGCGGGTACAGGGCCCGCGAGGGGACCGTGGCGGCCCCCGTCCAGTTGTCCAGCAGGACGCGGGAGGCGGCTTCGCGCAGGCCCGCCGGGCGACCGGCCCCGGGGACGGCCGGTTCGAGGGTCGTGGTCATCCGGCGGCCCGGCGGACGAACGGCGGGATCGAGCGGACCGCCTCGGCGGGGTCGCCGGTGAGCCGGCACTCGACGGCGAGGTAGCCCTCGTAGCCGATGGCGGACAGGGCGCCGAGCCAGGCGGGCCAGTCGAGGTGGCCGGCGCCGGGCTGGAAGCGGTTGGAGTCGCTGATCTGGGCGTGGCCGATGAGGGGCCCCGCGGCGAGGACGGCCGCCGCGAGGCCGGTCTCCTCGATGTTCATGTGGTAGCTGTCGATGCCGATGCGTACGGAGTCCAGACCGGTCGCGCGGATGAGGTCGGCGGCCTGCTCCAGCCGGTTGACCATGTGGTCCTCGTAGCGGTTCAGGGGCTCGAGGAAGAGCGTGACGCCCTCGGCGCGGGCGTGCTCCCCCAGTTCGGCGAGCCCTTCCAGCAGCACCTCGCGGTCCTGCTCCTCGGTGCGCGGCGGCTCGAACGGCGGCAGGCGGCGCGAGAACATGCCGTAGGAGGCGGGGGTCTGGGCACCCAGCCCGCCGAGCTCGGCGATGACGGAGAGCTGCGACTTCATCTGCTCGACGGCGTCGCGGCGCAGGTCGTCGTCGAAGGCGCCGAAGAAGTGGAGCATGTCGACGCACACCGTCGGCATCACGACCCCGTCGGCCAGGGCCTTGCGCAGTTCCGGCAGCCGGTCGCGGAACTGGAAGTCCCCCTTGCCGCGCAGCTCGATGGCGTCGTAGCCGGCGGCCCGCGCGAACTCCCACTTGTCCCGCAGCGTCTCCCCGGGGAGAAGCTGCTCCTGGCAGGCGATCTTGAACACCCTCGTCATTCCTCTCAGAACTCCAGCACGACCTGGAGCGCCTCGGCGGGGCGCTCGTCGAGCAGGACGTACGCCTCGGCCGCGTCGGCCACCGGCACGACGTGGCTCACCAGGCTCTTGACGTCGACCTGGCCGGCGGCGACGAGGCTCAGGAAGGTCCGCTGGAGCCGGTCGACGCTCCAGCGCCCGGCGAGCCCGGGCGGGACGCCGCCGATCTGCGAGCTGACGATCTCCACCCGGTTGTGGTGGAACTCGTCGCCGAGCCGCAGGCCGATGCCGTCCCCCTGGTAGAAGCCCGACGCGACGACCCGGCCGCCGACGGCCACCGAGCGCACGGCTTCGTGCAGGGCCGGGTAGGCGCCGCTGATCTCGATGGCCACGTCGGCGCCGCGCCCTCCGGTGGCCTCGCGGATCTGTTCGGCGACGGCACCCGCGCGGGCGTCGAGGGTGCGTGAGGCGCCGTACTCCGCCGCCTTGGCCAGGCGCGACTCGAGGGCGTCGACCGCCGTGACAGCGGCGCCGTTCAGCCGGGCGAGGCGCGTGGTGATCAGCCCGATCACGCCCTGGCCGAACACGGCGACGTCCTCGGCGAGGTGGATGCCGGCGGCGAGCACCGCGTTGTACGCGATGGCGCCGACCCGGGCGAAGGCGCCCGCGAGGGGGTCGAGCCCGTCGGGGAGCCGGTGGCCGGCCATGCGCTCGGCGGGGACGATGCCCTCGTCGCGGTGCCCCCAGATGCCCCACACCAGGTCGCCGGGTCCCGGCATCCCGGGCACGCCCGTGAGCTCGGGCGAGACCTCCAGCACCTCGCCGACCTCGGAGTACCCCCAGCCCGCCACGGGGTAGGCGACGCCGGGGCCGCCGTCACGGAAGATCCGCGCCTCGGGGTCCCACGAACGGGTCAGGTACGGGTTGGTCCCCCGGTACGCCGTGAGCTCCGTGCCCGCGGAGATGCCGGAGTACCGGGTCCTGACGCGCAGATGGCCGGGGGGCAGGGGGACGGAGTCGGCGGTGACCACCTCCACCTGGCGGGGACCGGCGAACTGGACGACACGTTGCAATGGGGGCTCCGTTTTGCCGTTCGTTGGGAGTTTTGGTGGGTGATATGGCGAAGATATCCCAGACTTAGGTCTTGGCAACAGGCAAAAGTGGTGCTGAGATGCAACACACACCTAACAAGGCGGCAGTGAGGACGGTGCATGGCCATGTGGTTCCGAAGATCTTTGGCAGTGGCGGTGAGCGCGATCGTCCTGCTCGGAACCGGCTGCGCCGCGCGGGGCAGGAGCGCGCCGGACAACGCGATCACGGTCTGGAGCCTGGAGAACCTGACCCCGCGCATGGAGGTGACCAGGAAGCTCGTCGCGGCCTTCGAGAAGGAGTCCGGGGTCCGGGTGCGGCTGGTCGGCGTCGACGAGGGCCAGCTCCCGCAGCTCATCATGTCCGCGGCCGCGGCGGGGACCCTCCCCGACGTCATCGGCGGTGTGCCGCTCGCCTCGGCGTGGCAGATGTACACCAACGGGCTGATCGACACGGCCGCCACCAAGCGGATCGTCGACGACCTCGGGACGTCCACGTTCAACGCCAACGCCCTGAGGCTGACCAGCGACAAGGCCACCCACCTGGCCGTCCCCAGCGACGCCTGGCTGCAGATCCTCGTCTACCGCAAGGACCTGTTCGCCAAGGCGGGGCTCCCGGCTCCCGACTCCTACGACGCCATGCTCAAGGCGGCGAAGACGCTGCACGCCGGCGGCATGAGCGGCACGTCGATGGCCACCGACCCCGGCGACGTCTTCACCCAGCAGAGCTTCGAGGACGTGGCGCTCGCCAACGACTGCGAGCTCGTCGACCCCGGCGGCGGCGTGGGGCTGCGAAGCCCCCGGTGCGAGCAGGCCTTCGCCACCTACGATCAGCTCGCCGCCGGCTACGGGGCACCCGGCACCCAGACCGTGGACTCGACCCGCGCCACCTACTTCGCCGGGCGCTCCGCGATGATTTTGTGGTCCACGTTCCTGCTGGACGAGCTGGCGGGCCTGCGTCAGGACGCCCTGCCGAGCTGCCCCGAGTGCGCGAGCGACCCGCGGTTCCTCTCGGACAACAGCGGGATCGTCACGGCGCTCAAGGGCCCCGCCGCCGCCGCGCCGGCCCAGTTCGGTGAGATCAACTCGTGGGTGGTCACCCGCAACGCCGAGACCGCCGCGGCCGGGAAGTTCGTCGAGTACATGATGAGCACCGGGTACGAGGGCTGGTTCGGCATGGCCGCCGAGGGCAAGATCCCGGTCCGCGACGGGACCGCGGACGAGCCCGGCAAGTACCGCGAGGCGTGGCGTGCCAGCCAGATCGGCGTCGACACCAGGGAACCCTTCCAGTCGGTCTACCCGGCCACGCTCCTGGACGAGCTGGCGTCCGGCGTGAGCAACATGCGGCGCTGGGGCATCACCCAGGGCCAGGGGGCCCTGGTCGGCGCGACGCTCGGCGAACTGCCCATACCGAAGGCGGTCGGCGCCATGACGTCCGGCCAGATCACCCCCGCCGAGGCCGCCCGGGAGGCCGGCGAAGAAGTCGAGGCCCTGCGGAAGTCCCTCCAGTGAGCCGTCCGGCGGCCCCGTCCCCTAGGAACCCATGATGAGCACCGTACGAGAGCAGCGCCCCTCCCCCACGACGAGCCCACCGCCGCGGCGGCCCCGCACCCTGGCACAGCGGGAGAACAGCGCCGGGCTGGCGTTCGTGTCCCCCACCGTGCTCGTGGTCCTGGTCGTCGTCGTCCTGCCCATCGCCTGGACCGTGCTGCTGGCCTTCCAGCGTGCCCGGCTCGTCGACATCCAGACCATGAGCTTCCTGTCCGGCTGGACCTTCGGCAACTTCGCCCAGGTCTTCACCTCGCCCGGCTTCTGGTCCTCGCTGTGGACCACCCTGGTCTACTCGGCGGGCAGCACCGCGGGGTCCATCCTGCTCGGCCTTGTCGCCGCGCTCGCCCTGCGCCGGCCCTTCCGCGGCCGGGCCCTGCTGCGCGGCTCGATGCTGCTGCCGTACGTCGCGCCCGTGGTGGCCGTGACGTTCGTCTGGGAGATCGCGCTCAGCCCGCAGTTCGGCATCGTCAACCACCTCGGCACCTCGCTGCTCGGGTGGGACAAACCGGTGGCCTTCCTGTCGACCCGCTCCCAGGAGATCTCGTTCCTGGGCCTGGACATGCAGGTGCCGCTCGCCCTGCTCACCGTCATCGCCTTCGAGACCTGGCGCTACTTCCCGTTCGCGTTCCTGTTCCTGCTCGCCCGGCTCCAGGCGGTGCCCGCGGTCGTCGAGGAGGCCGCGACGGTGGACGGCGCCACCATCACCCAGCGGTTCCGCCACATCGTGCTGCCCCAGTTGATGCCGGTCATCGCGCTGCTGGCGGTGCTGCGCTTCATCATGACGTTCAACAAGTTCGACGACGTCTACCTGCTCACCGGCGGCGGCTCCGGCACCGACGTCGCCGCCGTGCGGGTCTACGACTTCCTCACCGCCCGCTACGACGTGGGGGCCGCCGCCGCGCAGGCGCTGGTCCTCGCCGTCGTGCTCGCCGTGATGCTCGGCGTCTACTTCACGTTCTTCGCCCGGAAGGTTCAGGAGGAAGAGGCATGACCCGCGCCCAGGCCGAGGAGAGGACCTTCCGGATCCTGCGATGGGTCGTGCTCGCCTTCCTCGCGATCACGACGCTCGTGCCCTTCTACTACATGCTCGTCCTGTCCTTCAAATCCATCGACCGGCTGCTCCTCGACCCCGGCCGGCTGTGGGTGAGCCTGTCGGAGTTCACCCTCAGCACCTACCATGACGTGCTGCGATCGGCCGAGGACGGCGGCCAGGGCTTCCTCCGGATGCTCGGCAACTCCGCGCTCGTCGCGCTCGCCACGGTGGCGCTCACCCTGCTGGCGTCCGTGCCCGGGGCGTACGCCGTCAGCCGGCTGAAGTTCTTCGGCGGGCGCCAGGTCGGCGCGATGTTCCTCGCCGTCTACCTCTTCCCTTCCACGTTGCTTGCGGTCCCGCTGTTCGTGATGTTCGCGCGGATCGGCCTGCAGGGGAGCCTCGCCGGGCTGGCGATCGTCTACATCGCCCAGACCGTGCCCGTCTCCATCTACATGCTGCGCAACTACCTCGTCACCATCCCGCGCAGCGTCGAGGAGGCGGCGGCGCTGGACGGCTGCTCGCGCCCGCAGATCCTGCGCAGGATCGTGCTGCCGCTGGCCGCGCCCTCGATCATGGCCACCGCCCTGTACGTCTTCATGATCGCCTGGAACGAGTTCCTCTTCGCCCTGCTGTTCCTCGCGGCCGACCCCGACAAGTGGACGGTGTCGCTGGGGCTCCAGCAGCTCGCCAACGGCATCGAGGTGTCCAAGACCGTCCTCATGGCGGGGTCGGTCGTGCTCACCGTGCCCGTGGTACTTCTTTTCTACGCCGTTGAACGGTTCCTTACCGAGGGTCTCACCAGCGGTGCGGACAAGAGCTGACGCGAGGAGAGACGCCGCATGGCATCGGCATGGAGTACGGCGGGCCACCTGCTGGAACTGATCCGCACGGGGCAGGCGACCACGCGCAGCGAGCTCCAGCGCGTCACGGGCCTGTCCCGCTCCACCGTCGGCCAGCGGCTGGACCAGCTCTTCGCCGCCGGCTGGCTGCGTTCGGTCCCGGGCGGGGAGTCGACCGGCGGGCGGCCGTCCATCCGGCTGGAGTTCGACGCCGGGCACGCCGTCGTCCTCGCCGCCGACCTCGACACCGCGTACGCGCGGGCCGCCGTCCTGGACCTGGCCGGTGAGGTCCTCGCCGAGCACGCCGGGGTCCTGCTCATCGACGACGGCCCCGCCCCCGTGCTCGACAGGCTCGGCGACTGGTTCGCCGGGCTGCTCACCGCGGCCGGCACCGACCCCGCCGCGGTGTGCGGGGTCGGCCTGTCGCTCCCCGGCCCCGTCGACTGGCCCACCGGCAGGGTCGTGCGCCCCCCGATGATGCCCGGCTGGGACGGATACCCGGTCCCCGACCGCATCCAGGCGGCCCTCCACGAACGGACCGGCGTGGACGCCGCCGTCCCCGTCCTGGTGGACAACGACGCCAACCTCATGGGCCTCGGCGAGCAACGCGCCTCGTTCGCCGGCTGCTCCACGTTCACCCTGGTCAAGGTCTCCACCGGCATCGGCGCCGGCATCGTGATCGGCGGCCAGGTGTTCCGCGGCATCGACGGCGGCGCCGGCGACCTCGGCCACATCCGCCTCCGCGACCAGTCCGAGGCCCGCTGCATGTGCGGCTCCTACGGCTGCCTCGCCGCCATCGCCAGCGGGCGTGCCCTGGCCGGGCAGTTGACCGCGCTCGGCGAGCCCGCGGAATCGGCCGCGGACTTCCGCGTCCACCTGGACGCGGGCTCCCCCGACGCGGCACGCCTGGCCCGCGACGCCGGCAAGTGCTGCGGCGAGGTGCTGGCCACGGTCGTCACCCTGCTGAACCCCGGAGTCCTCATGATCGCCGGGGACCTGGCCGAGACCCACTTCGTCACGGGGGTGCGCGAACTGCTGTACCAGCGCGCACTCCCCCGGGCCACCCGCCACCTGGAGATCGTCACCGCCCGTCTCGGCGACCGCGCCGCCCTCACGGGCGCCGCCGTGATGGTCGTCGACCACCTGTACGCCCCCGACCAGGCCGACGCCCGCCTGGCGGCCCGCGCCCCGGCGCCCTCCTGAGCCGGTCCACCGTGAGCATCCCAAACGAACCCACCGTGAACATCCCAGACGAACCCACCGTGAACATCCCAGACGAACCCACCGTGAACATCCCAGACGAGCCCGCCGTGAGCCACGACGAACGGAACCGAACACCCGTGAGCACAACGCCCGTCGAGGTCGGCCTGATCGGCGCCGGCCCGTGGGCCCGCACCATGCACGCCCGCATGCTGGCCGCCGGCCCCGAGACCCGCCTGTCCGCCGTCTGGGCCCGCAGACCCGCCGCCGCCCAGGAGATCGCCGCGCAGTACGGCGCCACCGTCGCGAGATCCCCCGAGGAACTCTTCGACCTCTGCGAAGCCGTGGCCTTCGCCGTCCCCCCCGCCGTCCAGGCCGGCCTCGCCGTACGCGCCGCCAAGGCAGGCAAGGCGCTCCTCCTGGAGAAACCCCTGGCCGCCGACCTCGCCTCGGCCCGAGCCGTCGCCGACGCCGTGGCCGAAGCCGGCGTCGTCTCCCAGATGGTCCTGACCAAGCGCTACCTCCCCGCCACCCGCGACTTCCTCCGCCACGCCGCCACCCACGAGACCACAGGCGCCCGCTCCTGCTACCTCCACGGCGCCTTCCTGTCCGGCGAGTTCGCCACCCCCTGGCGCCTGCGCCAAGGCGCCCTCCTCGACCTCGGCCCCCACCTGCTCGACCTCCTGGACACCGCCATCGCCCCCATCACCGCCATCCGCGCCACCGGCGACCCCCGCCACTGGGTGGAACTCACCTGCGAACACGAGACCGGCGCCGTCAGCCAGGCCTCCCTGTCCGGCACCGTGAAACTCCCCCGGACCCGCACCCGCATCGAGCTCCACGGCCCCGCGGGCGAACTCGTCTACGACACCGCCGGCGTCGACCACGACGAAGCCTGGCCCGTCCTCCGCGCCGAGTTCGCCTCCGCCGTCCGCTCCGGCATCCCGGGCGATCTGAACGCCACCAGGGGCCTGCGCCTCCAGCAACTGATCACCGCCGCCGTCGTGGAGTGATCAGCTTTTCGGCGAGGATCACCTGGGTACCCTGTCAGCAGAGATCGGTTTCGCTTGCCCGCACACCGGCCCGGCCCGTCCACCAGGGGCCGGAAAGAAGGCCGTCCGCTGTGGCGTGCCGCCGTAAGGAGAAACCAATGCGTCTCCGGCCCCCCACCCGTCTCCTCCTCATGCTGATCGCCGTCACGGCGGTGATGGCCCCCTTCCCGGCGACCGCCGCGCAGGAGTACCGCGTCCTGCAGCTCAACCTCTGTCACAGCGGGGTCAACACCGCCTGCTTCAACGGTGCCGCCACCATGCAGGAGGCGCGGAGCGTCATCACGGCCAAGCAGCCCCACATGCTCTCCCTCAACGAGATCTGCAGGAACGACATCGCCGAGCTCGCCCCGGCCATGGGCAACGGGTTCAGCACCTTCGCCCCGGCCCGGCGGCCGGACGGCACGCCGTCGCGGTGCCTCAACGGGGACGAGTACGGCAACGGGCTGATCTTCCGTTCCACCACGCCGGGCACCGTCTTCTCGGCCGTGTACGTCCCTCAGGACGGCAGCTCCGAGAGACGGGTCTACGTGTGTGCGGAGTTCCCCGACCTGGTCGGATGCAGCACCCATCTGTCCACCACGGGCAGTGTCGCCATGGCGCAGTGCAAGGCGGTCATCGCCGTGCTGCGCGACGGGGCCGCGGCGGGCAGGCAGACCGTGCTGGCCGGTGACTTCAACCTGAAGTACAAGCCGCTGTTCGGGCCGAACGTCCAGGACTGCAACGTGTCGCCCTTCTACCGGAAGGGCGACGGCTCGGTGCAGCACGTCTTCGCGGCGAACCTGGGGTACGTCCGCACGGAGACGACCGGCATGCGGTACACCGACCACCCCGCTCTCCTCGTCGTGCTGACCCGCCCGTGAGACGGGGCCTTGTGCGCTTCACAGGGTCTCGGTGACGGGACGGCGGCCGCCGAGGCGGGCGGGGACGGCGGTGAGCGCGGCCACCACGAGCACGGTGGCCAGCACCACGGTGAGCAGTTGCCAGGGCGACGGAAGCGTGGCCCTGGTGCCGTCGCCGCCGGTGATCGCGTTGATCGCGCCGAACAGCGCGTAGCCGCCCGGGAAGACGCCCAGGAGGGCGCCGGCGAGGGCGGGGAGCACCTGGGCGGCCGCCATCGCCGCGCTCACCTCACGCGGGGTCGCGCCCAGGGCACGTGCCAGCGCCGAGGAGTGCCGGTTGTCGAGCACCGTCGCCCAGGTGATGACGACGGCGTTGACCGCCGCCATGCACAGCAGGACGACCAGCCAGACGAGGAGCACCTGGCGCAGTTGCTCCACCTGGGCATCGCCGTATCCGCCGGTTGACGGCTGGGTGGCGAGGAAGGCGTCGAGTATCAGGACGACGAAGACACCGCTGACCGTGATCGCGATACTGGCCACAGCCAGCACGACCCGTCGCGGGCGGCGGGCGGCGACCCGCAGGGCGAGGAGCAGCGGGACGGGCAGCCGCGCCGAGATCGCGATAAGCCGGCTCATGCGGCGGGGCGGGCGGGGCGAGTCGGCCAGCGCGCCGACGGTGCTGGAACGGGCGGCGCGCACGGCCGGGACGACGGTCGCGAGCATCGCGACGCCGAGCGCCACGGCGGTCACCAGACCGGCCGTGGACATGGTCAGCGGCGGCGGTCCCGCGCTGCCGATGAGACCGGCGCCGGCCTCGGTGAGCAACGGAGCGGTCAGCGTCCCGGCCACCAGCCCGGCGGCGGCCGCGACGACGGCCACGAGGACGTACTCCGCGAGCAGCACGGCGGCGACCATGCCCGGGGTGCCGCCGACCGCCTTGAGCAGCCCGACGCGGCGGGTCTGGTCGGCCACCCGGCCGCCGACCAGCACCGCGAGGCCGGCCACGGCGAGCAGGCCGAGCAGCCAGGCCCCGATCAGCAGAAGGATCTGGGAGTCCCTGGCCACCTCGGTGGCGTCCTCCATGACGCTCTGCCAGGGCCGCATGGGCGTATCGCGGTAAGCACCTTGATGCGCGTCGACGAACGCCTGGGCCTGGTCCGGGTCGGCCAGCTTCAGGTTCATCATGTACGACAGGGAGCCGGGGTCCGGCGTGATGCTCCGCACATCCGCCCGGGTGAGCCAGACCAGCCCGGGGTCGCGCAACACCCCCGCAGGCAGTTCCGCGGCCACATCGTCGGGGACGGGGCCGTTCGCGCACGCGATGGCGCCGACGCACATCGCCCCCGGGTAGGGCGGCATGGCGGCGCCGGCCGCCACGCCGACGACCTCGAACGACCGGCCGTCCAGGGTGACCGGATCGCCGACGCGCACGCCGAGCGCGTTGGCGAAGGCGGCCTCGACCACCACACCGCCGTCGCGTACCCAGCCGCCCTGGACCAGCTCGGGCTGGTCGACCGGCGCGGACGCGGCGTCGCGCCCCACGGCCTGCACGTCCGACGTCCGGCCGGACACCCGGAGTTCCGCGGGGGTGACCGGGTACGGTCCGCTGTGGCCGACGACGCCGGAGGCGCCGGCCAGTTGCTCCAGGCCGGGAAGCTTCCCGGGCCGGCCGGTACTGGCGACCACGTCAGGTCCGTCGGTCGCCGCCCGGGTGCTCCGGTACGGGTCGGCGGCCGCGTCGCGCAGGACGAGCCCGAGTGTCAGCGTCGTGGTGGCCGCCATGATGGCGAGCAGCAGGAGCACGGCCTCCAGGCGGCGCCGCCGGAGGTCACGCACGGCGAGGCGGCCGACGAGCAGGATGCGGCCCATCGTCCTCAGTCGTCCAGTCCGACGAGGGCGCCGAGCCGCCCGGTGGTGCCACCGGTCAACCTGGTCTCGTCCACCAGCGCGCCGTCGCGCATCGAGATCATGCGGTCCGCGGTGGCCGCGATCCGCACGTCGTGGGTGACGATGACCAGGGTCTGACCGGACTCGTGCAGGCCCTCGAAGAGCTGGAGGACGTCCAGAGTGGCGGCGCTGTCCAGGTTCCCGGTCGGTTCGTCGGCGAGCACGACCAGCGGTTCGTTGCTCAACGCCCGGGCGACCGCGACCCGCTGCCGCTGGCCACCCGACAGCGCGGAGGGCAGGAAACGCGCCCGGTCGGCGAGCCCGACCTGCTCGAGCAACTCCTCGGCGCGCCGCCTGGCGGCCCGCGGCGAGCGTCCGGCCAGCAGCGCCGACAACTCGACGTTCTCCACGGCGGTGAGCTCCTCCATCAGGTGGAAGGCCTGGAAGACGAAGCCCACGTCGGTGCGCCGCATCCGGGCCAGGGCCTTCTCGCCGATGTCGTCGATGCGACGGCCGTTCAGCGACACCTCTCCGCCCGACGGCCGGTCCAGCCCGCCGAGCAGGTGCAGCAGCGTGGACTTCCCGCAGCCGCTCGGCCCCATCACCGCCACCGTCTCCCCGGCGGCGACGTCGAGATCGACCCCGTCGACGGCGCGCACAAGTCCGTCCCCCTTGCCGTACTCCTTTCGCAACCCGCGGGCGCGAAGCACAGGCGTGTCGGCGGCGTCGTTCACGATCCACTCCTCCGGTGGGTCCAGTTCTTCTCACATGCCTCGAGCCAGCGCAGGTCCGCCTGGAGCCGGAGCACGACGCCCTCCAGCAGCAGCGCCGCGGCCGAGCCGTCCGGCTCGGCCATGGCGGCGCGCTGGGCGTCACGCAGCCGGCGCAGCAGCTCCCTGCGCTGGGTGTCGACGATGGTGATCGGGTCGGCCAGGCCGGCCGACGCCGCCGCGATCAGCTTGAGGTGGAACTCCGCCAGGTCGGGTCTCGGCCAGCCCACCTCGGCGATCCACTCGGCGACCCGCTGCTGGCCGTGGGGGGTGAGGGCGTACACCTTGCGATCGGACCGGTCGGCGTCGCCGGCGGGGCTCTCGACCGCCAGCAGGCCGGCCTTCTCCAGCCGGGCGAGCGTGACGTAGACCTGCCCGGCGTTCATCGCGTCACCGAGAGGACCGAGCGCGTCGCGCAGCCGCGCGCGTAGCTGGTAGCCGTGCGAGGGTTCCTTGGCCAGCATCGCCAGCACCACTTCTTGCCGCATCGAGACCCCCTAACCGTTAGCCCCTATAGCTAACGGTTATCCCCGTCGCTGTCAAGTCCGCGCGGCGCCAGGAACACGAACCGGCCGGGCCCGTCACGAGGGTTGGGGCGGCGACCAGTCGACGGGGCGGCCCAGGTAGGCGGCCAGCCGGTCGGCGGGGGTGGCACCGGGCGGGACCGGCCGGGCGGGGGCGAAGGACGCGCCGGAGGTGCGGGGGTGGTCGCCGTAGATCTCCACGACGGCCGGGAGGACGGCCCGCGCGACGTCCGGGGCGATGCCGGCCGGCCGGCCGAGGGCCTTGGCCAGGTCCCAGCCGTGGACGAGCATCTCGATGGTCACCTGCTCGACCAGACGCCATCCTGGCGCGGGGCCGAAACGTTCCTCCAGCATGCCGGGACGGCTGAAGGCCGCGAGCGTCGCACGGGCGGCGGCACGGAACGCGCCGGCGTGGTCGTCACCGAGGTGGTCGGCGGCGAAGTCGGAGCGCGGCGCGCCCATGGCGAGGCTCGTCCACAGCAGGTTCTCCCACACCAGGTGGCCGAGCAGCGCCCGGACGTCCCAGCCGGCACACGGCGTCGGGTCCTCCATGCGGTCGAGGGGGACGCTCTCGACCAGCCGCTCGACCTCCGCGAGCACGCGGCGGCACGCGTCCAGCTTCGCGGCCGGGCCGGTGCCGGTGACGTCGTCGTCCGCCATGCCGGCGACGCGGGCGGCGCGGGCCCCCGGCTCGGGGTTCGAGCGCAGGGCGGTCGTCAGCCACCGGCCGGCCGCGGCCATGCTGGGCCGTACCGGCCGGCCGGTGATGACACACATCAGTTGCCAGTACCGCTCGACGCGCGTGTCGGCGGCCAGTTCGAGCTGCTCCAGCAGCCGCCGCCTCGGCTCGGCGCCGTCGCCGTCCAAGGTGTCGTCCATGACGGCCTGGGTGGGGAGCCAGGCCGCGACGATCCTCGCCACGACGGGGTCCGCGGACGCCGAATCGGCGGCGATCCCGGCCTCCATCGCCGCGTTCACCTCGCCCAGCCACACCTCGGTGACGTCCTCGACGGCACGCAGGTCCTCGTCGTCGTGCAGGCCGGGCGCGTGCCGGGCGGCGTACTCGGCCATGCGGCGCATCGCGGCGCGCAGACCGGGGTCCCCGAGGAGCTCCCCGAGCTCGATCCAGGCGTCGATCTGTTCCGGAGTGGGGTTGTCGGGAAGGTCGGGCGTCGCCGCGAGCAGCCCCTCGCGGTAGGTGGGCACGTCGAGATCGCCCACGACGTCGCTGACGAGCTCGCGGATCATCGCGTTGCGCTCGGCGGCGGACAATCGTGCCAGTTTTGACATAAGGGAAAGCTCCTCGGGAGTGGACTGACGTCTGGCGACGGACCGCAACACGGCCTGCTGCCGTCGCAGCGTGCGGATGCGCACCTCCAGGGCGTCCGCGTGGATGGCCGCGACCTCGGCCAGATCACGCCCCCGGTCGACGATCTCACCGATGTCGCCCAGGCCGAGCCCGAGGTCGCGCAACGTCCGCGCGAGCTCCAGCCGGGCCACGGCCTGGACGTCGAAGAGCCGGTAGCCGGCCGCCGTGCGCCCCGCCGGCGGCACCACGCCGGCATCGGACCAGTGACGGATCGTCTTCACCGGCAGACCCGTCCGCTCCGCCAGCTCTCCGATACTCAGCAACACCTCGTCGTCGCCCCGCACGCCGAACACTTTCCGGTCTCCCACAGTGGGAGAGTCAACCCGCCGGGGAGGCGACGCGCACCCGCTTACGGCTGCGGCCGGCCATCGGGCTGGATCACGCGCCACGGCGTGAACGCGCTCGCGGTGCGCGGCAGGCAGGCCGCCAGCTCGGGGCAGTGGCGCAGGATGATGCTGGTCATGCCGTTGCGTTCGACCCAGTCCAGGCCGAGCGGGGTGTAGATCTCCGGCCGGTAGTCGACGGTGAGGAAGCGGTCGCTCTGCAGGCGCCGGGTGGCCATGAGGATGAACAGGCGGAAGGCGGTGTCGCTGAAGCCGAAGCCCTCCGGAGGGTTCTCGGCGAACAGGCCCACCATCGTGTCGATCTCGTCGACCGTGCGGTAGACGTCCTTCAGCCGCGCCAGCGTCTCCGGCTCGGAGGTGAGGTCCTCGAACCGCCGCACCCGCGGCTTGTGCAGGCCCGCGCGGAAGTTGTTGTAGCGGGGCACGCCGCGGCGCCGGTCACGCACCAGATCGACCACGGACAGGTCGATGATCTCCCCGCCCCGCTCGAACGCCTGGAGCGCGCGGGGGAAGTTGTGCAGGGTGACGGCCCCCGGATGGGCGATGCCGAACGAGTACAGCGAGTCGGCGAGGCCGGTCCTGCGGATGACCGCCTCGGTGGCGCCGCCGAGGACGTCGGGCAGCGTCAGGCTCTCCCGCGGCCGGCCGGTGGTGTGGTCGGCGAGCTCGAAGTCGTCGGGGATCAGCGGGTGCATCCGGTAGATGGCGACGAAGTCCTCGGTGAGGGAGTAGGGCACGTCGTGATGGTCGGGCAGGGTCCCCCGGATGCCGGTGAGGGCGTGCGTGTCGTACAGCCACAGGCCGAGCCGGGTGAGCCAGTTCCTCGGGGGCCCGCTCCAGTTGGCGTGCAGCGCGGTGACGACCATGTCGTTGGCGAGGATCGAGGGGGTCCACTCCACCGTGTGGATCTTGGCGAGGAGGGCGGAGACGACCAGCCGCGCGGTGTGATAGATGCTGTCCTCGCTCATGCCGGGGTACTCGCCGCGCAGGGCCCGGCAGATGGCGTTGTGCTCGCGGGCGAACAGGGTGTGCATGATGCTGAGGCCGAGCCACCAGTTGTCCTTGAAGCCGGTGATCGGGGTGCCGTCCGGGCCGGACGGCAGGTGGCCCTGTTCCAGGCGCAGCTCCGCGCCGCCGCCCGGTTCGCGCAGCGACATGGCGACGGTCTCGTCCCCCCCGTACACCTCAGAGCCGTCCCACCAGTGCGACGCCATGTTGCCGAACAGGAGCGGCGGCCGTGCGGGATCGATGGAGGGGATGCCTTCGTTCTCGGCGAAACGCATCACGTCCTCCAGCGGCCCGCCGGGGGTGTTGCGCCAGCGCGTGCCGGGCGGCAGCGGCACCTCCACGCTCTTCGTGCCGGCCGGGTAGCGCCGGTGGTCGACCCAGTCGTGCACCTGGAACTGGATCCACGCGGCGGCGAGGACGTTCAGCGTCCGCGCCGGGATGAAGGTGTCCCGGTGGAGCAGTTCCCTGCTGACGACGACCGGGTTGGGCGTGTGGAACAGATCGGGGCGATGGACCGGCGCGAGGTTGCGGCCGAAGGCGGAGCCGACGGCGCCCATCGACGGCGCGGACAGGTCGTTGTGGCTGCCGTCGTAGCTGCGCCTGGCCCGCAGCCGTTCGTCGATCGGCGGAGGCACCGGCTGGGTCTGCGGCGGGGCCTGCCTGGTCTCGGTGTCGATGAGGTTGGCCCGGCGCAGCGTCTGCCGCAGCGCGTCGAGGTTGAGCAGGCCGAGCCGCTCCGGGAGCCGGTGCCAGGGCACGACCCGGTTCAGGACACGGAACGCCGCTCGTACCGGCACGCCGAGCACCGTGTTGCGGCGCGGCACCGGCGTGACGAAGCGCTCGCCGAGGCGGTGGGCGCTGCTGGCCTCGTAGGCGGCCTTGCGCGCCCTGTTGATGTTGCCGAGGGGGCGGAACTCCTCGGTGGTGTTCCACGGGTTGAACGCCAGCCGGTCGACCCGCCGCTCGGCGGCACGCGCCTCGGCGGTGCCGGTGTCCTGCCGGGGGATCGTCAGCGTCGCCACCGGGACGAAGGGCGTGTCCTCCTCGCGCCACTCGGCTGCGCCGTCCTCGATGGGGGTGCGCCGCGAGTCCACGTAGCGCTGCACGCACAGCTCGAACACGACGTCCGTCGTGGCCAGCCGCCGGGACAGCTCGTGCCGCAGGTAGTCGGGATCGGTGCGCGGCGGCTCGGGAGCCGGCGGCGTGCCCGGGGCGGGGCGCAGGCGGTACCGCACCGGCCCGGCGGCTCCCCACAGGATGGCGCTGCGGCTCCAGAAGCTTTCCAGCGCGAGGCTTCGGACCGTGCGCCGGGTCCCCGCCCTCAGGTTCCGCCGCATGCGCGCGGCGGCGGACCAGCCGATCGCCGTGGGCAGCGTGACGAACAGCGCGAACGCCTTGCGGAGCGCCGAGTCCGCGCCGGCCAGAGCTTTGGCGAGCATGACGAGTTCGCGCGCGTCGCGGGCGTGGGAGACCGGGTGGTTGGTCATGAGGAGGTCGTGGGCCTCGCCGGGGCCCACCTGGACCCGCAGCGCCGCGCTCCGCATGTCCGGCGCGTGGTCGGGCTGGTGGGTGCCGCTGGCGTTGGACAGCCGGACGGTGACCGGGTAGGCGGCACCCGGCTGGGCGAAGCCGGCGCGCAGGTCGCCGGGAAGGTCGTCGCGGAAGACCAGGCCGGCGTTCTCGGCGGCGAAAATCGTCTTGGCCTGGAAGGCGCGCGCGACGGCGGCGGCGCCGGTGGCCTTCTGGATCTTGAGCTGCACCAGCATGAGGTCGCGGGCCAGCTTCTCGAATATCAGCCGCTCCGCCTCGGGAGTGCCGCCGACGTAGCGCTCACGCCAGACGGCCACAGGGGGAGCGCCGGCCCGGCGTTCCCGCTTCTTGATGTCGCGCATCCGACGCCCCTCTCATTCACGGCGGCCCGCCCGGTGGCCGTCGCCCGAACCCACCGTGGAGAGGTCCGCCACGGCGGGCGGGTCCCACGGGAGCGGCTCGGGGACGTCGGGCCTGGCCGACCAGTCCAGGATCTGCGCCTCCATCTCCGCGTCGGAGTCGAAGCGGAGAGGTTCGTAGCAACCGAGCGGGAACAGCGTCGTGCGGACCGTGCAACGGTTGCAGAACGTGCAGGGCCGGGCGGGAGACTCCCTGCCCTGGCGGAACACCTCGAGAAGGCCGGGGTTCGCCAGCAGGGGCCGGGCCATCGACACGAGGTCGCAGGCACCGGACGTGAGTGCCTCCTCGACCAGTGACCGTCGCTGGAAACCGCCGTTGGCGATCACCGGCAGCCCGGTCTCCTCGCGGAACCGCCGCGCGTCGCCGAGGTTGGCCGCCTCGCCGGTCGTCCAGCCGATGCCGAGGAGCCGGTCGAGCAGCACCTTGGGGAGCACGTTGAGGATCGTGGCCCGGACCGCCGCCTTGGCCGACAGGTGACGGGTGGAGTTGGCGAACTGCCGCACCTCGTCGAGCGGGAACCTGCCGGGGGTCTCACCCGGGTTGATGAAGCCGTAGCCGTTGCTCACGTGCAGGTAGTCGACGCCGAGGTCCCGCAGCCACCTGCCGTAGCGGAGGTAGGTGCCGATGTCGTTGCCCCGGACGAACTCGCGCAGCGGCCACGTCACCGGCCACCGGACGTTGACGGGCTGGTAGTTGCGGTCCCACGCCGAGATGCGCACGCCGAGCAGGAAGTCAGGGCCGACCTGCCGGCGCACCGAGCCGACGACCTCGCGCAGCAGTTGGAAACGCCTCTCCACGGAGCCGCCGTACCGGTCCCGGCGGCGGTTGACGGCCGGGTTCAGGAACTGGTGGATCAGGTAGCCCTTCGACGCGGTGATCTCCACGCCGTCGGCGCCGGCCTCACGGGCACGCCGCGCCGCCTGCCCGAACTCGTGGACCGCCTGCTCGATGTCGGCGAGCGTCATCCCGGTCCGCCGGCTGCGGTACCCGAAGAGCAGATCGAAGCCCGGCGACGGGCCGTAGCCGTCCTGGGGCTGGCTGAACAGGCTGGTCTGGACGTGCGAACCGCCGTCGCCGATCTGGATGACGTACCTGCAGCCCTCGGCGTGGACGGCGTGGATCGCCTCCGCCAGGGGCCTGACGAACTTGTCGTGGCTGATCTGGGGATATTCGAGGGGCGACCACCGCACGGGGTTGACGTTGAGTGTGGCCGACACGATGGCGGCCACGCCGTTACGCGCGAAACGCAGTTCGAAGTTCTTCCACGCGTCGCTGACGGTTCCGTCGTAATACGCCGTCCTCCCGCCGATCGAGGAACGGATCACGCGGTTCTTGAAGGCGACGTCGCCGATGGAGAACGGTTCGAAGATCATACCTGCGCCCCGTCCTGAGCTGCCGGAACTCACTCTGGAGAGAAATGGCCCGCCGCCCGGCGGGTGAAACCCCGATCCGCCCGAAAACGGGGCGGATCGGGTCAGATCTACAGACCAATGGCCGCATGTACGGATATATCCGGTGTTCTTTTGACGTGTTCCCGGGAATCGAACAGGCGTTACCCGAAATGCGAGGGCGGTGATTTCCATGGGTCAGGGCGCGGACTTCGTGAGAGCCGAGTCACTGGACAGGGACCGTCAGGAACTGACCGAAGCCGAACATGAGCGACTGGACGAGCTGCTGCGGCCGGCGAAGGTCCGGCCCACCGCCCGGGGTGGAGCGCGTGGTGCCGCTCCAGGAGGCCACGAGACGGGTGACGGCGGCGATCGCGACGCTGGGCCTGACACCGGAACTCACCGATAGGGGTCGGGGCGGCGAGCCCGGCGCCTGGTCCTGCCGGCTGCTCACCGGCGGCGCCGGGCCGCCCGCGGCCGAGGGCATGGGCAAGGGGCGGCGTGCGGAGGCACGCGCCGGAGCGCTCTTCGAGGCGCTCGAACACCATCTGACCGGCCCGGCCCTGTTCGATCCCGCGGCCCTGGAACTGGCCGAGCCCGCCGGCGTCGCGGCCGGGCCGCTGCGGCGTGAGGCCTGCGGCGTGCTGCTGTCCCGCGCACCCGGCCGCCTGGCGTGCCACCGGTACCGTCCCCTCGGCGGCGGGCGGGAGATCGCGGTGCCGCTGTTCCTTGGGGCACCCTGGTACGCCGAGACGCACGCCGGGCGGCTGCGCGAGCGGGCCGCGGACACGTGCGACTACCGCCACCTGATGCGCTACGCCTGCAACAGCGGTTCGGCCGCCGGGGTCACCGCCGCCGAGGCTCTGCTGCACGCGCTCAACGAGGCCGTCGAGCGTGACGCCCTCTCCCTGCTCCTGGTGCGGGCCTTCCTCCGCGATGCGGAGTTCCGGCCCGCCGTGGTCGATCCCGCCACTCTCCCGTGCCACCTGGCGCACGCGTACGCGGCGGCCGAACGGGTCACCGGCGCGCCGGTGCACCTGCTGGACATCACCAGCGATCTCGGGGTCCCCACCATGCTCGCCTACACCGCCCCGACCGCCCGCCACCCGCACCGGCGGGGCGCCGGCACCTCGCTCAGCGCCTCCCACGCCGCGTGGCGGGCCCTCACCGAGCTGATCCAGACGACTCTGGGCCGCACGGCCCCGGACGAGCCGGCGTGGTCCGCCCGCCACCCGGAACTGCGCGCGTGCGGGCGCTTCGACCTCACCGTCCACCTGCGCCGCGCCCGCACGGTCCCCTGCCGTGAGGCCGGCGGCGTGCCGCGTCACCCCCGTGACCAGCTACGGAAGCTGGTCACCGTCCTGACCGCGCACGGCTTCGTCCCCTACCGGCGTGTCGTGGCCGTCCTGCCGGGCCGGATCGTCGCGGTGCACGTCATCGTGCCGGGCCTGGAGCGCTTCATGCTGATCCTCGGCGGCAACCTGGTCCTGCCCGGTCCGCGCGGGCACGCCCTCGTACGGGGACGGTCCGGCTGACACGGAGCCCCGATGCCGGAGGTTTGACGCGGCGCATGGCACGGCGTGCGAGTCTTTCCGCTTGATCAACCTTATGCTGCGAAGTTCCTGGTGGGCACGGTCGCATGATGGATTTATGGGCAGGCGACGGTGGTACCGGAGGCCCAAGGGGTCGTTGGCGCTCGGATTCCTGCTGCTGGGCCTGGCGATCGTGTCCTTCGGCGTCGCGCGAAGCTCGCAGGTGCCGCAGGGGCCGGGCAAGGTGGCGGACTTCGCGACCATCGTGGCCCTGGTGACCAGCACGATATCGCTCGGGAACGGCCTGGTGCAGCTGACGTCCTGGTGGCGCAGGTCGACCGGGCCCGCCCCCGCACCGACGACCACCGACATCGACAAGGCCAAGGACGTCCTCGCGGGTCTCGTGATCGAGCAGTGGAGCAAGGAGACGGTCCTGCGGTCGCTCGGGGACCCCGAGCCCATCCCGGTGCCCTGGGGGTCGACCGAGCACGAGGAACTGATGGACCACCCACGCCTGATCGCCAAAGGGGACGTGTGCTTCCCCAACCTCAGGGACCAGATCACGGTCATGGCCAACGACTTCCGCGACCTGCGATGCAGGCGCCTCGTCATCCTCGGCGGGCCGGGGACGGGCAAGACGACCCTGGCCGTGCAACTGCTCATGGAGCTCGTGAGGACGCGGCTCCCCGGCGAGCCCGTCCCCGTGCTGTTGTCCGCGGGACGCTGGAACACCGCGACCCACCCCCGGGTGCAGGACTGGCTGGCGGCGTGCCTCGGCATGGACTACCCCGCCCTGCGCGCCGAAGGGCTCGGCCCGGACGCCCCGAGAGCCCTGGCGACCCGCAGCGAGGTGCTGCCGGTCGTGGACGGGCTGGACGAACTGCCCCGGGAGGCCCGGGCGGACGTCCTGCGGGCGCTCAACGGGTCGATGTCCGACTCCGACCAGCTCATCCTCACCTGCCGCACCGAGCAGTTCGCGGAATCGGTCGACACCCTCGGCGACGTCCTCACCGCCGCGGCGGCGATCGAGCCGCACCCCCTCTCCCCCGGCAGGGCCGCCGACCACCTGCAGGTGTGCCTTCCCCCACGCCCCCGGCACGACTGGTCGCCCGTCCTGGCGGCGCTGCGCGACGGCTCGGCCCCGGCCCTGGCCGAGGTCACCTCGACGCCCTTCGGTCTGTGGCTGGTCCGCGCCGCCTACATCACCTCACGGCAGGATCCGCGTCCCCTGCTGGAGCTCGGGCGCGGGGACGCGTCCGTGCTGAACGACCACCTGTGCGACGAGCTCATCCCCGCCGTCGTCGCCTCACGCCCGCCCGCCGCCGACGGCCAGGCCCAGCTCTTCCAGCCCCGCCACGAGTGGGACCCCGACCACGTACGCCGCTGGCTGAGCTACCTCTCACGGCAGCTCATGCTGAGCGGCGAGGACATCAACGACGTGGCCTGGTGGCATCTGGCGCGGTACACCTCCACCCGCCCGGTCCGGCTCGCGGTCGGCCTCGTGTGCGGCCTCCTGGTCGGACTGGTGCTCGGTGCGCTGGCCGGTCCGGCGGCGGGGGCGGCGGTCGGCGTCGCGTCCGCGCTCTCCATCGTGATCGCGAGCAGGTCGTGGTTCACCGAACCGCCCGGCTACGCCGAGTTCCGGCTGCGCGGAAGGCTCTCGCTTCTCGTCCACACCCTCACGGCGGGACTCGTCGTCGGCCTGCTCGGCGCGCTCGCGGGATGGCTCATGGGGGAATCGGTGAAACGGGGCGTCGGGCCGAGGGCGGCCCTGGACATCGGGCTGCTGTCCGGGCTCGGCTTCCTGCTCGTGCTCGGCCTGCTCCGGTGGGTGGAGCATCCCGCCGCCACCGCCACGGCACGGTCCCCCCGCTCGACCTGGAGGGCCGACCGGAACCTCACCCTGATCCGGGCGTTCAGCGGGCTCGTGATCGGCCTCATGGCGGGGGCCATCGGGCTGCGGAGCGGGCTCGGCGCGGCGACGGCGACCGTGGGCGGTGTGCTGCTCGGCCTGCTGTTCGGGCTCATGCTGGGCAGCCACCACGCCTGGCTCGTCTACAACCTGGCGCTCCCCCGCCTGGCCACCAAGGGCAGGATGCCGCTGCGCGCCATGGACTTCCTCGACGACGCCCACCGCCTCGGCCTGCTCAGGACCGAGGGGCCGTTCTACCAGTTCCGGAACATCGAACTCCAGAGGCATCTTTCCCGGCAGTCCTCCATGGGCTCCGGCGGCAGAGATCGGGAGGACTCGCCATGACCGAACCCGGCCTTCCACGGCTTCCGGCCCGCGACCTGTGCGGGACCATGCTGGTGCACCGCAGGCTGCTGAACGAGAGCTCGACGTACCGCTCCCGGCGTGCGCTGATCGAGAACCGGGCGCTGCTGTACGAGCGGGGACGGCTCGCCCCCGCGCGCACCGGCGTGGTCACCATCCCGGTCGTCGTCCACGTGGTCCACGCCGTCCCTGAGCACGACATCACGGACGAGCAGATCCACAGCCAGATCGACGTGCTCAACCAGGACTTCCGCGCGGCCAACCCCGACGTGGTCAAGGTGCCGGACCCGTGGAAGCCGCTGGTCGCCGACGCCCGGGTCGAGTTCCGCCTCGCCACGCGGGACCCGGGCGGCGAACCGACCGGCGGCGTCATCCGGGTCGCCACCGACGTGCGCGACTTCACCTGGGACGACGCCGTGAAGGCGACCGCCACCGGCGGTTCCGACCCGTGGCCGAGCGACAGGTACCTCAACGTGTGGGTCTGCCGGCTCGGCGGAGGGCTCCTCGGCTACGCCCAGTTCCCCGGCGGCCCGCCGCAGACCGACGGCGTCGTCATCCTGCACTCGGCCTTCGGGGTGACCGGCACCGCGGCGCCGCCCTTCGACGGCGGCCGTACCGCGACACACGAGATCGGCCACTGGCTGGACCTGTACCACATCTGGGGCGACGACGACGGCGCGTGCGCCGGCGACGACAAGGTGGACGACACGCCGAACCAGGCCGGCTCGAACCAGGGATCGCCGCGCTTCCCGCGCGTCACCTGTGGCAACGGGCCCCACGGGGACATGTTCGTGAACTACATGGACTACACCGACGACGCGGCCATGTTCATGTTCACCCGCGGCCAGGCCACCCGGATGAACGCCTGCCTGGAGGGGGAACGGGCGTCGTTCCTCGTCGCGCCGGAGAGCCGCGTGCCCGTGGCGCCCGCCCGCACGGCGGTGCCCGAGATGCGGCAGCCGGTCCACGACGGCGAGGTGCGGCGGCTTCTGCACGACAGCGAGCGGCTGACCGCGGAGGTCCTCGACGACATCCGCGTCGCGCTCGGCATGGTGGGCGACCGCGAGTGAGGGAGGCGACGCGAGGGACGGCCATGAGCGGGACACCGCAGGACATCGCCGGCGCCTGGCTCCACTCCCACGAGGAGGACACCGCGACCACGGCGGTCTACCGCCCGCGGGACCACCCGTTTCCTCCTTCACGGCGGCCGCGGCGCGGCCTGACGTTCCGGGCGGACGGGACGTTCGCCGAGCTCGTCCCCGGCCCGGCCGACCGCCCGCGGGAGGTGGCGGGCCGCTGGCGGCGTGAGGAGGGGGGCCGGGTGCGCGTCTGGTTTCCCGAGGGCGGGCGCACGCCGTTCGAGCTCACCGTGCTCTCCTGCGCGGGAGGCGTGCTGACCGTCGAGAAACGAGGCGACGGGCCGGGATCCGGATCGGAGCATCCAGATGGACATACCTGGTGAAGTACGGGAGAAGGGCTTAAGGCACGCGAAAGCCGCCGCGGAACGGTACCGGCGGAGCAGTGCCGTACGGGACGAGGCGCACCGCAGGCAGGAGCGGGGCGACGCGTTCCCCGACTCGCCGGAGTCGCTCGCGGCCCGGGCCGCCCGGCTCGTCCAGCGTCACGGCGTGCCGGTGGAGGCGGTGATGGAGGCGACGCGCACCGCGTCACTGGACCGGCCCGCCATGCACGAACGCATCCTGGGCGTCGCGAAGGACCTGCAGGCGTGGAGCTTCCTTCCACGCGGGGCCCGCGCGGCGCGGACCGTCGCCCGCGTCTCGGTGGGCGAGAACGGCCGCGAACTGCCGATCGGCACCGGCTTCCTGGTCTCGCCGCGGCTCCTGATGACCAACCACCACGTGTTCCCCCGGGCCGAGGCCGCACGGCAGGCCTTCGTGGAGTTCGACGCCCAGGTCGGCATCGACAACACGCCCGAGCCGGCCAAGCGGTACACCCTGGACCCGGACACCTTCTTCGTCGCCTGCCAGGACCTCGACTTCGCCCTGGTCCTGGTGAACCCCGGCGCGTCCGGGCGGCCGGTGGGCGAGACGTTCGGCTGGAACCGGCTCAGCGTCCAGCTCGGCAAGCTGGTCGTCGGGGAACCGGTCAACATCGTGGGGCACCCGAGCGGCCGGCTGAAGGAGATCTCCATCCGCGAGAACAGCCTGGAGGTGCGGCTCGACGACTTCCTGCAGTACCGGACCGACACCGAGCCCGGCAGCTCAGGCTCGCCCGTCTACAACGACCAGTGGGAGGTCGCGGCGCTGCACCACGGCGGCGTGCCGAGGACCGACGACCAGGGCCGGATCCTGCGGCGGGACGGCCAGGTCTGGCAGCCCGGCGACGGCGACGACGCCGTCGACTGGATCTCCAACGAGGGCGTCCGCGTCAGCTCCATCCTCAAGCACCTGGCCGGCCTGCCGCTCGACGCGACCCGCCAGGCGTTCCTGGCGGAGATGGGCCCGGAGTCGGGACTCCCCGGCGGCACGACCCCGCACCCGGCCGCACCCGCCGGCGACGGACCCGCCGCGACCACGGCACCCGCCGGCCACGGACCGGCCACGCCGCCCGCCGACGGACCCGTCGCACCCCCCGCCGACGGACCCGTCGCACCCGCCACGCCCGCCGTCGGCGGACCGGCCGCGCCGGCCGCGCTCCGCGGCCGGGGACCGGCCGGGGAGACGGCCGTGCGTCCCGGGCGGGTGCCGCCGGCCGTGGCCCGCGGCGGCCTGGCCGCCGGGGCCGGCGCGTTCGGCGGAGGGCTTCACCTCGTCTTCCTGCACGGCCGCGGCCAGCAGGGACGCGACCCCGAGCACCTGCGCCGCTACTGGACCGCCGGCTTGAACTGCGGGCTCACCCGCGCCGGGCTGCCCACGATCGAACCCGCCGGCGTCTGGTTCCCCTACTACGGGGACCGGCTCGCCGAGGCCCTGCGGCCGTCCAGGACCGCCCCGCCGTCACTGGAGGCGATCGTCGCCGACCCGGTCTCCGGCACCGCGCGCCTGCTGTACGAACAGATGATCACGGAGGCCGCGGCCCGCGCCGGCATGCCCGCCGTGCGGCCCGTCCCCGAGGAGGGGGTGCCCGGCGCCGTCCACCAAGGGCTGAGCTGGCTCGCCGCCGTCACCGACCTGGACCGGCTGGCCATCGCGGCGATCTTCGGGGACGTCGCCGCCTACCTCGACGACGAACGGGTGCGGGAGGCGGTCCTGGACGACGTCCTGCGGACGACGCCGCGGACGGGGCGGGTGGTGCTGGTCAGCCACAGCCTGGGCACGGTCGTCGCGGTGGACCTGCTCACCCGCCTCGCCCCGGAGGCGGACGTCGAGCTGCTCGTGACCGCCGGCAGCCCGCTCGGCATGGACAGCGTGCACGACCGCCTGCTCACCGGCGGCCCCGGGCGCCTGGACCGGGTGGCCCACTGGTACAACGCGTGGTGCCCCACCGACCCGGTCACCATCGGCTGCCCGCTCGGTGACGACTGGCCGGGACGGCTGGTCGAGACATCCGTCGTCAACCCGGCCGGGCGGGTGCACGACATCGAGGAGTACCTCGCCCACCCCGAGGTGGCCGGCGAGATCGGCGGCGCGCTCACCGGCCGCACCGCCATGACGTAGCCGGCGGGACAGGGGCCTACCTCACCACCGGGGCCGCGGGGCGGGCACGGGCGGGAGGCGTTCGGTACGCAGCCACGCGGAGAACAGCGGGTCCAGCGGCGCGGCCGAGTAGCGCGCCGCCAGGCGGGCGAAGTGGCCGGTGGTGACCGTGCCGTGCTGGTAGGTGGCCGTCCATTCGCGGAGCAGCGCGAAGAACGGCTCGTCGCCGAGCGCGCGTCTCAGGGCGTGCAAGGTCAGCGCGCCGCGTTTGTACACACGGTCGTCGAACAGGCGCCGGGGGGCCGGGTCGGCCAGGGGGAAGTCCTGGGGCAGGGTGGCCAGTTTGCGGTGCCAGCGGGCGGCGAGCGCGTCGGCCGTCTCGCCGCCCGATGCCTCCGACCACAACCACTCGGCGTACGCGGCGAAACCCTCGTGCAGCCAGATCTCGCTCCAGCAGCCGAGCGTCAGGCTGTTGCCGAACCACTGGTGGGCCAGCTCGTGCGCGACCAGGCGTTCCTCGCCGCGGCGGCCGTCCACATGGTTGCGCCCGAAGATCGACATTCCCTGCGCCTCGACCGGGATCTCCAGGTCGTCGTCCACCACCACCGCGGTGTACGACCCGAAGGGGTAGGGGCCGAACAGGCCGGTGAACAGGTCGATCATCTGTCCCTGGCGGGCGAAGTCCGTCCGGACCCGCGACCCGAGCCGGGGCGGGTGGAACACCCGTTGCGGCACCGGGCCGGCGAGCGCCGTCTCCTGGTACCGGCCGATCTGCACGCTCGCCAGGTACGTCGCCATCGGCTCCGCCTGCTCGTACACCCAGGTGGTCGTGGACGCGCCGCGGCTGCGGGCGGCCAGGTCGCCGTTGGCCACGACGGTGTACGCCGAACCGGTGGTGACCGATATGCGGTAGGTGGACTTGTCGCCCGGACGGTCGTTGCACGGGAACCACGACGGCGCCCCGGTCGGCTGGCTCGCGACGATCACCCCGTCCGTGAGCCGGTCCCAGCCGAGACCGCCCCAGCGGCTCGGCGCGGGGCGCGGGACGCCCCGGTACTCGACCTCCACGACGAACAGGGTGCCTTCCTGCAGGCCCCGCGCCGGGACGACGCGCAGCTTGTCACCGCGGTGGGTGAACCGGGCCGGCACGCCGTCGACCACCACCCCGTTGACCCGCAGGGCATCCGACAGGTCGAGCGTGAACCCGTTCAGAGGGCCGGTCGCGAACGCCGAGATGACGGCCGACGCGCGCAGCCGGCCGGCGCCCACCCGGTAGTCCAGCGACAACTCGTACCGCTCGGCCCAGTACCCCTCGTTCCCGCGTTCGGGGAAGTAGGGCCGGCGGGAGGCGCCGGGTGCCACGCTCACGTTCGGTCATGCCTTCCAGATCACTTCGACGGGGCGGGAGCCCACGGTCTGATCGGGTTGCCGAACCAGCGGGAGCCCTCGGGCACGGTCTCGCCGCGCATCACCAGGGACGCCGGTCCGATCGTGGTGTCCTGCCCGATGGTCGCCGCCGGGAGGACGACTCCGTGCGGCCCGAGCGTCGCCCCGTTCCGCAGGACGACCCTATCGATGCTCATCACGCGATCATGGAAGAGGTGGGTCTGCAGCACGCACCCGCGGCCGACGCTCGCACCGTCGCCCACCTCGACGAGGTCGGCCTCGGGCAGCCAGTAGGTGTCGCACCAGACCCCGCGGCCGACGCGCGCGCCGAGCGAGCGCAGCCACAGGTTGAGCGGAGCGGTCCCGAGCCACCCCTCGGCGAACCAGGGTGCGGCGAGCACCTCCACGAAGTTGTCGGCCAGTTCGTTGCGCCACACGAACGAACTCCACAGGGGACGGCTGCCCGCGGTGATCCTGCCGACGAGCGCCCACTTGGCCGCGGTGGTGACCGCGGCGGCCGTCACTCCGGCGCCTGCCAGGACGAACCCCGCCGTCAGGGCCGCCGCCGCGAAGCCGTACGAACCCGCGAGGAACTCCAGCGTCGCCGCGACCAGCACGGCGAGCGCCACCGTGAACATCGCGGGGACGACCCGGCAGACCTCCACGAAGGCCCGCGCCGCCTTGAGCCGGCGCGGCGGGTCGTAGGTGCGGCTCCGGTCGCCCGCCTCGGCCGTCCTGCGCAACTCGACCGGGGGCATGCCGAGGTAGGACGACCCCGCCTTGGCCTTCTTCGGCGTGGCCGACAACACGCCGACCAGGCCGTCCTTCGGCACCTTGCGGCCGGGTGCCGTCATACCGGAGTTGCCGAGGAAGGCGCGCTTGCCGATGCGCACCTGGTCCACCCGCAGGCTGCCGTTGACGAGTTCGTACGGCGCGACCATCGTGTCGTCCGCGAGGAACGCCCCGTCGCCCACGGTGGTCATGGTGGGCAGCGCCAGCACCGTGGACAGCTCCACGTCGCGGCCGACCTTCATGCCGAGGGCGCGCAGCCACGCGGGGGTGAGGATGCTGGCGTACAGGGGGAACAGCCAGACGCGGGCCGCCGCCATCAGACGGCCGGTCGCCCAGGCCTGCCACGCCTGGCGGCTGTGCACGGGGTGCCGCCCCGGGCGCAGGCCCACGCCGAGCAGCCGCACGCACACCACGACGATCAGCGCGAACGCCGCCAGCGACGTCACCGTGGCGGGCGCGACGCCGTAGAGCGCCGCGGGCAGCGCCTCCCCGAGCGTGGCCGCGCCGCGGACGAAGGCGTTGAGCACGACCAGGCCGCACAGCGCCGCCAGGATCGGGACCAGGCTCAGGAACATCGCCGACAGCCCGTACATCGCCTCCCAGCGCCGGGACCGCGGCGGCCGTTCCGACGGGGGGAACCGCCGCGCCTTGCCCTGCCGTGTGGCCGGCGCGCCCGCCCAGCGCTCACCGGCGGGGACGGCGCCCTCGACCACGGCGCCCGGGGCCACCTGCGCGTTCTTGCCGATGCGCGCGCCGGGCAGCAAGGTGGCGCGTGCGCCGACCGTGGCGGCGGCGCCGACGCGGATCTCACCGACGCGCAGCAGGTCGCCGTCCAGCCAGTACCCGTGCAGGTCCACCTCGGGTTCGATGGCGGCGTTCTTCCCCAGCCTGAGCATGCCGGTGACCGGGGGCAGCGTGTGCAGGTCGGTGCCCTCGCCGATCTGCGCCCCGAGTGCCCGGGCGTAACGAGCGATCCACGGGGCGCCCGACAGTTGCGCCACCCCGATCTGGAGGGCGAACTGCTCGGCGAACCAGAGCCGCAGGTGCGTGCCCCCGCCGCGGGGGTGGACGCCGGGCCTGAGCCCGCGCAGCAGCAGCCGGGCGGCCGCGGCGGCCAGGCCGATGCGTCCCCAGGGCGAGATGAACAGCAGCCAGCCGGCCAGGACCCACCACCACGAGACGACCGGCGCCCAGGGAAGCGACATGACGTTGTTCAGCGTGGCCAGGCCGACGATCCAGCGCATGCCGCCGACGGTGAGCAGCGGCACCATCAGCGCCGTCTGAGCCGCCGCGGCCCGGCGCGGCACCGGCGTCACGACGCGCCCGGCGGCCGTCACGTCCGGGCGTGCCAGCGCGGCCAGGCGCGCGGCAAGCGCGCCGAGCGACGGGTGCTCGTACACGTCGCGCACCGCCGCGGCCGGGTAGCGGGCGCGCAGCTCCGACACGAGCCGGGCCGCGGCCAGGCTGGTGCCGCCCAGGGTGAAGAAGTCGGCGTCACGGTCCGCGGCGTCCACGCCGAGGATGCCGGACCACCGCTCCGCCACCCACCGCTCGTCGCCGGACAATTCGGCGGTCGCGGCGGGGGACGCGCCCCCGGGCAGGGGCCACGGCAGGGCGTCGCGGTCGATCTTGCCGGAGGTCCGGGTCGGCAGGTGCTCGACGAGCGCGATGCGCGGGACCAGCGCCGCAGGCAGCGCCTCCGCCAGGCGTTCGCGCGCGGCCTCCGGGTCGAAGCCCTCGCCGGGGACGACGTAGCCGACCAGAAGCTGGTGCCCCGATCCGGTGGTGCGGACCGCGGCGGCCGCGCCGAGCACGCCGTCGAGCGCCTGGATCGCCGCGTCGATCTCGCCCAGCTCGATGCGGCGGCCACCGAGCTTGACCTGCTCGTCCGCCCGTCCGACGAAGACCAGGCCCTGCCGTTCCGCCTTCACCAGGTCGCCGCTGCGGTAGGCGCGCTCCCAGCCGAGGGACGGCAGAGGGGCGTACTTCTCGGCGTCCTTGCCGGCGTCGAGGTAGCGGGCCAGGCCGGCGCCGCCGATGACGAGCTGGCCGGTCTCCCCCATGGCGACGGGCTCGCCGTCGCCGCCCACCACCGCGAGGTCCCAGCCGGCCAGCGGCAGGCCGATGCGCACCTGGCCCTGACCGGTCAGCGGGGCGGCGCACGCCACGACGGTGGCCTCGGTCGGGCCGTAGGTGTTCCACACCTCACGCCCCGGCACGGCCAGCCGCTCGGCCAGCTCGGGCGGGCACGCCTCACCGCCGAAGATCAGCAGGCGCACGTCGTCGAGGGTCTCCACCGGCCACAACGACGCCAGGGTCGGCACCGTCGACACGACCGTGACGCCCTTCTCGGCCAGCCAGGGACCGAGGTCCATGCCGGTGCGCACGAGCGCGCGCGGCGCCGGGACCAGGCACGCGCCGTGCCGCCACGCCAGCCACATCTCCTCGCACGACGCGTCGAACGCCACGGAAAGGCCGGCGAGCACACGGTCGCCCGGGCCGATCGGCTCGTCCGCGAGGAACAGCCGCGCCTCGGCGTCGACGAACGCGGCCGCGCTGCGATGCGTCACCGCCACACCCTTGGGCTTGCCCGTCGACCCCGACGTGAAGATGACCCAGGCGTCGTCGTCCGGCCCGGGACGTCCGTCCCTGACGCCATCGCCCACGGCCCGGCCGCCGCGCGGGGTGATCGTGCGGCCCTCGCCGATGACCGCGTGGACGGCCGCCTCGGTGAAGACCAGTTCGGCCCGTTCCGCGGGATCGTCGGCGTCGACGGGGACGTACGCGGCGCCCGCGGTCAGCACGGCGAGGATCGCGACGTAGAGGTCGGCGGTGCCGGACGGCACGCGCACCCCCACGCGGTCGCCGGTCCGCACCCCCGAGGCCCGCAGCTCCCCGGCCAGGCTCTCCACCTCGTCGCTCAGCCCCTGGTAGTCCAGGCGGGTCAGCCCGTCGTCGAGCGCCGCGGCGCGGGGATGGCGACGGGTGGTCTCGGCGAGGACGTCGACCAGCGTCCGGGGCGGGGCCGCCGGCCCGGACAGGAAGACGGCCGGCTCCGCGGCGGGCGCGTCCTGGCCGGCCGGGAGGGGATCGGAGGTGTCCCGCCGGCGCGGCGCGGGGGCGGTGGGCATGCCGTGCGGCCAGGCGTGGCTCGGCTCGGTCTCGACCGGTGATGGGCGCAAGAAGGCTCCTGGTGAGTGCCCGGCGGCCACCGGGTCTTCGTCAGGGGCGTCAGGTGATCCGAGGATCTGGCGGATCACCGATCTGGGTCTCGTCGGCTCCGGGCCGGCCCGACTGACGCCTTGGACATCGCCCGATCTTAACTTCCGTCATGTCGCCGTCTATTCCCGGCAACCCGCCGTACGCCTCCGTGACACCTTCCGCGGCGGCCACGACACGGGGAAGCCCCGGCCTCGTGAGCACAGGCCGGAGCTTCTCCGCGGACAGGATCAGTTCTTCAGGTCCAGGCCGAACAGCAGCGGGTCGTGGTCGGAGGAGCGGTAGGCGTCGGGGGCGTACAGGTACGGCGGGTTGAACTCGGTGTTGTAGTCCATGAAGCGGCCCTCGTCGGCGTTGATGTGCCAGATGGTGGCGCCGGTGACCTTCTTGGCGAGAGCCCTGCCGATCATGGCGTGGTCGAGCTCGCCGGAGAGCGAGTCGAAGACGTAGCTGTAGCGGTCCTTCTTGGCCACGTGCTTCTTGCTCACGCTGACCAGCTTGCCCGCCTCCAGGGTGTCGATCGGGTCCTCCTCGCCGTAGGCGTTGAGGTCGCCGATGACGACGGGGTTGGGCAGGTTGCCGGAGTCGATCAGGCCGAGGATGGCCTGGGCCTGGCGGACGCGCTCGGCGTTGAAGCAGCTCTGGCCGTCACCCTGGTCCAGGTCGGCGCCGGTCGCGCCGTCGCAGCCCTTGGACTTGAAGTGGTTGACCATCATCGTGAAGATCGTGCCGTCGCCGCCCCTGGTGCGCTGGAACATCTGGATCAGCGGCGGGCGGCGGAACACCGGGTCGGCGGAGGACTGGGCGGCGCCCACCGGCTTGAGGACGGCCGGCTTGTAGATCAGGGCGACCTGGATGGCGTCGGTGCCGGGGTTCGGGGAGACGATGCCCTTGTAGGTGCCGGCGCCGACCTGCGCGTTCAGGGCGTCGATCAGGGCGTTGAGCGCGGTGGTGCCGTTGTTCTCGACCTCCATGAGGCCGACCACGTCGGCGTCCAGGCCCTTGAGGGCGGCCACCAGCTTCGGAAGCTGACGGTCGCGCTCCTCGGCGGTGGTGGCGCCGCGGGAGCCCAGCGTGGTGAACCAGTTCAGGGTGTTCAAGCTGGCCACCCGCACGTCGCCGCCGACCTTCTCCGGCTTGACGGGCTTGGGGTTGACGGACTGCACGGCGACCGCCCGGGTGGGCTCCAGGCGGTACAGGTTGAAGCCGTAGGACAACACGCCGGTCAGGTCGTCGATCTGGTCGCCCAGGCGGACCGTGTCGGAGCCCGCGGTGTGGTACGGCAGCGTGGGCGGGTTCTGGACGTTGGAGCCGTCGTCCAGCAGGATGCGGCGGCGGGCGTCCACGGCCGGGTCCACGCCCTCACGGTCGGTGGGCTGGAAGAGGCGGCCCTGCGAGGACAGGGTCATCTCGCCGAAGCGGCCGAGGTTGTAGACCTCGGAGACGGTGAGGTTCTGCGGGAAGGTGACCAGCACACCCTCGTAGCGCTCGTACGTCGTGCCCTCCGCCAGCGGGAGCTGGATCTTGGCGGACTTGACGGTGCCGGTGCCGCAGACGTCCACGGAGGTCGCCGGGGAGATCTCGGTGAGGCCGTTGAACTCGACCGCGGTGCCGCTCACCAGCACGCGGTCACCGACGGCGGCCGGGCGGGTGGTGAAGACGAACAGGCCGTCGGACGTGGCGGGGTCGGCGTCCGGGGTCGGGTCCTGGATGTAGAAGCCGCCGAGGCCGGAGGTGCCCTGGAAGTCGCCGGTCACGACGCCCTCGACCCGCACCTGCGCGCCGGCCAGCGGGCTCGCGTCGCCGGAGCCCTGCACCTGCGCGATCTGGTGGGTGGCAGGGGTCTCACACGTCGGGGTCGGCGTGGGTGTGGGGGTCGGCGTGGGGGTGGGGGTCGGCGTGGGGGTCGGCGTCTCGCTCGGGGTCGGCGTGGGCGTCGGGGTGGGGGTGGGGGTCTCGGTGGGCTCGCCGCAGGGCGCGGCGGGGGTGGCCGAGTTGCGTGGCTCCGGAGCGGCGGCGGTGAAGTCCGCGGCGTTGGCGTCGGTGTCCGTGCAGCCGTGCCCGGCGCGGACGGCCGCGGTGCTGTTGGTCAGCGCCGGGGCCGGGGTTCCCTCGGAGAAGTTCGCGGTGCCGTACCCGACGAGGTCGGCGACGAGCGCGAGCTGCTCGGCGGTGCACGGGGTGGAGCCGCCGTTGCAGGCCAGGCCGTCGGCCGAGCGGACCAGGGCGACCTTGCCGGCCGCGGCGCTCAGCAGGAGGTTGCCCGTGGTGTCGGGCGCCGGCAGCGGGGCGCTCGGGGTGGTGCCCGCGCCGAGCTGGACCAGGTGGTAACGGCCGGGCGCGAGGCTGCCGGAGAGGTTCACCTTGTTGGAGGCGAACGCCCCGGTGCCGGTGGCGCTGGCGTACTGCACCGACCAGCCGTCCAGGGAGACGTCCGCGCCGCTGCGGTTGAACAGCTCGACGAAGTCGTTGGTGAACGGCGCGCCGGAGTTGCCTCCCCCGCCGTACACCTGACTGATCACGACCGTCCCGGGTTCGGCCGAGGCCGGGGACAGAGAGAGGGCGGCGGCGCCGGCGACTGCGACGCCGGCGGCCAGCAGGGCGGCGAGCGCCCGGGATAGACCACGCATGACCGGGAGCGTAGAGCGATCAAACCCCGGTATCTCCACCATGAGCTATATAGAAGATGAAATGACGGAATCTTGATAGAACGTGGCCACCAGTGGTCGGAAGGTTGGCGGGCCTTGCCGTAGCGGGAACGGTGCAAACGGTTCCCCGGTCACATTCCACTCTCCCATGATCACCCAACAACCTGGACGAATACTCCCATATCGGACAGATTTCTTCTTCCTCCCCCCACGCCCCGCCCGTCCCAGCGATCACCCCCGGATCTCAGGGTCGATCCCGGGGTTCCCCCGATGCCGACCGGCGGGGGTGCCCGGGACAATGAACGCATCCGGCCGCCCGTCACGGGCGGCGACACGGCGGGCTTGGGGAGATGATGGCGGGCAGCGGCGCGATCGACGACTACGTGACCACGCTGGCCCGCACGCTGCGCGGCCCGGGGCGGCTGCGGCGGGACATGGTGGCCGAGGCGCGGGACGGGCTGGAGGACGCCGCCGCGGCGTACCGGGACGAGGGGGCCGACCCCGCGGCGGCGGAGCGGATGGCGGTGGCCGAGTTCGGGCCGGTCGCGGAGATCGCCCCCGGTTACCAGGACGAGCTGGCCGCGTGCGAGGGCCGCAGGACCGCCGCCGCGCTGTTCCTCGTCGTGCCGGTCGTCACCGTGTCGTGGAGCCTGGTCTGGCAGATCTACCCCGAGCTGCCGCCGCCCACCTACGAGGGCAAGCCGTCGTGGTTCATGCCGCTCGCCCGCTTCCTGGACTTCTTCCAGCTCACCATGGGCCTGCTCGGCGCGACGGCGCTGCTCCTGCTCGGACGCAGGTGGCGCGGCGTGCGGCGGGCCGAGCCGCTCACCCGGGCGCTCGGCGTCCTGCTGTGGATCCAGGTGCCCGCCATCTTCGTCATGGGCATGGCGCTGTCCGCCGGCGCCGGCTCCGCGCTCGACGGCTTCAGCCGCTACACACCCGGTCTCGTGCTGGCCGCCGTCAGCTACCTCTCCCAGGGGTGGCTGCTGTACTGCGCCACCCGCTGCCTGATCGTCACCCGGGGCACCGCCGCCCCGCTGCCCGCCGGGCGGCGCATCCTCGGCTAGGTCACCCCGGCCGCACCACGGTGTCCTGGGCAGGCCACCTCCACGCGTACCAGACGATCAGCGACATGCAGGCGACCTCCACGGCCGTGAAGAACACGGAATGGAGGTTCACCGTTCCGCCGACCGTCGTGAACACGATGGTCACCACGCCTGCGATGACGTTCGCCAGGCGATTCGCCGGGCGCTCCAGCACCCGGGACAGATAGATCATCAGGATGGGGATCTCCAGCAGCACCGCGGAACCCAGCAGGATCGCCGAGGTGATCCGGAGAGATCCGGCGTATCCCGTCATGAACCCCTGGATGGTGCCGGGGGTGATGAAGTTAAGAATGTCCGCGAACAGCATGTTGCACAGCACGACGATCCAGAGTGTCGAGATCCGCGCCTTCGTGCCGACCCGCATGGGTGACGCCTGTGCTTCCGCCCTTGTCGTCATTTCGTCGCTCCTGTCCGCCGGCACCTGGTCCGGCCGTCCGCGTGGCTTGTGGCGTCCATGCGGGCCAGCCTGCCGGGGACGCCCGGAGCGCCGCATCGCTCCCAAGTCGGCGCCGGCCGGACTCAGGTCTACGTACGGGCATCGACTTCGGTCGGACGCCGCGGACAGGCGGCATCGACTTTGGTCGGATGCCCGCCGGACCGGCCGTCACGTATCGTTCCCGCCATGACCACTCCGGCGGCCCTGGAGGGGCATGGCCCGCCGCCCACCGGCTCGTCCGGCGGCGCCCGCTCCGACCGGCTGGGCCGGGCCCCGCGCGCGCGGCGCGACCAGGTGGCGGACGGCGCGTTCTTCTCGCTGGCCGTGTGCTTCACCGTCCTGGTCCTCCTGGACGGCCTGGATCACCGTCTGCCGCCGGAGGTGCTCGCCGTGGATCTCGCCCTGGGCGGGCTGAGCTGTCTCGGGGTGCTGGTGCGGCGGCGCCGGCCGGTCGGCCTGGCGGTGGCCGCGGGACTGTTCGGCGTCTTCTCGCTGGCCGCCTCGGGCGTGGCGCTGATCGCGCTGTTCACCGTCGCGGTGCACCGGCGCTTCGCGGTGGTCGCCCTCGTCGTGGCCTGGCACTCGATCACCGCGACCCTCTCCCTCCTGGCCCGGCCGGACATGTCGGTGACGCACTGGTCGCAGGCCGTCCTCGGCGTCGTCCTCGTGACGGCGATACTCGCGTGGGGGATGTTCGTCCGGGCCCGGCGGCAGTCCCTGAGTGAACGTGCCCGGCGGGCCGAGGCCGAGCGGGAGCTGCTGGTGGCCCGGGCACGCCAGCTCGAACGCAACCGGATCGCCCGGGAGATGCACGACGTGCTCGCCCACCGCATCTCGCTGGTGAGCCTGCACGCCGGGGCGCTGGAGCTGCGCCTCGGCGCCTCCTCCGGCGAGGACGCCCGCGCCGCCGGGGTGATCCGCGACTGCGCCCACCAGGCGCTGGAGGACCTGCGGGAGGTGATCGGCGTGCTGCGTGAGGACCCGGCCGCTCCGACGGCGACGCGCCGGACCGGCCCCAGCCCACCCTGGTCGACCTGCCCGAGCTGGCCGAGGAGTCCCGGCGCGCCGGGACTCCGGTCCTGCTGGAGTGCCAGGTGGACGATCCGGGCGACGTGCCCGCGGTGGCGGGCCGCGGCGCGTACCGGATCGTGCAGGAAGGACTCACCAACGCCCGCAAGCACGGCCACGGCGCCGGGGCGTCGGTCACCGTCCGGGGCGCCGCCGGCGAAGGGCTGACCGTCGAGATCCGCAACCCGCTGCCGCCGGGCGCCGCCGGTGGCGCCGCCATCCCCGGCGCGGGCACCGGCCTCATCGGGCTGGCGGAACGGACCGGTCTCGCCGGAGGGCGCCTGGAGCACGGCCGCACCGGGTCAGGGGACTTCCGGCTCTGGGCGTGGTTGCCGTGGCCGAGGTGAACGACCCGATCCGGATCCTCGTCGTCGACGACGACCCGCTCGTCCGGGCCGGGCTCGCGATGATCATCGCCACCTCGCCCGGCCTGGCCGTGGTGGCCGAGGCGGCCGACGGCACGGAGGTGGCCGCCGCGGTCGACGCCCACGCCCCCGACGTGGTGCTGATGGACATCCGGATGCCCACGCTCGACGGCCTCGCCGCCACCGAACTGCTCCGTGCCCGGCCCCGGCCGCCGGAGGTCATCGTGCTGACGACCTTCCACGCCGACGCGTACGTGCTGCGCGCGTTACGCGCCGGAGCGAGCGGCTTCCTGCTCAAGGACACCCGCCCGGCCGAGATACTGCGCGCGATCTTCCGGGTGGCCGAGGGCGAACCCATCCTGTCGCCGGTGGTGACCCGGCAACTCATCGCCCACCTCGGCGAGACCGGGGCGGAACCCCGGCGGCGGCAGGCGCGGGCCCTGCTGAGCCGGTTGAGCGACCGCGAGCGGGAGGTGGCGGTGGCGGTCGGCCGGGGCAGGTCCAACGGGGAGATCAGCGGCGAGCTGTTCATGAGCGTGGCCACCGTCAAGGCACACGTGTCGCGGATCCTCACCAAGCTCGACCTCAACAACCGCACCCAGATCGCCCTGCTCGCCCATGACGCCGGGCTGACGGGCTGACCCGGGAGGGCCGGAACGCCAGGAGCCCGGCGGCAGGCGCCCCGTGAGACACGCGCGGGCGGGCGTGCGGCTCGCCGGCCCCCCGGCGCCGGTCAGGGTTGTGAGCGTGGCGTGAGGATCTTGGTCACCACTCCGGAGAAGTCGCTCCAGGCGGAGCGCTCCCCGGCCAGGGCGGCCCGGCCCGAGCGGGTCAGGCGGTAGGTGCGGCGTTTGCGCCCGCCGACCGTGGCCCACTCGCTGGTGAGGTGGCCGACCCGCTCGAGCCGCCGCAGCGCGGGGTACACGGTGCCGGTCGGCACGCTGAGCGCACCCCCGCTGCGCTGCTGCAACGCCTCGATGATCGCGTACCCGTGCAGCGGCTCGTCCTCAAGGACGGAGAGCAGCAAGGCGTCCATGTGGCCGCGCAGCGCGTCGGTGTTCACCGCTGAAGCCTATCCGGAATTCGCATGTAGACAGTCTACATGTAGGCTCTCTATATGTAGGCAGGCATAACTACCGGACTTCGGAAGAGGCACCATGGACGTGCTCGACCTGGCCCGGCTGCAGTTCGCGGTGACGGGGAGCCTTCACTTCCTGTTCGTCGTGCTGACGCTGGGCCTGGCCCCCCTCGTGGCGATCATGCAGACCCGCCATCTGCGCACCGGCCTTCCCGTCTTCGAGCGGATGACCCGCTTCTGGGGGCAGATCTACGTCATCAACTACGCGGTCGGCGTGTTCACCGGCCTGGTGATGGAGTTCCAGTTCGGCCTGAACTGGAGTGGCCTGTCGCACTTCGCGGGCGACGTGTTCGGCGCGCCGCTGGCGATGGAGACCCTGATCGCGTTCTTCCTGGAGTCCACGTTCCTCGGCCTGTGGATCTTCGGCTGGAACCGGTTGCCGAGAGGGCTGCACCTGGCGTGCATCTGGCTGGTGGCGCTCACCGCGTACGCCAGCGCGTTCTTCATCATGGTGGCCAACTCCTTCCTGCAGCACCCGGCGGGCTCGGTGCTCAGGGGCGGGCGCCTGGTGCTCGACGACGTGGGGGCGCTTTTCGCCAACCCGGCCCTGATCATGGCGTTCCCGCACGTCATCGGGGCCGGGTTGTTCGCCGGCGGGGCCGTCGTCATGGGCGCGAGCGCCTACAAGCTGTTCCGCCGCACCGGTGAGCAGGAGTTCTTCCGCCGGTCGCTGCGCACCGGAGTCATGTGGGCCACCATCGGCAGCCTGCTGGCGACGGGGTTCGGGTACGCGCAGTTCGGCATGCTGAACGGCATCCAGCCGGGCAAGTTCGACGGTGAGCTCGCCGGGATGGCGCTCGCCAACATGAGGCTCATCGGCGAGCTCTCGCAGGCGCTGTTCCTGCTCGTCCTCGCGCCGCTGCTGTTCCGGCACCTGCTGGCCCGCGCCCGGTGGGTCCACCCGCTGCTGATGCTGCTGACGCCGCTGCCGTTCGTCGCGGCGCTGTTCGGCTGGCTGGCCCGTGAGGCGGGGCGGCAGCCGTGGGTGGTGTACGGCAAGCTCGACGTCGCCCACGCCATGTCCCCGGGGCTGACCTATGGCAGCGTGATGGTGTCCTTCGTGGCCTTCGCGGGGGTGCTCGGGCTGCTGGCCCTTGTCGACTACCTGCTGATCGCGCGGGCCGTGCGGCGCGGGCCCGGGCAGGTGGCCCTCGGGGCGCCCGCGCCCGCCGATCCGTCCCCCTCCCCCGCCCTCGCCCTCTGAAGGAGCCCCCATGGAGATCATCTGGCTCGCGGTCTTCGCGGTGCTGCTGGCGGGCTACTTCGCCCTGGAAGGCTTCGACATCGGGCTCGGCATGCTGCTGCCCGTGCTGGCCAGGGCCCGCGAGCGCGCCGGGGAGCCCGGCACGCGGCAGGACCAGCGCGACCACCTGGTGGCCGCGATGGCGCCGTTCGTGCTGGCCAACGAGGTGTGGCTGGTCGCCGTCGCCGGCACGCTGTTCGGGGTGTTCCCTCCGCTGGAGGGACGGGTGTTCGGAGGGCTGTACCCGGTCGTGGTGCTGCTGGTCACGTCGTGGATCCTGCGGGACGCCGGGCTGTGGTTCCGGCGCAGGATGGACGGCCGGGCCTGGCGGGCGTTCTGGGACGCGGTGCTGTGCGCCGGGTCGTGGGGGCTGGCGCTGAGCTGGGGCGTGACGCTGGCCTCGGTGCTGCGCGGCCTGCCCGGGCAGCCGTTCGACGTGATCGGGCTGCTGTACGGCGTGGTGGTCGCCGCCGTGCTCGCCGTCCACGGCCGGTCGTTCGCCGCGTGGCGGCTGTCGGGGCCCCGGGAGACCGGACGCACCGGGCGGCGGCTGGCGCTGACGGCGGCGCTCGCCGTGCTGCCGGTCGCGGTGCCGCTCGCGGTGGCCGCTCCGTCACTGCTCGGCAACACCGCGTCACCGGCGGCGCTGAATGTGCTCAGTGTCATGGCGCTACCGGTGCTTCCCATCCTCGTGGTGGCGCAAGTATGGGTATGGCGCACGTTCTCCCCGGGCCGGGAGCTCCGGGAACGGGGGCGGACGGGCGCCCGCGTCCCGTCCTTCTTCTAGGGAATCGATGCACAAGGAACTGCTGCGGCTGGCGCGGACCGAACCGGCGGTCCGCCGCCACCTGCTGGTGTGCCTGGCGGCCGCCGTCGCCGCCGGGCTGCTGGTGCTGGCCCAGGCCGAGGTGCTGTCCGGGGTGCTGTCCGGCGCCCTGCCGCTGACGGCGCTCCCGGCGCTGGCGGCCGTGGTGGTGGCGCGGGCCCTGCTCGGCGCCGCGCAGGGGACGGCCGCGGGCCGTACCGCCACCGCGCTGAAGGGGGTGCTGCGGCACCGGCTGCTGTCGCGCCTGCGCGGCCTCGGGCCGGCGCGGCTCACCGCGCACCGCTCGGGAGAGCTGGTCACGCTCGCCGGGCGGGGCCTGGACGCCCTGGACCCCTACGTCACCGGCTACCTGCCCGCCGTCGCGGTCGCCGCCGTCGTCCCGGTGGCGGTCCTCGCCCGGCTGTTCGTCGCCGACCCGGCCACGGGTGCCGTCGTGCTGCTGACGCTGCCCCTCATCCCCGTCTTCGGCGCCCTGGTCGGCTGGCAGACCAAGGCCGTCACCGAACGCCAGTGGCGGGCCCTGTCGCGTCTCGGCGGCCACTTCCTCGACGTCGTGCGCGGCCTGCCCACCCTGCGCGCCTTCGGCCGGGCCCGCTACCAGACCACCGTGATCCGCCAGGTGGCCGGTGCCCACCGCGCCGCCACCATGCGCACCCTGCGCGTCGCCTTCCTGTCCTCCCTGGTGCTGGAACTGGTCGCGTCCCTCTCCCTGGCGCTGGTGGCCGTCCCGGTGGGCCTGCGCCTCCTGTCCGGCAGCCTGGACCTGCCCACCGCCCTCCTGGTCCTGCTCCTCGCCCCCGAGGCCTACCTGCCCCTGCGCGCGATGGGCACCAAGTTCCACGCCTCGATGGAAGGCGTAGCCGCCGCCGACGACACCTTCGCAGTAATCAACGACACCCCACCCACCACCGACACCACACCCGCGGCCACACCTCCCCTCAGCACCCCCGGCACCACAACCCCCACCCCCGGCACCTCCGACAGCACCTCCCGCACCTCCGGCAGCACCCCGGGCACCGCCACCCCCGGCACCGCCACCCCCGGCACCGCCACCCTCGGGACCGCCAGCTCCGGCACACCCGGCACCGCCACCTCCGGCACACCCGGCACCGCCACCTCCGGCACACCCGGCACCGCCACCTCCGGCACACCCGGCACCGCCACCTCCGGCACACCGGGCATCGCACCCGTCGGCTCGACGCGTCCAGCGCACGACCGCGAGTCTGTCCCGCCGGACATTTCCGGAATCGGGGATATCGGGGGCGGTGTCCCGGAGATCCGGCTGGAGGACGTGACGGTGCGGTACCCGGGGCGGCGGGAGGCCGCGCTGGACGGGGTGTCGCTGGTGATCGAGCCCGGCGAACGGGTGGCGCTGGTCGGGGAGAGCGGGGCGGGCAAGAGCACGCTGCTCGGGCTGTTGCTGGGGTTCGTGGTGCCGGAGTCGGGGCGGGTGCTGGTCGGCGGGGCCGACCTGGCCCACGTCGACCTCGACGAGTGGCGGCGCAGGCTGGCGGTGGTGCCGCAGCGGCCGCATCTGTTCGCCGGCACGGTGGAGGACAACATCCGCATGGCGTCGGACGCCACGCCACAGGACGTGCGGGCGGCGGCGGTGGCCGCGGAAGCGGACGAGTTCATCGAGGCGCTGCCCGACGGGTACGCCACCGTCGTCGGTGATCGGGGAGCGAACCTGTCGGCGGGGCAGCGGCAGCGGGTCGCGCTGGCGCGGGCGTTCTGCCGCCCAGCCGCCGGGGTGCTCCTGCTGGACGAGCCGACGGCCCGGCTGGACGGCCGCAGCGAGGCGGCGATCGTGGCGGCGACCGGGGCCCTCGCGGCCGGGCGCACCGCCGTCATCGTCGCCCACCGGCCCGCGATGATCGACCTCGCCGGCCGGGTCGTCCGCCTCCACGGCGGCCGGGTCGTCCCCGAGCCGATGACCACCGGGAGCGTCCGATGAACCGCGTGTGGCGGCAGGAGGGCATGGCGCGCCGTGCCGTGGCGGCGGCCGCGGCCGGGGCGGCGGCGGAGCTCGCGGGCCTCGGGCTGATCGGGGCGGCGGCGTGGCTGATCACGCGGGCGGCCGAGCAGCCGGAGCTGGCGGCGCTGAGCGTGGCGATCGTCGCGGTCCGGGCGTTCGCGACCAGCCGTGGCCTGTTCCGGTACGGCGAGCGGCTGGCCGGGCACGACGTGGCGCTGCGCGCCCAGGCGGCGACCCGCGAGGAGCTGTACGAGGCGCTGGCGCCCGCGGGGACGTCGCGGCTGCGCGGCGCGGACGTGCTGAGCCGCATGGTGGACGACACCGACGCGGTGCAGGACCTTCTGGTGCGGTGCCTGCTGCCCGCCGTCGCCGCCACGGTGACCGCCGCCGCCGCGGTCGGGCTCGGCGCCGCCCTGCTGCCCGCCGCCGCGCTCACCCTGCTGGCCGGGCTGGCGTTCGCCGGAGGGCTGCTGCCCGCGCTGGCGGCGGCCGCCGCGCGCAGACGGTCGGCCGCGCTGGCGCCCGCCCGCGCCGAGCTGGCCGCACGGGTGGCCGACCTGGTGCACGGCGCCGCCGACCTCGCCGCCTACGGCGCCGGGGACCGCGCGCTCGCCGCCGCGGCCGAGGCAGGGGACCGCCTGGCGGCGCTGGAGCGGCGGCAGGCCAGGGCCGGCGCCACCACCCTCGCGCTCGGCACGCTCGCCCAGGGGCTCACCGTCGCGGCGATCGTGCTGGTGGCGCAGCGGGCGGGCCTCGGCCAGGTGCCCACCGCGGTGCTGGCGCTGACGTCCCTGGTGGCGTTCGAGCCGGTGCTGCCGCTGGCCGCCGCCGGCGAGCGGTTCGCCGGGGTCACGGCCGCCCTGCGCAGGCTGCGCGAGGTCCGCGCCACTCCCCCGGCGGTCGCCGAGCCCGCGGCGCCGGCCGCCGCGCCCGACGGGCCGCTCACCGTGCAGGCCGAGGATCTCGTCGTGCGGCACGCCCCCGGCCTGCCGCCCGCCCTGGACGGCGTCTCGCTCACCCTCACCCCGGGCCGCCGCGTCGCGGTGGTCGGCCCGAGCGGCGCGGGCAAGAGCACCTTGCTGGCGGCGCTGATGCGCACCGTCGAGCCCGAGTCCGGCGCGATCCTGCTGAACGGCGTGGACGCGCGCGACCTGTCCCCCGACGACGTGCGGGAGCGCGTCACCGGCCTCACCCAGGACCCGTACGTGTTCCGCGCCACCCTGCGCGACAACCTGCTGCTGGCCGGACCCGACGCGACCCAGGAAGAACTGGCGGCGGCCGTGCGGCGGGCCCGGCTGGCGGACTGGGTGGAGCGCACCGGCTGGGACACCACGCTCGGCGAGGACGGCCGCACCGTCTCCGGCGGCCAGCTCCAGCGTCTCGCGCTGGCCCGCGCGCTGCTGCGCGACCCGGAGGTGCTGCTGCTCGACGAGCCCGCCGAAGCCCTGGACCCCGGCACGGCGGACGCCCTGATGGCCGACCTGCTGGACGCCACCCACGGCCGCACGACGCTGCTGGTCACCCACCGCCTGCACGGCCTTGAGCACCTCGACGAGATCATCGTGCTGGAGGACGGCCGGGTCACCCAGCGCGGCACCCACGAGGAGCTGGCCGCCGTCCCCGGCTACTACCGGGATCTGCGGCGGTCGGAGGCCCTCACCGCCCGCACCGAGACGCCGGAGCCCGCATGATCGATCACGCCCCCACCGCCGCGCTCGTGGACCGCTTCCTCACCGGCATCGCCCCCCTCGTCCCGCTGCGCGCGTTATGGGCGCACGGGTCCCTCGCCGGGGGCGACTACCGTCCCGGCCGCAGCGACCTTGACCTGGTCGCCGTCCTCGACCGCCCGTGCACCCCCGGCGAGGAAGAACGGCTGGAGCGGATCCACCGGCGCCTGGACGCGGACGACCCGCTCGCGGCCGGGCTGCACTGCGGGTACGGCGTCGCCGGCGAGCTGGAGGACCCCGACCGGGACCACCTGGTCTGGGCGCACCGCGAGCTCTACCGCCGCCCCATCAGCACGGTCACCCGCAGGGAGCTGCACGATTTCGGATCGGTCCTGTACGGCGACGCGCCGGACGCCCTCCTGCCGCCGGTCACCGGACCGCAGCTCGCCGCGTACGTGGTCCGCGACCAGCGGGACTACTGGCGCCCCACTCTCGCCCACCCCGAGCATTGGCTCCAGGACATCTATGTGGACCTCGGCATGACCACCCACGCCCGTGCCACGGTCACCCTCAGGGACGGCGCCCTCATCACCAAAGCCGCCGCCCTCGCCGAACTGCGCGCCATGGGCGCCCCCGCCGAGGTCGTGGACGACATCGAACGCCGCCGCTACCACGACGCCCCCGCCCCGCCCACCGAGGCGTGGCTCGCCCACCGCGCGAACCTGACCCGCGCCTGGCTCATCCCCGCCGTCGACGCCCTGCTGGCCGCGCACCCCGCCGGGTGACGCTCCCCGTCCATCGGCGCGCGAGCAGTGTGTCTCACTGCCCGCGCGCCGACCATCTCAGGCCCGGATGAAGCCGTTCACGATCAGCGGCAGGGAGGGCGTCCAGCCCCGCCATGTTGAGCACCCCAGGATCGCCCGGGTCACCGATGGAGCGGCCCGTGGCGGTCATCGCGGACACCACGACGCGGGCCGCCGGGTTGACCGCTCGCCGGTAGGAGGTGAGGGCCTGGGACGGGTGGGCGCGCCCTGCCCAGGTCTCGTTGTCGGTGAGGACCACGATGCCGTCCACGTTCAGCCCTTGCTGCTGCGCCCAGGTGAAGGGCAGCGACAGGTCGGTGCCGCCGCCGGAGGGACGCCAGCCGGCGATCTCGCGGAGGTTGGTCCGCGGGGTCACCCGGGAGGAGTGCACGGAGGTGTCGACGTCGATGACGTGGACGTCGTCCCGCTCGATCCGGGCCAGCATCACGGCCATCGCGCACGCGACCTCGTAGACCGTCCCCAGCTTGGATCCGGCCACGGTGACATTCGCCCAGCTCATGGACCCCGAGGAGTCCACGGCGACCAGCAGCCGCCTACCGGACGGCTCCACCGCGCCGAACGACAGCTCGTACGTCTCCTCCAGTGCGTCCAGGATCGCCGGCACGGGCGCCCAGCTCTGGACGTCGGCCCGCGGGCTGGGCTGGGAGCGGCCCGAACCGTAGACCCGTAGGGTGAGCCACGCGTCCATCGGGTGGATCCGCGCCTTGAGCAGCGCCTCAGGGTCGGTGAGCCGCGCCGCGGCGCGGCGGGTGGCGTCGCTCGTCGGCTTGAGCGTCCCGATGCGCGTCATCCGGGCCAGGTTCCGGATGAGCGCGGTCATCCCCACGGTGTCCACCAGGGCGTCCCACACCGCAGGCTCGCGGAGCATCGCGTCGGGGAGGAACTCCCACGGCACCCGCGCCTCGGTGACGACGCGGACAGCCTGGTCCACGGACGTGACGGCCTTGGCGGTCAGGAAACGGTCCACGGCCGGCAGCTCGTCGCGGGCCTCGTCGTCGGTGACGTTCCCGGCGATCCACCCGAACAGCGTCTTCCGCTGAGCGGAGTCCGCGGCAGGGTGAGCCATGCGCAGCACGTCCCGCAGCGCGAACGCCTCCCCCGCAGGAGTCTTCCGCTGGGCCGCCTTGCACACGCGGAACGCCACGTCGTCCGGATCGCCGTCCAGGAACCACGACCCGAGCGCCGTGCGCAGCGACCGGCCCATCACCGGGGCGGAGCCGCGGCCGGTCACCTTGCCGCCGAGGTTCTTGTAGTAGCCGAAGAACGTGGCGAGATGATCGGTGGTGCGGGCGACCTTCGCCAGCGCCGGTTTGGCGGCCTGACGGGTGTCGGCGTCGCCCTTGGCGTAGGCCGCGGCGAGGGCGAACAGCGCGGGCCGGTTCCTGGGCGCCCGGGGCGGGCGCGCCGTGGAGATGCCGGTGAGCAGCGCGACCACCCGGGGGCCGTCCTCGGCGATGGCCTCCCCCAGCACGTCGACGTTCTCGGCGGTGAGCGTGTCCTCGCCGACGTAGTACGTGCCGCCCGTGGTGCCGAGGATCAGGAAGTCCTCCACGCGGGTCCACAGGTCCTTGGCGAAGACGTACCCGCCGGCGGCGTTGCGGACCTGGCCCATCCGGCCCGGGAAGCGCTGGGTCTGCGGAGTCGCGTGCGTGGAGACGGACGCGAGAGGATCACGAGCCATACCGGCCTCCATAGTGGTTCGACCCGCCGGTCCGGCGGATGTGGGGGGGTGGGGAGAGCGGATGTGGTGGTGCCTGCCGGTTTTGAAGCCGACGTCCTCGGCCTCTGGACGACGTCCCGCGCAGGCGGGGCAGCAGGATTCGAACCCGCGTATCCGGCCCCCGACAACCGGCTCGACTTCGACCCGCTCTCCCCTGTTCGTCAGCCCTGCCGGTGGTGCGGATGTGGTGTACCGACCGGATAAGCCCTGCCGAGCAGGGCACCAGGCCGGACGAACCGGCCGACAGGAATCGAACCTGAATTCACCAGTGATAACCAATCGGATTCGACCCGCACCGCCGGCAGGGCTGACGAACGATCAGGTCTGGAACCGGCACGGATGTGGTGCCGCCCACCGGCGTTCAGGCGCTCTGCCGGACTGAGCTACACAGGCGAACCTGTGGCGGGACTCGAACCCGCGACAACCCCATTGGAAGTGGATAACCGACAGGCTTTCGACCCGTGCCGGCACCAGACCTGACCAGCTCATCGGGCCGGGAGAAGACACGGATGTGCGGGACGGCGCCGGAGGAATCTGATTCAGAGATAACCGACACCATTCGACCCGCGCCCTCTCCAAGCCCGGTGAACTGCATACAACGCTACCGCGTCTGTTCTTGGGGAGACAGCGAATATTTGTGCGGTCAGAAATGGCGACACAATCCGCGCGGAGGTTTCCGAGGTCGCCAGGTGCCGCACCATACGGGGTGATTCGCCAGAAGGAGCTTGGGATGGCCGGATTCCCGCGAGATGCGGGCCGTCGGCGGCCCGTTGCGGCGGTTCATGCGGCGAGTTTCCGCGAACCGGACCAGGTGGTGAACCTCATGCGGGTCGAGCGGCGGGTCGATCCTGACTCGGCCCGCACACCCGGGGGCAGGAAAGACGCGCCGAGGCCGCCACGGGAGTTCCCGTGGCGGCCTCGCCGGCTCCGCCTTCCTGAGGCGGAGGTCAGCTCTCGGCGGTGCGCTCGGCGAGCGTCACGGTGACGGTCGAGGTGCGGCCGTCGCGGACGTAGGTGAGGGACACCTTGGTGCCGGGGGTGAGGGAGCGGATCTGGCCGACCACCGTGTCGGCGCCGGAGACCTGGGTGCCGTCGATCTTGGTGATGAGGTCGCCCTCGCGCAGGCCCGCCTGCGCGGCCGGGCTGCCGTTCTGCACCGTGCTGACCACAGCGCCCTCCGTGTTCCCGGTGGCGTCGGCGAGGTTGACACCGAGGTAGGCGTGCGTGGCCTTGCCGCTCTTGATGAGCTGGTCGGCCACCTGGCGGGCGGTGTTGATGGGGATCGCGAACCCGACGCCGATGTTGCCGTCCCCGCCGTTGGTGGCGATGGCGCTGTTGATGCCCACCACCTGCCCCGAGGAGTTGACCAGCGCGCCGCCGGAGTTGCCGGGGTTGATGGCCGCGTCGGTCTGGATGGCGCCGCCGATGGTCGTCGGGGCGGACTGCTGCCGCTGGCCGCCCCACCCGGGCGGCAGGCCGGGCTGCTGCGACTGGTTGCCGCCGACGGTGACGGTGCGGTCCAGCGCGCTGACGATGCCCGCGGTGACCGAGCCCTCCAGGCCGAGCGGGCTGCCGATGGCCAGCACCGCGTCGCCCACGGCGAGCTTGTCGCTGTCGCCGAGGGTCGCCTGGGTGAGGCCGGAGACGTTCTGCGCCCGGATCACGGCGAGGTCGGTGGCGGGGTCGGTGCCGACGATCGTCGCCGCGGCGTTCTTGCCGTCGGAGAACTTGACCTGCACCTGGCCCCCCTGGCCCGCGCCCGCCACCACGTGGTTGTTGGTGAGGATCAGCCCGTCGGAGGACAGGATCACCCCGGATCCCTCGGCCTGCCCCTGCGCCCCGGTGACGAGGATCGACACCACGGACGGCTGCACGGCGCGGGCCACGTCGGCGACGGTGGCGCCCGCGGCGTCGGAGGCGGGCCGCATGACGGGGCTGGCCGCGGCCGGGGTGTCGTTGCCGGCGCCGGTCACCAGCGCCCCGGTCACCCCGCCGCCGACGGCCACCGCCGCGAGGGCCAGCCCGGCGAGTGCCTTGCGCCCGAAGCCCCCGCGCCACGGCGGGGTGGCGGTGGGCGGCGGCCCCGGGGGGATCGTCGCGGGCGGCTCGGCGCCCGCCGGCGGCTGGTACGCGCCGTGCCGCGGGGGCATGGTGCCGAACTGCGTCCATCCCCGCGACTCCGGCTCCCCGCCCGGAATGGTCATTGTCTGTGTCCGCGTGCGCGGGTCCTCGGTGGTCATCTCTTCCCCCATGCTCCTCGGCACTGCCCGGCCTTTTCGGGGCCGGTAAAACAATGATGGCAAACCCGCGATAAGAGCCGCCTAAGCATTGTCTGGAGGTTTCCTGAACGCCCTGGGGGAGGTGCCGCGTGACTGGCACGCCTGGCGTCACGGCGCCGATCTCAGCAGGTGAGCGGGGGTGCGAGGGTACCGCGACGGGGATCTTGCGCGTGAGGGACGGGTGTTTCCCGGCGGTGGCCGCGGTCAGGGGCCGAGCGTTTTCCGGAGGGCTCCGACTTTTACGCCGGGCTTATTTCCGCATTTCCTGGGCCGTGCGGCCACGACTTTTCCGGGGGAAACTCGGATAAAGCTCAGCCCGCGCGGGGGGCGTCCGCCCGGTATTCGTCGCGCAGCAGCCGCTTGAGGAGCTTGCCGGTGGGGTGGCGCGGCAGTTCGTCCCGGAAGTCGACGGTGCGGGGGCACTTGTAGGCGGCGAGACGCGCCCGGCAGTACGCGATCAGCTCGGCCGCGAGGGCCGGGCCGGCCGCGGCGGGGTCGGCGGGCTGCACGACGGCCTTGACCGCCTCGCCCATCTCCTCGTCCGGCACGCCGAACACCGCGACGTCCGCCACCGCCGGGTGCACCGCCAGCACGTTCTCCGCCTCCTGCGGGTAGATGTTCACCCCACCGGAGATGATCGTGTCGGCGCGGCGGTCGGTGAGGTACAGGAACCCGTCCTCGTCCAGGTGGCCGATGTCGCCGAGGGTGGTCCAGCCCCGGCCGCCGGGGTCCTGAGCGGCCCGGGTCTTGTCCGGGTCGCCGTGGTACTCGAAGCGGGGCCCGCCGGAGAAGTACACGGTGCCGTCCACGCCGGGCGGCACCTCGTTGCCGTCCTCGTCCAGCACGTGCGGCACGCCGAGCAGGGGGCGGCCCACGGTGCCCTTGTGGGTGAGCCAGTCGTGCGGCGAGGCGTACAGGAAGCAGTTGCCCTCGGTCCCCGCGTAGTACTCGTGCACGATCGGGCCCCACCAGGCGAGCATGCGCTCCTTGACGGGGACGGGGCACGGCGCGGCGGCGTGCACGGCGCAGACGTGCGACGACAGGTCGTACCGGGTGCGGGTCCCGTCCGGCAGCCTGAGCATCTTGACGAACATCGCCGGCACCCACTGGGAGTGCGTGACCCGGTGGCGCTCGATCAGGGCGAGCGCTTCTTCGGGGTCGAAGCGCTCCATGACCACGACGGTGGCGCCGAGCCGCTGGAACGTCATGCAGTACCGCAGCGGCGCGGCGTGGTACAGCGGGGCCGGGGACAGGTAGACCGAGTCCGCCGAGGTCCGGAACAGCGCCTGGAGGAGCTGGAGCAGCGGCCCGGGGACGTCGAGCGCCGCGTTCCCGAGCGGCGGTCTGACGCCTTTGGGCCGCCCGGTGGTGCCCGAGGAGTACAGCATGTCCGCGCCGCGGCACTCGTCCTCCAGCGGCGTCACCGGGTAGGCGGCCACGGCCTCCTCGTACGAGCCGAACCCCGGGGCGGTGCCGTCCATCATGAGCCGCAGCCCGACCTTCGGGGTGCGCCCGGTGACCGCCGCGGCGACCCCCGCCAGCGCCTTCGAGGAGATGAAGACCTTGGCCTCGCAGTCGTCCACGATGTAAGCGAGCTCCTCGGGCAGCAGCCGGGAGCTGATCGGGGTGTAGTACAGCCCCGAGCGGTGCGCCGCCCAGGCCACCACGAGGAACAGCGGGTGGTTCTCCAGCATGAACGCCACGTGGTCCCCGGGCGCCAGCCCCGCCGCCCGGAACAGGTGCGCCAGCCGGTTGGACTCCTCGTCCAGCTCCCGGTAGGTCACCACCCGCCCGGACCCCGCCATGACCACCGCGGCCTTGCCGGGGTTCTCGGCGGCGACCGCACCCGGATACATGAAACCGAACATTACTCGGTTCCCTGGGGCGGGGAAAGCACGTGAGCCGGCGTACGGCGAGCCGGCCAAGCGGGGCGACCTCTCCCGGCGGCCGTGCGGCGGGCTGGTCCCTGGACATGGGACGGCCCGCCGTCCGGGCCGAGGGCTGCGGGCGGCGGGCCGTGTCAGGGGGTCAGGCGGCGGCGGGCTCGGCCACCGTCGCCGGGGTGAGGGCGATCTCCAGGACCTCGCGGACGTCGCTCACCGTGTGGACGGTCAGCTCGTCGCGGACCGCCTGGGGCACGTCGTCCAGGTCGGGCTCGTTGCGTGCCGGGATGAGCACCGTGGTGATGCCGGCCCGGTGGGCGGCGAGCAGCTTCTGCTTCACGCCGCCGATGGGCAGCACCCGGCCGGTCAGCGACACCTCGCCGGTCATCGCGACGTCCGGCCGCACGGGACGCCCGGACAGCAGCGACGCCAGGGCCGTCGTCATCGTGACGCCCGCCGAGGGCCCGTCCTTGGGGATGGCACCGGCCGGGACGTGGATGTGCACGGACCGGTCCTTCAGCGACCCGACCGGCAGCTCGAGCTCCACGCCGCGCGAGCGCAGGTAGGACAGCGCGATCTGCGCCGACTCCTTCATCACGTCGCCGAGCTGCCCGGTCAGCGTGACCGCGGTGGACCCGGTCTCGGGGTCGGCGAGCGACGCCTCGACGTACAGCACGTCGCCGCCCGCCCCGGTGACCGCGAGGCCCGTGGCCACGCCCGGCACGGAGGTGCGCTGCGCCGACTCCGGCAGCGAGGACTCCGGCACGTGCCGCGGCCGGCCGAGGTAGCCCTCCAGGTCGGCCTCCCCCACCCGCACGGGCAGCGCGTCCGCCTCCAGGGCCGCCTTGGCCGTGACCTTGCGCAGCACCCGGGCGATCGCCCGCTCGAGCGAGCGGACGCCCGCCTCTCGGGTGTACTCGCCGGCGAGCCTGCGCAGCGCCTCGTCCTCGACGGTGACGTCGGCGGCGGTCAGGCCGGCCTTGTCGAGCTGGCGCGGCAGCAGGTGGTCGCGGGCGATGGCGACCTTCTCGTCCTCGGTGTAGCCGTCGAGGGTGACGATCTCCATGCGGTCCAGCAGCGGGCCCGGCACCGCCTCGAGCACGTTGGCGGTGGCGAGGAACAGCACGTCCGACAGGTCGAGCTCGACCTCCAGGTAGTGGTCGCGGAACGTGTGGTTCTGCGCCGGGTCCAGCACCTCGAGCAGCGCCGCCGTCGGGTCGCCGCGGTAGTCGGCGCCGACCTTGTCGACCTCGTCCAGCAGCACGACGGGGTTCATGCTGCCCGCCTCGCGGATGGCCCGCACGATGCGGCCGGGCAGCGCCCCGACGTAGGTGCGCCGGTGGCCGCGGATCTCGGCCTCGTCGCGCACGCCGCCGAGGGCGACCCGGACGAACTCGCGGCCCATGGCGCGGGCCACCGACTCGCCGAGCGAGGTCTTGCCGACCCCGGGAGGGCCGGTCAGCGCCAGCACGGCGCCGCTGCGGCGACCGCCGACCACGCCGAGGCCGCGGTCGGCGCGGCGCTTGCGCACCGCGAGGTACTCGATGATGCGCTCCTTGACGTCGTCCAGGCCGGTGTGGTCGGCGTCCAGCACGGCGCGGGCGGCGGAGATGTCGTAGGAGTCCTCGGTGCGGGTGTTCCACGGCATGTCGAGGACGGTGTCCAGCCACGTGCGGATCCAGCCGCTCTCGGGGGACTGGTCGGAGGTGCGCTCCAGCTTGTCCACCTCCTTGAGCGCGGCCTCGCGGACCTTCTCCGGCAGGTCGGCGGCCTCCACGCGGGCGCGGTAGTCCTCCTCCTCGGAGGCGGCGTCGCCGTTCAGCTCGGCCAGCTCCTTGCGGACGGCGGCGAGCTGCTGCCGCAGCAGGAACTCCCGCTGCTGCTTCTCCATGCCCTCCTGGACGTCCTTGCGGATCGTCTCGGCGACGTCCAGCTCGGCCAGGTGGTCACGGGCCCACTCGACCAGCTTGGCCAGCCGCTCGGCGGGGTCGGGGTTCTCCAGCAGCTCGACCTTCTGGGCGGTGCTGAGCCACGGGGCGTAGCCGGAGCTGTCGGCGAGCTCCGAGGCGTCCTGTATCTGGTTCACCGCGTCCACGACCTGCCACGCGCCGCGCTTCTGCAGGATGGTGGTCGCCAGCGACTTGTACTCCTTGGCCGATTCCTCGGCGCGGGGCCCGGCGGGCACGACCTCCATGGGGGTCGTCTCCACCCAGAGCGCGGCACCCGGCCCGGTGGTGCCCGAGCCCACGCGCACACGCTCCACACCGCGCACGACGGCGGCGGGGCCGCCACCGGGAAGCCTCCCGACCTGCTCGATGACCGCGGCCACACCGACGGCGCCGTACCGGCCGTCCACGCGCGGCACGAGCAGCACCCGCGCCTTGCCCTGCCGCTCGCCCGAGGCCCGGGCGGCGTCGATGGCCGCGCGCACCTCGGCGTCCGACAGGTCGAGCGGGACGACCATGCCGGGCAGGACGACCTCGTCGTCGAGGGGCAGAACCGGGAGGATCAAGCTCTGACTCATGCGAACTCCAAGGGTTGAGTTACATCGACTCAATTAATGGGAGCCGCTGATTGTTCCCAAGTCTGCGCCTGTTCGCCGTGAGCGATCGTAATCGTGTAATCAGGGCACCCTGGGGACGGGTACTCCTGTGGCTCCCGCATGATGGGCTGCATGGACAACGGCGGCATACGCATGAAATCCCCCCAAGGCCGATGGGTGCTGTTCACCACTGTGCTGGGCTCCGGCATGGCTTTCCTTGACAGCACCGTGGTCAACGTGGCTCTTCCCGAGCTGGGGCGGACGCTTGGCGCCACCATGTCCGGGCTGCAGTGGACGGTCAACGCCTACACCCTCACCCTGGCCGGCCTGATCCTCCTCGGCGGCTCCCTCGGCGACCGCTACGGCCGCCGCAAGATCTTCGTCATCGGCGTCGTGTGGTTCGCCGTCGCCTCGGCCCTGTGCGGCCTGGCCCCCGACGTCGAGGTCCTGGTCCTGGCCCGGGCCCTGCAGGGCGTCGGCGGGGCACTGCTCACCCCGGGCTCCCTGGCGATCATCCAGTCGTCCTTCGCCCGCGCCGACCGCCCGAGGGCCGTCGGCGCCTGGTCCGGCCTCGGGGGTGTCGCGGGCGCGGTCGGCCCGCTGCTCGGCGGCTGGCTGGTGGAGACCGCCGGCTGGCGCTGGGTCTTCCTGATCAACCTCCCGATCGCCGCCCTGGTGGTGGCGGTCGCCGCCAGGCACGTCCCCGAGACGCGCGACGAGTCGGCCACGGGCCGCTTCGACGTCCTCGGCGCCGTTCTCGCCGCGCTGTCCCTGGCCGGGGTCACCTACGCCCTGATCGAGGTCGGCACCCCCGCGTCCGTCCCCGCCGGAGTCGCCGGCGTCCTGCTGGGCGCCTCCTTCGTCGTCCTGGAGATCCGCCGCTCCCGCGGCGGTCCTGTCGCCCCCCTGGTCCCCGTCCGGGTGTTCGCCTCCCGCGAGTTCACCGCCATCAACGCCGTGACGCTGGTCATGTACGCCGCGATGGGGGTCGTCTTCTTCCTGCTCGTGGTGGAACTCCAGGTGGCCGCCGGCTTCTCCCCCATCGCCGCCGGGAGCGCGATGCTCCCGGTGATGATCCTGATGCTGCTCCTGTCCCCCCGCTCCGGCGACCTCGCCAGACGCATCGGCCCCCGGATCCCCCTGACCGTGGGCCTCCTGATGGTCGCCGCCGCCCTGGTCCTCCTCAGCCGGGTGGGCCCCGGCGCCACCTACCTCACCGACGTCCTGCCCGCCGTGACGTTGTTCGGCCTGGGCCTGAGCGCCGCCGTGGCCCCCCTGACCGCCACCGTCCTCGCCACCGCCGACGAACGCTTCGCCGGCGTGGCCAGCGGCGTGAACAACGCCGTGGCCCGAACCGGCGGCCTGCTGGCCGTGGCCGCGATCCCCCCGCTGGTAGGCCTGACCGGCACCGCCTACACCTCCCCCACCGCCTTCACCGCCGGCTTCCACTCCGCCATGCTCATCTCCGCCACGATGATGACCGCCGCCGCCGTCCTGACCGTGGTCACCATCCGCACCAACGCCATGAAAGAACCCGAACGCGTCCCCTCACGCAAAGCCTCCTGCGACCTGTGCGCACCGCCCCTCGACCAGGGCGCCGAGGTCCGCGAACGCACCTGACCCGGCGGCGCCGGTCACGCCTCCACGGGCACCGCGCCCTCGTAACGCCGCCGCATGGCCGGGCTCGCCGCGGGGCCGGCGGCGAACACGTAGTCGGGGGCGTCGGCACGGTCGCCCGTGGCGGCGTCGACGAGCACGGGTTCGGCTTCCCGGCCGGTCCGCTTGTCGACGAGGATCATCGAACGGTCCCGCGGGGGCAGTTGCGCGTTGCGCCATGCCGCGAGCGCGACCAGCACCGGGCGCAGGGAGCGGCCGAGGTCGGTGAGGACGTACTCGTAGCGGAGGGGACGCTCCTGGTAGGGGGTGCGTGCCAGGATGCCGCGGTCGACGAGGCTCCTCAGGCGGCTGGTCAGCATGCTGGACGACAGGCCGATGTTGGCTTGGAACTCGTCGAAGCGGGTGTAGCCGTCGAAGCAGTCGTGCAGGATCAGCACCGTCCACCACTCGCCGACGATGCCCATCGTCATGGACAACGGACATTCACGGTCTTCCAGGCGGATCTTGCCGACCATCTTCCACTCCTCCGTGTTGTTACTGCTATGGTAGCAGTCACCAGTAACTTCTAAGACAGAAGCTACTGACGACCCTATTGCGAGGAGACCGTCATGACGCCGAACCCGAACTCACCGCTCGCCGGGTGCCCCGACGCCGTGCGCGCCTACATGAGCCTGACCGCCGGCGACGACCACGCGTCCGCGATCGTGAGCTTCACCGGTGCCGCGCACGTCACCGACGACGGGCGCGACTACCACGGGACGTCCGAGATCAGGGCTTGGCTCGATCGCGCCGCGAGCGAGTACACCTACACCGCCACCCCGCTGTCGGTGCGCACGGACGACACGACCGGCGAGACCACCGTGACCTGCCGGTTGCGCGGGACGTTCCCCGGCAGTCCCGTCGATCTGGACTATCGCTTCCGTCTCGGCGACACGGACCGGATCTCCCGCCTGGAGATCACGTCAGCGCGTGGAGCAGCGGGATGACGTGCCGGCGAGGAGATTGTCGAGCGGGCGGGGGACGCGGGCCGCGTCGAGGGCGAGGACCAGGGCGCGGGCGTACTGTGCCTTGCGGCCGCTGGTCGTGCCCATGAAGCGGTGCAGTTGCCGCTCCACCGGACGTCCGCGTTGCGCGGGCTGGTTCTGGAAGAGGCGGAACTTGTCCAGGTCCTTCTCGGCGGCCAGCACCCGCTCGACGCCCGCGGGCCCGAGCGCGCGGATCAGCTCGTCCTCGAGGTCCGCCACGCACACGTGGAAACCGAGCGCCTCCATCGCGGCCCGCCCCAGGCCGGCCCCGAACCCGGCCTGCTCCAGCCCCCGCCGGAAATAGGGCTCCTCCGCCTCGTCGCACAGGCCTCGTACGCTGACGTCCAGCCCCTGCACGCCGAGGATCCGCAGGTAGCGGGCGACGCCCATCGCGCCTCCCATCGGCAGGACGCACACCCCCTCGCCGGGCAGATCACGGCCGCGCCGCGCAGCGAGCGCCTCCACCGCGCTCTGGTCACTGACCCCTTCGACGAGCACGACCGCCGCGAGACCGTCACCGGTCAGCTCGCGCGCCACCTCGGCGGCCGCCGGGGCGTCCACTCCGCCGGCCACCCACCCGCGGACGGCGTCCCGGAAACGCTCCAGCTCTCGCACGGATCGATTCTCGCAGTGACGGCTCCTGGCCGTCATCCCGATTACCCGCGCGGAAACGTGTGGACGGCCAGTTTCGCCGGCCCGACCCGAAGCTCACCGTCGTCGAGCGGCACGCACCGCACTCCCCCGCGACCACGGAGCGCACGGAACGCACCGGGAGCGAGAACCGCGTCCATCCACGCACACGGATTGGCCGGCCGATACGCCTGGAACCGTATCTCGCCGTCCCCCGAGTCCAGCCCGAACAGCGCCCCGCCGAACGGGAGCCCGTGCCGCCACCCGGAGGCCAGCTCGTCCACCGGAAACCCCCGCAGCACGATGTTGCGGCGCGTGAGCAGCGGATCGGGCGGCGCGTCCAGCTCCAGCCGCCGGGCCAGATCCTCCACCGCCTCGGCCGATATCACCGTGACCGCCGCATGCCGGTGCGCACGCTGGTTGAAGAACCGGTCCCCCACGATCCCGAGCCCCGCCCGCACGACGACACGCTCCCGCCCGACCGGCTCCGGATCGGCCCGCGCCCCGTCCGCGGGCCGCCCCTCGTAAGCGTGCACCGGCGAGACGTGCAAAGCCACGATCTCCACCGCCCAGGACCCGCCGACACGGCCACTCACAGCCCCGACCCTACCGAGACACGCCCCACGGTCAACGGGCCCGCCGGTACGGGTTCAAGCGCCGAGACGCTCCGGGCCATCCGAACAGCCGCCGGACGTCCGCGGAAAGCTCCGAACGTTGATCATGGGACACGTCCGGTCAGCTCAGGATGGCGGAAAGGCCCGAGGCCAGGCGTTCGTAGTCCTTCTCGCGGTTGTAGAGCTGGGCGGAGAGGCGCAGGAGGCCCGCGCCGGGCCAGGGGCGGATGGCGGTGCGGGTGTTCAGGCGGCGGTAGATCTCGGTGGAGAGGGTGAGGCTTTCCTCGTAGGTGGTGGCCATGCCTTCGGGGAGGCGGAGGACGCGCATGGACAGTTCGGGGTCGGCGCGCCAGGGGGTGAGCATGGGGAGGTCGGCGAGGATCTCCTGGGCGCGGGCGGCGAGGCGGGCGTTGCGGGTGCGGACGTGGCGGGCGCCGAGGTCGGTGAGCAGGCGGATGCCGTAAGGGGCGGTGAGCCAGGGGGTGTGGTCGCGGGTGCCCTGGATCTCCAGGGAGCGGGGGAAGCCGTCGCCGAGGTAGAAGGACGGGACCAGGGGGACCACGCGGTCGCGCCAGGCGGGGCTCACGGCCAGGACGGCGGCGGAGTGGGGGGTGAAGAGCCACTTGTGGAGGTTGCCGGTGTAGAAGTCGGCGCCGACGCGGGTGAGGTCGAGGTCGAGCATGCCGGGGGCGTGGGCGCCGTCCACGACGGTGGTCACGCCGGCGGCGGCGAACTCGCGGCACATGTGCTCGACGGGGAGGAGGCGGGCGGTGGGTGAGGTGATGTGGTCGAAGACGGCGACCTTGGTGCGGACGGTGACCGCGCTCAGGAACGCCTGGGCCGCGTCCTCGCCCGACCATTCGCCGTCGGCCCGACCGGGGAGGGTGATCGTGACCACCTCGGCGCCGGTGCGGGCCGCGGCGTGGCGGACGGCGATGTCCACGGCGCCGTAGGCGTGATCGCAGAGGAGGATCTGGTCGCCCGGGCTCAGCGGGATCGAGTGCAGGGCCACCGCTATGCCCTCGGTGACGTTGGAGACGAACGCGGTGCCGTCCGGGTCGCCGCCCAGGAACTCGGCCACCTCGGTCCTGGCCTTGGCGACGCGGTCCGGCAGGGTCGCGAAGAACAGGTCGGGGTTGCGCTCGGCCTCACGGCGCAACTCCTCATGCCGCTCACGGACGCGATGCGGCACGGCGCCGAAGGAGCCGTGGTTGAGGTGCGCGATCGACGGGTCCAGGTTGAAGTCCTCGATGTCCACTCACGGACCTTAACCCGGCGGCCCCGGGTCAGTAGGTGAAGGGTTGGCGGCGGACGCTGTTGTCGAAGTTGGAGAGCAGCAGCTCGGGCTCACCGGTCGCACGGACGCCGGGGAGGCGGGTGAAGAGCTCACGGAACATGATCTTGATTTCCTGCCGGGCCAGGTTGGCGCCCAGGCAGAAGTGGGGACCCGGGCCGCCGAAGCCCACGTGCGGGTTGGGAGCGCGGGTGATGTCGTAGCGATCGGGGTCGGGGAAGACGTCCTCGTCGCGGTTGGCGGAGCCGTAGAAGAGGACGACCTTGTCGCCGGGGCTCAGGGAGGTGCCTCTGAGGTCGTACGGCTGGGTGACGGTGCGGCGGAACTGCATGATCGGGGAGACGATCCGCACGGTCTCCTCGATGGCACCGGCGATGTGGGTGTCGAAGTCGTGCACGAGGCGGTCGCGGGCGTCGGGTGTGTCGGTGATGAGTTTGAGCCCGTGCGCCATGGTGTTGCGGGCCGTCTCGTTGCCCGCCACCAGCAGGAGGGTGAAGAAGGAGCCCAGCTCCTTGGGGGTCAGCCGTTCGCCGTCCACGTTGGCGTTCACCAGGGCGGAGACCAGGTCGCCCGCGGGCTCCTTCGCACGTTCGCGGCCCAGCTTGATGACGAGGCGCTGGAGGGCGAACAGGGCCGCCATGTTGCGGCCCGCCATGGCCACGGTCCTCGGGAGACTCATGCGCACCCCGGTGTATGCGGTGGAGACGTCCACGTGCCGGTGCACCTTGGCGCGGATGGCGTCGGGCACGCCGACCATGTCGCAGATGACGTGGATGGGAAGCCTGGCGGCCACCTGGGTGACGAAGTCCCCCGGCCCCTCGGCGATGACGTCGTCCACGATGCGGGCCGCGGCCCTCTCGATGTCGTCGTCCAGCTTGGCGAGCATCTTCGGGGAGAAGGCACGGGAGACGATGCGGCGCAGGCGCGCGTGCCGGGGGTCGTCGAGGTTCACCATCGAGTCGCCGAACACGTGCTTCACCCAGCCCGGGGGCTCGGGATTGGTCACGGCGGGCTCGCTGGAGAAGACCTTGGCGTTCCGGCTGGCCTCCACCACGTCCGCGTGCCGCACCAGGGCGTGGAAGCCCTTGCCCGAGCGCAGCAGGGGGACCCGGCGTTCGGGGAAGAACACGAGGTGGTCCAGCTTCCTCAGCCGGGCGAAGTCGCGTTCACGTTCACGCGGCGGCCTGTTCCAGAACGCCAGATCCGCCAGGTCGATACCGGTCTCAACCGCCGTTGTCACGACCCCCATCCTGGCACGTCCGGGTGGGCTCAGCGGTACGGCTGCCAGCGGGTCGTCAGGTCGCCTGAGCGGAAGGTCTCCATGCGGTGTTGCCATTGGGGGCGGACGGTGGGGTGGCTGCGGAGGATGGGCAGGACGCTGGTGACCAGTTTGAGTTCGCGGAGTCGGCGGAAGACGGGGAAGCCGGGCCAGCGGGTGATGTCCACGCCGTAACGGGTGGCCAGGGGGGTGTGGTCGTCGTCGGGGTAGTCCAGGCGGAGCCGGCCTACGGCGACCGGGGTGAGGTCCCATTCGCGGGGGCCTGTGGCGGTGCTGTCGAAGTCGCACAGCACGGGGCCGCGGAGGGTGGGGATCAGGTTGCCGGTGAAGGCGTCGCCGTGGATGACGCCCCTCGGGAGGTCGTAGTGGAGGGCCGACATGGCTTCCTCCACCTCGTCGCAGGTCGTGAGGAGGAAGTCGCGGTCGGCGTCGTCCAGGTCCTCGGGTTCGGCGAGGCGCTGGCGGATCTCGTCCATGGGGCGCCACTCGGGCAGGTCCCGCGGGGGGTCGGGAAGGGTGTGCAGGCGTTTCAACAGGTCGGCCAGGCCGGCGCCGTCGGGGCGCGGGCCGTCCGCCGGGACCTCCTCCCACAGGGTGGCGGCCTGGCCGGACAGCCACAGGGGCTGGACGACGCCGGCCAGCAGGCGGACGGCGGGGTAGTCGTGCCCGGCCAGCCAGTGGGCGACGCGGACGACGTTGTCGACGCGGGCGCGGGCCGCGGTGGAGCCGGCGATGCGGACCACCACGGGGGCGGTGCGCAGGCGGAAGACGGCGTTGTTGGTGAACTTGATGAGCTCGGCCCCTGCCGGGTCGAGTGCCGCCTCCGCGCACACCGCGCCCAGCACGGCTCGCAGCGCGTCGCGGGTGAGTCCGCCGGAGGGGTCTACCGTGGTGAGGCTCATACGGCCCGCAGGTCCGCGATGCGCCGCCGCAGTTCCCGCGCGTCGGTGCGGGTGCCGAGTGCGGCGGCGGCCTTGTCCAGGGGGGACAGGCGGTCCAGGGCTCTGGCCGAGCGGACCCGGGCGGTCAGGGTCACGGCCTCGTGGCCGTCGCGCAGCCCGCCCTCGATGTCGCCCAGGCGTAACCGCACGGTGGCGAGCGCGATGAGCTCGAACACCTTGCTGCGGGCCATGTCCTGGTCGCGGCCGGCCACGCTGCGCAGCAGCAGTTCGGCGGCCGGGGCCAGGTGGCGTTCGTGGGCGTCGGCGAGTCCGGCGTGGCACATGCCGCCGGCGGCGTCCAGGTCGGCCTCGCCGAAGAAGCGCACCCAGGCGGGCGCGGCGGGGCGGTCACTGCGGGCGAACTCGTCCTCGGCGCGGCGGATGGACTTCAGCGCCAGGCGCTCGTCGCCGAGCAGGGCGTACGCCCACGCCTCGTTGGCGCACAGCAGCGCGACGGTCAGCTCGCAACTGGCGTCCTGGGCGCAGATCTGGCCGAGCTGGAAGAACCGCAGGGCGTCCCCGATGCGGTGGCGGTGCAGGTGGACGCGGCCGAGGCGGTACAGCACGTTGGCGGCGAGCGACGGGTCGCCGGCGTATTTGGCCTGTTCCAGCGCGCGGGTGAAGTGGCGGCAGGCGTCGTCGTACAGGCCGGTGTCGAAGGACGTCCACCCCGCGAGGTTGTGCTGGTCGGCGAGGGCGCGGTGCAGCCGGTGGCGCACCTGCTCGCTGCAGTCGGCGCGCAGGAGGTTCTGCGACCAGGCGAGCTGCGCGACCACCGCGTCCCGGCAGGCGCCGCCGCCGTAGCGGTAGTCGAGGGCGCGCAGGGCCTCGGTGACGGTCTCCACCTGTTCCACCTCGGCCTCGCCGATCCTCAGGGGCACGGGCGTGCCGGTGCGGGCCAGCGGCCGGGACCAGTCGCCGGTCTCCGGGGTGACGGCGCCGATGGTCACCTGCGCGGCGTGGGCGAGGAGGCGGCGCACCCGTTCGTCGTCGTCGGCGTCGGGGTCGCCCTCGGGCCCGGCGAAACTCGGCCCGTCGTCGTAGGCGAGGCCCATGTACCCGCGGGGCACGCCGAGGCCGTCCGCGATGCGCACCAGGACGTCGTACGCCATCACCTGACGACCGTTCAAAATCTCCGATATCTCCGATTGGGACTGACCGGTGAGCGCGGCGAGTCGGCGCTGGGACACGCCGCTGTGCTGGAGCAAGAGGTAAACCGTGGCCACGTCACGCTCGGCGAGCGCGCGCCGCATCGCGGGGCGTTCCCAGATGGTGAAGCTGATGGCCTGCTCGTTCACATGGGTGACGTTCATGCCGACCTCGCAACGGTCAAGTCAGGGGAAGGACTCCAGATAACCAGGCCGTACGGCGCCTCGCGGTGTTTTCGGGCCGACCGATCGGTGAAGCCGATCGGTCCTGCCGATCGCCGCGTATCCGTCTTCGGTATCGGTGTCACGGCTTACCCGCACGGGTCGGTGTATCTCACCATCGGAAGCAACCTGCCGGAGGATCACCGCGCCTTCCTCCGCCGGCCCACCCTGTCCGGGCGACCCAGGGAGTGACAGCTCATGCGCGGCGAGGAGCCCGCCCCCCACCAGCCTGTTCAGCACGCCCGGTTCCGGGGACGCCTGCGCGAGGCCGCGGCCCGCCTGCGGGACGCCGTCCAGGTCACCGACGCCCACCGGCACCGTGAGGCCGCCCACCCCGAGTGGCCGGTGCGGCACCGGGGCACGTTCCGCGTGCTGGTCACCCGGCTGCGGGCGGGGACGGCCTCGCGCGCCGCGCGCGCGGCCGTCCGCGAGGCGCTGGCCGGCACGGGTGTCACCGAGGAGGGTGCCGGGGAGGCGGAACTCATCGTCGCCGAGCTGGCCGCCAACGCCGAACGGCACGCGCCCGGGCCGTACGAGCTGCGCGTGCACTATCTGAGCGGCATCCCGATGTGGTGCGAGGTGGTGGACGGCGGCACGGAGCCGGGCGCGGTGGCGGGGCTGCTGGCCCGCCTGCACGCGGCGGGCGAGCCGGACGGGCTCGACCTGCTCGACGAGGGCGGCCGGGGGCTGCTCCTGGCGCACCTGCTGTCGGGGGGACGCTGCGTCGCGTATCCCACCACGCTGTCCACGGGAGGCGCCGGGCAGGCGGTCGCGTTCGCCCTCCCCGGGGCGACGACCCCCGCCTGACGCCTCCCACGCCGGCCGTCTGACAGGAGCCCGCCCCCCGGGCTGACGCCGACGTTCAGGTACCCGACGCGGGGACTTCATGCTGTCGTGGGGCAGGTGTCCGGATCGGCGGAGACCATCCGGAGTATGAGTGCCTCGCGTGCGCCCCGCCTGCTCGCCGCCGCGACCCTGGCGATCGTGCCCTGCCTGCCGATCCTCCCCTCCCCCGCCTCGGCGGCCGCCTGCGCCGGCCCCGTGCTCGCCGTCGCCGCCCCGTACGCCACGGTGGACGGGCGGTCGCGCGCCGGGTCGGTGACGCTGTACCGGGGTTCGAAGTCGGTGGCGACCCTGACGCAGGGCTCCTCCGGGATCCCTGACACCCCCGAACGGGGCGATTCGTTCGGCTCGGCCGTGACGACCGGGGACTTCGACGGCGACGGGTGCGCCGACCTGGCGATCGGCGCCTCGGAGGAGTTCGCGGGCACGCCGGTGCCCGACGGCGCGGACGGCAACGGCGTGGTGCACCTGCTGCGTGGCACGCCGCGGGGGCTGAAGCCGTACGGCACGCTGGACGTCACCCACCTGAAGCTGTCCCGGGGCACCGACCGGTTCGGGGCGGCGCTCGCGGCGGGCGACCTGGACGGGGACGGGGACGACGAGCTGGTCGTGGGCATGCCGGGCCTGGAGGGGGGCGGGGGCGTCGCGCTGTTCGGCATGCGGGGCCGCGAGCCGGACGGCACGGGGAGCCTCGTCACGCAGCGGACCCGCTGGGTCGGGCAGGACCCCGCCGAGACCGACCAGTTCGGTGGCGCCGTCGCGGCCGGGGACTTCGACGGGGACGGCGACGACGAGGTGGCGATCGGTGCCCCCGGGGACGACGTGGGCGAGAAGATGGGCGCCGGGTCGTTCACCATCGCCGACCCGCGGGCACGGCAGTCCGGTGTCTACACCCAGAACTCCCCCGGCATGCCGGGGGACTCGGAGAAGTGGGACGGCCTCGGGACCACGCTCGCCGTGGGTGACTTCAACCGGGACGGGCGGGACGACCTGGCGGCGGGGGTGCCCGGGGAGGGCCTGGACGCCTACCAGGACGGCCCGATGTACGGCGACGGCGCGGTGCATGTGCTGTACGGGCGCGGCGGGGGGCTCACCGCGATCGGCAGCGAGTTCTGGTCACGCAAGAGCAAGGGCGTCGCCGGGCGCAACCGGCCCACCGACCGGCTCGGCTCGGCCCTCGCCGCCGGCGACCTCAACGGCGACGGCGACGCCGAGCTCGCCATCGGCCTCCCCGGCGGCAACGCGGTACTGGTCCTCGCCGGGACCCGCACCGGGGGCCTGACCGCCAACCACAACGTGACCGTCCACGGCCGCAAGGGACACCCCGGCGACGCGTACGGCACGTCGGTGGCCGTCACCCCGTCCGGCCTGGTGGTGGGGGCCCCCGGCGCGGGCCGCGTCACCCTGGTCCCGTCCGTCGTCCGCAAGGGCTCCTCCACCGGCCTGCGTCCCGCCGGCGCCACCGTCCTGTCCGGTCCCGCGGGCGCCCTGTTCGGCTACGCCGTCACCCGGTAGGGCTGCGGCCACCCGGGTGACTCCCCCCGGCCGCCACGCCGGCGTCCCGCGTGAGAAAGGCGCCCGGCCCCTTACGCGGGAGATGAAGGGGCCGGGCGCCGGGGTGGGTGGCTCAGGTGAGGACGCGTTCGCCGGCCGGGACGGTGAAGGAGGCGGCGGTCCTGGCGGGGGCGCCCTTCTTGCTGATGTAGTTCAGGGTGCGGAAGTCGGCCTTCAGGGCCGTGGGGGTCACGGCGCACATGATGTAGCCGCGGCGTTCGTTGACGAACTTCAGGTGGGGGTTCTCCGCGCGCAGGGTGGCGTCCCTGGCGGGGTCGTGGTAGCCGTCGCCGTCGCTGGAGACGGAGGTGGCGACCAGTTCCACGCCTACGCGGGGGGAGTCGGGGTCGTCGAAGTCCAGGAGCAGGTCGGAGGCGGAGCCCACGTGGGCGTCGCCGGTCAGGACCACCGGGTTGGCGGCGGCCGAGGTGGAGAGGGTGGTGAGGAGGCGGTCGCGTTCGGCGGGGTAGCCGTCCCAGGCGTCCACGCTGATCTGGCGGCCGGGGCCGAGGTGGTAGTCGCGCTGGCCGACGATGATCTGCTGCGCGATGAGGTTCCAGGCGGCGTCGGAGCCGTGCAGGCCCTGTTCCAGCCACTCGCGCTGGCTCTTGCCGAGCAGGACGCGTTCCTGGCCCAGCCGTTCGTCGCAACCGGAGCGCATGCCGTCGCCGCAGGGCTGGTCGTCGCGGAACTGGCGGGTGTCGAGCATGTGGAACGTCGCCAGCGGGCCCCATGTCACGCGGCGGTTGAGCTTGATGCGGGTGCCGCGCGCGACCGACGAGCGGCGCAGGGGCATGTTCTCGTAGTACGCCTGGAAGCCGGCGGCCTTGCGGGCGTCGAACGCGGGCACCGGCGTGCCGGGGTTGCCGCCCGCCCAGTTGTTCTCCACCTCGTGGTCGTCGAACACCACCAGCCACGGGCTGCCCTGGTGGGCGAGCTGCAGGTCGGGGTCGGTCTTGTACTGCGCGTGCCGCAGCCGGTAGTCGGCGAGGGTCTGCAGCTTGCCGCCCACGTGCCGCCGTACGTTGCCCTGCGCGGCGGTGTACACGCCGCCGGAGTACTCGTAGATGTAGTCCCCGAGGTGCACCACCAGGTCCGGCTCCTGCTCGGCCATGCGGCGGTACGCGGTGTAGTAGCCGTGCTCGAACTGCGCGCAGGACACCGCGGCGAACGTGAACGGGCTGACGGCGTCCGGCGCGGTGCGGGTGCGGCCCACCTGCGACACGTGGCCGTTGGCGCGGAACCGGTAGAAGTACTCCCGGCCCGGTTCCAGCCCTTCGGCCTCGACGTGCACGGTGTGCGCGGACCCGTAACGGGCGGTCTCCTCGCCCGAGCGCGTCACGCGGCGGAACCGTTCGTCCTCGGCGATCTGCCACTCCACCGTCACGTCCCTGGCCGGCATGCCGCCGTGCCCGTCGGGCGTCAGCGGGTCCGGCGCCAGGCGGGTCCACAACACGACCCCGTCCGGCGCGGGGTCTCCCGAGGCGATGCCCAGCGTGAACGGGTCCGCCGCGGCGCGGGCGGGGCGGACGGCCGGGAGGGGGGCCTGCCGCGCGGCGGACGCGGCGGCGGACGAGGAGAGGACGAGGCCGCCGGCCCCCGTGGCGGCGGCGGCGAGGAACACTCTGCGTGAGGGGTTCTGCTCCACGTCCCCAAGTGCAGACGGTCCGCTTGACCTGCGGGCGAGTGGGTGATGTCGGCCGCGTGAACACCTGCGGCACAGAAGCGCGGGTTACCCACCGTATTTGAATCCCGGCCGAAGGGACGGCGACGAGTTGCGGCACACCTGGCGAAATCCAGGCGCCCGCACCGTCAGCTCACCTTCTTGTGGCTGTAGGCGTAGCTCGCCCCCATGACGCCGACCACGGCGAGCACGATCTGGATGATCAGCTCGATCCAGTCGATGCCCCGTGTCGTCGCGACCCCGAGCCCGGCGGCGATGGCGGTGCCGATCAGTGCGGCGATGATGCCGATCACGATGGTAAGCCAGATCGGGATCGCCTGGCGGCCTGGGATGAGCAGGCGCGCGAGCGCGCCGATCACCAACCCGACGATGATGGCGCTGATGATTCCGGTGACTTCCATCGTGTCCCCCTCGCCTCACTATTGTCTGGCGTATGCCCGCGAGTACGGCAAACGAGACATATGCGCAGGTCAGCGGAAGGGAATGTCAGCGGGACGGGCGGTCGAGCACGGCCTCCAGGTCGGCGCGCAGCGCGCCGGCGTCGCGGAAGTGCACCGCCGCCATGCCGGCCCGTTCCGCGCCCTCGACGTTGGCGAGCCGGTCGTCCACGAAGACCACCTCACCGGGACCGCAGCCGAGCTCGTCGGCCACCCGCAGGTAGATCTCCGTGTCGGGTTTCACCAGCCCGAGCCGCGCACTGTAGAAGCGGGCCGGCATCGTGCGGATCCAGGGCAGCCGCTCGACGCCCTCGGCCACGCACATGGGCGCGTTGGACAGCAGCGCCACCGCGCGGCCGTCGGCCGCCAGTTCCTCCATGACGGCCACGCTGTCCGGGTTCGCGTGGCTCCAGCTCCGCACGTCCAGTTCCACCAGCCGCGCGGCCTCGGCCTCGGCGGCGCGGCGGCCGAGCACCAGCGACCAGTACTGCCGCGGCGTCAGCGTGCCGCGGTCGAACTCCAGCCGGTGCCGCCAGTAGCCCTCCCAGAACGCGCCCGCGTCGATGCCGGCGGCCTCGGCCAGCCGGGTGCGGTCCTCCTCGGGCTGGGCGTGGCACAGAACTTCCCCGTAGTCGAACAGCACCCATTTCATGATCGCGATATTACCCGGCCGGGATCAGGCGCGCAGGAACGGCTTCAGGTGCTCGTTGAGCGCCCCGCAGCCGAGGTAGTTGCGCACGGTGTGGAAGTCGGCCCAGTCGATGTTGACCTGCTGGTCCAGCGCGACGCCGTCGAACTGGCCCCGCAGCGCACCGGGGATGGCGGCGATGTCGTCCTTGTCGGAGATGTTCACCCAGCGGCGCACCCCCGGCGGGCGGCCGCCCCGCCCCTTCACCGGCAGCGGCTGGAGCCGGTCGAACACCACCTGGCGCATGCCGAGCGGGCTGCCGAGCGTCACGAAAAGCTCCACCGACAGCTCCGGGTGGGCGCACAGCGCCTCGTACGCCACCACACTGCCGAGGGAATGCGCGATCAGCACCTCCGGCCGGTGCCGCCGCACCGCGTCCGCCACCACGTCGCGGGCCCGCACCCGCGCGGCGGCCCGGCCGCCGGCGAAGTACGCCGCGACCTCGGGGCAGAAGTTCTCGGCGAACTCCTTGGCGTGCGGCCCGAGCCTCAGCATCAGCCACCCGGTGAACCGGTGGATCAGCCCGGTCAGCGTCTCCCCCGCCACCGACCTCGCGCCGCCGAGCTGCTTCATCCAGTCGGCCAGCACGAGCTGGGACGCGGGGTCCATCTTGCGCAGGTCGCTCTTGGTCGCCGCGGGCACCTGGTCGCGCAGCAGGTGGGCGTAGTAGGCCACCTCCCCGACGTAGGAACGGCCGTCGTAGGGGGCGCCGCCGGTCAGGCCGGCGTGCAGGTAGCGGTCCCATTTGCCGCGCATGACGTCCGCCGCCCCGGCGGCGGTGCCTGCCGCCTCGAAGTAGCGGTACTTGCCGATGCCGTGCACTCCAACGATCGTCGCCACCGCGCGGCCTCCCGGGGGAAACTCCGCCCGGGCAGGGCGGAGGGACACCGACACTCTGCCGCAGCCCGGCGGCCGTCACAAGGCCGTCCGGGAACGTTCCCACGGGGCAACCGCGGGCTCAGGTCGCGCGGTCCTCCATCTCCCACAGGTGGTCGATCACGTGCCAGGTCAGGCGGCGCGCGGCGTACCGGGCGGGCCATCCCTTGGGCGCGAGCGGGCCGCCGTCGGACGGCTTGCTCAGCACGTCCACGATGTCGCGGCGCATCGCATCGCGGGCGGCGTGGTCCTCGAGGGTGAACGGCCGGTGCCGCACGCCGATCTTGCGCGCGTACGCCCGCTCGGCACCGAGCACATGATCGATCATCTTGTCGCGGTCCCGGCCGCCGCCCCGTGGCCCCTTGCGCAGCTCCTGCGGCGACACCCCCGCCACCTCGTCGAAGACCTCCCAGGCGGCGCACAGCAGCGCGGTGTCCCGCTCGGCGACCGGCGCGTCCACCGGCGCGGTGTCGGAGGGCGGCACGGCGGAGATGGCGCCGAAGTCGGTGGTGCTGTCCCCCGGCACCCGCTCCACCACGGTGAACGCGCCGGGCGCGAACGGCAGCCCGGCCCGGTCGGCGATCACCTTGTAGCGGGGGACGTAGGCGGCGAGGGCCTCCAGCGCGGCCTCCTCACCCCTGCCGATGCGGCACAACCCCGGCCAGTCGTACGCGCAGGCGAAGACCTTCTTGGGGCCGATCTCCAGATATACCTCGGTCATGGCACCATCCTTCCCCCGGTACCTGACAGGTTCCGTCAGCTAGTCGATGAGATCCACCAGCTCGGCGACGGACGCGGCCACCCGGGAGGGCCGGAACGGGTAGCGGTCCACCTGCTCCTTGGTGGTCACGCCGGTCAGCACGAGGATCGTGTACAGGCCCGCCTCCATGCCGGACACGACGTCGGTGTCCATGCGGTCGCCGATCATCGCGGTGGTCTCGCTGTGGCCGTCGATGGCGTTGAGCGCGCTGCGCATCATCATCGGGTTGGGCTTGCCGACGAAGTACGGCTCCACGCCCGTCGCCTTGGTGATCATGGCGGCGACGGCGCCGCAGGCGGGCAGCGAGCCCTCCGCGGAGGGGCCGACGGGGTCGGGGTTGGTGGCGATGAACCGGCTGCCGGCGTCGATGAGCCGGATCGCCCGGGTGATCGCCGTGAAGCTGTAGGTGCGGGTCTCGCCGAGCACGACGTAGTCGGGGTCGGTGTCGGTCAGGACGTACCCCGCCTCGTGCAGCGCCGTGGTCAGCCCCGCCTCCCCGATGACGTACGCCGACCCGCCGGGCCGCTGGTCCTCCAGGAACCGGGCCGTGGCCAGCGCGGACGTCCAGATCGCCTCCGGCGGCACCTCCAGGCCCACGCCGCGGAGCCGGGCGGACAGGTCGCGCGGGGTGTAGATGGAGTTGTTGGTCAGCACGAGGAACCGTTTGCCGGACTCACGGAGCCTGCGGATGAACTCGTCGGCCCCCGGCACGGGGAGCCCCTCGTGCACCAGCACACCGTCCATGTCGGACAACCAGCACTCGATCGGCTTGCGCTCGTTCACTGCTCTCCCGCGTTCGGGCGTCTCAGGCGTACGGCAACAACAATGACAGCACCAGGGTTCGCCACGCTCAACAGCGGGTGAACATAGGTGCTCAGCGGGGCGCGAACGCCTCCAGGGCCTCCTCGGCGCGGCGCATCGCGGCGTCGGGGTCGCCGTCGGGCGAGCCGACGGCGGGGTCGAAGTTGAGGTCGAGGAACAGCTCGGTCATGCCGGTGGCGGCGATCGCCTCGATGTCGTCCCTGATCTCGTCCAGCGAGCCGGCGAGCCGGGCCCGTCCGCCGTCCCCCGTGTCGCCGATCTTGGTGACGCCCCGGCAGATGAAGCGCAGCTCGTCAGGGTCGCGACCGGCTTCCCGGGCCGCCTCCTTTACAATGTAGATCTGCTCGGGGAGCGTGTTCAGGTCGGCGCGGCTGGAACTGATCCACCCGTCCGCCAGCTCGCCCGCGCGGCGCAGCGCCGCGGGGGCGGTGCCGCCGAGCAGCACCGGCGGGGGCGGCACGGGCTTCGGGTCCTGGTAGGACGGCGGGATCTCGTAGAACTCGCCCTTGTGCGAGGTGATCCCCTCGGCCCAGAGCTGCCGCAGCACGTGCAGGTACTCCACCGCCCGCCGCCCGCGCGCCGCCATCGGCACCCCGCTCGCGGCGAACTCCTCCTCCATCCAGCCGAGCCCGAGCCCCGCGTCCAGCCGCCCGCGCGACACGTCCTGCAAGGTGGCGAGCTGCTTGGCCAGCAGCGCCGGCGAGTAGAACGGCATGTTGAGCACCGCCACCCCCAGCCGGATCCTGCTGGTCACCCCCGCGAGGAACGCCAGCGTCACCACCGGGTCCTGCACGCTCCGGTACACCGGCCCCATGGAGAGCGCCACCGGATGCAGAAGCCGCTGGAACGTCCACAACGACGCGTAACCGAGCTCCTCCGCCCGCCGCGCCACGGCCACCATGTTCCCCGGCGTCGCCCACGCCCCGGACACCGGCACCCCGAACCCAATCCTCATACCCCAACCCTATTGCCCCCACCAAACCTCCACCCCGACCCCCTCCACCCCCACCCCCACCATCGCCCAGCCACCTGGGTGCGGTGAAGCCGGCGCCTTTGTGCGGCGGTCTGCCCGCCGTGACGCCCGGCGCCTGGGGCGGTGGGGGCGCATTAGGGTGGATCGGTGAGCGTTCGGGGCGGGACATCGGCCGACGGGCTGGCGGGGCTGCTGGCCGCGGAGGTGGGGGGACGGCCCGGAGGCGTGGAGACGGCCGTGCTCAAGGACACGCGGGTGACCGTGGTGCGGGTGGGGGACGCCGTCATCAAGGCTCTTCCGCCCGGTACGGATCCGGACGGTCTGGAGGCCCGGCTGGTGGCCGCGGCGTCGCTGCCCGGGGTGCTGCTTCCTCCGCTGTCGGAGCGGGTGCGGCACGTCGCGGGGCGGCTGGTGACGTTGTGGCCCGCCGGGGAGCCCGTCGACCCTGCCGACCCCGAGGGCGCTCCCTGGGAGGAAGGGGCCACCCTCCTCGCCCGCCTGCATGCCGCCCCGGTCCGTCCGGCCTCACTGCCCGCGCACGGGGGGCCGGCGCGGGTGACGCGCGCGGTGGCCGGGCTCGCCGAAGCGGCCGGGGACGCACGGTACGCCGCCGCGGTCCGCACGATCAACGCCGCCTGTGAGCCGCTGGACCTCGGTGACGGCCACGCGGGAACGGCGGCGCTGGTGCACGGGGACTGGCATCTCGGGCAGGTGGTGCGGTACCGCGGTGAGTGGCTGCTCATCGACGTGGACGACCTCGGCGTGGGGAACCCGGCGTGGGACCTGGCGCGGCCCGCGGCGTGGTACGCCTCGGGGCTGCTGGCGCCGGAGCTGTGGGGCCGGTTCCTCGGCGCCTACCTGGCCGCGGGTGGTGCGGCGGTGCGGCCGGAGGATCCGTGGCGGGAACTCGACGAGCCGGCCCGCGCGTTGACCGTGCAGTTGGCGGCCACCGCGGTGGCGGCGGCGTGCGGGGAGGGTCGTCCGCTGGACGAGGTGGAAGACGCCCTGGTTTCCTCCTGCGGGAGGATCGTGCGCGCCGCCTCATCACGGTAAGGTCGCCGCAAGCCCGTCAAAGGAGACCGACTTCGATGCAGTGCCCCAAGTGCCACGGGTCCATGCGGACCTACAACCGCAACGGTGTCCAGATCGAGCAGTGCGAGAACTGCCGCGGCATCTTCCTGGACTACGGAGAGCTGGAGACGCTGTCCCGGGTGGAGAACCAGTGGGCCCAGCAGCAGTACGCCCCGCCGCCGGCCCCGCCCGCCCCGGCCTGGGGCGCCCCGCACGGCGGCGGCTACCACCACGGACACCACCGCAACCGCAGCTGGGTGGGCATGCTCTTCTCGAGCTGACCCACGACTTTCCCCGAGCGGCGCGGCGCCTCACGGCCCGCGCCGCTGTTGTTTCCCGGGCGGCGGCAAGGACCCTGCCCGGAGACGCACCGGTCCCCCGATCAGGCCGGGGCAGCACCGGTCCCCCGGTCACGTGGCGAGGCGCCCGGTCCCCCTTCACGTGGGCAGACTGCCGGTCCCCCGGTCAGGTCAGGAGACGCCAGGGCCCTCGGTCAGGCCGAGAAGTCGTCGGGTCCCCCGTCAGATCGGGAGACGCCCGGCCCCGGTCAGGCCGGGGGACGTCCAGCCCCGGTCAGACGGGAAGTCGTCGGGACGCCTGTCAGGACGGGAAGTCGTCGGGGTCGACGTCGTTGGTGCGGGCGTTGCCGCCCACGACCGAGTTGAGGGTCACGGTCCAGGTGGTGTACTGGGTGGACGTGGTGCGGAAGCGGATGGGCCTCTCGAAACGCCTGAAGGCGCAGTCGCGGGTGAAGGCGCGGCGGCCGCGGTCCCAGTCGGTGCCGACGGTGTAGTACACGTTGTAGGTGCCGTCGGGGATGCTGCGGATGGTGGCCTTGCGGTTCTTGCGGATGTAGAAGCTCGTGCCCTTGGTCTTGCCGCGGACCAGCGTGACCACGGCGTCCTGGGAGTTGCCGTTGTCGACGGTGAAACGGCCGAGGCCGCCGCGGCCGCCTGAGCGCACCAGCGCGCCGTTGGACAACCGCCGCTTCTCCTCCTTGGGGATCTTGACGTCCACGACGTCCGCCGGGTAGTCGCCCTTGGCGGCGAGGTCGCCGCCCGCGGTCCTCACCGCGCCGAGCCCCTCGCCCTTCCCGAGCCGCGCCAGCACGGCCGGGGCGGTGCACAGGGAGCGGCCGCTCACCGAGTCGCGCAGGCCGTCCAGATCGCCCTCAAGGCCGCGCAGGGCCGCGATGAGATCGGAGTGCTCGGCGGTGACGTCGGGCGGCGGGGTGACCGCGGCGAGGCGGTCCACCGCGTCGCCGGTGACGCCGCGGGCGCGCTCCACCCGGCCGCCGAGCGACTTCAGCGACCGCGACTTGGCGATGTCGTCGAGGGAGGAGCCCACCGGCCCGACGGCGGCCTCCAGCGCCGCGCCGTACTCGGCGGGGGTGACGCCGGCGGGGGTCTGGGCGGCCGTGCCGCCGCCCGCGTTGCCCCCGCCCCCCACGCGACCGGTGGCGGGCCCGCCTTCTCCGGTGACCGGCGGGGCACCGCCTCCTGTGCTGCACGCGGCCAGGGCCAGCGTCAGGGCGAGGGCGGTCGACAAGGTCCGGGGGGCATTCACTTGGCCGATGATCGGCGAGTGCACTCCCGCCTGTCAAGGCGGCCGGGGGCCGGCCGGCGTCAGGTCACACAGTTCACACCGCCACGGTCAGCCCGCCGGGTCGTCCCGGTGGCCGAGACGTGGCCAGAAGCGGGCGGTCAGCAGGGCGGCGACGACGCCGAGGGACGCGCCGACGATGACGTCCCCCGGGTAGTGGACGCCGGTGTAGACGCGGGAGAAGCACACCGCGCCCGCGGCGGCGGCCACCGGGACGGCCACGGCGGGCGGGGCCTCCATCGCCACCCCCGCGGCGAACGCCGCCGCGGAGGCCGAGTGGCCGGAGGGGAAGGAATGGGAGGACGGCACCCGGCCGAGTCGCGAGAGCGGGAAGTCGGCGATGGAGGGCCGGTTGCGCGCGAACGCCTGTTTGCCGAGCAGGTTCACCACCGGGCTGGCCAGGCCGATGGCCAGCAGGCCGCGGGTGGCGGCGCGCCGCAGCCGGGTGCGGCCGGTGGACGCCAGCGCCGCGGCGATCCCCGCCCACAACACCGAGTTGTCCGCCGCGCGCGACAGCGGCGGCAGCACCCCTTCAAGACCCGGCAGGTGGGCGTCGGCCACCTGCCGGAACAGCCGTTTGTCCATCGCGTTGAGCCGCCGCTTCACGCGTTTGCGCAGCGAGGGCCGGAACGCCAGCATCCGGTCCGCCAGTTCCCCGCCGAGCGGGCTCCGCCCCGCCGCCACCGGCCCGGCGGCCCCCGCGGCCCGTCCCGCCCGTGTGGCCCGTGCCGTCCGTGCCGTGCGTGCCGTCCCCGGAGCCGTCGTTCCCCGCTCCTCCGCGGCACCCGTGAGCCGCGCCTCGTGTCTCGTGCCCTTCCGCATGACCGGTTCATTGCCCGTCGGCGGCCCCGCCAGTCACTCCGGCCCCCGGTCAGTGCGCCAGGCGGGACAGGTAGACCCGGCGGGCCTCGTCGACGTACGAGAGGTGGTCGTCGAGCTGGGTGAGCATGGGCAGGCGGGCGTGGTCGCGGATGAGCTTCTCCAGGCGGTCCAGCCAGTCCAGGCACCAGCGCACGTCCTCGGTCCGGGCGACGCGGCGGCGCCGCACGTCCACGTAGACAGGGCTGGTGTGGGCGTGGACGCCGGTGAACAGGGACCTCGGGTGGGGGCCGCCGTCGGCCACGGCCACGATGTAGGTGGGGGCGCGCACCACCAGCTCGGCGGTCAGCTCGCCGGGGGGGCCTTCGGCGAGCACCCCGTCGGCGGTGCGCACGACGAGGCGTTCCACCTCGGGGCCGACGGAGTGGACGGTGATCCGCACCCGGTCCCCGGGCTGGGGCTCGATGGTGTCGCCGGGCTCGGCGCCGTCCACGGTGAGCCGCAGGAACGGCCCGGTGGTGGCGAAGGTGCGCCCGCGCCGGACGGCCTCGGCGTACGCGGCGGCGGTGAGCGGGCCGTGGACGCGGGCGTAGGTGCGTTCCCAGCCGAGCGGGCTGGACACCATCTCCATGCGCTGCCGGGTGAACGACAACATGGAGTCGGTGCCCGCGACGGCGGCCAGGCGGTTGCCGCCGCCGAGCAGCCGCCGGTACACGGCCGAGGAGCCCTCCGCGGAGGCGTAGTGGAGCACCTCCATGCCGTCCACCAGCCCGAGCGCGGCGTCCACCACGGCCATGCGGGCGGTGCACTGCCGCGCCCCGTTCCCGATGATCTGCTCGGGGGTCTCGACGGGGGTCTTGAACGCGTGCGCGTACCCGATGACGGCGCCGTGCCGCCGCAGCTCCTCGCAGACCGTGCCGCTCGGCGGCCAGTCCGGCGCCCCGGCGAACCCGCTATGGTACCGGCTCGGCGGCGCGGACGCCCCGAACGCGTGCAGGTGGCCGAGCAGGTCGTTGCGGTACTCGAACCCCATGCGCGCCACGTGCGTGCCGTCCGACCACGGCAGGTCCTCCCCCGCCCAGTGCTCCAGCGCCTCGCGGTCGAACACCCGGTCACCCGCGACGTTGGCCGCGAGCAGGTTGAGCACGTGCAGGTCCTCGCCGTGCTGCATGGCGGCGGCCATCGCGGGCGTCGCCACGACGTCCCCGGCGAAGTTGAGGTGGACGTGCAGGTCGGCGCCGTACCACCCGGCGGACGCCGCGTCGTACAGCCTCTCGGGGGTCAGCTCGACGAGGGTCTCCCCGTCCCCGGCCGGGGTCCCCCCCGGCGCCCACGGGCCGGGTGCCTCCCCGGCCGGGGTCGCCCCCCCGGCCTCGGCGCCGTCGCGGGGGACGGGCGTGACGGTGGTCTCGGCGATGCCGTACTCCATGCCACGGGTCACCCGCACGGTGAGCGGCCGGGCGGGCACGTCGAGGAGCAGGTCGTCGCCGTGGAAGTAGGGGGTGCCGTGGTGGTCGCGGCGCGGCGGGGCGCCGGGCGGGTACCAGCCCTGGCCGTCCTCGCTCCACACGCTCCACCGGCAGGGGAACCCGGCGCGCAGCCGCAGCCGGGCGGACGGCGCGTGGCGGGTGAGCGCGCCGAGGCCGACGCGCACGCCGTCCGCGGTGACCTCGGTGGCGGTGTCCACGTCCAGCAGCCGGGCGCCCCCGGGCCGCAGCCGCACCGTGCGCCCGGCGACGCGCACCTCGGTGTCGCCGGGGCCGGTGTTGTCCAGCAGCAGCGCCAGCGGCACCGGCCACCCGTCGAGCACGGTGACCGGGCTGCCCGTCAGCTCGGGCCCGGACGGCGTGAGGCGCAGCACCGCGAGGCCGCCCGGCGGGTCGCCGCCGAGGGCGTCGCGCAGCACCTCGTCGAAGTCGAGGTCCAGCACGCGCGTGCCGTGCTCGGCCGGCGGGACGTCCGGCAGCTCCGACCGCACCCGGGTGAACGCCGCGCGGAAGAACGCCTCCTCGGTGACGAACCTGGACAGGCTCATCAGCCGGACGTAAGGGATCGGCGGCTCGCCCCAGCTCATGCCGTGCTCGGCCAGCGAGGCGCGGTAACCGCCGAGCGCCTGCGCCACCGGCTCCGGAAGCATCGGATCCTCGCCCATGCGCACCTCCCGTGACCGGACGTGTCGTAATGGTGACACCACCGGGGTGCACGGAGGGTGAGGATGCCTCCGGCGGGAAATGGAATCCTTCTACTCGGGTGGCGCTCTATGCCGATCGGGAGGGATCTTTGACACCGGAGGCGCACTCGCGTCCCCGGCGTGAGTGAAGGCGGCGAGCACGCGGTCGGCCGCGAGTGCGGGGGTCAGCGTGCCCTCCAGCACCTCGCGCTCCACGTCCGCCGCGACGGCCGCGACGGCGGGGTCCTCGGCGAGCCGGGCGAGCAGCCGGTCGCGCACCAGGGTGCGGGTCCAGCCGACCTGCTGGCGGCGGCGCTTGGCGGCCAGCTCGCCGGACGACTCCAGCAGGTCCTGGTGCCTGATGACCTGCCGCCACAGATCGTCCAGCCCGGTGCCCTCCATGCCGCTGCAGGTCAGCACCGGGGTGTCCCAGCCGCCCGCGGCGCCGCGCAGCAGGCGCAGGGCGCCGGCCAGCTCGCGGGCGGCGCGGCGGGCGTCCGTCTCGTGCGGCCCGTCGGCCTTGTTGACCGCGATGACGTCGGCGAGCTCCAGCACGCCCTTCTTGATGCCCTGGAGCTGGTCGCCGGTCCTCGCGAGGGTGAGCAGCAGGAACGTGTCCACCATCTCGGCGACGGCGGTCTCCGACTGCCCGACGCCGACGGTCTCGACCAGCACGACGTCGAACCCGGCGGCCTCGACCACCACCATGGCCTCGCGGGTGGCCTTGGTGACGCCGCCGAGGGTGCCTGAGGTCGGGGACGGCCGGATGAACGCGGCGGGGTCGGCGGCGAGGCGGGCCATGCGGGTCTTGTCGCCGAGGATGCTGCCGCCGGTGCGGGTGGAGGAGGGGTCCACGGCGAGCACCGCGACCCGGTGCCCCTGCCCGGTCAGGTGCACGCCGAGCGCGTCGATGAACGTCGACTTGCCGACGCCGGGCACGCCGGTGACGCCGACCCGCCGCGCCTTGCCCGACAGCGGGGTCAGCTCGACCAGCAGCCGCTGCGCCAGCTCGCGGTGGTCGGCGCGGGTGGACTCCACGAGCGTGACGGCCCGGGCGATCCAGCCGAGCGAGCCGGACCGCACGCCGTGGAGGTACTCCTCAAGACCCGGCATGTCCGAGCCGGGCGGACAGGTCGCGCAGCAGGCCGAGCGCGGCGTCGGCGATGACCGTGCCGGGCCCGAAGACGGCGGCGGCGCCGGCCGCGCGCAGGGCGGGCACGTCGTCCGGCGGGATCACCCCGCCGACGACGATCATGATGTCGTCGCGGCCCAGCTCGGCGAGCCGGTCGCGCAGCTCGGGCACCAGCGCCATGTGCCCGGCCGCGAGGGACGACACCCCGACGATGTGCACGTCGGCCTCGACGGCCTGGCGGGCCACCTCGGCCGGGGTCTGGAACAGCGGGCCCACGTCCACGTCGAACCCGAGGTCGGCGAAGGCCGTCGCGATGACCTTCTGCCCGCGGTCGTGCCCGTCCTGGCCCACCTTGGCGACCAGGATGCGGGGCCGGCGGCCCTCGCCGCGCTCGAACGCGGCGCTCGCCGCCCTGACCTTCTCGATGGCGGCGGAGTCGCCCGCCTCGTCGCGGTACACCCCCGTGATGGTACGGATCTGCCCGGCGTGCCGCCCGAAGACCTTCTCCAGTGCGTCGGAGATCTCGCCGACGGTGGCCTTGGCCCGCGCGGCGTCCACCGCGAGGGCCAGCAGGTTGCCGTCCCCCTCGGCGCCCCGGGTGAGGGCCTCCAGGGCGGCGTCGCAGGCGGCCTGGTCGCGCTCGGCGCGCAGGCGGCGCAGGCCCTCGATCTGCCCGGCGCGCACCGCGGTGTTGTCGACGCGCAGCACCTCGATGGGTTCGTCGGCCGCGGGGCGGTACTTGTTGACCCCGATCACCGGCTGCCTGCCGGAGTCGATGCGGGCCTGGGTGCGGGCGGCGGCCTCCTCGATGCGCAGCTTGGGCAGCCCGGCGTCGATGGCCTTGGCCATGCCGCCGGCCCGCTCCACCTCCTCGATGTGCTCGAGTGCCCGCGCGGCCAGCTCGGCGGTGAGCCGCTCGACGTACGCGCTGCCGCCCCAGGGGTCGATCACGCGGCAGGTGCCGGACTCCTGCTGGAGCAGGAGCTGGGTGTTGCGGGCGATGCGGGCGGAGAAGTCGGTGGGCAGGGCCAGCGCCTCGTCCAGGGCGTTGGTGTGCAGCGACTGGGTGTGGCCCTGCGTGGCGGCCATGGCCTCCACGCAGGTGCGCACGACGTTGTTGAAGACGTCCTGCGCGGTGAGCGACCAGCCGGACGTCTGGCTGTGGGTGCGCAGCGACAACGACTTGGGGTCGGCGGCGCCGAAGCCGCGCACCAGGCGGGCCCACAGCAGGCGGGCGGCGCGGAGCTTGGCGACCTCCATGAAGAAGTTCATGCCGATGCACCAGAAGAACGACAGCCGCGGCGCGAACCTGTCGATGTCGAGGCCCGCGCCGACACCGGCGCGCAGGTACTCCACGCCGTCGGCGAGGGTGTAGGCGAGCTCCAGGTCGCAGGTGGCCCCGGCCTCCTGGATGTGGTAGCCGGAGATCGAGATGGAGTTGAACTTCGGCATCCGCTGGGAGGTGTAGGCGAAGATGTCGGAGATGATGCGCATCGACGGCCCGGGCGGGTAGATGTAGGTGTTGCGGACCATGAACTCCTTGAGGATGTCGTTCTGGATGGTCCCCGCCAGCTTCTCCGGCGGCACCCCCTGCTCCTCGGCGGCCACGATGTACAGCGCCAGCACCGGCAGCACCGCGCCGTTCATGGTCATCGACACGCTCATGCGGTCCAGCGGGATGCCGTCGAACAGCACCCGCATGTCGTAGATCGAGTCGATCGCCACCCCGGCCATGCCGACGTCGCCCCCGACGCGGGGGTGGTCGGAGTCGTAGCCGCGGTGGGTGGCGAGGTCGAACGCCACCGACAGGCCCTTCTGCCCGGAGGCGAGGTTGCGGCGGTAGAAGGCGTTGGAGTCGCGCGCGGTGGAGAACCCGGCGTACTGGCGGATCGTCCACGGCTGGTTGACGTACATCGTGGGGTAGGGGCCGCGCAGGTACGGCGCGACGCCGGGGTAGCCGGGCAGGTGGTCGAGGCCCGCGAGGTCCCCGGCGGTGTAGAGCTGCTTGACGGGGATGCCCTCGGGGGTGTCCCAGACGGCGGGCCCCGCGCCGGTCAGCTCACGGACGGCCGCCTCCCAGCGCTCCGGCGTCGCGTCCGGCGCCCCGCCGTCGAGGGCGACCGCGGTGAAGTCGGGGATCATGGGGCCACTCCCAGGTCGTCGAACGTGGTGCCCAGCACGGCGAGGGCGTCGCATCCGGCGTGCACGGTGGCGTCCACGCCGTCGTGGCGGCCCCGCCCGGCCAGCCAGACGCGTTTGGCCCCGGCGCGGCGCAGCGCGGCGGCCACGGCGGAGGCGTGCTCGCCGTACAGCTCGTCGCTCGAGCACAGGCAGGCGACGGTGGTGCCGCTCGCGCGGAACGCCGCGGCGATCTCCTCGGGGTCGGTGAGGGGGCCGCCGGTGACGGTGGCGAGGCCGCCCGCCTGGAACAGGTTGGCGGCGAACGACGCCCGCGCGGTGTGCGCGGCGACCGGGCCGATGGTGGCGAGGAAGACCACGGGACGGCCGGGTGCGCGGTCGGCGCGGTCCCGCAGGGCCTCGAAGGCTTGGGCGTAGTGCACGCGGGGCAGGCCGCCGCGGGCGGGCTCGGGGGCCGGCTCGCGGACGGGCAGGCGCTCGGCGAGGTCCGGGTACTCGCTGACCCCGGTGAGGGGGGCGGCGCGGTGGGCGATGTCGCGGGACCTGCGCTCCCACGTGGCGGCGAGGCGGGCGGGGATCAACCGCTCCAGGGCCGCCTCGGCGCCGCCCGCGCGCTCGATCTCCTGGAACCACTCCCAGGCCCGCGCGGCGAGGTCGGCGGTGAGCCGCTCGACGTACCAGGACCCGCCGGCCGGGTCGGTCACCCGGGCCACTCCGGCCTCCTCGACCAGCAGGGCGTGGGTGTTGCGGGCGATGCGCCGGGCGAAGGCGTCGGGCAGGCCGAGTCGCGCGTCGAACGGCTGGACGGTGACGGCGTCCGCGCCGCCGACGCCCGCCGCGAAGCAGGCCAGCGTGGTGCGCAGCATGTTCACCCAGGGGTCGCGCGCGGTCATCATGGCCGAGGACGTGACGGCGTGCTGCACCTGGCCCGCCCCCTCGGTCACGCCGCAGACCTCGGCGACGCGGGCCCACAGCCGCCGGGCGGCGCGGAACTTGGCGATGGTGAGGAACTGGTCGGCCGTCGCGGCGTAGCGGAAGTCGATCTGCCCGAACGCCTCCCGCGCGGTCAGGCCGGCGTCGGTGAGGACGCGCAGGTAGGCCACGCCGGTGGCGACGGAGCAGCCGAGCTCCTCGGCGTCGGCGCCGCCGGCGTCGTGGTACGGCGTGGCGTCCACGGTGATCGCGCGCAGGCCGTGGGCGGCGGCGAGCCGGGCCAGCGCGGGCAGGTCCAGCGGCGCCGCGGCGCCCGTCCTCGCCCGCAGGCCGATGGGGTCGGCGCCGAGGCCGCCGCCGGGCGCGGCGCCCTTGGCCTCCGCCAGCCGCAGGTACGTCTCGGCGGCCTCGGCGGTGTGCGGCCCGGCGTCCAGCGCGACGGGCGCGAGGTCGAGGTACACGCCGTCCAGCACCCGGGGCAGGGCGGCCACGTCCAGGGCGCCGTCCCCGAGGACCAGCCACAGGGAGGTGACGCCGTTCTCCAGGTCGGCGAGCACCGCCTCGTGGGAGGTCGCGGGGTCGGGGTGGGCGTGCCGCTGGCGTACGTCCCAGCCCTGCGCCGCGCCTCGCACCGGGCGCCCGCCGCGGACGTAGGGGGCGAAGCCCGGCAGGCCGGGATCGGGGGGCAGGTCGCCGGGGTCGTAGAGCGGCGCGATCGTGACGCCGTCGTAGGTGGTGGAGGCGAGGGCCTCCTCAGGGGAGCCGGCCTCGGCCCCGGACCGGCGGAGCACGGCGGCGGCCAGCCGCCGCCACTCGTCCCGCGTCGCGGCGGGGAAACCGGGATCCGGCCCTGGCCGGTCAGGCTGCACCGTCATGTCCTGGATGCTAAGCGTTGCGCGGCCCTGTGGAGCCGCCGGGGCGCCCGTGACACGAAGATCGCCGCGAACCCGCCGTTCTCTGGCGGAAAGCGCACCGGACGCGCCCGCACACCCACGGTATCGCCTGCCCCGGGCACGCGCCCGCACAGGATCAGCCGGCCGCCCGCCACCACGGGGCCGCCCGCCCGGACACGCCGGGGCCCACGGCCTCCCTCCGGCGCCGGACACGCGGACGCCGCCGTCCCCATGGGCGGGGCGGCGGCGGGCGGGGGGTCTCAGGCGATCAGGTGATGGGGGCCTCGAAGGCGGCGTCCCAGGTGAGGCGGCCGACGATGCCGTCGTCGTCGAGGCCCTGCTGCTGCTGGAAGCCGACGCACACGTCACGGGACTGCTCGCCGTAGGCGCCGTCCACGTCGATGGTCCAGCCGCGCTTGTCCATCTGGGCCTGCCAGGTGCGCACGTCCTCGCCGTGCATCACCGGCGGGTACTTCAGCAGCCGGCCGGGCCACTTCGGGTGCTGCTCGCCCGGGGGCTCGGGGTCGGGGTCGCCGCCGGGCCGCGGGGCGCCCTTCTTCACCCAGGCGTACAGCGCCGCGCCGGGGCACTCGGTGGCGTACCCGTCGCGGTGGCCCTTGATCTCGCGGCCGGCGCCGCCCTCGGCGCGCAGGTACTCGATCGCGTCGACGATGCCGTGCAGCATGGCGTCCGGCGGCTTGACCAGGCCGCTGTTGCCGACCAGGCCGAGCACGGCGTAGTGCCCCGAGTTGAGGCCGGGCCCGTTGGCGGCGGGCAGGCGGCGCGGGCCCCTGCCGACGAACACCTTGCGGTGCGGGCAGGCCACCATCGAGTAGCCGATGTCCATCCAGCCGTTCCCGTTCATGTGCTGGTTCTGGATGGACTTCACCATGGCGACGCACTTGGCGTGGTCGTTCACGATGGCGGGGTCGACCCGGCCGCCGGTGTAATGCACCTTGACGCCCTTGGTGGACGTGAGAGTGGAATAGGAGCCGCGCGGGGCCCGGGCACCCCAGGCGCTGCGCGATACGAGGTCGATGGCCACGAAGGTTCTCCAGGGGGAAACGGATATTTCAGACTTATAACCCACCGTCCCGGGCCGGGACCCGCAGACCGCATATAACGGCAAGCAGTGGGCCGAATCCGAATGACTACCCTAGCCATTGCCACTTACCCCTTTGCACGCCTTGACCGATGTACAGAGGCGATATGCCGATATCGTCGGTGACGGGCGGCGCGGCCGGACGGCCCCCTGGCGCGGCCGGCGGCGGCGCGGGGTCGTGCTCCTCGCCCCAGAACGGGCCGGACAGCCCGAGGCTCCGGAACAGCGCCCGCGCCTCGTCCGGGGTGCGCCTGCGGTACTCGCGGGTCAGCCGCCCGGCGTACCAGCGGGTGGCGAGCAGCCACAGCGTGCGCATGTCCAGCAGCACCCCGCGCGGGTACCGCGTCTCACGCAGCCACCGGCCCACGTGCTCCTCCGAGCAGAACAGCGACTGGTTCGCGCAGGCGAACACCACGTCGTCCCACATGCGCGGGATGGGGACCAGGAAGTGAGCCGCCAGGGGCAGGGCGGGCGGCGTGTCGGGGCACACGTCCAGCGCCAGCGCCCGCCCGCAGCCGGGGCAGTGGGTCGCCACCAGGCACGGCTCGCCCACCAGGGCCGGGATGGCGAACGAGTCCCACGCGCAGCCGCCCCACCACTTGACCCCGCTGCTCGCCACCACGAAGCCGAGCGGGACCGCCGACCACGGGTGCGCCATCACGATCCGCCGCCGCTCGCCGTCCAGCACCAGCAGATGCGCCTCGTGCAGCGCCCGCAGCGCCTCCAGCGCCTCCTCGGGCCCGGTGCCGAACGCGGCGGCCACCTCCTCGGGGGACGGAGGACATCCCCGCTCGGCGAACCGCCGGTAGACGAACATCCGCACGTCTGCCAGATCGAGCATGCGGGGGACGATACCCACTCTGACCTTTGTCGATGCGGCTCCGTACCGGCCGATGGCGGCATAGCCGGGACCGGCCGCCGGATACGTAAACCATCCGATGTGCCACACAGACCCCCAAAGCACAATCGGCCACGTGGTCACCCCGACACCCGCAGCACCGGGACTCGTCACCTACCGCCGCTGGACCGGCGTGGTCCCCGCCGAGACCGGCGTGACCACCTATCGGGACCCGTTCGGCACCGAGGCCGGCACCTGGCCGTACACCCGGTGGACCTCGGGCGAGGTGGAGATCGGCTTCCCCGCCACCCAGCTCGTCCCCTCGTGGACCGCGTCCGCGCCGAAGGGCTCGTGGCTGCGGGTGGAGCTGCGGCTGCGCACCGAAGCCGGCGAGCTCACCAAGTGGTACGACATGGGGCGCTGGGCCGAGGGCGGCGACGACGTGCACCGCACCTCGCTGCCGGGGCAGGGCGACGAGCACGGCGACGTGGCGGTGGACACGTTCGCCGCCACCCGGCCGGTCACCGCCTACGAGCTGCGGCTCACCCTGCACGGCGCCGGGGCGTCGGTGCGCGGCGCCGGGGTGATGGCCTCGGCGGTGCCCAACCGGGCGTCCGTGCCGCCGAGCGAGCCGGGCGAGGCGCGCGGCGTCGAGCTGGCCGTGCCGCCGCGCTCGCAGCGCGTCCACGCCGGGCACCACCCGCAGTGGGGCGGCGGGGGCGAGGCGTGGTGCAGCCCGGCGTCCATGACCATGGTGCTGCAGTACTGGGGCCGCGGCCCTGAGCCCGTCGAGCTGGCGTTCGTGGATCCGGCCGACCCGTGCCCCGCCGTGGACCACGCCGCGCGCGACATGTACGACCACAGCTACCAGGGCACCGGCAACTGGCCCTTCGGCGTCGCCTACGCCGGCCGGTACGGGCTGGACGGGTTCGTCACCCGGCTGCGGTCGCTGCGCGAGCTGGAACGCTTCATCGCGGCGGGTGTGCCGGTCATCACCTCGCAGTCGTTCAAGGAGCACGAGCTGCCCGGCTCGGGGTACTCGACCCGCGGCCATATCATGGTGGTGACCGGGTTCACCGCCGAGGGCGACGTGATCGCCAACGATCCGGCGGGCCCGTCCGACGGCACGGTCAAGAGAATCTATCCGCGGGCAGCGTTCGAGAACGTCTGGTTACGCGGCGCGGGCAGCGCGGGAATCGTCCATGTCGTGCATCCGAGTGACGTTCCGCTCCCACCTTCAGAGGGCAACTGGTGACTTCATCTCCCATCACGGCCGCCGATGTCGCACGCGTGGACGACCGCCCCCAGTGGGTGGAGATCGTGCCCGCTCCCGGCGGCGAGGAGATCTGGTGGGACGAGCCGCGCCCGGCCGAGGGCGGGCGGCGCTGCGTGGTGCGGCGCGACCCGTCCGGCGCGGTGCGCGACGTGCTGCCGCCGGGGTGGAACGCCCGCAACCGCGTGGTCGAGTACGGCGGGCGTTCCTGGCGCCCGCTGCCCGGCGGCGGGCTGGTGTTCACCCACTGGGACGACGGGCGGCTGTACGTCCTGCGCCCCGGCGGCGAGCCGGAGCCGATCACCCCGCCCGGCCCCGCCCGGTACGCCGACCTGGTGGTGCGCGGCGGCGAGGTCTGGTGCGTGCGCGAGACCGGCGACCGGCGCGACATCGTGGCGGTGCCGCTGGACGGCGGCGCGCCCCGGGTCGTGGTGCGGGCGCAGCACTTCGTGATGAACCCGCGGGTGTCCCCCGGCGGCGGGACGGTCGCGTGGATCGGCTGGGACCACCCGGCCATGCCGTGGGACGGCACCGAGCTGTGCGTGGCGCCGCTGCGGGCCGACGGCACCGCCGGGCCGCACCGCGTGGTGGCGGGCGGGCCCGAGGAGGCGGTGGCGCAGGCCGAGTGGCGCGACGACGGCGCCCTGTACGCGGTCACCGACCCGGGCGGGTGGTGGAACCTCCACCTGGTGCCGCTGGACGGCGGCCCGGCGCGCAACCTCGCGGAGATGCCGCTGGAGTTCGGGGACGCCGCGTGGAAGCTCGGCCTCACGTGGTTCGCCCCGGCGGGCGGGCGGGTGGCCGTGACGTACGGCACACCGGGCGGGCGGCGGCTCGGGGTGCTGGACCCCGGCGCCGGCGAGATCGCCGACGTGGGCGACCCGTACACCTACTGGGCCCCGACGCTGTCGGTTTCCCCGGACGGCACGCGGGCCGCGGGGGTGGGCGCCACGCCGTACCGGCCCTACGAGGTGGTGGTGACCGACCTCGTCACCGGGGCGCACGAGGTGGTGTCGCCGCCGAAGGCGCTGCCGCCCGCCGGTGCGCTGCCCCGGCCGCAGGCGCGGATGTTCGGCGGCGTGCACGCCCACGTGTACCCGCCGGCCGGCGACGGCCCCGCGCCGTACGTGATCTTCGTGCACGGCGGGCCGACCGGCGCCAGCCCGCTGGTGCTCGACCTGGAGGTCGCGTACTTCACCAGCAGGGGCATCGGCGTGGCGCAGGTCAACTACGGCGGCTCCACGGGGTACGGCAGGGCGTACCGCGAGCGGCTGCGCCACCAGTGGGGTGTGGTGGACGTGCGCGACAGCGAGACCGTGGCGCGGGGGCTGGCCGAGGCCGGGCTCGCCGACCCGGCGCGGATCGCCGTCCGGGGCGGCAGCGCGGGCGGCTGGACGGCCCTCGCCGCGCTGACCCACAGCGAGGTGTTCCGCGGCGCGGTGGCGCGGTACGCCATCACCGACCCCGAGGCGTGGGCCGGGGAGACGCACGACTTCGAGTCCCGCTACCTGGACGGCCTGATCGGGCCGCTGCCCGAGGCGCGGCGGCGGTACGAGGAACGTTCGCCCCTGCTGCACGCCGCGCGGGCGTCCGGCCCGGCCCTGCTGCTGCACGGGCTGGAGGACGCCATCGTGGACCACGGGCAGGCGGAGCGTTTCCTCGCCGCGCTGGACGCCGCGGGCGGAAGATGGGCCTACCTCACGTTCGCCGGGGAACAGCACGGCTGGAGGAAAAAGGAGACCATCGTCGCGGCACTGGAGGCCGAGCTCGCCTTCTACGGGCTCATCTTCGGCTTCCCCACTCCCGAGGTGCCGCCGCTCACCCTGAGAGGACGAACGTGACAGAGGTGGCGGGCATCTGCTCGGACCTGCTCAGAATCAACACCACCAACGACGGCACGCCGGGAGGGCCTGGAGAGCGCCCGGCGGCCGAGTACGTCGCCGAGTTGCTGGCCGGCGCGGGCGTCGAAGCGGAGATCTTCGAGTCCGCGCCCCGCCGCACCAGCGTCGTCGCGCGCATCCCCGGCGACGACCCGCGCGGCCTGCTGATCCACGGGCACCTGGACGTCGTGCCCGCCGACCCCGGCGAGTGGCGCACGCACCCGTTCTCCGGGGAGGTCGAGGACGGCTGCGTGCACGGCCGGGGCGCGGTGGACATGAAAGGCACGCTGTCCATGACGCTGGCGCTGGTCGGCAAGTGGGCACGCGAGGGACGGCGCCCGCGGCGGGACGTCGTGCTGGCGTTCCTCGCCGACGAGGAGGCGACCGGCGAGTACGGCGCGGGCTACGCGGTCACCCGGCGCCCGGAGCTGTTCGAGGGCTGCACCGAGGCCATCAGCGAGAGCGGCGGCTTCAGCGTCACCGTGCCCCGCGGCGCGCCCGGCGGCCTCGACGGAGCGTCCCCGGACGGCGGGCCGCTGCGGGTGTACCCGGTCGCGGTGGGCGAACGGGGCACGGCGTGGATGAAGGTGACGGCGCACGGCGTGGCCGGGCACGGGTCCAAGCCGCCGGTGGACAACCCGGTGGCCGAGCTGTGCCGGGCGCTCGCCCGCATCGCCGACCACCGGTGGCCGGTGCGGCTCACCCCGGCGGTGGCGACGCTCATCGCCGACCTCGGCAAGGCGCTCGGCACCACCATCGACCTGGACCGGCTGGACGCGGAGGCCGAACGGCTCGGCCGGGCGGGCACCCTGTTCAAGGGCGTCATCCGCAACTCGGCCAACCCCACGATGCTGAACGCCGGCTACAAGGTGAACGTCATCCCCGGCACCGCCGAGGCGCAGGTGGACGGCCGTTTTCTCCCCGGCTTCCGCGACGAGTTCCTCGCGACAATCGACGAGCTGCTCGGCCCGAAGATCACCCGCGAGTTCGTCAGCTTCGACGACGACGTCGCCTCCCCCACCGAGGGCCTTTTCGACGACCTGTGCGCCGCCCTGCTGGCCGAGGACCCCGCGGGCCGCCCCGTGCCCTACGTCATGACCGGCGGCACCGACGCCAAGTCGTTCGCGCGGCTCGGCATCCGCGGCTACGGCTTCGCCCCGCTGCTGCTGGACCCGTCGCTGGACTACTTCGGCATGTTCCACGGCGTGGACGAGCGCGTCCCGGTCGCCGGCCTGGAGTTCGGCGTCCGCGTGCTCGACCGCCTGCTCACCGCCCCCTGACCGTCTCCGGTCGCGCGGAACCGCGCCGGGTCCCCGGCGCGGTTCCGTCATCGGTCACCCGCGCGGCTTGAGCACCGCGTCGATCAGGTAGACGGTGGCGTTCTTGGTCTGGATGTTGCCGCACAGCACCTTGGCGTCGTTCACCTTGAAGTCCTGGCCGGAGCCGCTCGTGGTGATCTTGCCGCCCTGCACGGAGGTGAAGTTGCCGTTGGCGAGGTCGGACGGGCTGAGGCGCTTCTGGACGATGTGGTACTTGAGGAGCTGGTCGAGCACCTGCCTCTCCGCGAGCACCCTGTCGAGCGTCTCCTTGGGGATCTTGTCGAAGGCCTTGTCGACCGGCGCGAAGACGGTGATGTCCTCGGCGGAGTCCAGCGTGTCCTTCAGGTCCGCCTTCTCCACGGCCCTCGCCAGCGTGGACAGCTCGGGGACCTGCGAGAGCGCGGTGCCCGCCGGCTGGCCGGCGAGGTCGGCCGGGCTGCCCGGCCCGGACTGCGGGAGGCTGCCGCAGCCGGGCCCGACGGGGGCGACACCCGGCGAGGTGGTGGGTGACTCGGTGGGCGTGGTGGTCGGCGAATCGGTGGGTGACTCGGTCGGCTGGACGCGCGCCCCGGCCGCCGCCGGCGCGTAGGACGTCCCCGTGCCACCGCCGGTGGTGGCGGCGGCGTACGTGGCGGAGATCGACAGGGTCGCTGCCGCTATCGGAAGGGCGAGAAGACGATATTTCATGGCGTCTGTCCCTTTGTGGTGTGGTGAACGGCCACCATGGTGAGTGACCAGGTCCCCGGACCGGCGGTGGCCGGCTCGCAGGGCGGTGCACATGACCGTCAGCCCCCTGACGGCCGGCGACCTCGATCGCACCGGCGGGTGGACTCCCGCCGCCTCACCCCACCCGTACCCCGCCACCCGCGGCACCCCCCGGCTGCGGTGTCGGCCTTTGACCCACCCCGGGCAAGCGTCCTCCGGACCTCGACACAACGGCCCGCTGATCTGGCACCGCTATACACCCACAGGGGATTTGAAGGGATTTGCGCCTTTCGCCGGGTTCTCTAGTGGCAGCCCGTCCCCGCGTCCTCCCCGTACGTGTCGTGGTAGGGGAACTCGTTGACGTACCTCTGCCGCCCGAGCGGCGTCAGATCGAGGTAGTTGTACGTCGTCAGCACCGTCTCAGGGCCTCGCCCGAAGGTCGAGTAGGTGTGGAAGACCCGCTCCCCGTCCCGCAGGAACACACTGGCCCCGTGCCCGTCCTGGTCGTCCGCCGCCAGGAACAGCAGCCCCTTGCTCTCCAGCGTCGCCTTGTCCATGTAGTTGTACTCGACCGGCGCCACCGCCTCGTCGTTGGTCGCGTGGAAGTCGTAGTTGAAGTCGCTCCCGTGCGAGGAGTACCACGGCACCCCCCACCCCATCCGCCCCTTGAACCGCTCGATCTCGGCGTACGGCGCCCGCGACACCAGCACCAGCGTCGTGTCACACGCGTGCAGATGCCGCAGATCTCCCACGTTGTCCACGAGGAACGAACAACTGCCGCACCCCTGCCCCGTCCCCTTGACCCACATGAAGTGATAGACGATCAACTGCCGCCGTCCCTCGAACAGGTCGGGCAGCCCCACCTTCCCGCCCGCCCCCTCGAACACGTACTCGGTGTCCACCTCCACCATCGGCAACCCCCGCCGCGCCGCGTTGACGGCGTCCCGCGCCCGCGTCACCTCCTTCTCCTTCTCCAGCAACGCCACCCGCTCCGCCCGCCACTCGTCCCGCGACACGACCCTGGGTAACTCCATGACCATCCCCTCATCACCGTCGGCCAGATCCTCATGACACCCCGCAGGTGGCCGGCCGTCCAGGGTCCCCGGTCGATTCTGGGGTCGGTGTCACGTCCCTGGCATGACCGCGCTACCCGGAGGCAGGCGGCGGGAGCCGGTCCCCGCGTTCCTCGCACAGGTGGCCGGTGTAGGAGAGCAGCAGCCCGACGACGGGCAGGGTCACCCGTACCTCGATGTGGAAGCGAGGGGCGGGGGCATGGAGGTCACCGGGCTCGACGCGCGCACGCGCCGACACCTGGGGGGCCACACGAGCGGGGAGCCGGACGCGGAGCGGGCCGGCGCCGAGGACGGTCCGGGTCTGGGTGACGGTGACCTCGCCGGGGCCGGCGGTGGTGCGGGTGTGGAGAACCAGGAGGCCGTGGCGTTCCCTGCCGTGGGGGCCGGTGCGGACCTGGGTGGTGGTCAGGCGGTAGGGGCCGATGTGGCGGACCCAGCGCTCCGTGAGCGGCCGCGGTCCGGTACCGGCGGGGCGGCGGTGGACGACGACACGGGCAGGGCGGCGGTGGACGACGACGCGGGCGGGGACGGGCTCGCCGGTGCGCGGCAGGCGCAGCAGGGCGCAGAGGGCGCCGGCGAGGCGGCTTGTGCCTCGCCGTACGGAGAGCTCGCCCGTGCCGGTCACCGTCTCGGTGCCCAGGTGGAAGCGACGCATCCAGTCTTCCGACTCGCCGGTCATGATCCCGGTATCCCCCGCCGCCGCGACTGCGACGCGGGGCGGGGGCGGCGGGATCCGGCGGGCGTGGTCTCTTCGCCCGCGGACCCCCCGTTCACCGGGTGGGATTCCCTGTCAGAGGTAGGAGCCGGTACGGCCTGAGTAGACGCGTGCGCCGGAGTCCCACTCGCCGTAGGCGTAGGAGGTGACGTTGGCGTCGTTGACCATGAGGGTGTAGCAGCTCGTTCCGCCCTGGGGCACGCTGCAGGTGTAGGTCCGGCCGTCGCTGTTGCGGATGATCCGGGCGAAGGAGACAAACGTGTCGTTCACTCGCCACGGGGCGTTGCTGATCCGGGCCCACGCGGCGCGGCACGCCCTGCTGTAGCGCAGTTCCAGGATCGCCTGGCCCAAGGTGAGGCTGTCCACGGTGCGGGCGTCGCCCGAGCAGTTGCCCTGCGGGTCGCGGCCGTCGCACGCCGACCCCGAGCAGACCAGGGCTCCCGCCGAGGCGGGCGGCGCGGTCAGCGTCGCCCCGGCGAGCAACGTCGCACCGAGGAGCCCCGCGGACACCAGCCTGGAGAGTTTCACGTCATTCATTCCTTCCGTAGTCCGCGGCCGCGACGAGGGCCGCGATCGTCCAAGCGGACCTCCGGTTCCGAGCCGCGAACAAAGGGAGTAACAACGGCCGCGAAAGCGCGCCGATCATTAGCCTCACCCTGTTTTCCGGACTGATGCCCCGGAGGCCAAACCAACGTTTGCAATATGGCGCAATACCTGGCAATAAAACAGCGGCAAATGGGATGATGGGCCACAGACATCCACCTGAGCTGCCGTTTCGCACGCTGCCTGGGATACGGGTGGGACATGTCCTCGGCGAGTGGGCGACGGGTCCGGCTCATGTCGCACGGGGAGGAAACGGATCATGCGTACGGGGGAAACGGAGAGGTTCGCCGCCCGGATGCGGTCGCTCAAGAATCGGGCGGACGTGAGTTTCGAGGAGCTCGCCAAGCGCACGGGAGTGAGCAGTTCCAGCCTTCACCGGTACTGTTCGGGGGCGAAGGTGCCGTCCGGCTACGGGGTGGTGCACGCGTTCGGCAGGGCGTGCGGGGCCAGCGGGGACGAGTTACGGGAGCTGCACCGGTTGTGGGCGGTCGCGGACGCCGGCCGGGACTCGTCCGCCGGGACGGGGCAGGAGGAGGCGCGGGAGGAGGCCGCCGGGGCGCGGTGGCGGCCACGGGTGCCCGTGGTGGTGACGGTCCTGCTCGCCACGGCCGCGGTGACCGCGGTGACCTTGTGGTGGACGGGGCGGGAGCCGCAGGCCCCGCGGGTCATGGGGGGTGTGGTGCCCACGGCGACCTCGGCCACGGTGCGGGTGTTCAACGTCGAGGGGGACTGCGGCACGCGTGCCGAGCGGGTGCCGGCGTGCAGCATGGGGCTGGCCAGGGATCCGCGGCTGGACTACGACGCGGGGAACGTCGTGGCGCACCGGGTGTGGCACGACGATCGGCTGCGGGCGGACTGCGTCCTGTACGACGGGGAGCGGGTGGCGGACGAGACGGGGGTCGGCACCACGCGGTGGTTCCGGGTGCGGGTGGGTGACGCGCCGGGCGGGGTGGCGTGGCTGCCCGCGGTGCGGACCAAGGACCAACCGGCGCTGCCCGCGTGTGAGTGACGCCGGGGCGCCCCGGCCGGTCCCCTCCTTCGGCCGGCCGGGGCGCGATGGCGGTGCGGTCAGGTCACCGGTCAGTGGAGTCGCGGGTCCAGGGCGTCGCGCACGACGTCGCCGAGGAGGAGGAAGCTCAGGACGGTGGCGGTGAGGAACAGGGCGGGGAACAGGAGCAGGTGGGGGTACTCGGCGAAGAACGACTGGGCGACGTTGAGCTGCAGGCCCCACGACACGTCGGGGTACTGCAGGCCGACCCCAAGGTAGTCCAGGACGGCCTCACCGGAGATGACGTTCCCCACATTCAGCATGGCGACCACGAAAACGGGCGCCAGGGAGTTGGGCAGGATGTGCCGCACCATGACGCGGACGTCGCCGGCGCCGAGCGCACGGGCGGCCTGCACGTAGTCGGTGTCCCTGACGGCGATCACCTGGCCGCGCATCAGCCGCGTCATGGTGGTCCACCCGAGCAGCACCAGCACCAGTGTCATGGCCCAGATGCCCTGGCCGGGGAAGGCGACCAGCACCACGGTGGCGCCGAGCACGAACGGGATGCCGAAGAAGACGTCGGTGACCCGGGAGACGACGGCGTCGAGCACCCCGCCGTAGTACCCGGCGAGCAGCCCGAGCACGACCGCGATGAGCAGCGCGAACACGGTGACGGCGAGCCCGATCAGCACCGACGCGCGGGTGCCGTGCACGATCTGGGACCAGTAGTCGCAGCCCTGCAGGTCGTACCCGAACACCGCGCCGGGGCCGGGCCCGCGCTTGGAGTCGCGCAGGTCGCAGCCCTCGTTGGGGCCGAGCGCGGCGAACAGCGACGGGAAGGCCGCCATGGCGAGCGCGACCAGCAGGATGGCGGCCGACACCCAGAACAGCGCGCGGCGCCGCAGCTCCCGCCACGCGTCGTGCCACAGGGAGCCCGGCGGTTCCCCGCCGCCGGGCACGGTGGACTCGGCGGCGGCCTTGACGTCAACCACGGCGGATCCTCGGGTCGAGCACGCCGTACAGCAGGTCGACGAGCAGGTTGGCCACAATGAAGATCATTACCAGGAGGGTGGTGACGCCGACCACCACCGGGCCCTCCTGGAGCTGGATGGACTGGAACACCTGCTGCCCGATGCCCGGCAGGTTGAAGATGCCCTCGGTGACCACGGCACCCGCCATGAGGTTGCCGAAGTCCACGCCGAGGTAGGTGACGACGGGGATCAGCGAGTTGCGCAGCGTGTGCCGGCCGACCACCCGGGACCGGCGCAGGCCCTTGGCGGTGGCGGTGCGCACGTAGTCGGCCCGCAGGTTCTCCACCACGCTGGTGCGGGTGAGCCGCGCCACGTACGCCAGGCCGAACGACCCGAGCACCATGCCGGGCAGCAGGTAGCTCACCGGCCACCCCTCGTCGGTGCCCGCGGTGGGGAACAGCCCGAGGTTCAGCCCGAGCACGATCTGCGCGGTGTACCCGACGACGAACACCGGGACGGCGATGACGAACGTCGTGCCGGCCAGCACGAGGGTGTCGGCGAGCCTGCCGCGGCGCAGCCCGGCGAGCACGCCGAGGCCGACGCCGACGACCAGCTCGAACACCCACGCGGTGAGCGCGAGCTGCGCGGTGACACCCCAGCGGTCCTGGAGCAGCTCGGCGACCGGCTGCCCGGTGAACGTCTCCCCGAGGTCGCCGCGCAGGAACACCCCCGCCATGTACAGGCCGTACTGCACGATGAGCGGCTCGTCCAGGTGGTAGTGCGCGCGCAGCGTGCGCACCACCGACTCCGGCAGCGGCTTGTCCCCGGCCAGCGCCAGGATGGGGTCCCCCGGCAGCGCCCACACCATGGCGTAGATGAGGAACGTCGTGGCCACGAACACCGGGACGGCCTGCAGGAGGCGCTGCGCGGCGTACCTCACCCGGCGCCTCCGGGCAAGGACCCCGGACGGCCGGCCGGGGTCCTCGTCGCGGGCATGCCTACTTGACCGAGATGGTGTCGAGGTTGGGGCTGTAGGCGTCGATCCGCACCCCGGTGACGTTGGACGAGTACCCGGCCTGGTCCTGCCAGTTCCACAGCGGGATCATAGGCATCTCGGCGAGCGCGACGTCCTCGGCGCGCTGGTAGAGCGGGATGCTCGCCTCCATGCTCGGCGCGGCGTTGGCCTGCGCGATCAGGTCGGTGAACTCCTTGTTCTCCCAGCCCATCCGGTTGCCCGCGCCCCACATCGACTCCAGGTAGTTCTGCGGGCTCGGGTAGTCCATCACCCAGTTGTTGCGGTACGGCCCGTCCTCCTTCTTCTCGCGCAGCGTCGAGAGGTAGTCGGAGGCGGGGATCTTGCGGAACCTGATGTCGGCGATGCCGAGGTTCTGCTTGAGCTGGTTGGCGACGGCCGTCATCCACTGCTCGTAGCTCGGGTCGGCGTTGGAGAAGTACAGGTTGAGCGTGCCGGAGAACCCGCCCGACTTGTCGTACAGCGCCTTGGCCTTGGCCGGGTCGTACGTGCACGCCTCGCCGCACGCGCCCTCGCGGTAGCCGGGCACCAGCGGCGCCACCAGCGAGCCCATCGGCTTGAACGCGCCGTTGAACACGGCGTCCACGATGGCCTGCCGGTCGATGGCCATGGACACGGCCTTGCGCAGGTCGGCGCTCTGGAACCGCTTGTCGAACACCGGGAAGCCGAGGTAGTCCATGGTGCCGCTGGCGGTCGGCACGAACCGGTCACCGAGCAGCCGTTTGGCCTCGGGGGCGCTGGCCGGCGGGATGGTCTGCAGCAGGTCCACCTTGCCGGCCCGCAGGTCGGTGTAGGCGGTGTCGCGGCTGGCGTAGATCCTGAACAGCACGCCGTCCGCCTTGGCGGGCCGCGGCCCGGCGTACCCGTCGAACCTCTTCAGGGCGATCTGCCGGTTGTGCTGCCATTCGCCGTCCAGCGCGAACGGCCCGTTGCCGATGGGCTTCTGGTCGTAGGCCTTGAGGTCGGTGAACGCCGCCTTCGGCATCGGCGCGAAGCCGGTGTAGGCCAGCGTGATGGGGAACTGGCTGAACGGCGCGGTGAGCGTCACCTCGAGCGTGGCCGGGTCGACCACCTTCAGGCCGCTCAGCTTGTCGGTCCCCGGTGTGGCACCCTCGGCCTCGGGGTTCAGCTTGTCGTAGCCCTCGACGTTGGCGAAGTAGTAGTTGTTGGTCCAGGCGTTCGGGCCGTACGCGGCGGCGTTCCAGGCGTCGGCGAAGCTCTGCGCCGTGACTTCCTCGCCGTTGTGGAACTTCTGCCCCGGCTTGATCTTGATGGTCCAGGTCTTCTGGTCCTGGCTGGTCACCGACTCGGCGGCGCGCATCTGCGGGCTGCCGTCCGGGCCGATGACGACGAGCGTGTCGAAGACGGCCTGCAGTACGGTGATCGAGTAGCTGCTGGAGGTGTTGCCCGGCGTGAGGTGGTCGGGCTCGGTGAGCGCGACAGAGAACCGCTTGGGACCCTGGTCACCGCCCCCTGAGCCGCCGGAACCACCGGAACCGCCACACGCGCTCAACGCGAGCGCCGCCGCGAGGAGGACGGCGGCACCTCGCGCGTTGCTGACGACCGTCACTTTTCCTCTGCCTCTCCGTCGCTCGGGCGTGATGCCGGAGAGGCTAAATAGCGAGGCAAGGCTCTACATCGGAAGGATTACGTATTCCGGCGGCCCGCCCCGTCGGTCATGATGATCGCGGAGGAGTGATGGATCAGATCACCCTGAGCGCCCGCCACCTCCATGCGTTCACCGAAGTCGGTTTCCAGGTGGCCGGCGGGTCGGGGGCGCACGGCGCCATGACGGCGCTGCGCGTGGTCATCCCGTTCGAGGCGTACGACTTCGTCGCGTTCGACCCCGCCACCGGCCGCCACAGCAGCCTGGTGTCGTCCGGTTACCCGCGGATCCACGCGGAGGCCGCGGAGGAGTACGCCCGGCTCGATCCCTACCGGCGCGCCATGGCGTCCCGGGTGCCGCTGGACATGGGGGCGCCCGGCACCGAGGTCTGGTTCCGCAGGCACCTCGCCCCGTACGGCTGGCGGTCGGGCATGACGGCGCCGCTGTTCGTGGACGGCAGCCGCTACACCGGCCTGTTGCACGTCAACTCCCGCGAGCCGCTCTCCCCGCAGACGCCGGCGGTGCTGAGCGCGGTGTCCGGGGCGCTGGCGCACATCACCGACCTCACCCGCTGCGTCATCGACCCGCTCGGGCTGCCGCCGGGTTTCCACGCGATGGCGTTCGAGCGGTGCGGGCGGCGGCGCGCGGTGGCCGGGTGGCCGCCGTCGGACGCCGTCGGGCGCGAACCGGCGATGGCGGGGCTGGCCAGGGACTTCATCGACTCCCGTGAGCTGTCGCGCCGGGGGCTGTGGCTGGACGGCGCGGGGACGTGGCGCGAGGTGCGGGTACACCGGGCGGGGGTGGGCCCGCGCGGCGCCATCCAGGGCGCGGTGATCGCCGAACGGCCGTGCGTGCTGCCGTACGACCTGACGGCCCGCGAGGTGGACGTGCTCACCCGGGTCGCGCTCGGCGACTCCAACCCGCAGATCGCCGCGGCGCTGGTGCTGAGCGTGCGCACGGTCACCACCCACCTGGAGCACATCTTCGCCAAGCTCGGCTGCGACAGCCGCACCCGCCTCACCACCAAGGTGCTGGCCGAGGGCCTGTGCCACCTGGAGCTCTGAGTCACCGCGCGGCGCGCCGCCCATTGGGGGACGCCGGAGGGCGGGTGGCGAGCTCGATGTGCATCTCGAACCACACGTTGTTCTTGCCCGCCTCACGGATGAAACCCCAGCGGTGCGCGAGCGCCTCCAGCAGTTGCAGCCCCCGGCCGCCGGTGTCGAGCGGCGAGGCGGGACGCCAGCCGAACGGCGGCTCGGCCGACCCGGCGTCCTGCACGGCGACCCGCACCCATTCGGCGGAGTAGGACACCGACAAGGTGAACGTGCCGCCCGCGGAGGCGGAGTGCCGCACCGCGTTGGTGGCGATCTCGCTGGTGAGCAGCACGCAGTCGTCGTGCAGCGGGTGCGCGACCCCGACGGCGGACGAGACGAGCCGCCGGGCGCGTGCCACGGCGTCCGGGTCACCCGCTAAGCGCAGAACCCGGTCGCTGGGCGGTTGCGCCCTGACGTAGCCCGATGAAGTCATGAGACCCCCCGTTCGTGATCTGCCGCACCGTGTTTAGGACGCGGCACTGCCGCTGTGAGATGTCGCCAAAAGGTAGGAACCTGCTCCCCGTGCACCCGGGGGGAGCCACCGGTGGGGCCGCCGGGGCCCGAGTGCCGGTTCAGGACAACAACCGGCTGGCGTCCAGTGCGAGGGCCAGCTCGACGATGTCGCGCGGGCGGGACAGCGAACGGCCGGTGAGCTGTTCCAGCCGCCGCATGCGGTTGAACACGGTGTTGCGGTGGCAGTAGAGCTGCCCGGCCGCGCGGGCGGCGGAGCCCTCGCAGCGCAGCCACGCCGACAGGGTGGCGAGCAGCACCTCGCGGTCGGTGGGGTCCAAGCCCTGCAGCGCCCCGAGCACCTCCGACACCAGGCGCCCCGACAGCTCCGGCTGCGAGATGACCAGCGCGGACGGCAGCCGGCGGTCCAGCCGGGCGATCTCGGGGCCGCAGCCCTCGCAGGTGCGCATGGCCAGCTCGGCGAGGCGCCGCGCCGCCGCCAGCTCGACCAGGCCGCCCACCACCGGGCTGACGCCCGCCGGGCCGTACACCACGGCCGTCATGCCCTCGGCCAGCTCGTCCAGGGTGGCCTCGCCGAGCGCCACGACCGCCACCTCGTACTGGGCGCGCATGCGCCACAGCAGCCGCATGGCGCCGAGCGTCTCCGGGCGCGCGTCCCGGGCGGGGCCGCCGTAACCGCCGTAACCGCTGGGGGCGCCGTTGCCGTTGACACGGGCACCTTCGTGATCATGGCGGACGGGGAGCCTTATTGTGACGACCGCATAACGGCCGCGCTCGGGCAGGTCCAGCGCGGCGGCGGCGGAGCGGGCCACCGCCCCGTCGGCCGCCCCTTCGAGGAGTTCGTCCAGTAGCGCGTTCACCCGCTCGGTGCTGCGGCCGAGCAGTTCCTTCTCGCGCCTGCGGTACACGTCGGCGGCCATCAGCGCCTGCCGGTCGATGGCGTGCCAGACGTGCGTCGCGGTGCGCACCAGCGCGGGCAGCAGCTCGGGGTGCTCGCGCTCGATGAGGTCGACGAACGCGGCCCAGGTGACCTGCGCCGCGAGGCGGTACATGCGCATCAGGGACTCGAGGGGCAGTCCCTGCTCGGCGCGGCGCCCCGCCATGTGCCGCGCGAACTCCAGGTCACGGCGCTCCTCCGGCCGCTGCAGGATCGCCTCGATGCCGGCGCGCAGGCCCTCCTCGGTGCTCTGCCAGTGGTCGTCCGGCGTGACGAACCTGCGGTACGCCTCGTCGCCCTCCCGGACCCGGGCGACCAGCTCCTCGGTGAGCTCGGGCAGTTGGCGGAGCAGCCGCGTGGCGGCGATCCGCAACACCTCGCGCACGTCCTCACCCACGTGCTCACTGCGCTTGACGGCCATCTTCATCAGCGTGCCACCCGCCGCCGTCCGGAACAAGGTTCGGTTCTCGTTTCGTGACGTGTCGTTGTGCTCGTGCACAACGGGGTTTCCGCGCCGGTGGGCACCTGTCCCGACTTCACCTGCGGATCTGGACGGCGGTGCGCGTGCGGCGTTTTGGTGTGCCCACCGACTCTGCTGGAGGGAACGATGGAGGCCACGGCGTCACCGGCCGCGGACGGCGGGCTCGCGGTCACCGGCCTGGTGGTGGGATACGGACCGGTGCGGGCCCTTCGCGGGGTGTCCCTGCGGGTCCCGGCGGGCGCGGTGGTCGCCGTGCTCGGCACCAACGGCGCGGGCAAGTCCACGTTGTTACGGGCCATCTCCGGCACGCTGCGCTTCCACCGCGGCGGCATCGGCGGCGGCGACATCACCTGGCGCGGCACACGGCTGTCCGGGGTGCCGGCGCCCGGGGTGGTGGCGCGGGGCGTCACCCAGGTGCCGGAGGGCCGGCGGGTGTTCGCCCGCATGACCGTGGAGGAGAACCTGCGGGCCGGCTCGCTCGGCGCGCGGGGCGGCGCCAAGGAGGCGGCCCTGGCCCGCGAACGGGTGCACGCGCTGTTCCCCGTGCTGGCCGAACGGGCCCACCAGCGGGCCGGGCTGCTGTCCGGCGGGGAACAGCAGATGCTCGCCATCGGCAGGGCGCTGATGGCCCGGCCGTCGCTGCTCCTGCTGGACGAGCCGACGCTGGGCCTCGCGCCGCTGGTGGCGGCCCGCATCGGCGAGACCGTCCGCGAGATCAACGCCGCGGGCACGTCGGTGCTGCTGGTCGAGCAGAACGTCACGCTGGCGCTGTCGCTGGCCTCGTACGCCTACGTGCTTGAGGTCGGCGAGGTCGCCCTGGAGGGGCCCACCGCGGACCTCGCCGCCGGTGACGAGGTCCGGCGGCGCTACCTCGGCATGGCCGAGCCGGAACCCGCCCGTCGGGCCGCGCCGCGCCGGACGCTGACGAGGTGGTTCGCATGACCGCTTCATACCAACCGGACGGTATGTCGGAGTCCGTCACGCCGGTGCCGCTTCCTCTGGAGGTCAGGGACGTGACGGTGCGGTTCGCCGGGCTCACCGCCCTGGACGGGGTGAGCTTCACCGTGGCACCGGGCACCGTGCACGCGGTCATCGGCCCGAACGGCGCGGGCAAGTCGACGTGCTTCAACGTGCTGTCGGGGGTCTACAAGGCCACCTCGGGCAGCGTGCGGTACGGCGGCGCGGAGCTCACCGGGCTGCCGCCGCACCGCATCGCGGCGCTCGGCGTGGCCCGCACGTTCCAGAACATCGCGTTGTCGCGGCGCATGCCGGTGGCCGACAACCTGATGCTCGGGCGGCACCGGCTGACCCGCGCGGGGTTCGTCTCCGCCGGGCTGCGGCTGCCGTCCGCGCGGGCCGAAGCGGCACGGCACCGTGCGCGGGTCGCGGAGATCGCCGAGTTCGCCGGGATCGGCAGCCTGCTGGCCACCCCGGTAGGGCTGCTGCCGTACGGCGTGCAGAAACGGGTCGAGCTGGCCCGCGCGCTGTGCATGGAGCCGCGGCTGCTGCTGCTCGACGAGCCGGTCGCGGGCATGAACGGCGCCGAGCGTGCCGAGATCGCCGACCTGATCAGGGCGGTGCGCGACAGCCTCGGCATCTCCATCGTGCTGGTCGAGCACGACATGGGGGTGGTGATGCGCCTCGCCGACCGCGTCACCGTGCTCGACTTCGGCCGCCGCATCGCCGACGGCGCGCCCGCGCAGGTGCAGGGCGATCCACAGGTCATCCGCGCCTACCTCGGCGCGAGCGAGGAGAGCGCGTGATCACCTTCCTGGAGCTCCTGGTCAACGGCGTCTCGATCGGCGCCGTGTACGCCCTCATCGCCCTCGGCTTCGTCATCATCTTCAAAGCCACCGAGGTCGTGAACTTCGCCCACGCCTCCCTGCTCCTGGCCGGCGGCTACGTCGTCGCCCGCGCCCAGCCCGTCATCGGTTTCTGGCTCGCCCTGCTGGCCGGCATCGCCACCGCCGCGATCGTCGCCGCCCTGGTCGAGTTCCTCGTCATCCGCCGCGCCAACGTGCTGTCCCACAGCGTCCTCGCCATCGTCACCATCGGCGTCGACATCGTCCTCACCGCCGAGCTGACCCGCCGCATCGGCACCGAGATCCTGGCGCTCGGCGACCCCTGGGGCAGCGCCGTCATCACTCTCGGCGGCGTCACCATCGCCGAGGTCCGCCTCGTCGCCCTGGCCACCGCCGCGGCCCTGATCACCGCCTTCCTCCTGGCCTTCAAGTTCACGGGCTGGGGCGTGGCGATGCGCGCCGCCGCCGAAGACGCCGAGACCGCCGCCCTCATGGGCATCCGTCTGGGCCGCGTCTCCCTGAGCGCCTGGGCCGTGGCCGGCGCCCTGGCCGCCGTGGCCGCGGTGTTCCTCTGCGTCTTCCCCACCCCCGGCCTCGACCGCGGCACCGCGCTGGTCGCCATCAAGGCCTTCCCGGCCGCCATCCTCGGCGGCCTGGACTCCACCACCGGCGCACTGGTCGGCGGCTTGCTCGTCGGCGTCACCGAGGCCCTGATGACCGGCTACCAGAACCAGCTGGCCTTCCTCGGCCGCGGCATCGGCGACGTGGCCCCCTTCCTCGTGATGATCCTCATCCTGCTCTGGCGCCCCTCCGGCCTCTTCGGCACAAGGGAGACGGCCCGTGTCTGACACCCCCAGAACGACAACGGGCCACACCGGCGAGACCACCCCCGCACCGGACCACACCGGCGGAACCACCCCCGCACCGGGCCACACCGACGGGACCACCCCCGCGTCCGCGCCTCGTGACCCCGCTCCGCCTCCTCCTGCCCCCGGCGCCTCCACCTCGCCCGACATATCCGAAATTTCAGCATCGGCGGACGTACGGGCGGAGGCGCCGGCGCGGCCGGGCACCCTCACCCGGGCCCGGACGGTACGCGTCGTGGTGTGGGCCGCCGTCACAGTGGTGGCGGTCGCGATCCCGTTCTACCTGGAGGGGTTCTGGCTGCAGACCGGGCTGTTCGCGATGTCGGCGGCGGTGGGCGCCATCGGCATCAACCTGCTCACCGGCTCCACCGGCCAGCTCTCCATGGGGCACGCCTTCTTCCTGGCCGTCGGCGCGTACGGCTACGTGTACTTCGCCGACCCCGGGCAGGACGGACTGCTCGGCCTCGGGCTGCCCGCGCCGCTCGCCGCCGTGCTGGCGGTGCTCACCGCGGGCCTCGCGGGCGGCCTGTTCAGCCCGATCGCGGGACGGCTCAAGGGCGCCTACCTCGGCATCGCGACCATCGCGCTGATCTTCCTCGGCCAGCACCTGCTGTTCAACGCCGAGCCCGTCACCGGCGGCTACAACGGCCGCGCGGTGCCGCCCATGGAACTGTTCGGCCTGACCTTCGCCGACACCCCGGAGCTGGTGCTGCTGAACGTGCCGTTCGGCGCGCTGGAACGCCTCTGGTTCCTCGGTCTGGTCCTGCTGCTCGGCGCCGCCGTCTTCGCCCGCGGCGTGCTGCGCGGCCGTCCCGGTCGCGCCATGAACACCATCAGGGACCACGAGATCGCCGCCGGGGTGATGGGCGTGCCGGTGGCCCGGTACCGCGCCGGCGTCTTCGTGCTGTCCTCGATGTACGCGGGCCTCGCCGGCGTGATGCTCGCCCTGGTGTTCCAGCGCACCGTGCCCGAGTACTTCGGCGTGCTGCTGTCCCTGGACTACCTCGCCATGATCGTCATCGGCGGGCTCGGCTCCGTCGGCGGCGCGATCCTCGGCGCCGTGTTCGTCTCGATGCTCCCCCAGTTGCTCACCCGCTACAGCGACGCCCTCCCCATGATCGCCGAACCCGGTTCTGGCGGGGTGTCCCCCGCAGAGGCGGCCCGCATCCTGTACGGCGCCGCCGTCGTCACCGTGGTGCTGTTCCTGCCCGGCGGCCTGATGGGCCTCGCGGCACGCCTGCGCGCGAGACGCCCGCCCTCCTCTTCCACCGATCCCTCCTCCCCCGACCCCAGGAGCTGACATGGGCAAGTTCGGCATCCGCACCGGAGCGGCGACCGTGGCCACATTGGCGGCGCTCGCGCTGGCAGTCTCCGGCTGCGCCAGCGGCAAGGCCACCGGCGGTGACAGCGCGACCGCCCCCGCGGGCGACGGCGTGAAGACCGGCCCCGGCGTCACCGCCGACAAGATCACCATTGGGGTCCTCACCGACCTGACCGGCCCGTACGCGTCCCTCGGCAAGAGCCTGACCCAGGCGCAGCAGCTCTACTTCGAGCAGCTCAACACCCAGGGCGGGATCTGCGGCCGCACCGTGGAGCCCCTCGTGCGCGACCACGGCTACGACGCGCAGAAGGCGGTGGCCGCGTACACCGAGATCGCCCCCAAGTCGGCCGCGATCAGCCAGTTCGTCGGCTCCCCCATGGTCGCGGCCCTCAAGCAGCGCATCGAGGGCGACAAGCTCCTCACCCTGCCCATGGCCTGGGCCACCGGGCTGCTCGGCACCCAGGCCATCCAGGTCACCGGCACCACCTACGACATCGACATGATCAACGGCGTGGACTTCCTGGTGAAGGAGAAGGGCATCAAGTCCGGCGACAAGATCGGCCACCTGTACTTCGAAGGCGACTACGGCGAGAGCGCCCTCAACGGCTCCAAGTACGCCGCGGGCAAACTGGGCCTCACCGTGGTCGAGCAGAAGATCAAGGCCACCGACCAGGACATGACCGGCCAGGTCTCCGCGTTCAAGGCCGCCGGCGTCAAAGCCGTCCTGGTCTCGGTCGGCCCCCGCCAGGCCGCGTCCCTGGTAGGCGTCTCCCTGGCCCGGGGCATGGACGTCCCCTTCGTCGGCAGCAACTCCGCGTACAGCCCTCAGTTGCTCGCCACCCCCGCGGCCCCCGCGCTGCTCAAGGACTACTACATCATGACCGCCGGCACCCCCCTCAGCGCCGACCTGCCCGCCATCAAGAAACTGGTGGCCGACTACCAGGCCAAGTACCCCGGCCAGCAACTCGACAGCGGCGTGACCTCCGGCTACTGGGCCGCCAACATCGTCGGCGACGCCCTCAAGAAGGCCTGCGGAGCCAAGGACCTGACCCGCGAAGGCATCGTCAAGGCCCACCGCTCCACCCCGTCCTGGGACGCCGGCTTCGGCTCCCCCATGGACTTCTCCCACCCCGACCAGCCCGCGTCCCGCAACTCCTACATCGTCAAGCCCGACAAGGACGCCATCGGCGGCTCCGTCATCTTCAAGCAGGCCGCGGCCTCCGACCTCGCCAGGGAGTACCAGGTCCCCGTCGGCTGACCCCCCGCACCGGACACCCACCACCGCACCGGCACATCCGGCGCCCTGACCACGCCCCTTCGCCGGGTCGCCTGACCGCCCACCCACCTTCGCCGGGCGACCCGGGTCTCCCGGCCGCCCACCCACCTTCGCCGGGTGGCCCGGGTCTCCCGGCCACCCGGCACCTCTCTTCCGGCGCCGGCGCGGCGAGAAGGGGTACGGCGCCCGGCCCGGTGAACGTCAGCGGAACACTCCGGTGTGCCCCAGGGAGTACCGTCCCGGCTGCGGGTACACCGCGAGCCCGTGCGGCCCGGCGCCAACCGGAATGGTACGGATCAGCCGCCCCTTGACGGTGTCGAAGACGTACACGACCCCGTGGTACCGCCCGGCCAGCCACAGACGCCGGCCGTCCGCCGACACACCCCCCATGTCGGGCGACCCGCCACCGGGGATGCGCCAGGTGTCCACCGGCTTGCGCTTGGCGAACGACACCACCGACACCGACCCGGCGCCCCGGTTGGAGACATACAGCTCACGCGAGTCGCGGCTGACGTACAACCCGTGGGCACCGGCCCCGGTCGGCACGAACTTGTCGACCGCGAACCGGCCGGCGTCCACCAGCCAGACCCCGCCCTTGGCCATGTCCGCGACATAGAAGGTGGTCCCGTCCGGCGACAGCTTCACGTCCTGCGGCATGCTGTGCCCCGGCAGAGCGATGCGCTTGCGTACCTTGCGGTCCTTGAGGTCGATGGCCACCAGATGCCCGGAGAACTCGCAACTGGCCAGCATGGTGCCGCCGTCCACGGTGAAGTCGGCGTGATTGACCCCCCGGCACGGCATGTCCATCGAGTGCCGGAGCTTGAAGCTGCGTGGATCCCGGAAGTCCAGCCGGTTGAGCCGCTCCGCCATCACCAGCGCCGTCGTCCCGTCCGGGCTGAAGTACAGGTTGTACGGGTCCTCCACCACGATCGGCGCCCCCGGCTTCCCCGTGGCCGGGTCGATCGGCGTGAGCGTGTTCCCCTCGTTGTTGTTCACCCACAGGGTCTTCAGGTCCCACGACGGCACCACATGCTGCGGCCTCTTCCCCACCCTGAAGTGCCGCACGATCCGGTACGTCCTCGGATCGATCACACTGACCGTCCCGCTGTCACTGTTGGGCACGTAAACCAGCGACGGGAACCCCGCCACCACCGGACTCAGCATCCCGGCCCGATCGTGCCGGTAGACGTCCACCTTCTCCCGCCCCATGCGCGCCGCCGCCGCGTCCCCGGCCCTCTGCTCCCCCTCCTCCCCCGGCGAGGCCGGCGCCGTGGCGGACGCGGACGCCGTGACGGCAGCCCGCGGCACCTCCCCTCTCGAACACCCCACCACCGCGACCACCACCACGACGACCGGCCACACGCCGTACGCCCTCCGCCGCCGTACCGATGTCAGCCCCCGCATACCCCGCCCCTTCGTCGCCCGCCACCGGCTCGGCACCGGCTACGGTCACGCTAGGAGGACCAAGGTCAGGGGACGGCCAACCCCACGTCAGCCCCCGCCCCGCGTTCCCCTGCCCGGGGGCGCCTGCGGCCCGGCAGGCGCCCCCGATCGTCTCATCGAACCGAGAAGGTCACTGGGGACCTTGGTTGATGTATTGCAGGGACGCGTTCAGGTTCATCCTCGCCTCCGCAGAAAGCTCTCCATGGACGGTGGAGACATAAGCTCTTCCAGCCGTCAGATCGCGATTGATTCTTTGCCCGATCTCGACGACACTCGCGTGTCCATGGGCAACCATGGGGTTTCGCCATGCACCTTTGCCGACTTCGACGATCTCGCCGGTGGTGTTGTTGACCACGATGGGTGTGTACCGCTTGCCATTGAACTGAACGCGATTGTTGCTCGCCGCGTTGTAGAACTCGTTCTGCAGGGTCTCCCTGTTCACATCGAGTACGGGATTGCCCGACTTCCCGGCGGGCGGGTTCGCCGGCCTGGGCTTCGCCTGATCCTTGGGGGCGGCAGCGCCGGGGAAGGGGATGACATTACCTGATCTGCCGCCGCCCGAATTGCCGGTTTGGATGCGGAATCCGCCTCCTCCAGGCCTGGGTCCGCGGAGCCTGAGTCCACGACCATCTTCGAGGCCGTCCTTCACGGCGGTGATCGCGGCGTCGATCACGTAATCCCGGTAGAGGCCTTCCAGCCAGCAGTCGCAGGAGTGGCTGAACCATTTCTGCGGCACGGTGTCCCAGGCGTCGTAGCGCTCTCTGTAGTCGGCCATGGCGTCCTCGTAGAGGGACACCTCGCCGGACTTGTCGATCTCCTCCTCGGCGGGGTCGTCGCTGATGCCGGTGGCGTCAGGTCCGACCGAGACGCAGCCCGGCACCTCGTCGGGGCCGCATTCGGCCGTGCCGGGGTCGGCGGCGGGGGCTTCGGGCTCGGCGGGCGATTCAGGATAGATCACCTCGGGCGGGGCGGGGGCGCAGCTCATGTCGGGTGGGCACAGGCTCTCGCCGCCGCCGACGGGCTCGTCGGACAAACCGGTGGGGTCGACGCGGCCGATCGGGTTGTTGCCGGTGAAGGTGTAGAGGTTGGCCGAGACGGGGTTGGCCGGGTCGAGGTCCGGCGCCGCCAGGAACAGCGGATCGGCGGACGTCCACTGCATGGCCAGCGCGTCGTAGGAGCGGGCGCCATAGGCGAGCAGGTCGCCGACCGGGTCGTAGTCCTTTCCGTTGAACTCCTGCGGGTACTTCCCTGCGGCGGCGGGCTGACCGTTCGCCTCGGCGGTGAAGCTGGACAGGACCTCGCCGAACGCGCCGTAGCGGGTGACGCGCCGGGTGGCGGCGTCCTCGGCGGCCAGGGCGAGCACGTGGTGACCCTGCGGGCCGGTGGTGTAGTGCTCCAGGGTGCCCGACCCGGCGTCGCCGTCGACACGGCCGATGGTGTCACCGGCCAGGCTGAGGTTCTGCCGGTACTCGGGCTGCCCGCCGGGGGTGTACACGATCTCCTGGGCGCCGAAGTAGCGCCGTACCCGGGTGACCGTGTCCTGCGCGTTCCTGCTGACGGCGGCGATCCGGCTGCCGCCGTCGTAGAAGTAGGTCTCGCTTTCTCCGCTGCTTTCGTTCGTGACCTCGCGCAGGCCGGACGGGCCGTCCCAGCGCTGGGTGTAGGTGGTGCCGGGCGCGCCGGTCACGGGGTCGGCCAGGGTGCGCCTGGTGGTGTTGCCCGCCTCGTCGTAGAGGTAGGCGGCCAGGTCGTAGCCGTCCTGCGTGCCGTCGTCGACGTGCAGCCCGGCCAGCCGCAGCGGGTCGGCCCCCGTGGCGGGGTCGCCGGGATCCTGGTAGCGGTAGGTGACGTTGCGGGAGATCAGGCGCTTGCCCGGCACGGGCTGGGCGGGGTCCCCGAGGTCGGCGACGCTGACGAAGTCCAGGCGGCCGGAGGCGCGCACGCCGAGGAGTGCGTAGTAGTCGGGAGCCATCGCGCTCTCCAGCTCCCCGCGGTGGTTGTAGGCGTAGGTGGTGGTGACGGGATCGGTGGTCTCGCCGAGGTAATCGTCGGTCTGCCCGACCTGGCCGTTGTCGAGGTAGGCCACGGTCTGCTTGTAACGCTGCAGTTCGGCGCCGTTCTGGCCGAAGGCGACGGTCTGCAGCCCGGTCAGGCGGCCGTAGCGGTCATGGCTGTAGCGGGTGAGCGGCGCGGCGAAGCCGGGGAGCTCGCCGGTGTTGACGCGCCGTGCGGTGACCAGGCCGCCGGCGTTGCGGTCGTGGGCGATGGTCATGGTGCCGCGTGTGCCGAGGTCGACGCCGACGGCGACGGGAGCGCCGTCGCGGTCGAAGCCGGCGGCGTGCACGGCCGGACCGGTGAAGGTGGCCTGCCCGGCGCCGTCGCGTGCGGTGTGCTGGACGGCCTTGGCCTGCAACCCGTCCTCGTCGTAGGTCAGGGTCGCGGCCAGCGTGTCGCCGATGCCGGGCAGGCCGGTCAGCTGGCCGGTCAGGCCCGGTGACAGCCTCTGGCTGCTCGCGGTGGGCAGGCCGAAGGCGTTGTAGGTGGTGATGCTCGTCGCCGCCGGTGAGCTGGTGAAGGTCACACGGCCGATGGTGTGGTTCGCCTCTCCGGCGGCCGCGTCCAGCGACTCGTGCGGGGTGTCGTAGGTGTAAGTGGTCGAGTGATCGGGCCCGGCCTGGAACCGGGCCTGTTCGGCCGCGTCCAGGTCCCGCACCGCCGGGGTGAACCGGACCGTGCGGCCGAGGTCGTCGTAGGCGGTGTGGTGGGTGTAGTCGGCGGCGTCGGCGTCGCCGGGCACGGGTTCGGTCATCGTGACCCGCTGCCCGTTGCGGTCGTAGCCGAAGCTCCAGACACGGCCGCCGTCCGGGCCGGGCCGACGCACCTTGCGCCGATCGCCGAAGTAGTCATGGCTGAGCGTGGTGGTCACACCGTCGGCGTCGATGACCGACGCGGTGCCGAAGGCGTCGTAGGTGTAGCGGGTGACGGCGTCGTCCTGCGGGGGCCGCCACTTCTCGGCGACCGCGACGAGCCGGCCGATCGAGTCGGTGGTGATCGTCTTGCGGGAGGCGGGCGAGCCGTCGCCGTCCTCGTCGATGTCGCCGGTCGGGGTCAGCACGGCGGTGTGCTGGGTGGCGGTCACCGTCAGCCCGTCGTAGCTGTAGGACTGACGAGCGAGGACCCGCAGGTCGGTGGCGCCGGCCTGCTCGCCCACCGTCAGCGGACGGCCGAGGCCGTCGTAGCCGTACACCGCGGTGACGGTGCCCTGGCCGTCGCCGGCCGGACCTGTGGCCTTGGCCGGCAGCCCCTGGTAGTTGTAGGCCACCGTGGTGACCCGGGTCACGCTGTCGTTCTGCACCACCGCGCCGCGCAGCGTCCGCCCGAACCCGTCGACCTCCACGGTGTTGTGGGAGAACTGCCGCCGGCCGTCGAGGTGGTCGCCGACCAGGGACTCGGTGACCACCGAGACCCGCTTACTGGTGTCGGACTCGAAGGCCAGGTCGTTGTAGGTGGCCCGGAAGAGCTCCACCCCACTGCCGGGGTCCCCGATGCGGTAGGCGGTGTTCTTGACCGGGCGGCCGAGGCCGTCCACGTCCGTGTGGAAACGTTCGACCAGGCCGGCGCCGCGCGCGGTGGCGAAGGTGCAGCCGGTGGCCGGGTCCGGCGTGGTGCCGACGTCGGTGCCGTCCGGGCAGGAGTAGTTGGGGCCGAAGGTGTCCAGCACCTGACCGGTGGCCGGGTCGGCCACGGTCTCGACGGTGTGCCCGACCGGGTTGACCACCTTGGTCAAGTGCACACCGGTGGCGTCGTAGTCGTACGCGGTGAACGCGCCACTGACCCCTGGGTCGAACCCCGCAGGGCTTTCCACATGTCGGGCGTACTGCTCGGGTGCCCACGTCTTGGCCGGCAGATGCCGCTTGGTACCGGCCGAGGCGTCGTGGTAGGCGATGTAGGCGGTGCGTTCCGCCACCGCCGGGTCGGCGGGGTCGGCGGTGACGGTCTTGACCCGGCGGAACGCCGTGTCGTGGTAGGTGTAGCGCGTCTCCCCCAGCACGGTGTGCTCGCCGTCGCGCAGGATCGAGTCGACGGTCTTGTCGGGCGCCACGTTGAAGGTGCCACCGTCCCAGGCCAGGTTGAAGGCCGGCACGGCCCGCCGGACCTCGGTCCTCCCCTCGGCGTCGGTGAAGCGCGTCTCCTGGACCGACGGCACGAACGCCGCGAAGGCACCGTCGGAGGTCAGTTGCGTCCACGCGGTCTCGGTGCGCACCTGCGACCCGCTGCCGCGGCAGGCCACCGGGGTCTGGCCCGTGGTCCCGGTACAGGTGTAGGCGGTGTCACGCTCGGGCAGCGCCACGTAGATCGGGTAGTCGGCGCGCATGCCCGGTGCCCGGGATCCGACCGGCCGCATCTGGTGGGCGTGGTCGACCAGGCTCATGACGCCCGGTTGGTCGTCGGTCAGGCCGGTGGCGTTCACCTGCCGGCCCAGCACGGTCGCCGACAGGGTCGGCACACCGGACGGCAGGAACTGGTAGTCGTAGCGCGTCACGCGCGTCACGTCGTCGGCGGCCGAGGTGTCGTTGGCGTTGCCGAGGGTGTGCACCTCGGTGTACCCGCGTAGCGCGTCCCGCCCGTAGGGCCCCTGCGTGAAGACCGGCTTGATGTAACGGAAGCTGGTGAACACGGCGGGCTGGCCGTGCCCCGGGTCGTTGTTCACGCTCCTGGCCACCCACTTGCGGGCCGCCGTGTCGTGCAGGTAGTCGACCGTGGTCGTGGCCCCCTTGCCGTTGGACATCGTGCGGAGCAGCCGCGCCGGCGCCGCCGTGACACCACTGCCGACGATCTTCTTGGCGTAGCGGACCTCCGCCTTGCCGTCGTTGTCGTCGTCGCTCAGCAGGTCCAGCAGGCCGTCGCCGTTCAGGTCGGCCGCCTTGGCGTAGGTGTGCCGGTAGTCGCCCCGGTCCGCCCACTCGTTGAGCGCCGCGCCGCCGCCGTCCTGGCGCAGCGTCCCGGCCGGGTGCACCTTGGCCACCCCGGCCAGCGCCCGCGCCACCGGCACGTCGGCCACGTGGCCGGTCACCCACTGCCGGCCGCCGCCCGCGTACAGCATGCCCCGGCCGCCGCCTGTGCGGTCGTAGAACAGCAGGTCGGGCAGCCTGTCGCCGTCCACGTCGGTGAACCTGGCGCGGCCGGTGCGATCCGCCGCGTACGGGTAGCCCTGCCAGTCGTAGGCGTCCTCCCTGGTGTGGAAGGACCGCAGGTCCTGGGTGTCGGGCGAGTTCTGCGAGAACATCACCTGCCCGTCGTCGGCGGCGGACGCGAACCCGTAGCCGGTGTTGAAGATCACCTTCGTGCCGGCCGACGGGTCCTGGCCCGCCTGGCACTTGTCGCCGCCGTCCGGGTCCACCTTGACGACCCGGTCCACCAGGCCGTCGGCGTTGACGTCGAGCGCCGCCCCGCCGGCCAGGTAGCCGACGAAGTCCTCGAAATCGACGTCGCAGTCGTCGCTGTGCTTGTCCATGCGGGGCGCCAGGTCGTAGTTGTCGTCACCCGGCTGCCCCGTGCCGGGCAGCGTGATCCGGTCCCCGATGCCGGTGAACCCGCCCTTCTCGCCCAGCACCACGTGCCCGCCGTCGTGCGCCAGGTCGGTGAACCCGTCCCCGTTGACGTCCTGCAGCGAAGCCACGGTCTGCTTGATCGGCGCCTGGCTGTCGGGCCGCGCCGCGAACTCCCCGAGGAAGCCCATCTCGGGCACCCGGGCCAGCGCGTCGGTCATGGCCTGCGGCGCGGCACCGCCGCGCGCCCAGCCCGCCCGGACCCGTGTCGGGGCCGCCGCGAAGCCGGACCCGGTGTTCTCGTAGACCCACCACCACAGCGACCGCTTGGTGACCGGCACGATCTGGCCGGTGTTCTCGGAGTCGCGGAAATGGAACTCCAGCTTCCAGTCCGTGTCGTCGTCCTCGGAACGGGTCGGCGGCGCCAGCCCGTCGGTGCTGGCGTACGGGCACGTCACCGACGCGATCGTCTGCGCGACCAGCTCCGGCTTGCCGTCACCGGTCACGTCCACCAGCCCGTGGCGCACTTGCTGCCACGACTTCCAGCTCGCCGGCGCGCCCCAGTCCTCCACCGAGGAACACGGCCGGGAGGCGTCGCCGTGCCAGCCGGAGGCCGCCGGTGAGAACGACCGGTTCAGCCCGGCGCACAGCAGCTCGCCCGCCCCGCTGTCCGGCACGCCCGTGCCCACCGGGATGTCGGCGAACGCCCGCCGCAGGCTGAACGCCCGGAACTTGCTCTTGTCGGCGTTGCTGCCGTCCTGCTTGACGAACTGGCCGTTCTGGTTCAGGTACACGTCCACCATGCAGCCGCCGGTGGCCGGGGCGTTCGCCGGGGCCGACAGGTCGAAAGCGGGGCCGTTGCGCTTGAGCATGTCCAGTTGGCCGTCACCGTTGACGTCCACCAGTGTCTGCTGCACGCTCTCCCCCGAGGCCTGCGCGGCGGAAAGCTGCCAGGCCGAGGTGTAGAACGGCCGCCCGTTCTCGTTCGGCAGTTGCGCCGAGCCGTCACCCGGGATCGCGCCGAACGGCACCGTGCTGGTCGTCGGCGGCCCCGGCGGGGCGAACAGGTCCGGGTGCGACATCCGCGACAGCACGTTGGTGTCGACGGACTCCGGCAGGCCGAGGTTCGTCACCTCGTTGGCCGGCCCGTAATGCGCGTCCTTCACGTACGAGGCGGCCTGCCCGTAGGTGAACGTCGTCTTCGGCAACGTGACGAACTGTGCGGCCGACTGACCGGGCACCGCGGGCCGGTGCGTCACCGGCCGCACCCCGGCCAGTTGCCGGAACGGGGACACCTCCCCGTCACACTGATCGGTGCCGGCGTACTCCAGCGCGTACTCGTGCCGCACGTCGAACCCCGGCCCGGAGACCTTCTTCGTGTACGTCGTCACCGCGTTGAGCTTGCGCGTGCCCGACAGCCGTGGGAAGCCCGACCGGTAGTCCAGCCGCGACCCCACCGCCGGCATCGTGGCCGGGCTCCCGCAGTACGCCGGGTCCCCCCACGACAACTCGACCTTCGCGTACGGGTCGGCCGATCCCGGCGCCTCGTACTCGATCCTGCTGAGCAGGAACTCCCGGGGCTGTCCCGCGGCCGGCGCCGCCGTCGTCCGTCCCACCGTGGTGTAGACGTACCGCAGTTCCGCCGGGTCGTTCTCCCCGTCGGGCGCGGCCACCCGCACCAGCGGCGCCGCCGACCACGGGTGTTGCGTCTTCAGTCCGAAGTTGGACACCCGCCCGTCGGCGCCGTAGGCCTGCCACCAGTACGGCGAGTCCGTGCCCGCCAGGTACTCGAACCGGGTGAAGCTCGCGTCGTGCAGCGCGCGGTAGCCCACGGCCTGCGGCGAGCTCTTCGGCAGGGAGTCGTCGCGCACCAGCGGCCCGTTCGGCCCGGTGAAGTTGCGCGGCGCCTCCGTCGTCCCGCCCTGCGGCCACTCCGGCCGCACCGTCCCCGCCGCCACGTCCACCGTGATCGTGGCACTGCCGGTGAGCGACCACCCGGCCGCCACCGTGCCGTGCACCGGCCCGTCGGACGAGTACGACAACCCCAGTCTCGGCGTCAGCCCGCCATGCCCCACCGGCACCTGGAACGGATATCCCGTGGTGTAGGCCCCGGTGGCACTGGCCCGGCCGACTCCCCCCGAGCTCCCTCCGGAGACCCCCGCGGCTTCCAGCAGCCCCGCCGCGTTCCCCGCCCGGTCCGCCTCCGCCGCCGCCGGAGCGGCAGGCACCCCCACCAGTAAGGCTCCCCCCACGGCCACCGCCACGACCGCCGATAACCCGCGAAACACCGAGCGACGCATACGAACGCACCATTCCTGACCGAAGCGAAGGAGATCCGATTGACCCGATCCGCCGACCAGTACGGGTCACGCCCCGCCCCCGGTTCCCCGTCCGCGAGCGCCACCACGCCCCGACCTCACTCGCATCGCGTTCAAGCCGGAGGAGATCGCCACCAGGATCTGTGGAAGCCGCTCGCTTCAGGGGAGCGGAGGCCATGATGGGAGAGGTGCAACCTGAAGACCGCGTGGAGCTTCGCTTCCACGCAGGCGCCCGGAGCGCCCGCACCCATGAGAACCTTTCCGCGATCCGTCAGGACGGGGCGTACCTGTGGATCGCGGGTGACGAGACCGCGACGATCGAGCGGCTGACGTCACGCGACGGCGTCTTCGACGACCAGCGCACCTTCCACCTGGCGGACTTCGTGGACATGCCGGCCGGGCGGGAGGCGGAGGCGGACATCGAGGGGCTGGCCAGGAGCGGCGACTGGCTCTGGGCGGTCGGCTCGCACAGTCTCAAGCGCAGGCGGGTGAAGACCGGCCAGTCCCCCGACAAAGCCCGCAGGCGGCTGGCCACGGTGGTCCGCGAGGAGAACCGGTTCGTGCTGGTACGCCTGCCGCTTCGCCACGGCGAACCGGTCCGCGAGGACGGGCCGCGCAGGGCCGCCGTGCTCTCCGGCCACGACAACCTCGCCGGCATGCTCTCCGTCGATCCCCACCTGGCGCCGTTCCTGCACCTGCCCGGCAAGGACAACGGCCTGGACGTCGAAGGCATCGCCGTCCACACCGACGAACACGGCGACCGCCTCTACGTCGGCCTCCGCGGACCGGTACTGCGCGGCTGGGCCGTCCTGCTGGAGATCAGCCCCGTCCCCCGTCCGCGCGACCCGTCCAGACTCCACCTCGCCGAGCCGTACCGAAAGCATTTCCTCGACCTGGACGGCCTGGGCATCCGCGATCTCTGCCCGTACGGCGACGACCTCCTCATCCTCACCGGCCCCAGCATGTCCCTCGACGGCCCGGTCCGGGTGGTCCGCTGGCGACCGTCCTCCACCGGCGACGTCGTCACCGCCGGCGACCTGGAACTCGTCACGGAGCTCCCCCACGGCCGGGGCGACGACCACCCGGAGGGCCTCGCCGTCCTGGCCGACGGACGCCTGATCGTGGTCTACGACAGCCCTTCCCCAGCCAGACGCACGACCGAGGGCGTCTACGCCGACCTCATTCGCCTCGACTGAAGCGAACTTTATTGCACTTTTACCTAAGCGTTATAATTTAGAGCGATGGAGCACGTGCCGCAGGAGGCTGGTGCGGCCGGGGGTCAGAGAGCCGTGGCCGGTAAGGCGCGGTGGTTCATCGCAGCAGGCGGCGTGCTCGTCGTCGTGGCGGTGCTGGCGTACTGGCTCGGGAGCGGCGGCGGGAACGGCGGGAAGGCCGCGCCCACGCCGAGCCCGACGCCGACGCCGAGTGCGGTGCTCACGACGGCCGAGGTCTTCACCAGGGTCAGTCCGTCGGTGGTGGTCGTCAGGGCCGGGCGGTCGCTCGGAACCGGGGTGGTCGCGGCAGAGGACGGGACGATCCTGACGGCGCTTCACGTCGTCAAAGACACTGAGGACGTCACCGTGACGTTCTCCGACGGCACCAAGGCGAAGGCTGTCGTCGCGGCGTCGGACCCCCGGCACGACATCGCGACGCTCATGCCGGCGAAGTTGCCGGAGATCCTCGTCCCGGCGACGCTCGGCGGCGGGGCGGCCGTCGGCGCGCCCGTCGTGGCGATCGGCAATCCGCTCGGCCTGACCTACAGCGTCTCCACCGGCGTCGTGTCGGGCCTGCACCGGGCCGTCGAGGACAGCGACCTGAGCGGGCTCATCCAGTTCGACGCCTCCGTCAACCCGGGCAGCTCCGGCGGTCCTCTGCTGAACGCCCGCGGCCTGGTCATCGGGATCGTCGTCGCGATCGCCGACCCCGGAGGCGACGAGGCGTTCGCCGGCATCGCGTTCGCGGTGCCGATCGGCGTGGCCCTGGGCGGCGGCGACGGCGACGGCCCACCGGGCGAGGGGCCCCAGATCTGACCGGAGCGGCACGTGAGGAACAGCATGACGTCGACCAAGTCTCCCGACCCGGCCCACCCGCTCGAACACGTGCTGTTCGAGGTCAAACGCACCATCGTCGGGCAGGACATCCTGCTGGAACGCATGGCGGTCGCGCTGATCGCCGACGGCCACCTGCTCGTCGAGGGCGTGCCGGGCCTGGCCAAGACGCTCGCGGTGCGGTCCCTGGCCGCCGCGATCGCCGGGAGTTTCCAGCGTGTCCAGTTCACCCCCGACCTGGTGCCCGCCGACCTCGTGGGCACGCGGGTCTACCACCAGCACTCCGGGGAGTTCCGCACCGAGCTCGGCCCGGTGTTCGCGAACCTGCTGCTCGCCGACGAGATCAACCGCGCCCCGGCCAAGGTGCAGAGCGCCCTGCTGGAGGTGATGCAGGAGCACCAGGTGACGATCGGCCGTGAGACGTTCCGGGTGCCCGAGCCGTTCCTGGTCATGGCGACGGAGAACCCGATCGAGTCGGAGGGCACCTACCCGTTGCCGGAGGCGCAGGTCGACCGCTTCATGATGAAGGTCGTCGTCGACTACCCGACACAGGCCGAGGAGCACGCGATCGTCGGCCGGGCACTGCGCCCGCCGGAGCCGCCGCAGCCGATGGTGACGGCCGAGGAGCTGATCGCGATGCGGGCCCGTGCCCACGAGGTGTACGTCGATCCGGCGATCGTCGACTACGCGGTACGGCTGGTCGGCGTGACGCGCTCCCCGGCGACGGCCGGCCTCGGCGACCTGGAACGGTACGTCACGTACGGGGCGAGCCCGCGGGCGTCGATCGCGCTCGTGACGGGCGCCCGGGCGCTGGCCTTCCTGCGCGGCCGCGACTACGTCCTGCCGCACGACCTGGCCGAGCTGGCGCTCGACGTGCTGCGCCACCGCCTCGTGCTGTCCTACGAGGCCCTCGCGGACGACGTCGACGCGGACACGATCATCACCAGGGTGCTGCGGGCCGTCCGGGCACCCGACGTCGTCCTGCAGAACCGCTGAGCCCATGGCCACCGCCACAGAGAAGCTTCTGATCCGCCTGGAGTGGAAGGTCGTCCGCAGGCTCGACGGCAGGCTCCAGGGCGGCCACCGCACCGCGCACCGCGGCGCCGGCATCGACTTCACCGGGCTGCGCCCCTACACCGACGGCGACGACGCCCGCCACATCGACTGGAACGTGACCGCACGGCTGGACGAACCGCACCTGCGGCTGTTCACCGAGGACCGCGAACTGACGGTGTGGCTCGTGCTCGACCGTTCGGCGTCGATGGCGGCGGGCCGCCCCGGACGCGGCAAGCACGACGTGCTCGCCGAGCTCGCGCTCGTCCTCGCCCGCATGTTCGGCCGCGGCGGCAACCGCGTCGGCGCCCTGCTGTTCGACACCGGCACGCTACGCGTCGTCCCGCCCGGCACCACCCGGCGGCACGCCCTGCGGATCGGCGCAGAACTGGACCGCACTTCCGAGGCCCGCGGCGGCGCCACCACCGACCTGGCGGAGATGCTCGACGCGGCCGGCCGTCTCGCCCGCCGCCGCGCGCTCATCGTCGTCCTGTCGGACTTCATCGGCGACGGCGACTGGGAACGCTCACTCCAGCGCCTGACCCGGCGCCACGAGGTCGTCGCCCTGCGCATCGTGGACACCGCCGACGACGTGCTCCCCGAAGCCGGCCTGATCGTCGTCGAGGACGCCGAGACCGGCGAGCAGCTCGTCGTCGACTCCACCGACCCGCTGCTCCGTGTCCGCTTCCGCGCCGCCGTGGACGCCCGCGACGCCCGCCTCGCGGCAGGCATGCGCCGCGCCGGAGTACCCGTCCACCACATCGACACCGACCGCGACCTGGCCGAGGCACTCGTCGAGGTCGTCGCCCGGACCCGGAACCGGCCGGCATGACCGGGCGTGCCGGGGTCGTCCTGGTCGTGAGCCCCGCGAAGGAGGCCGCATGACCCTGTCCTCCCCGCTGCTGCTGGCCGCCGGACTGCTCCTCACGGCGGCGCTCGCCTGGGCGGCCGTCGCGTCGGCACGCCGCCGTACGGCCGCGCTCGCCGCGGCCGGCGTCGTCGTGCCGGGCGCCCGCCGGGCACAGCTCGGCACCGGCCTGACCATCGCCGGCGTGGCGGTGCTCGCGATCGCCACCGCCGGACCGGCCGCCATGGTGCCCGTACCGCGGACCGCGGGCACCGTCGTCCTCGCCATCGACGTCTCCAACAGCATGGGCGCCGACGACGTCGCGCCCACCCGCCTGGCCGCCGCACAACGAGCGGCCCGCGCGTTCGTGGCGGCGCAGCCCGACAGCGTCGACATCGGAGTCGTCGCGTTCGAACGGGGCGCGCTCACCACCGCACGCCCCGACGCCGACCACTCCGTCGCCCTCGCGGCCATCAACCGCCTGAAGCTCACCGGCGGCACCTCGCTGAGGACGGCCATCATGGCCTCACTGTCGGCGATCACCGGCAAGCCGGTGGCCCTCGGCCGCGACGACACCGCACCCGACATCGGCTACTGGCCCTCAGCGACGATCGTCATGTTCTCCGACGGCCAGAACCAGGGCGGTGACGTCGAACCGGCCGCCACGGCGGCCCAGCGTGCAGGCGTCCACATCCACACCGTAGGCGTCGGCACCGAAGCCGGCGCGACGGTGAAGGTCGACGGCTACCACCTGCAGACCTCCCTCGAGAAAGACACCCTCACCTTGATCGCGCGCACCACCGGCGGCGCCTACCACCCCGCCTCGGACGCCGCGCGCCTCGACGGCATCGCCGACACCATCGACCTGCGGCTCACCGTCTCCGACAAGCCACTCCCCCTCGCCGGCGCCCTGATCGGCCTCGCCTTGGCACTGTTCACCGCAGGAGCCGCGCTCACCGTGCTCCGGTCCGGACGGGTGATCTGAATGTCCTTCTCATGGCCGTGGGCCCTGCTGTCGATCCTGGTCATCCCCCTGATCTTCGCCATCCGCGAATGGTCACGCCGCCGCCGCAAGCGAGCCGCCGTCCGCGTCACCTCGATCGCCCTCGTACGCACCGCCCTCCCCGCCCGCACGCACTGGACCCGCAAGATCCCCGCCGCCCTGCTCGTCACCGCCCTGGCCCTGCTGGCGATCGGCGCCGCCCGCCCCCAAGCCTCGGTACCCGTCCCGAGAACGTCGTCGACCATCCTGCTCGCCCTGGACACCTCCGGCTCCATGTGCTCCACAGACGTCGACCCCAACCGCATCACCGCCGCCAAGAAAGCCGCCGCCGACTTCATAGAGTCCCAACGAGGCGGCCCCCGCATCGGCCTCGTCACCTTCGCCGGCACCGCGGGCCTCCTCGTCCCCCCCACCGACGACACCGACTCCCTGATCAAGGCCCTGGAGAACCTCACCGTCTCCCGCGGCACCGCCATCGGCCAGGCGATGCTCACCTCGCTCGACGCCATCGCCGAAGTCGACCCGACGGTGCCCCCCACCGGCGCGACCCCCGCCCCCGGCGACAGCGGCTACGCCGGCGCCGCCATCATCGTCCTCACCGACGGCGCCAACACCCAAGGCGTGGAACCCCAGACCGCCGCGCGCGAGGCCGCTCTCCGCCGGGTCCGCGTCTTCCCCATCGGCTTCGGCACCACGAACCCCGCCCCCATGGTCTGCGACAACTCCCAGTTCGACGGCTACGGCGGCTTCGGCGGCTACGGCCGCGGCGGCTTCGACCGAGGCCGCAACGTCCGCCTGATCGACGAACCCACCCTGCGGCAGATAGCCAAGACCACCGGCGGCTCCTACCACCGCGCCGAGAACGCCGCCCAACTCCACACCGCCCTCAACGCCCTCCCCAGCACCTTCACCGTCATCCACACCAAGGTCGACACAGCCCCCGCCTTCGCCGCCACCGCCGCCCTCCTGATCACCACAGCCCTGTCCCTCACCCTCTGGTGGAACCGCCCCCGCGCCCCGGCCCGCCGGCAGCACCCGTAGCCGCCCGCACGGACCGGCACGGAAAAGCCTGCCGAAGGGATAAGTAAAAGGCGACCCCGGTTCTCTGTTCATGAAGTGCGATTGACATCGCCGGCTCCTCTCGACAAAGCTGTGCGGGAAGCGGAACAGATCGGCACGGATTAGGCAGGTGCGTGCATGACGTCATTCTCGCGGTCATTCAATCCCTTGGTTCTGGCCAGACGGCTTCAGGCGAAGTTCCGATGGTGGAAGAAGAAACGCAGGCTCATCCGGCGCGATCCGTTTCTGTACAAGTAGTGGGACGCGGGAGCAGCCGAACGATGATTGTCTGGGGTGTCTCCGCTCTCTCTCACGATGCCGCCGTAGCCGTGATATCCGGCGATCGTGTCGTTTTCGCCTCCCATTCGGAACGCTATTCCCGGCGCAAGAACGACGCCGAGCTGCATCCGGGCCTCATCGCGGACGCGCTTCGGTACGGCGAGCCGTCCACCGTCGTCTGGTACGAACGTCCGCTCGCCAAGAAGCTCCGCCACCTCCGCGCCGGCCAGTACAACTTCTTGCTGGACACGTCCGACCTCCCGCGGCGGTATCTGCGGCGCGCAGGACTTCCACCGACCTACCAGTTCAAAATCGTCGGCCACCACATGTCGCACGCGGCGGCCGGTTACTTCACCAGTGGCTTCGACGAGGCGTGTGTCATAACGGTCGACGCGATCGGTGAATGGGACTGCATGACGGTCGGGACATTCGGGCCCGGCGGTTATCGCCACCACCGCAGAACCCGGTACCCGCACAGTCTCGGACTGCTGTACAGCGCGTTCACACGCCGCTGCGGCTTCAAGCCGAACGAGGAGGAGTTCATCCTCATGGGCCTGGCCGGGTTCGGGAAACCTCGGCACGTCGACTCGATCTACGACGAGCTCGTCGAGCGCACGGACGGTGGTTACCGGCTGAAGCGGAACGTGCACCGCGGTATCGACGACTGGCTGCCGGGTGCGGCTCCGGAAGACCTGGCCGCGAGCATCCAGGCGGTGACCGAGGACATCCTCATCGACATCGCTCGCTGGGGACGGCAGGTGTCGGGAAGCGGCAACCTGGTCCTGATGGGAGGTGTGGCCCTCAACTGCGTGGCCAACTCCCGCGTCGCGCGAGAATCCGGGTTCGAGCGTGTATCGATCTTCCCGAATCCCGGTGACGCGGGATCGAGCCTCGGTGCCGCGGCCGCCTTCGTCGGCAGGCCCCTCCGCTGGGACGGGCCGTATCTCGGCGCCTCGATCGACCGGCCGTACGACCGTCAAGGGATTCTCCGATGCCTGCTCGCCGGGGAGGTGGTGGGTGTCGCCAACGGGCGGGCGGAGTTCGGCCCCCGCGCGCTGGGCAACAGGTCCGTGCTGTGCGATCCCCGAGGGGCGGACGTGAAGGACAAGGTCAACGGGGTCAAGGGCAGAGAGCCGTTCCGTCCGTTCGCCCCTGCCGTGCTGGAGGAACACGCGGATCGATACTTCGACATGCCCGTGCGCCGGTCACCGTACATGCAGTTCGTGGCGCCGTGCCGCCGGCCGGACCTGTTCCCTGCCATCACGCACGTGGACGGCACGAGCCGGGTGCAGACCGTGGCGCGCTCGGACCATCCCGAGTTCTACGACCTGATCCATGAGTTCTATCGGAGGACGGGGTGCCCGATGCTTCTGAACACGAGCCTGAACAAGAAGGGCGAGCCGCTGGTCAATTCCTGGGAGGACGCTCTCAACTTCGGCGCGGCCACGGGGGTGAAGGTCTTCTGATGGCGACGGGGCCTTCCATCAAACTCCTGGTGGTCAACGGCTGCAGCATGACCTACGGCGATGAACTCCCCGATCGGATGGAAAGCGTCTGGGGCGCGCTGCTCGCACGCCGGCTCGGTGCCGGATTCGTCAACATGGGAGCCTGCGCGGGAAGCAACCACCGCATGATGCGGCTCACCGTCGAGCGCCTCGGTCACTACGCGGCCGAGTACGGCGCGCGTCCCGACGAGGTCCTCTTCCTGGGGATGTGGACGAGCATCAATCGTTTCGAGGTGTTCACCGACAAGCCGGATCCCCGGGGCGGGCTCCCGGACATCCCCGACTCGGGGTGGCGCCGGATCCATCCGACATACATCGACCGGCGCGACTCCAGGTCGATCGCCTGGTATCGGGAGCTGCAGCACGACGGCGGAGACCGGTCGGAGTTCCTGCTCCAATGGGTTCTGCTGGACGCCTGGCTCTCCCGGAGTGGATACCGGTACGGCCTCTTGTGGGCCTACGAGCCGGATCCGACGATATTCGAGGAACTGCGCCAGTACAGCGATCAGATCGATCTGTCACGGGTGATCGGATCGAACCGGTTCCCTTGCGGAGGCCCGTCGCTCTATTCCATCGGGAAGGCGCTCGAAGACCTCGGTCCCGACGGCCACCCGCTGGCGCGATCACAGAAGGTTTATGTGGATGAACACCTCCACGACTGGGTGCGCGGCCTCCTGGAGCGGACATCCTCCTGACTGCCGCCCGGCCGTTCAACCGGGCATATGTCCCCAGTTGAACGCGGTACGGCGTCCCGTGGTCAGAGCGCCGGCACGCCGAGATCGAGCTGCCATCCCTCGCACCGCTCCACCGGCCGGAACCCGAGGCGCTCGTTGATCGCGATCATCGGCCGGTTGTCCTCGGCGTTGCAGGTGTCCACACGGGAGACGTGGGGGCATGCCGCTCGGAGCGCGCGGAGGTTCGCCACCTTGAGGGCGAGCCCTATCCGGCGACCGCGGTGCGTGGGGAGTACGAGCGTGTCCCATTGGGAGGCCCAACCGCTCTCCCGGGACGCGACGATCACGGTGTGCCCGGCCAGGCGGCCGTCCGGGGCGATCGCGACCGTCACGCACGACGTGCGTCCCTGCTCGGCGAAGCGGGCTTCCTCGTCACGCAGCCGGTCGACGCCCCAGCGCTCCTGCTCGTAGTCGAGGTCGCCTGTGGGCGCCTCCGTCATGAGCCTGCCGCGCAGGGCGGCGTACTGCCCGGCGAACTCCTCCGGACAGGGACCCACCCAGCCGGTGATCGTGTAGCCGGGCACGGCAGCCCGCTCGGCGCCGGCACCCTCGTGCAGAGGCAGGCGGAGGACCCGGCGTGTCTCGGTGTTGCGCCGGGTGAACCCGTGCCGCGACGCGAATCCGGTACCGGGGGTCGCGTTCCCGGTCAGCGGCAGGTCGATCTCGGTCAGCAGGCTCGTACGACGCTCGGCCTCGGCGATCTCCCGCAGCCGGCGGTACAGGGCGCTCCCCGCGCCGCGGCCCCGGAACTCGGGGCGTACGGCGATGGTGAACGTCAGCAACCGGGGATTGTCGTGGGCGGGCAGCGACACCCGTGCCGCGCCGATCGGACCGTCCGGATGCGAAGCCAGAAAAGCCCGATGTTCGGCATATGGAGTGGGCCGCCGGAGCTCGACCCGTGATTCTTCATAGGAGTACAGCGGCGGGTCGGGCCGGCCCGCCGCCAGCCCCGCGGTGAACGTGTCGTACCAGGCGGGGAATTTCTCGTCGTCGCTCGGATCGACGGTGATGACGTTTATGTTCATACCTTATGCCGTCTTATGAGAACTGATATTCCTAGCGTAATTCTGCGGTCGCGCGAGTTTCAACCGGATGGAGAGCCAAGTGGAAGGTTCACGGAAAATCAGAACGGTGACGGCGGAGTTCGCCGCCGGACCGGACAAAGAGGGGCCGGTCACGTTCGGGCAGCTCAACATGCTGGAGTGGATCACCGCGAACAGCGATCATCCGGACACGGTCCTGCGCTGGACGTTCCCCCTTCCGGCAGGAGTCACGGCCGCCGATGTCGCCCGCGCGTTCGCGCTGCTGGCCCGGCGGCATGAGATCCTGCGCACCACGTATCCGGCCGGCTCTCCCCCGCGGCAGCGAGTCCGGGGCAGCGGCGAGGTGCCCGTCGAGGTCCACACCGTCGATGGGCCGGTGGACGCCGAGGCCGCCGCCGGCATGTTGCGTACGCGGATCAGCGGGCACGCCTTCGACCTGGAGAAAGAGCCGCCGCTGCGCGTCACGGTCGCCGAGCACGACGGCCAGGCGGTCGCCTGCGTGGCCGCCTTCTCCCACGTGGCCGTCGACCTGAGGGCGATGCTGATCCTGGACGCGGAGTTCCGATCGGCGCTCGCCGGAGCGCCGGCCGGGCGAACCCCGCATCAACCACTTGACCAAGTGGCTGACGAGCAGCATGGAGAGGGCCGGCGCAAGGCACTGGCGAGTCTGGAACGCTGGGAGCGGCTCCTGCGCGCGATGCCGTCGGGCGTCTACGCGGGGACGGGCCGGCCGGTGTCCGCGGAGTTGCGTTCGCCCGCCGCCGCGGCGGCGCTGCGCGCCGCCGCCGAGCGCGCCAAGGCCGGCAGGACGAGCGTCGTCCTGGCCGCTCTGTGTGCCTGCCACTCCCGGTACGCCGGCCGGCCCCGCTGCGTGCTCACCACGCTCGCCGGCAACCGGGTCGACCTGCGCACGTCCGGCTACGTCGGCCCGCTCGTACAGACCGGCGCGATCGCGGTGGACACCCGCGGGGCGACCTTCGACGAGTTGTGTCACCGTGCGTGGCACGCCTTGCTGGAGGCCGAAGCCCATGGCCTCTACGATCCGCTCCGGCTGCGGGAGATCGCGGACAGGATCGAGCACGAACGCGGCATGCTGCTGAACTTCGAGCCGTTCTTCAACGGCATGCTCGACGAGACCTCGCCGCCGGGCGGGCACCGGCCGCCCGGCGCCGGTGCTCCGCCGGAGAGCCGCTTGGTCTGGACCGGGATGGGGGAAGGCACCGCGCCGGTCAGGTTCGACCTCACCGAGGCGGACGCCGAGTTGCGGCTGCACCTGTGGAGCGCCGGCCCCGCGCCGCTGTCCCGCGACCAGGTGGCGGCCTTCCTGCACGCCGTCGAGGCCCTCATCGTCGCGGCCGGGCGAGAGGACCTGACTCCGGAGCGCATGGCCGAGATCGCGGGCCCGCCTCTGGTACGGCGTGACGCGGGCTGGACGCGGATCGGCCCGTCCTGGGTGGACACCGTGCGCGTTCAGGCGATGCTCGACGCCGCGCTGCCCGGCCTCGGGCAGGTCTTCACCCGCGCGCGGGGCCGTGAGCTGGTGGCGTATCTGAAGGCGACGGAGGACATCCGCGGTCCCGAGGCCGCCCACACCCGGTGCATGGCCGAGCTCCCCGGCCGGGCGGCCACGATGACGCCGTCCTATTACGTGCTTTTCGACCGGCTCCCCGCTGATCCTCGCGATCTTCATGAATGGGAGAAGGGCGAGGTCCGCGCCGAAGGAACAGGCCGCTAGCGACACCGCCTGTCCACGCACGTCAGCCGCGTGTCCGGCGCTCGATGTCGGCCGACAACTCCGCCAGAGGCCAGCTCATCGACAGCGCGCCGATGTCCAGCCGTGTGCCGAGCGCGTCGGAAAGTTCATGGTGCAGCCGGATCAATTGCAAGGAGGACATGCCGAGGTCGAACAGGCAGGCGTCCGCGGGGATCCGTGCGTGGCCCAGCACCCGCTCCACGGCACGGCGCACCACCGTGACGACGTCGTCGTGCTGCTCGCCGGTCGCGGCGAGGGAGCCGGCGAGCAGTGCGGCGACGTCGCTCTTCCTGACCTTGCCGTTGCGCGTCCGCGGCAGCTCGTCCACCACCGCGATCTTGCCGGGCACCTTGAAGGACGGCAGCCGCTCCGCCGCGTAAGCGCGCAGGTCATCGGCACGCACCTGCTGTCCCGCCTGCACCACCAGGGCCAGTTCCTCGCCGAGAACCGCGTCGTCCACCGGGAAGGCGGCCGCCTCCACCACGCCCGGGTAGTCCTCGAAGATCCGCTCGACCTCGGAGCAGGCGACCTTACGCCCGCTCAGATTGACGAAGTCGCGGGTCCTGCCCACGAGGTGCAGGAACCCCTCCTCGTCCACGTAGCCCACGTCGGGCATCCTCACCCAACGCCCCCTGAACGTCGACATGGTGGCCGAGGGATCGCCGACGTAGGAACGTACGGCGGCGCCGGGCGGCACACGCAGTTCCACGACGCCGATGCCGTTCGGCGCCAGAGGCATGCCCTGCTCGTCGACGACGCGCACCTGCTCGCCGTCCCCCGCGCGGCCCACGACGTCGGGCGGCATGCCGGGGACGTACTCGATCGCCGTGCCCGCCGCGCCGGACTCGGTGCTGGAGTACTCGATCCAGATCTCGGCGCCGGGAAAAAGCTTCCGGACGCGCTCCAGGACCGGCGCCGGGCAGCGTGCCGTTCCCATGGTGACCCGACGCACCGACCCCGCCGCCGTCTCGTGGGGCAGAGTCAGCAGCAGTCCGGCCATGGCCGGCACCAGGGCCAGCTCGGTGACCTGGTGGTCCTCGATGAGGTCGGCGGTCAGCCGCGGGTCCAGCCGGGGAGCCGTGACGACCCGCATCCCGCACAGCAGCGGGGCGAGCGCCGCCCACTGCCCCGCGGCCGTCGAAAGCTGATAAGCGTGCAACACCGTCTCACAGGCCTCGGCCGAGGTGTCGGCGGTCAGTTCCGCCCAGCGCGCCGCCGCCACCCCCGCCAGGTCCTCATGGGTGATCGCCACCGCTTTCGGCGTCCCGGTGGTGCCGGAGGTGAACACCACCGACGCCACGTCGCCGGGCACGGCCACCGACGGCGAGGGCACGGCGTCGCCCGGCTCCGCGAGGCGGTCCACCGGCACGATCGGCCACGGAAGGCGACCCCCGGCCTCCACCGTGACGGCGGGCTCCACTGGACTTTCCGCTTCCGCCGTGACGACGAGGCCGGGTGGACAGGCCGCCGTGAGCTCGCTCAACCCGTCCGCCGTCTCGTCCGCGGGGAGCAGGACGGTGGTCGCGCCGAGCCGGTGCGCGGCCGTCAGGCACACCGCGAAGTCGGACATCGCCTCCCGGGGGAAGGAGAGGCCGACGGGGAAGCCCCGGCCGACGCCGCGCCGCCGCAAGCCCTCGGCGACGGCCTGGCTCATGTCCCACCACTGCCGGTAGGTCAGCACCCTCCCCCTGGCGCTCACATGGGCCACCCTGTCGGGGTGGCGGTCCGCCCACCAGCGCAGCAGCCCGTCGGTCGAACCCGGACAGCGCACTCCGATGCCCACGTCCCTCAGCCCCCTGCCGGTTCGCGGATCGTGACACTGCCGCCCGCGGTGAGGTCGTGTTCCCGCCCTCCGGCGCGCACGCGCAGATCGGGGCCGTTCAGGAGGGTGACGGTCGTCTCCGCCCCGCGCACGCCGATCCTGAGTTCACGGTCGCGGAACCGCAGAGGCACGGTGACGCCGTGCCAGGCGCGCGGCAACCGGGGCCTCAGTTCCAGTGACTCCTGGTCGAGCACGCGCACCCCGAGGAGGCCCTCGACCAGGATCTGCCAGGCGCCGGCGTAGGCGGACAGGTGCAGGCCGTTGCGGTAGTCCGCCCGCGGCAGGAAGTCCAGGTTGTAGCGGGCCGAGCGAAGGAAGAACGCGTGCGCCGTCTCCGTCCGTCCGAGCCGGGCCGCCACCACCCCGTGGGAGGCACCGCTGAGGGAGGACTCGTGCGCCGTCCGCGGCTCGTAGTAATCGAACAGGAGCCGTGTGGTCTCCTCGTCGAACAGCTCGGGCAGCAGATGCGCGAGGAGCACGAGGTCCGACTGCTTGATCAGTTTGGTCGGGAAGTCCGCGAGCCGCCCGGCCCGCTCCGCCTCATCCGCGCCGAGCCGCGCCGCCGGCCCGTCCACGGCCGGCCGGGGCGGGCAGTCGGGCAGCAGGTCGTAGCCCTCGTGCTGCGAGGGCACCCCACCCGGCAGGGGCGGGGGCAGGTGGACCGAGGCGGCGATCCGGGCCCAGTGCTCGGTCTCGGCGTCGTCCACGCCCGTGCGGCGGCGTACCTCCGCGACGACGTCCGGTGCCACGCCGGCGTCGCCGGAGACCAGCGCCAGCGCGTAACGCAGGTTCCATCGCAGCATCGCGTTGGTGAAGTGGTTGTTGTCGACGTGATAGTGGTACTCGTCAGGGCCCATCACCGACCGGGTGACGTAGCCGCCCCGCCGCTCGCACCACGTGAAGGTCGCGGCGGCGAAACGGGCGGTCTCCAGCACCAGTTCGACGCCCTTGGCGGCCATGAACGCCGCGTCCCCGGTGAGCAGGTGATACCTGTGGGTCGCGTAGGCCACGTCGGCCGAGATGTGCACGACCTCGCGGACACTCCACTCCGTGACGTCCTCCTGCGGGTAGGCGAGCACCTTGTGCGGCCCGTTCTCCCGTCCCCTGTCGTTGGCCGCTTCCGGGAACCTGGCCCCCGCGGCGCCGGTGCGCCTGGCGTACGCCCGTGCCTCGGGCAGCGTGGCGTGACGGAACTCCAGATGGGACCGGGCGACCTGAGGCGCGTTCCAGGCCCAGTAGGCGTCCTTGTGCAGCTCGGTGTCGAAGAAGGTGGCTCCCGAGTGGTAGCTGCTGGACAGTCCGCGGGCCGGAGTGATCTTCCCGGGGCGGGCGGGCAGCTCATGCTGCAGCAGGTGGAACAGGGCGAAACGCATGGCCTGCTGAGCGCGGTGGTCTCCGTCGATGTCGATGCCGTGCTCGGCCCAGCGCCGATCCCACTCGGCACGGTGCTCCTCCAGCAGCGTCCACGCGCCGGGCACCTCCGGCCCGGGCACCGGACCACACCGCCACACCAGCTCGAACGACGCCGTCCCCCCGGGTTCCGGTGCGAGCACGATCGTCTCCCCGTAGCGGTCGCGTTCCCGCAGCGGGAAGCGCCGCACCTCCGCGGGGCACCTCAAGCGGGAGCCCAGCAGGATCGATGCCCCGGTCCCGGCCAGGCGGCAGGCCAGCTCCAGTCCCCCGCCCGTCTCGCGTGCCCGCTCGACCACCACGTGCGCCATCCGCAGCCAGGGGACGGTGCCCCCGAGATAGGGGTTGCCGGTCGTGTTGTCCCAGAACAGGTCCACGGCGACGGAGGACATGCCCGGGGGCAGCTCGACCGTGCCGACCGTCACGCCGAGACCGGGTCTGGTCGCGAGCGCCGCGGTGATCGTGGCGACACGTATCCGCTCGCCGTCCGCGGTGGACAGGCTGCGGCTGACGTACGCCCATCCCTGACGCATGTCGAGCACTCGTCGCGGGCTCGGGTCGCGTCGCGGCGTCTCGTAGTCGTGCCGGACCCGCAGCCCGAGCGGATTCGGCAGATTGACGATCTCCCTGTTGACGCCGACGCCGGCGTCGTACAGGCCGGTGACGAAGAATCCCGGGTCGGCGTGCGGATCGTCCAGGTCGGCGGTGACGCGCAGACCTTGGTACCCGTCGCTCACGTGAAGCAGCGCCTCGGCGAAGGCGCTTTCTTCCGGCGCGGTCGTCTCGACGGCCAGCAGCCACCCCGGATCGGAGAGTGCGCCGGCGAGGTCGCGCACACGCGCGGGAGCAACCGCGGCGTCAGCCATCCAGATCGACCCCCATGCGGCTCATCCAGCGGACGTTGTAGTACCGGGGATCGTCGAGCGGGTCCTTCAGCCTGCCGTCGATGATCGCCGCCGCGACCTCGTCACTCGCCTGTGCCACGTCACGGGACGGGACGATCCCGAGCGTCTGCGCCAGCCTCGTCGAGGTCAGCCGGTAGGAGCGCTTGTCGTCGCTGTCCTCGGTGACGACGCTCACACCGGCGCCGAGCCGTTCCCTGACCCGTGCGGCCACCAGGCGTGCGATCTCGGCGACCGTGAGGTTCTGCCTGCCCACGTTGAGCGGCTGCCCGGACAGGCCGCCGAGGGCCGGATCGAGCACAAGCCGCTGGTAGACGTCCACAAGATCCTCGATGTGCACGTTCGGCCGGTACTGGTCGCCGCCGAACACGGTGATCGACCGGGCATGGGTGGCCTGGGCGGTGAGCAGGTTGACGGTGAGGTCCAGCCGCTGGCGGGGAGAGAGCCCGCACACGGTCGCCGCGCGGACCGCCACGGTCTCGAAGTCGTTGCCGGTGAGCGGGAACAGCAGATCCTCGCCCATGGCCTTGTACCGGTTGTAGTCGGTCAGCGGCACGAGGGGATGCCCCTCGTGCACCTCGGGTGCGTCGCTGACCCCGTAGACACTGGCTGAGGAGGCGTAGACGAACCGGCGCGCCCCGGACTCCTTGGACAGCCGCATGATGTGGTCGAGGCATTCGTAGTTGACGGAACGGCCGAGTGCGGGGTCCAGGTCGAAACTCGGGTCGTTCGCCACGGCGGCGAGGTGGACCACCACGTCGGCACCTCGCACGCAGGCACGGAAGACATCCGGGTCCCTCATGTCGCCGTGCACGACCTCCAGCCGGTCGTCCCGCAGATCCGCCAGCCCGTCGCCGAACACCTGGAGGTCCAGCACCCGGACACGGGCTCCCCGGGCGAGCAGACGCCGGGTGAGCACGGAGCCGATGTAGCCCGACCCTCCGGTGATCAGCGTCAGCGCCGGACGTAAGTGATCAGTCATCTTTCCTCCAAGCCATGAGCGTGTGCGGCACCGAGAGCGATCTCGTCCAGAGACGTGACCCGCCAGGTGAAGTCGTGGCCGCCGTCGCCGTCCTCCGAGCGGTCCACCAGGACCGAGCGCATCCCGCACCGCGCGCCGGCCAGCACACCGTGCGGGGAGTCGTCGAGCAGCAGGCAGTCGAGCGGGGAGGTGTTCCAGGCCCGCGCCACCCGCACAAGTGCCTCCGACCGCGTCGCCCCGGGATGCCGGCCGGCGGAGGCCAAGCTGTGATCCAGGCGTCCGCTCAGCCACTCGGCGCGCGGCCCGGGCAGGTGGGTGCGCAGCAGGGCTCCGGCGTTACGGGAGGCGGTGCAGAACGCCAGCGGCACGGCACGTTCCGCGGCTTCGGCGAGGAAGCGCCGGGCGTCGGGGAACAGCACGGTGCTCTCGGCCATGCTCTGGAAGATGTCCTGCTTGACGGCCGCGAGCCGATCGACCAGTTCGTCCGTCGGCGGAACGCCGGCCACTTCCAGCGCGGCCCGCGCACCGGCCGATCGGCTGCGGCCCGCGATCAATCGCTGGTAGCCGGCGGCGGTGAGCCGCTCCACACCCGCTCCGGTCACCTCCGCCAGCGCCTTCCGCCACGCGGCGAGGTGAGGCGTGTCGAGGAGGGTGCCGTCTATGTCGAGGACGACGAGGCGATGATCCGCCACCGACAGCGCAGTCACCATGGGCCCGCCGCGGCGCCGAGTGCGTGCGCGGCCCTGGTGGAGGAGTCGAAGACGTGCCCGCTCGTCGTCAGGAACGTCCCGCCCACCTCACGCAGCGCGTCGCGCTCCTCGTGCAGGCGCTTGTCGAAGCTGCCGTCGTAGTCCGCGCCCTTGATGTAGAAGTCGGGACGCAGGCGGCGGATCAGCGGTGCCGCCGTGGGCGCGTCGGTGAGCACGGCGTAGTCCACCATCTCCAGCGCCGTCACCAGGGACAGACGTGCCCGGTCCCCGAACACGGGCCTGCCCTCACCTTTGTCGATGTGCCGGGCGGCGGTGACCGACACGACGAGGACGTCGGCGCTCGCGGCGGCCTCACGCAGGTGGTGCACGTGGCCCTCGTGCAGGATGTCGAAGCAACCGTGGCACAGACCGACCGTCGCACCGATACGGCCCAGCTCCTCCCGCAGGCCGGCGAGCAGCGGAACCGGCGGATTCTTGACCTTGGCCATCTCAGAGCCCCCGCTCGCCGCGGTCCTGCCCGTTGTACGGCAGTTCGCCGAGCGCGTCGTCGAGCCGGTTCAGTGCCTCGTCCACCAGTTCGGTGGTGTGGACCGCGGAGACCGTGACCGGCTCGGGGCAGAAGGCGAGGGGAAGCAGGAAACCGTAGAGGTCGTATTTCTCCGACAGGAGAGTGAACAGCCGGGTGGCGTACTCCTTGTCGTACAACCGGCACACCTCCGCCATGTCACGCGGACGCTCGCGGGAGCCGATGTGCACCCCGACCCTGCCCCCGTAACCCTCGACGTAGGCGGGGACGTCGCGGGCGGTCAGGACTCTCCTGATGCCGTCGGCCAGGTGGTCGTTGAGCTTGTTGATCTGGTCGTGGAACCCAGGCCGGCTGACCTCGCGCAAGGCTGCGAGCGCACCCACCACCGACAGGTAGCGGCCGTTGTTGGTGCCGCTGATCTGCACGTCGCCCACGGGTGCGACGGCATCCATGTGCTCGGCCCTGCCGGCGATCCCCGCGATGGGCATCCCGCAGCCGAACGCCTTGCCGTAGCAGGCCAGATCGGGCAGCACGCCGAACCGCTCCTGCGCTCCGCCCAGTGCGACGCGGAACCCGGTGAGCACCTCATCGAAGATCAGCAGCGTGCCGTGCCGAGACGTGAGGGCCCGCAGGTGTTCCAGGAAGCCGGGCTCGGCGGCGACGCAGCCGATGTTGAGGCACACCGGCTCCAGGATGACCGCCGCGATGTCCTCACCACGCGCCGCGAACACCTGCTCGACGAGCTCAGGTGCGTTCCAGGGCAGGGGAAGTAGCAGTTCGCCCGTCTCCTCGGGCAGGCCGGGAGCTCCTGGAAGCCGTTCCAGCAGGCCGTCTCCCCCCAGCTCGGCGGGCCGGCTGGAGGTGTCCACGTTCCACAGCAACTGGTCGCCCAGTCCGTGGAAGTGCCCTTCGAACTTCACCACGAGCCGGCGCCCGGTGACGGCGCGGGCGACCCGGACGGCGTACATCGTCGCTTCGAGGCCCGAGTTGACCAGTCGCAGCCGTTCGGCGCAGGGCACCACGGCGCAGAACTCCTCCGCGAGCCGCTCATGGAGGTCGGTCTCGTACTGGTACAGGAATCCGCCCCGGAGCGCCTCCTCCAGCGCCGAGCGGATCGCCGGTGCGTCGTGCCCCAGGAAGCACGACCCCCAGCCCATGATGAAGTCAATGAGCTTGCGTCCCCGCTGGTCGTAGATGTACGGCCCCTCGGCGTTCGTCACCCGTACCGGCCCGATGCCGGTCAGCGCATTCCAGCCGGACGCCACCCCGCCGACCAGGGACGTGGTCGTGCCGTTTCGCGCACTCATCTATGTCCTCCCGTTTCGTGCCTCATTCCGGCGACCGTGGAAAGCCGGTCGTAGTACTCGTGAATCTGCTCGGCGACGTACGTGATCTGGCGCGACGTCAGGGCCGGATGCAGCGGCAGCGAGAGAATCTCCCGGCTCTGCCGCTCCGTCACGGGCAACCCGCCGTCCGCGACGAGGACACCGCCGCCCGCCGCGGCCGGCTGCTGATGGATGGGGACGGGGTAGTGCACCGCGGTCTCCACCCCCGCCGCGGCGAGGTGCGCGCGCAATCCGTCCCGGCCGGGCGTGCGGACGCAGAAACGGTGATACACGTGGGTGCGGTCGTCGCCGGACGGAGGCGGCGCGATCGGCAGCCCGGCCAGCCTTTCCCGGTAGATCGCGGCGAGTTCGCCGCGGCGCTCGTTCCAAGCGGGCAGGTGGCGCAGCTTGACGTTGAGCATGGCCGCCTGCACGGCGTCCAGCCGGGAGTTCTCGCCCCAGCGGACCACGGTGTCACGGTCGGCCAGTCCGTGGTTGCGCAGCAGCCGGAGCTCGGCCGCCAGCCCCCCGTCCTCGGTGACGACGACACCGCCGTCGCCGCAGGCGCCGAGGTTCTTCAGCGGGTGCAGGCTGAAACAGCCCGCGACGCCGAATCCGCCGACCGGCCGGCCGCCGGCGGTGGCACCGACCGCCTGGGCGCAGTCCTCCACCAGCGGCACGCCATGCTCGTCGCAGATCCGGCGCACGACGTCCACCCGGGCGGGCCAGCCGCGCAGGTGGACGGCGATCACCACGCCGGTGTCCGGGGTGATGGCCCGCCGCAGCGCCTCGGGATCGATGTTCTCGTCGTCCCCCACGTCCACCAGCAACGGCCGCAGCCCTTCGGAGACCACGGCCCCGACCGTGGCCACGAAGGTGTTGGCGACCGTGATCGCCACACTGCCGCGCGGGAGTCCGAGCCCGCGAAGGACCAGCCGGAGCGCGTCGGTCCCCGAATTCACCGCCACGGCGTGCCCGACGCGGTGAAGTCGCGCGAACCGCCGCTCGAACGTGTCCACCTCCACGCCACCGATGAACGTCCCGCTCTCCATGACAGAGGCGAGAACCGGTAGTAAGTCGGAAAGCAGGCGGCGGCCCTCGGCGTTCACATTGGCAAATGGAACTCGCACGTCATCCTCTCAACACGCAGTCGAATACGGTCGCCGCGCGAGAAAACCCCGTACGACGACGTGCCCATTCAGCGATTCCCGGCATGGCGTTTGCCGCGCTGATTACCACGTCATACGCTTGCTGTCATGGTGAACGATCCTCTTCACCCGGCCGGCCGTGCGCAGTCGTGGGACGATTGCGACACCGACATCCGGGAATATGTGAACGGCACGCTCACGGCCGCCGGCATTCCACTCGCCGGCGCCTATCTCCACGGCTCCTTGGCAATGGGGTGTTTTTACCGCGCCAAAAGCGACCTGGATCTGCTGCTGCTCGTGAGCGATCCGCTGGACGCCGGGCAGCGTGAGCGCGCCTCCCGCGCCTTCGCCGGCCGGAGCGAGCACCGGCCGATCACCGGGGATCTGGAGCTGTCGATCCTGACCCGGCGCCAGGCCGCGACGCACGAGCATCCCCGGCCGTACGAGGTGCACTACTCCGCCGCGTGGACGGAGCGGATCCTGAGCGGGCTGGTCGACTACGCGGAGCAGCGGCACGATCCGGACCTGACCGCGCACATCGCCGTGACCCGCGGCCGCGGTGTGACGCTGCTCGGCGCACCGCCACAGGAGGTTTTCGCGCCCGTGCCGGATCACGACTACCTCGCGGCCGCCCTGGAGGATCTGGAGTGGGCGCTGAAGGACGACCGCCTGCTGAGCTCTCCCTACTACGGCGTGCTCAACGCCTGCCGCGTGCTCGCCATGCTGGAAGGCGCCTCGGGACTCGTGCTCAGCAAGGAGGAAGGAGCCGCGTGGGCGCTCGAGCGGCTGCCGGAACGCCATCGGCCGCTCGTGAAGCAGGCATTGGCCTGTTACCGCAGCGGCCGTACGGTCTCCCTGGCCGAACGAGAGACCGACGGCCACGCGTGGGACGACAAGGAGCTGCGTGCGTTCGCCTCCTACGCGCTGCGGGGCGCGGGCGTGGCCGGCTAGGGGCGCCGCGTGAGAGACCGCCATCGCGTTCATCCGTGCGCGGCGACCTGCATGCCGTACAGGTCGGAGTAGGTGCCTTTTCTCATGAGCAGTTCGTCGTGCGTGCCCATCTCCACCAGTCGTCCCCCGGCCATCACCAGGATGAGGTCGGCGTCGGCCACGGTGGAGAACCGGTGGGAGACGAGGACGGTGATCGCACCGGTCGCGGCGGCGATGGCGCGCGAGCGTTCGCCGTACCGGGTGAAGACGGCATGTTCGCTCGGCGCGTCCAAGGAGGCGGTGGGCTCGTCCAGGATGAACAGCAACGGCTCCGGGCGTACGCAGGCGCGCGTGAGCGCGACCTTCTGCCATTGTCCCTCCGACAGTTCGACGCCGCCGAAGCGGCGGCCGAGCATGGTGGCGGCGCCGTCGGGCAGGCGGGACAGCAGGGAGCCCGCGTCGGCGACGTGCACGGCCGGCTCCAGGTCGCCGGCGCGGCCCATCAGCGCGGAGTCCTCGAACGTGGTGCAGTAGCGGCCGAAATCCTGGAAGGCGGCGCTCATCGACGCCCGCCAGGCGCCGGTGTCCAGGGTGCGCAGGTCGGCGCCGTCGACCTGGACGGACCCCGTGTCCGGCTCGTACATCTTGGCCAGCAGCTTGACGAGCGTGGTCTTGCCTGAGCCGTATTCGCCGACCACGGCCACGACCGCCCCGGCGGGCAGGTGCGCCGACAGGCCGCACACCGCCGGACGGCTCATCCCGGGATAGGTGAAGGTGACGTCACGCAGGTCGATACCGTGGACCAGCCGATCGGGCGGAGGCGTCTCGCCGACGTCGCGCTGAGCGCGGGCGTAGGCCATCAGCCAGAGGTAGGGCCGCAACAACCGGCGGTACCCACCGACCTGCATGGACCGGTTCAGCACCTGCGCGACCACGCCACGGAACTGGATGCCCATGGTGACCGCCAGGATGATCGCACCCGCGCCGCCCGCCGCGGTGACCAGCGCGATCGCGACGGCGAAGCCCAGCGCGAACACCAGCCATCCGGCCGAGGACCAGCAGGCCGCCACCAGAGCGGCCGCGGCCCGCGCACGCGTCACCCTCCCCCACGCCTCGGCCTGCAGCCTCAGCACCTCGGGGCCCGACCCGCTGACGCGCACCTCCTTCAGCGCGGCCGGGTTCACGCACACGTCCTCGTACAGTTGCCGGTGCAGGCGCAGGTCCTCGGCCACTTCGAGGTCCGCCGCCTCGACCTTCCGCCTGCCGTGCCGCTCCATGGCGAGTTGCAGGGCGGCGCACGGCAGGAGCAGCAGCAGCCAGGGATCGACGCTGCCGAGCACGGCCAGGGAGACCAGCAGCCCGATCGTGGCGGTGACAGCTTGCAGCGCGGCCCAGGCCGAGTCCACGATCCCGCCCGACTGGCCGCGCAACGCGGTGACCCGGTCCAGGAACGCGGGCTGCTCCAGATGGCCCACCTGCGGGACGCGCAGGCAGGCGCCGAGGATCGCGGGCTCGACCTCGGCCAGGCTGACCCGCTCGACCAGGTGAACGGTCTTGAGGTAGGCGATGTGCTCGACGCCGAGGTTGAGCGTGAGCACCAGTGCCGCACCCGCCGCCGTGAGGACGATCCCCGTGGCGGTGCCCGCCTCGGTGGCCTCGATCAAGGCCCGCAGCAGCAGACCGGCCGCCGCGAAGGTGACCGTCGTGGCCAGGCGCCAGCAGATCAGGAACGCCGTCGTCCCGGGGTGACGCCGCCGGCAAAGCGTGATCATCTGTCGCCAGAGGCGTAAGTACTCCCTCATCCCACGCCCCCTCCGTCCAGCCGGTCGTCGAACCCCTGGACGAATCGCTGAGCCTGGAGGCGGTACATGGCCGCGTAATGACCGCCGGCGGCCATCAGCTCGTCGTGGCTCCCCAGCTCGGCGATCCGGCCGCCGCTGAGCAGCGCTATGCGGTCGGCCTGCCGCACCGTGAAAAGGCGATGGGAGATCAGCACCACGCTGATCCCTTCGGTGATCCCCGACAGGCGCCGGAACAGCTCGTGCTCGGTGCGCACGTCGAGATGCGCCGTCGGCTCGTCGAGCACCAGGATGCGGGCTCCGGCCCTGGAGGCATGGAGCGCGCGGGCCAGCGCGACCTGTTGCCACTGCCCGCCCGACAGGTCCACCCCGCCACGACGCCCTGGGGAGAGCGGGGTGTCGTAGCCGCGGGGCAGTCGTGACGCCACACCGTCCAATCCCGCGTCCCTGGCGGCGGCGACCACGAGCTCGGGGTCTTCCGCGCCGACCGCGATGTTGTCGCGCAACGAGAGGGGGTACTTGACGAAGTCCTGGAAGACCACGCCGAGCCCAGACTGCCAGCCGGCTGTGTTCGCGATGTCCCTGCCGTCCGCGGTGATCGTCCCCGCTTGTGGCCGGTAGAGCCCGGCGAGCAGCTTGGTCAGTGTCGACTTCCCCGCTCCGTTGAGCCCGACCAGGGCCAGCAGCTCACCGGGCATGATGTCGAGGTCGAGCCCGTCCACCACCGGCGTGGAAGCGCCCTCGTAAGCGAAACGCACCTGCGTGAAGCGCACGAGCGGAGGTCTTGTACGCGAAGTCGCCCGAGAGGGACTCGCGGTCGCAGGAGCGCACGGCCTGATCAGGTGGTCCAGCCGCGTGGCCGCCCGGATGACGGGCCGGGCGCCCTCCAGTGCGATCACGTCGTCGGTCTGGATCGCGAGGCCGAAAACCGACCAGCCCGCCGTGAGCACGGCCGTCAGCAGCGCGACGGTCCCGTCCCCGGCCGCCGTGCCGAGCGCCACCCAGGTGAAGACCGCGGTGGTGGCGGCCAGCGGCAACACCAGCGCCAGCCAGAGCCGGCGCAGCACCACGCGATCGTCACTCCACACAGGGATCAGATGCCGGTGCACGTCATCGATGTGATGCCTCAGCAGCCACTCAGCCGCGCCGAAGACCCGCAGCTCCCGCCCCGCCGCGGGTGAGGTGGCGACCTCGCCCCAGTACCGCCACCGCCGGTGGTACAAGACCCCTGCCATCCAGATCCGGAAATGCCGGACCCACTGGCGGCTGTGCACATACCGAAGCAGCACCGCCGGGACCACCGTCGCCGGCACCAGCCACCATGACCACGCGGCGAGCACCGCGGCGGAGGCGATCAGCCCGAAGGCGCGAGCCACCGACTCGAGCAGGCTCACCGCTCCGTCGCCTGAGGTCTTGTCCACCCATTCGCGCGGTTCGACGGTCGCCGTCTTGACGAGGTTCTGTACGTCCTGTCGTTCGGCGACGTCCAAGGTCGGGACCGCCATGACCAAGGCCGCCACCCGCGTACGGAAAGCCCCGTCGATCCGGTCCGCCGCGAGCCGCTGCACCGGCCACCGGAACGTCTGCGCGACCTGCCCGGCCAGCATGACGCCGCTCATCAGCAGCACCGGCCCCAGCGCTGTCAGGCCGCTCGACCTGACCAGCTCCGCGACGGCCACCGCGATCCCCGCGGGGACCACCGCGTCGATGAGGACGACGAGCACGAGAGCGGCGGTCAGTGCGGGTCCGGCATCGCGAAAGAGCCTCAGCAGAGCCAGCCGATCCCGCATTCTCCACCTCATTTCAGGGCCGCGATTTCCGCTATGAATCCAAAACGTTGCGCACTTTATGTCCGTCCCTGAGAACGTGTCAAGGACGTCGATCATCCGGAATTACTGAATGCGAACAATACGAAAGTCATCGCGGTGCGGAGTATGGTGGCGGCGATGTCTGCCCAGCCGGCGGCCGGGGCCGGGAAAATGGCCGTCCGGGCGGAGCGAGGGTAGCCGAATCACGCTCCGCCCGGCAGAGGGCCTCGTATTCGCCGGACGGAAATCATCGACAGACGCCGCGGCGGACCGGCCGGCGAGGCCCTGTCCGTCATGGCGTCAGCGGGCGGGGCGTCCGACTGCGCATTCCGGCACAGTTGAACGCCGTACCGTCACCGCGGCCTATCTTTGAGTGGCATGCAGCCGCTGCTCCAGCTCCTCGGCGAACGCCGTCCACTCGTCCGCGCACCCACGTGCCATCTCAGCGACGATGTAAGCCGAGTGCGCCGGAATCTCGTGCACGAGATCCTGCCAGTCCTTCGGCCCTCCTATGTGCTCGAAGAGCCACTGCAACATCTTGCGCCCGTTCGAGTTGAGCCGCAGCGACGGATCCTTGCTGAGGCTCTGCAGCAGCGAGGTCCGGTCACGGATCGGCCGATGGTCGCCGTTCCGATCGAGGGCATTCAGTCGCCCTTTCCCCGTGGCCTGGTGCCGCTCGTGCGGTTCCCGCAGCTTGGCCGGTACCGGGTCGTCTCCACGCGCTATCCGCCTGCGCACATCTTGCACAGTGGCGGGCGATACGCCCGCCATCTTCGCGATCTCCCGCAAGGAAGCGCCGGGCATCTGCGCGATCATCTCCCCGGCCCTGCGCCGCCCGTCGGCACTGTTCAAGGGCCGGACCCGCCCGTCACGCCCGATGCGGACCACCGTCTGCGCACCGCCGGCACCCATACGCTTGCGGATGGCCCCGACCGTGCGGGCCCCGAGCCCGGTGATCGCGGCGATCGAACGGTCCGACGCATGCGGTTCGATCTCGATGATCTGGGTCGCCGCCGCCTCCCGGTCGGCCAAGGTCAGCGGCAGACCGTGCGTCACGTTGGCCTTGACCGCCGCGATGAACGCCTCCCGCTCGTCGCCGTCGAAGAACCTGACCTTGATTGTCCGTTCCTGCTTGAGTTGGGCCGCGAGCAGTCGATGCATACCGTCGATCACCCGCATACTGGGCCGATGGACGAGAATCGGCGGCAGATCTGCCTGGGTTTCGGCGAGGAGGTGCACATGCTGCGAATCCTCACCGTCAAGCCGGGGAGAATAACCAGGCCGCAGCGCGTCCACAGACACCCACTGCACCTCCGGCGAATTATCGGGATGGTCTTCCGGTAGCGGTAGCGAATGGATTTCAGCACCCGCGCCCCGGTTCTCAGGAAAACAACGATCGGCTTGTCGACTCACTCTGCCCCCCTACAGGTCGAGGTCCCCACACTGGCCCATCGGTCTGCTCCGCACCCGTAAGTCAGGGCGCCCCCGCCGTTCTCCGCCGAGCGGAACACGATGCATCGCGTCTATCCGGCCCCACCTAAAACTTTCTTCAGGTCGACGAAACTTTGCGAAGGATACGAAGCCAAAACCGGCACTGTCAAGAGAGGCCGCAATTCACCGCGATTGACGCACCACCGGCCGGAGGACCTATCCGGGGATTTAGGTTGCGCGGATGAAATTTCCCGGCCGACAACCAACCCGATGGGTTCAGGAATCGGCGAGGGAGCCCGCTCGCGTCACAAATCTCAATAATGTGCCGCCTGGGGAATATCCCTGCGGCAAGCGACCGCCGGTTCATCGGCTGCGAATTCGTCGTCGAGGGTTCGCGCAGGTGGGGCGGCCGGTGACCGTCTCCCCGGACCGCCTTCGGCGGCTACGGCCGCGGCGGCTTCGACCGAGGCCGCAACGTCCGCCTGATCGGCGAACCCACCTTGCGGCCAAATCTCCGCCAACGCCTGGGAAAGAAACTCCGGGACCCCATGGATTTCACATCCGGTCCAGTAATTGTCAAGTAGGCACAACCTACTGTTCGGACGTGAGCCACGAGGTGGCCGGCCCTGCCGACGTCCGGCGCACCGGACCGCACGAACGGTCGCCGCGGTCCACGAACAAGCCGAGGAGCGGGACCATGAAGGTGTTGATCGTGCTGACCTCACATGACCGGCTGGGCGACACCGGACGCAAGACCGGCTTCTGGCTGGAGGAACTCGCCGCACCGTACTACCACTTCAAGGAAGCCGGGTGGGAGATCACCCTGGCCTCACCGGCGGGCGGACGCGCCCCCTTGGACCCCAAGAGCAACGAGGAGCGGTTCAGGACCGGCCAGACCCGCCGGTTCGAAGCCGACCCCGAGGCCGAGGCCCGGCTGGACAGCACGGTGCGGCTGGACTCGGTCTCCCCCGACGACTACGACACGGTCTTCTACCCCGGTGGCCACGGCCCGTTGTGGGACCTCGCCGAGGACACGGCCTCCATCAGACTGATCGAACGGATCGTCGCGTCAGGAAAGCCCCTCGCGATGGTGTGCCACGCGCCGGGCGCGCTGCGTCACGCCGTCAACCCGGACGGCACCGCGCTGGTGGCGGGCCGCAGAGTCACCGGCTTCACCGACAGCGAAGAAGAAGCCATGGGCCTGACCGAAGTCGTGCCCTTCCTGGTCGAGGACGAACTCATCGCCAAGGGCGCCGACTTCTCCAAGACCGCCGACTTCGAGCCGTACGTGGTCACCGACGGGCTGCTCGTCACCGGGCAGAACCCGGCCTCCTCGGCACCGGCCGCGATCGAACTGATCGCACTGACCAGCAAGACCACGGCATGACGGTTGTCGCACCAGGACAGATGCGGGCGTGGGTCACACCGCGGTGATGGTCCACTGGAGGTTGGTGCTGGAGTCGGGGGCCCACAGTTTCACGTTCGAGCCGGTCGTGGTGATGCCGCCGCTGTCCAGGGCGGTGCCGGTGCCGCGGTTGATGATCTGGTAGCGGCCGTTGCCCATGCTGTTGAGTCGCCACTGCTGGTTGTCGCCGCCGTTCCACGCGGCCTGCATGCACAGGGCGCCGTTGCCGGTGTTGCCCCAGCTGTCGGCGACCATGGTGTTGGTGCGGTTGACGATGCGGTACCAGCCGCTGCCGAGGTCGACGAGTTGCCATTGCAGGTTGGTGCTGCCGTCGTAGTTCCACTGTTTGAGTGGTGAGCCGGAGGCGACGTTGCCGCCGCTGTCGAGCACGAGAGTGGTGGCGACGTTGGTGATCCTGGCCCAGCCGGTGGGGGTGGGGCCCGAGCCCAGGGGCGGGACGGTGCCGGAGAAGGTCAGCTTGACCACGTACGCCGGGGCGCTGAACGGGGGGTTGGTGGAGGGCAGGGTGATGTGCAGGGCCGAGCCGTCCTGGGTGCGGGTGGGCAGGTCGGTGTACTGGCCGGCGGTGGAGCCCAGTAGTTGGGCCGAGGTCAGGGTGGTCAGGTTGATGCGGTTGGCGCCCAGGGTGGTGATGTGGAGGGTGGCGCCGGGCCAGCCCAGCACGGTGGCGTACAGCACCCGGTTGTCCTTGCTGCGGGTGAAGCGGATGTCCTGGCTGGTGCCCGCCCGCGGGGTGACGAAGCTGCCGCCGCCCATCTGGGTGGGGCCCTCGCCGAAGGTGGTCCACGCGCGGGTGGCGTAGATGGACTCGCCGAAGCGGCGCAGGTAGTCGCCGATGCCGAGCAGGATCGACCGCTGGCCGGTGGGGATGGTGCCGTCGGCCATCGGGGCGATGTTCAGCAGCATGTTGCCGTTCTTGCTGACCCGGTCGATCAGCGAGTGCAGCATGGCGTTGAGGGAGTAGTACCCGATGCCGTTGGTGTAGCACCAGCTCGAGCTGGAGATGCTGTCGTCGGTCAGCCAGTAGGGGGTCTGGATGGCGGCCGGGCCGCCGCGTTCGTAGTCGAACACCTCGCCGCGGGTGTTGAAGCCGTCCTTGTAGGTCGCGACGACGTCCTTGTTCCAGGCCACCGCCCGGTTGTAGTAGTAGGCCAGGAAGTTCAGCCGGTGGCTCTCGGGGATGCGGCTGAGGTCGAAGTCCTGCCAGATGATGTCGGGCTGGTAGCCGTCGATGACTTCTTTGAGCTTGTCGTACCAGAGCTGGTACTCGGTGTTCGCGTCGAGCTGGCCGTAGAGCTTCCTGAGAGTGGTGGTGGACTGTGCCGGGGCCCACTGGTAGAAGCCGGTGAAGTTGTACGCGTGGTGCAGGGCCGTCAGCAGTTTGAGGCCTTTGGCGCGGATGGCGTCGGCGTGCAGCCGCAGCAGGTCCAGCCGCGGGCCGGTGGCGACCGAGTTCCACTCGTTGACCCGGCTGTTCCACATCGAGTAGCCGTCGTGGTGCTCGGCCACGGGCCCGGCGAACCTGGCGCCGGCGTCGAGGAAGAGCTGCGCCCACTCGCCCGGGTCGAAGTTGCCGCCGGCGGACCTCAGTTTGGGGGCGAACTGCACGAAGTTGCCTGCCCGGTCCCGGGCGCCGTTGATGAAGTTGTGGTACGGCCACTGTGCCGGGTCGCCGTAGACGCTGCGGTGGTGGTTGTTCTCGCTGGAACCGTTGTTGTACATGTTGCGCGGGTACCACTCGTTGGCGAACGCGGGCACGCTGAAGACACCCCAGTGGAAGTAGATCCCGAACTTCGCGTCCTGGAACCACTCGTGCGCCGGCGGATGCTGGTCCACCGAAGCCCACGACGGGCTGTAGCTCTGCGGGCCGTCGGTGGCCCACGCGCCGCGGATCCCCATCAGACCGGTGGCCGCGAGACCACCGGCCCCGGCGAGAAGCGCACGGCGGCTGAACCGGTAGGACGACGAAGACATGGGGATGCCTTTCGGGGACGGGTCGGGCTCTCTTTCCGGCTCACTGACAAGAGCCCTTACGTTGAGACATTGGATGTGTTTGTAAGCCGGAACGAGCGGCAAGTCCAGGCTTCCCGGCAGCTCGGCGGAAAAGACCCTCTTCCTCTAGTGGCGACATGGGATGTCGATGGAACTTTCACGCGCTCACCCGCCGGGAGGGAGCGAGGCGCCGGGACCGTGGGGAATGCGTCCCTGATCCGGCACTTGTGACGCTCATCGCGATCGCCCGCATCATCCGTTGTTCGCGTTAACAATTCCCCCCGGCGTCTCGCGTTGGTCGTCTGCTGCCGGCGCCGCCCCGTGCCGCTTCTCGGGTGCGACGAGGAAGCCGCGACGACGGTGAAAGTTGCACAGAAACGGCGTGGGGCCACTCCGTCTTCACCTCTGGTCAGACGTGGAGACGAGGAGTGACGCGGCGGAGTGGGCCGCCAGGGGGATCACCGGATCCTTGACATGCCATGCCGGATCCTATTGGCTCCTGCCTCGCCGGACTCCAGGCCGCTCCACGAAAAAGTCATCTGGATTTCCCCCGAACTGTGAGCGCTAACAGCGGGATTCCGCTCGCCAGAAGGAGTTGTGATGTCAAGGCAGAGATCCCTGTTCGGAGCCGTCGCGGTCGCGGTGCTCCTCGTGCTGGGCACCGGTCACGCGGCCCTGAGCAACGGGGCGTCGTCGCCCGTGAATGCCAGGACGGCCGTCGCCGCCGCGACGGCGGGGTGCGGCAAGACCCCGACTCTCACGAACGGCACGCACACCATCCAAAGTGGTGGCAAGAGCCGCAGCTTCATCCTGCGGCTCCCCGACGGCTACGACAACCGCCGTCCCTACCGCCTGGTCTTCGGGTTCCACTGGTGGGGCGGCACCGCCACCGACGTCGCCACCGGCCAGACCGTGCAACGGGACGTCTGGTCCTATTACGGCCTGCTGCGCCTGGCGAACAACAGCACGATCTTCGTCGCGCCCCAGGGCATCAGCAACGGCTGGGCCAACTCCGGCGGCGAGGACGTCACGTTCGTCGACGACATGCTGCGGCGGATCGAAGCCGATCTGTGCGTCGAGACGACCCAGCGCTTCGCCGTGGGCTTCAGCTACGGCGGCGCCATGAGCTTCGCCCTCGCGTGCGCACGTCCGGACGTCTTCCGCGCGGTCGCCGTCCAGTCCGCCCCCCGGGAACTCAGCGGCTGCAGCGGCGGCACCCAGCCCGTCGCCTACCTCGGCGTCCACGGCATCAGGGACAACCCCGCCGCAGCCCGCGGCATGCGCGACCGGTTCCTCCGCAACAACGGCTGCACCGCCCAGAACCCCCCCGAGCCGGCCCAGGGCAGCCTGACCCACCGCATCACCGCCTACTCCGGCTGCCGCGCCGGCTACCCCGTCGTCTGGGCCGCCTTCGACGAAGGCCACATCGCCGCACCCCAGGACGGCGCCACCGGCGACAGCGGCACCCGCACCTGGGTCCCCGCCGAAGTCTGGCGCTTCTTCACCCAGTTCGACTCCACCACCCCCACGCCGACCCCCACCCCCAGCGTCACCCCGACGCCGACCCCCACTCCGAGCGTCACCCCGACGCCGGGAACCGGCCGCTGCCGCGTCACCGACACCGTCAACGCGTGGAACAACGGCCTCACCTCGGACATCACCATCACGAACACCGGCACCACGGCGATCAACGGCTGGTCACTCGTCTTCACCCTGCCCGCCGGCCAGACCATCACCTCCGGCTGGAACGCCACGTACTCCCCCACGTCCGGCCAGGTGACGGCGAGGAACGTCTCCTACAACGGCACCATCGCCCCCGGCGCCTCGATCGGCATCGGCTTCCAGGCCGGCCACACCGGCGACACCGGCAAGCCCGCCTCGTTCACCCTCAACGGCGCCGCCTGCACCGTCGCCTGACCGGCCAGATGCCAGGGGGTGGAATCCCGCCGGTTCCACCCCCTGTCCGGCGTCCACGGGGGCAGCAACGACGTGGACCTCGAACGCGGCGGTCTTCGTCACGCCGGCCACCGTGGACGGCACGGTCACCTTCCGCGTCCCGGGAGTGTCCCAGGTGTGCCCCGACACCGGCTATCCGCCGTGTCCTTCGGCCAGGACCTCGTCTTTCACGCCGCGGTGTAGCCGGCCGCGACCACGAGGCCCGTGAGATCGAGGGGGCCGTCCACGGCGTAGGGGGCCTTGGCCGGAGGCGTTACCCCAACGCCATACCCGCCTCGTCCGGGGCCACCCGCACGTGCCGCTGCTCCGACCAGGTCCGCAGGTCGGTTGTCTCCCAGACCTCGATGCAGCGGCTGGCGTCACTCTGCGCCCAGTCCCAATCCCGCCATCCATACGCCCGGCCCCCGACGTTCAGGTCGGTGGCGATTCGGTGGCGATGAGGAAGAACCTGTCCCCCTCGGGTGACCGGACGACAGACGTGTCCCGCACGGCGTGCATGCCCTTGCTGGACCGGAGGACCGCCTGCCCGTCGTCGACCGCCACCCAGCGGGTGGGGTCGTCGCCGACGCTCGCGGCCATGGAGATCTGCTGCCCTTCCTTGCAGTTCGACCGGGCGAACTTCACCATGCCGTACCGCGAGAACGGCGCCTGCCGCACCGCGGGCCGCACCGTCAGGACGAAGTCACGGCACGCCTCGACGCCGCGGGCGCCGGCGCACGCCGTCAGGTCACCGTCGCCGGCTCGGCCCCGGCCGGCGGCCGTGTCACCACACCCGCCGCGATGTCAGCCGGTGCCCGCACCAGATCGGCCGCCATGGTCCTCCTCGAGCTTCATCGGCCGGCGCGTGCAGAGCCCGGCCGCGAAAGCGCCTGATCGGCTAGCTTGGCCGGACTTCGTCGCCGACTCTCAGCTCGCCGAGGTTCCTGGGGGCCAGGCGGATGCCGAACCAGGTCATCCCATTCCAGCGGCGGTGCCTGGCCAGGGTTCTCAGGGGTTCCTTGCCGCGGTCCTGAGTGGCCGGGTCCCAGGTGGTGGCGGCGCAGCGGTCGCACAGTTCCAAGACGCGGAAGTCGATGTCGCCGATGCGGACCGATGTCCAGGTGTCCTCAGCGAAGGGTTCCGCGCCGTCGATGACGGCGTTGGGCCGGAAGCGGGCCATGTCGAGGGGGGCCGGGGGGTGCTCCTGGCGTTCCATGGCGCCTTCGGCGATCCAGTCGTCCAGGCGCTTGAGGGAACTCCTGGAGACGAGCAGGAGGGGGGCGTCCCAGACGAAACTGCCGGGGAGGCCGCCGTGTTCCTCGGTGGCGGTCCGGCCGGTGGGCTCGGCCAGCCAGATGAGGCGGGCCGGCTTGCCGAGCAGGCGGGTGAACCATTCATGGGCGTCGGCGTGGGCGAGCACGGCTCGGTCGACGTTGGGGAAACCTATCGGGATCGCCTCGCCGGCGGCCGGGGGGACCTTGAGCTCGCCCATGCCCTCCGCCGACAGCAGGAGGCCGCCTTCGGGGGTCTCGGCGGCCGAGACGGAGAGGAGCTGGGGGTGTTCGCCCACCCAGATCACTTCTCCCAGCGGGTCCATCACGGCCCAGCGGCGGTCGCCTTCCAGACCCCAGGGAAGCACTTGGGCGGATGGCCGGAGAACGCCTTTGGCGGACTTGACGGGGTAGGTGCGGATCTCCGCTAGCTCCATTGGACAAGGATAGGATCGGGGCCGAAGAGAGCGCTCTCTCAGACTCCAGGGCCGTGTCCACGTGGCTTCCGGAGCGGGGAGTGCGGCCCTTCGAGGGTGGTCCCGCGTGCTCATCGATGAGGCGGCACATCCTCTCCGAGCGGACCCGCGGCCGAGGACCGGCATGACCCCCCGAAGGCTCGCGCCGGCGATGGGACACCCTCCTCCGCGCGCACGGCTCCTCGGCTCCACGCCGCCGTAGTGCACCGGGGACGACCATGCACGTCATGGCGGGGCTTCGCCTTCCGGGCTGTCCGGATAAAATGTGATATCGCACACAATGTCCACCGAAAACTCCAGTCGGGCGAATGTCCGCTGGGAGTCGTTGACGTCACGGGCTGGGCACTCCCGCCCCACAAGTAGACGATCGTCACTACGATTCCAGCCTGTGAGTGATGCCCAGTCCCCCATGGACACCGCTGTGTTCGTCGATCAGAGCGGCCGCCGCGCCAGAGTGCTGATGGTCGTCGGCGTGCTCTCCGGCACGCTGTTGATGGCCTGCATGGCGGTGCTGATCGCGGGGGTGTTCACGGGCACCCCGCTCACGGTGACCGGCTGGCCCGGCGGTGATCCCAAGCCGCCGGCTCCGGCCGCGACCTCTTCGTCGCCGACGGCGGACCGTCCGCGCAAGCCGTCCGCCCGCCCGGTCACGGCACGCCACACCCCGAGTGCGACCGTCACCCCCACGCCTACGCGTAAGCCCACGGCCACCCGCACTCCGCGGGCCACTCCGAGCAGCACGGCCAGTCCGTCCACGTCGCCGCCCGCCGACGAGCCGACCGGCACGTCTCCGACGCCGGACGGCACCGAGCCCCCGGGCAGGACCAAGCAGCCCCCGGGACACGACCCCGAGCGAACGCAGGGCCCCAAGAAGTGAGCCGGCCGACGACCCCTACCCTGGTGTTGCCGCCACCGCCTCCGGTGGCGGAGAGCACGCGGCGAGGGCGGCGTACCGATCCCCGGGGCCACTGGTTCCTGGTCGCCGTGATGATGGTGCTGGTGTCCGGCGCCCTGGTGTTCGACGGGTACGTCACCGGCGTGCAGGGCGAGACCCACGCCGCCCCACCCGTGGCCGCGCCCCCTTCGGCGGAGCTCCGCCAGATCTGGCGGAGCGGCCCGGTGCTCAACCTGACCGGGTCCCGGCCCACCAGTGCCCGGCTCCCGGCCCGTACGGTCGCGCTCACCTTCGACGACGGCCCCGACCCGCGCTGGACGCCCCTGCTTCTGGACGTGCTGAAGCGGCACGGGGCCAAGGCGACGTTCTTCGCGGTGGGAGCGAGGATCGCGGAGAACCCCGAGCTCACCCGGAGGATCGTCGCCGAGGGACACGAGATCGGCAACCACACCTACGCGCACGCCGACCTGTCGGCGGTGCCGCTGTGGCGGCTCCGGCTGGAGGCCTCGCTCACCCAGAAGGTCCTGGCCGGTGCCACGGGCCTGCACACCCGTCTGATCCGCCCGCCCTACTCCTCGACGCCTGATTCGGTCACGGCCCCGCAACTGGCGGCGCTGCGGGCCCTCGGCGGCGAGGGCTACCTGGTGGTGCTGACGGACGCCGACACCAAGGACTGGTCCAGACCCGGCACCGAGCGCATCCTCCAAGCGGCGCTGCCGCGGCGGGGCAGAGGTTCGGTGATCATGATGCATGACTCGGGCGGCGATCGCGTCCAGACGGTCGCCGCCGTCGACCGCCTGCTCACCTCATTGTCCGAACGGAAGTACCGGGTCACCACGCTGACGTCGGCGCTCGGCATGCCCTCGGCGCACGCTCCGGCCGGCCCGGCGGACCGCGTGATCGGCGCCGGGCTCGGCCTGGCGCAGCGCGCCTCGGCCGCGTTCACCGGGGCGATGGCCTGGGTGCTCGCCGCGGCCGGGGTGCTCACGCTGGCCCGGCTGCTGTTCTTCCTCGTCCTGGCCTGGGTGCACGCGCAACGCGCGCGCGGCGGCAAACGCCGCTTGGGAAGGGCTCCGGCGTGGCCCTCACCCCCACCGGTGAGCGTGATCGTCCCGGCCTACAACGAGGCGGCGGGGATCGAGGCGACCATACGCTCGCTGGTGACCACCGACTACGCGGGCGTCGTCGAGGTGATCGTCGTGGACGACGGCTCGGCGGACGGCACCGCCGCGATCGCGGGCGGCCTCGGACTGCCCGGGGTGCGAGTGATCAGGCGGCCGAACGGCGGGAAGCCCGCCGCGTTGAACACCGGCATCCTGCACGCCTCCCACGACATCCTGATCATGGTGGACGGCGACACGGTGTTCGAGCCGGCGACCATCGGCCACCTGGTCCGGCCGCTGGCCGATCCCCAGGTGGGCGCGGTGAGCGGCAACACCAAGGTCGGCAACCGGCGGGGCATGATCGGCCGCTGGCAGCACATCGAGTACGTCATCGGCTTCAACCTCGACCGCAGGGCCTTCGACCTGCTCGGCTGCATGCCAACGGTGCCGGGGGCGATCGGCGCCTTCCGCCGCTCTGCGCTGGCCTCGGTGTCGGGCCTCAGCCTCGACACCCTCGCCGAGGACACCGACCTCACCATGGCGATGTGCCGGGCCGGGTGGCGCATCGTCTACGAGGAGAACGCGCTGGCGTGGACCGAGGCGCCGACGTCGCTGCGGCAGCTCTGGCGGCAGCGCTACCGGTGGTGCTACGGCACCCTCCAGGCGATGTGGAAGCACCGGCACGCCATCGTCGAGCAGGGGACGTTCGGCCGTCGCTGCCTGGGTTACCTGACCCTGTTCCAGGTGGTGTTGCCGCTGGTCGCACCGGTCGTGGACATCATGGCGATCTACAGCCTGGCCGTCGACGACCCGCTCCCCGTGGTCGCGGTGTGGGCGGGCTTCGTCCTGGTCCAGGCGTTCACCGGCTGGTACGCCCTGCGCCTGGACCGCGAGCGCGCCTCGGTCCTGTGGGTGCTCCCCCTCCAACAGTTCGTCTACCGCCAGCTCATGTACCTGGTCGTCATCCAGTCCGTCGCCACCGCCGTACTCGGCGTCCGCCTCCGCTGGCAGACCATCCGCAGAGAAGGGACCTTCGCCACCCCCGCCTCCCACCACCGCTGACCTCCGGCCCGCGGGCCGGGCACCGGCCGCAGCGAAGATCATGCCCCTCACGTTCCGGCTGCCCCTGCGGGGAGCTTGGTCTCGTCGTCGGTCCTGGCCGCGCCCGGGTTCGCCTCGGTGAGGTCCGCGCCGGTCAGGTCCGCGCCTTTGAGGTTCGTTCCCTTCAGGTCCGCTCCGCGGAGGACCGCGTCCCGCAGGTCCGCGCCGCGCAGGTCCGCGCCGCGCAGGCTCGCCCCGGTCAGGTTCACGCGGCGCAGGTCCGCGCCGCGCAGGTCCGCGCCGAACAGGTCCACCCCGCTCAGGTCGGCCCAGTGCAGGTCCGCCTTCCTGAGGTCCGCCTCGAACAGGTCCACCCCGCGCAGATCCGCGCCGTCGAGGTCCGCCTCGCTCAGGTCCGCCCTGAACAGGACGGCGTGCGGCAGGTCCGCGCCGTCCAGCGATGCCTTGCGCAGGTCGGTGCCCGTCAGGTCGGTGTACGCCAGATTGGCCCCGCTCAGGCGGGCCCCGCGGAGGTCCGCCCGGGTCAGCAGGGCGGTGCCGAGGTTCAGGCCGCTCAGATCCGCTCCCGGTACACGGATCCGCGTCAGGTCGCAGCCGCAGGCCCAGTCGTGCCCGAGTTCGGTGCGCGGCGCGTCGTAGACGCTGCCGAGCACGGTCAGGGCCGTCTGCACGTCGGTGGCCGGCCGTCCGAGCGGCCCGCCCCTGGCCATCGAACGGTGCTCGCGCACGTACGCGGCCATGACATCGGCGATGGTCACACGATCGCGCCGGGACTCCCGCGCCAGGTCGCGCAGCGTGTGGATCGCGCCCAGCCGGACGTCGATCCTCGCGGACCCGAGCCGCTCCACGGCTCGGGTGTAGGTGCCGGCGCTCTGTCCTTGCCGCGGAGTCCTCATGGACCCGGCGTCGATGTGGACCAGGACGCCCGCGGCGAGCACCAGCCCGAGGACCAGACCCCAGGTGCCCACCCGCTGGAGAAGGGGCCCCCGCTCGGCGATGACCTCGCTGAGGGCCACCCGGATCGGCACCCGCCGCCGGCATGCTCGCCGTGATGTCACAGCACCCATTCGAACTGACGACGAGGACCCGATGTAAGCCGTTCGAGGGAATTGTCACTTCGGTGACTCATCGCCGGACGCCGAGCCCGTGAACGGGGGTCAGAGGCGGGGCCGGGGGGTGGAGAGGGCGTAGTCGGTGTAGCCCTGGGGGCCGCCGCCGTAGTACGTGGTGGGGTCCGGCTGGTTCAGGGGGGTGCCGGTGCGGAGGCGGGTCACGAAGTCGGGGTTGGCCAGGAAGGCGCGGCCGAAGGCGACCAGGTCGGCGCCGTGGGTCAGCCAGTGTTCGGCGGCGGACCGGCCACCGTCCTCGGGGAGGGTACCGCCGGTGCTGGGGGCGGCGATCAGGGTGGTGGGCCAGGTGGCGCGGATCTTGGCAGCCAGCGGGGTGGTGGGAGGGACGCCGGCCAGGTGGAGGTAGGCCAGGTTCAGGGGCGACAGGGCGGCGGCCAGGGCGGGGTAGGTCTGGTCCGTGTCGTCCTCGGTCATGTCGTTCAGGGTGTTGCCGGGGGTCACCCGGAGGCCCACCCGGTCGGGGCCTATCGCCTCGGCGCAGGCGGTGGTGAGGTCCACCGCGAAGCGTAAGGGGTCGTGGCCGTACACGTCGGCGCGGTGGTTGGTGCGAGGCGAGAGGAACTGGTGGATCAGGTAGCCGTTGCCGCCGTGGAGTTCCACTCCGTCGAAGCCCGCGTCCATGGCGCGGCGGGCGGCCCGGGTGAAGTCCTGGATGGTGGACCTCACTTCGGCGGTGGTGAGTTCCCGTGGGGTGGGGAGGTCGCGGCGGCCGTCCCTTGTGTAGATCTGGCCGGAGGCGGGGATCGCGGAGGGGGCGACGGGGGTCAGGCCGTTCAGGCTCGGGTGGCCTATGCGGCCGCTGTGCATGAGCTGGACGTAGACGCGGCCGCCGGCGGCGTGGACGGCGTCGGTCACCTCGCGCCAGGCCCTCACCTGGGCGCCGGTGTGGAGGCCGGGGGTGCCGGGGTAGCCCTGGCCCTCCAGGCTGGGCTGGGTGCCTTCGGTGATGATGAGGCCGGCGGTGGCACGCTGGGCGTAGTACACGGCGGCGCCGGCTGGGGGGACGCCCCGGTCGTCGGCGCGGCTGCGGGTCATGGGCGACATCACCAGGCGGTTGGGCAGCGTCAGGCGGCCAAGCCGGACTCGGTCGAACAGGTCGGGCATCGTCGCACCTTCCCTCCAGATGTCGCGAGAACCTCCTGTCCCCGCTGCGTGTCCCACGGCTCCACCTTCCGCCTGTCCCCTAGCGGCCCGTCCGCCCGGCGGTCACCGCTCGCCCGCGTTCCCCGCCGGCCGGCCGGGAAACCACACGCTCCCGGCGCGACCCCGCGTGGTCCCGGTGGCGGGCCGCCACCGGGAAACCGTCAGGCCGAGGTGGATTCCAGGGCTCGGTGGCAGGACTCCAGGTACTCCCTGGCCTCCTCGTCGCCGGTGGCGGCGAGGACCTTGCCGAAGTCGGTGGCGGCCTCGGCGTGGTTACCGGTGTCGTGGTGGACGACGGCGCGGTTGAAGCGGATGGCGGGTGAGTCGCTGAGGTCCACGGCGCGGTCCAGGTCCTCCAGGGCGGCGGCGAGGTCACCGGCCTGGTAGGCCAGTTCGCCACGCAGGGCCCAGGCCTCGGCGAGGCGGGGGTTGACGGCCAGGGCGGCGGTCAGGGCCTCGCTGGCGGCGCCGGGCTCGCCGCGCTCGGCCAGCAGGCGGCCCTTCAGGCACAGCAGGTGCGCATGACGAGGGGACATCTCCAGGCCGGTGGTGACGTCGCGCCAGGCGGCGGCGGTGTCGCCCAGGTCGAGCAGGAGGCCGGCGCGGTTGGCGCGGGCGTCGACGTGGGCCGGGTCGAGCTCGACGGTGTACGCGAAGTCGGCGAGCGCCCCCTCCACGTCGCCGAGTTCGAGACGGGCGTCCCCGCGGTTGTAGTACGCCTCGGGGAACGGCGGTGACAGCCGCAGCGCGCGTTCGTAGGAGGCGATGGCCTCCTCCTCGCGGTTCAGGCGCCGCAGGATGTTGCCGATGTTGAAGTGGTGCTCGGGGAAGTCGGGATCGGTCTCCAGCACCTTGGCGTAGTCCGCCAGCGCCTCCTCCAGCTTGCCCATCATGCCGAGGACCTGCGCCCGGTTGTACCGGAGCACGGTGCGGTGCAGCAGGTGCTCGTCCATCTCGAGTTCCCGGTCCAGCCTGGCCATGCCCTCGTTGAGCAGCCGCAGCGCCTCCTCCGGGTCGTTCTGCCTGACCTCCACCAGGGCGAGGCCGTTGCGGCCGAACACCGAGTGGAACGCCCGCTGCTTGGGCTCCTCCAGCAGGGAGGCGATGGCGATGGACACGTTGATCCAGGCCCTGGCCTGCTGGTAGTCCCGCTGCGGCTCGGGGTAGTGCCGGGAGTACAGCATGGAGGTGCCGTAGGCCAGCTCCATGTGCATGGCGGGGTCGTGGGTCGCGGCGCGCGACTCGTCATAGATGGCCTTGGCCTCGTCGGCGCGGCCGAGGGTGGCGAGCGTGATGCTGGTGGCGTCCGCGAAGTACCACCACATCTCCTCCTGGGTCTCCCGGTCCACGATGGCCCGGCCGCGCAGCCCGAGCTCGGCCGCCGCCTGGTACAGGCCGACACCCCGGCAGTACGACACGGCGCCGCGCAGCGCCGCCAGCCCGGCGCCGGCGGGGTCGCTGCCGTGCTCGGCGTGGAAGGGGATCGCGCCGAGCGTCAGGGAGTACTCGTCGCGTGCGGCGAGCTCGGCGGCCCGCTCGTCGTGCAGCCGGGCACGCTCCTCGGGGGGCAGCGCCTCGTAGGCGGCGATCACCCGCGGGTCGTCGTCCACGCAGTCGTCCCGGACGTAGGCGCGGGGGTCCGGCGCCGGGCCGTCCGCTTCGGGAGCGGGCGGGGCGTCGACCGGCACGGCGTGGCGGTCGAGCAGCGGGCCGAGGGAGATCGCGATCTCGCCGAGCGGGTCGGTGACCTCGCCCGCGGTGCAGGCCACCACGGTCAGCGCGCCGAGGTCGCCGCGCCGCAGCAGCACCCCCACCAGTTCCTGGTCGGTGACGTCGGCCTCGTGCAGGTTCTCCACGACCAGGGTCCGCGGCCCGCCGCCGAGGGCCGCCAGGTAGTCGCGCAGCAGTTCGGCGAGGCCGTTGGCGATGTTGAGCGTGTGCAGCCGCGAGTAGAACCGGGTGCGCTCGCCCTTGCGGGCGGACCACTCCAGCGACGTCCAGGCGCGCGGCACGGCGTGGGCCAGCTCCGGGGTGCTCGTCATGATCTCGATGTTGTGCTCGACGCCGAGCTCGGGGGTGCGCGTCAGCAGGTCGGGGGCGATGGCCCGCAGCAGTGTGCCGGCGGCGGTGTAGGGGCCCCGCAGGCGCCGGTGCGCGTCGACGACCGCCAGCTCAGGCGGCAGGGCGAGCCGGCCTCTGACCAGGTCGCGGTCGCGGCGTCTGGCGCCCCGGATCCAGTAGTGGTCACGGTCACCCATGGTGCGTCCCTTTCAGGCGATGACGTGGCGGAGCTCGCCCTGCCGCCGGCGGAGCCGGTCGCGCAGCGCGAGCACGCCGAGAACGGCGAGCTGTATCAGGATGAAACCGGCGAAGATCGTGGAGTCCAGCAGTTCCGCCCAGGTGGCGTGGTCGTCCACGAAGCGGGACAGCACGGCGACCCCCATGGTGTACAGCAGGGGCACCACGGCCCACACGAAGGTGGCCAGGCTCACCGTGTAGCCGGCGACGATCAGCCAGGAGTACCACCGGGCGGCCCGCCGGTCGGCCGGGTGCCACCGGGACTCGTCCACCAGCCGGTCGTGGCGGCGCAGCAGCCGGTTGACCCGGTTGCGCAGCAGGCGCTTGGCGGTGGTGTCGAGGTCGACGCAGCGCAGCACGGTGGACACCAGCACGTACAGGTCGGTGCGCAGGTAGAACGAGAACTGCCACAGCACGCGCAGCAGGATCGCGAACGCGAACGCCAGGCAGAACCGCCCGGCCAGGGTGAACTCCCCGCCGGGGGTGCGGCTGAGGTCGGCCGCGATGGTGCAGGCGGCGATCACCACGACGTCCGCGAGCATCCCGGCGACGATCGGCAGGTACCGCTTGCGGCGCGGCACGGCGACCAGGCCGTCCAGGGAGGTCTCCAGCACGATGAAGTAGAGCCTGCGCCCGATCGACAGGCTGGAGCGCAGGCCGAGCCGGCGCCCTGCCAGGGCGTGGAACGCCTCGTGCAGCAGCAGCTGGGGCACCGCCGCGATGAAGAGCGTCACCTGGATGACGGTGTAGTAATCGGTGAAGAAGACGTTCTGGTAGTTCGGCACCAGGTCGGGACGGCGGACCATCGCGACCAGGGCCCAGCCGATCGTCACCGCGTAGACGACCCAGGCGAAGGGCGAGAACAGCGCCACGCCGAGACGCCGCCAGCGCACGGGGGCGTCGGCGGCGGGGCCGGAGGCGGGGGGCGGGTCCTCGGGCGCGCGGAGGAAGCCGAGTTCGGCGAGCGCCCCGATGACGTCGTCGATGTCGACGTTCTCGTGGTAGGTGTCCGCGTACCACGCGGCGGCCTCGCGGGGCGTGGCGCCCTCTTCCAGTCTGCGCACGAGGGCTGCGCCGTCGGGCGGGAAGATCGCGTAGGAGTCGGTGTCCCGCCGGCCGACGGTCACCTCGTCGCCGTCCACCAGGTGGACCAGGGGGTGCAGCAGGAGTGGCCGATCGGGGTCGTACTCGATCGCCGCGGGTTCGTCCAATGCCTCGGTTTCGGTCAACGGACTACCCTCCGTGCTATTCACTGCCCTTTTCGGGTGCGGTATTCGCTAGCTTTTCGGGTTCTTTCGGACGGGAGGCGCCGGACGCGGGGACCGCGTCCGGCGCGCCCGCCGGTGCCGTACTACTGGGTCTTCTTGTAAACCCCGCAGGCGGCGGCGGTCAGGCGAACCGGACCGGCCTTGCGAATCTGAATCTTCTTCATGGAGCACCTCCTCCCGAAAGATCCGATGCAGTGCAACGATGACCCGCGGCACTGGATCGATGCGACCACCTGGCTGGACGGCGCGGCACGTGGCGGGCGGGACGGGTCCAGCGGATCGTCAGCGAGAGTCCAGAAGGGTGGTGTCGTCCCACATAAACGGCATTTGCGGTCTTCATGGAATTTGACATCCGGTCCAGCGGTGACCACAAGAGGACACCGAACATCCTCGCTTTACACATAGTCAAAACGTATGATTCTTCAAATTTCCGGCATGCGTCCGCACACTCGCTCCGGGGAGTTCTATGACCGAGATACGGTTCCACCTGCTGGGCCCGTTAAGGGTCTGGCGCCGGGAAACCGAGATCAAGATCAGCTCTGACAAGCAGCGGGCCGTGCTCGCGCTCCTGCTGCTGAAGGCCGGAGCACCCGTCCGGCGTCAGGAGATCATCGACGCCGTCTGGGGCGACGACGCGCCGGACTCGGTCGTCAACCTCGTGCAGACCTACGTCGGGCGCCTGCGCCGCCGCATCGACCCCGGCGACGCCGCCCGTTCCGGCTCCTCCTGGCTCGCGGGGCTCGGCGCGGCGTACGCCATCCGGCCCGAGCGCTGCGACGCCGACCTGACCGCCTTCCGCTCGGCCGTGGCCTCGGCCCGCCATGCCGCCTCCCCCCACGAGTCCCTCCACCTGATGCTGGACGGCCTCAAGCTGTGGCAGGGGCCCTGCCTGTCCGACCTGGACCACGTGCTGAAGGGGCACCCCTGGGTGCGCGCCGTGGACCAGGAGCGCATCAACGTGCTGCTTGAGGCGGCCCGCACGGCGCTGCGGCTCGGGCTGGCCGCCGAGATGCTGCCGCAGTTGCGCGCGGTCGCCGAGGCCGAGCCGCTGAACGAGGCGGTGCAGTCGTGGCTGGTGCTGGCGCTCGCGGCGTCCGGCGCGCAGGCCGAGGCGCTGGCCGAGTACGACGCCGCGCGGGCGCGGCTCGCCGACGAGCTCGGCATCGACCCCGGGCCGCAGTTGCGGGCCGCGCACCTGCAGGTGCTGCGGCAGGAGGCCGCGCCGCCGTACGAGACCACACCCGCGCCGGGCACGCTGCGACCCTCGCTGCTGCCGGCCGGGATCGGTGACTTCACCGGCAGGGAGAAGCTGGTCGAGCACCTGTGCGCCGTCATGGCCAAGCGGACGACCGGGCCGCTCCCGGTGACGCTGATCACCGGGCAGGCCGGGGTGGGCAAGACGACGCTGGCCGTGCACGTGGCGCACCGCATGAGCGAGGCGTTCCCCGACGGCCAGCTCTACGCCGACCTGCGGGCCACCGAGACCTGCCCCGCCGACCCCGGCAAGGTGCTCACGCGGTTCCTGCGAGCGCTCGGCGTGCACGCCTCGGCGATTCCCGAGGACATCGACGAGCGCGTCGACCTGTACCGCAGCCAGCTCGCCGGTCGCCGCATCCTGGTGGTGCTGGACGACGCGGCGGGGCAGGCGCACGTGCGGCGGCTGCTGCCCGGGTCGCCGCCCTGCTCGGTGATCGTGACCAGCCGCTACCGGCTGTCGGGGTGGCCGGGTGCCCGCACGGTGGACCTGGACGTGCTGGAGCCGGTGGACGCCGAGAACATGCTCGCCGCGATCGTCGGCGAGAAGCGGTGGCGCGCCGAACCCGGTGCGGCGGCGGAGCTGGTGTGGCTGTGCGGAGGGCTGCCGCTCGGCATCCGCGCCGCGGGCACCCGCCTCACCGCCCGCCCCCACTGGACGATCGCCCACTTCAGCGCCAGGTTCGCCGCCGGCGGCCTGGACGAGCTCACCCTCAAGGACCTGGACGTGCGTGCCACCCTGGCGGTCGGCTACCACCGGGTCGGCGACGCGGCACGGCGGGCGTTCCGGCTGCTCGGCGTGCTGGACCTGCCGTCGTTCTCGGTGTGCACGGCCGCCTCCACGCTGGAGACCTCCCCCGACCTGGCCGAGGAGCTCATCGACGCCCTGACCGACGAGCGGCTGCTGGAGGTGGCGGGGACCGACGCGACCGGCCGTACCCGCTACCGGTTCCACGAGCTGGTGCGCCTGTACGCGCGGGAACGGGCCGCCGAGGAGGAGACCGGGACCAGCGTGCGTACCGTGATCACGCGGACGCTGGCCACGCTGCTCGCGCTGGCGCAGGAGGCGGACGGCCGCCTGCCGGGCGCGTCGTACACGCCGATCCGTGGCCGGGCGCCCCGGTGGCCGCCGCCAGGGCCGGAACACGAGTGGCTCGTCGCCGACCCGGTGGCGTGGTTCGAGAGCGAGCGGGCGGCGCTGGTCGCGGCGGTGCGGCAGGCGGCCGCCACCGGGCAGGACGAGCTGGCGTGGGAGCTGGCGGCGTCCCTGCTGAACGTCGCGGTGCTGCGGGAGTACTGGAACGAGCTGGAGGAGACGCACCGGGTGGCGCTGGTGGCGTGCCGGTACGCGGGCAACCGGCTCGGCGAGGCGGTGATGATGCGAGGGCTCGCCGAGCTGGAGCACACCCTCGGCCACCACACGGCCTGCGCGGGCGACCTGCGCGCCGCCCACGCCATCTTCGCCGATCTCGGTGTCCCGGCCGGCGCCACCGAGGCCCTGGCCCGGCTGCGGGCCCTGCGGCAGGGCACCGCCCCTCCCCCGGCGCACCTCCCGGCACCCGCGCCGGTGCTGCGCCGGTCGGGGGTGGAGGCGGCGTCGCCGCGGCCGGGGGTGTAGGCAGGCCGCCGGCTCAAGGGGCCCGCTCGGGGGTGGCGCGCCCGTCGGTCAGGGGTGGAGCCGGCGGGCCATCTCGTCCGCGGTGGCGTGCCAGATGGGTGCGGCGGGGTCGATGACGGCGAAGTGGTCGCCCGGGCGTTCGAGGTGGACGGCGTCGTCGCCCGCGGCACGGGCGGCGGCGGCGTAGCGGCGGGCGATGTCGACGAGGTCGAGGTCGTCGTCGCGGCCCTGCACGACGAGCTGCGGCACGCCGAGCGGCAGCCGGGTGAGGGGGTCGGCCGCCGCGTACACCCAGGGCACCTCGTCGCGCGAACCGCCGAGCGCCGCGGCCACCGCCCCGGCCCCCATGCGGCGGCGGTCGCCCTCGGTGAGATCCGCCACCCCGGCCAGCGACACCGCGAGCGCCACCCGGGCCGTGCCCTCGGCGTCGCTGGACCTCGCGGACGTGTCCGCCGCGAGCCGCAGCGCGAGCTGGCCTCCTGCCGAGTGCCCGAGTACGGCGATCCGGCCCGGGTCGATCCGGGGTCCGGCGCGGGTGAGGGCGGTGAGGCCGGCGGCGACGTCGGCGGTGGTGGACTGCCAGCCGTGCCGGTCCGGGCGGCGGTACTCCAGGTTCCAGGTGGCGTAGCCGCGGGCGGTGAGGTCCACGGCCAGGGCGTCCATCAGGTCGGCACCCCAGACGGACCGCCAGAAGCCGCCGTGCACCAGCATCACGGCCGGGACGGAGCCGCCACCGGGCGTGGCGGCGGAGGCGGAAGTGGAGGCGGAACCGGAACCGGAACCGGGCCCGGAGGCGGAACCGGAGACGGAGGCGGAACCGGAGGCGGAGGCGGAACCGGAGGCGGAGGCGGAACCGGAGGCGGAGGCGGAACCGGAGGCGGAGGGCAGGCGCAGGTCGGCCCACTGGTCCTCGGCGGGGCCGTAGGGGACGCGGTGGGCCGGGTGGCGCAGGCGGTGGACGGCGTGGCGTACGGCCCAGGTGACGCCCCAGAGGCCGCGGCCGGCCATGCGGGCCGAGCCTGGGGCGACCTCGGTGGCGCCGGGGACGCCGGTGTCGTACCAGACGGTGCGGGCGGCGTGCGGGCCGGGGCGGGACTGGACGGGGCGGACGGCGGGGTCGGGGCCGTGCAGGGCGACCAGCGCGCAGTGTTCGTCCTTGCCCGCGGTCGAGAGCACGTCCCAGAGGGCGGCGGCGCCGGGTGCCACGACGAGGCGTCCCTCCACGCCGAGGGACCGCCACTCCGTCTCGGCGACCTGCCGCAGCAGTCCGCGGTCGGCGGTCGTCCCCGGCCCGGCGACGACCACCACGTGCACCGCCGCTGCTTCTGGCTCTCGCATGTTCACCGCATACCCCCGGGACCCGCGCTCACATCCGGAGGTTCACAGGACGGCCCAGCCGGACGCGTCGTCGCGCACGACGCGCCCGCCGCTCATCACCCAGCGCACGCCGCGGAACGCGGACGCGGAGGCCGACGGGTCGGCGTCCACGGCGACGAGGTCGGCGTACTTGCCGGGCTCGACGGTGCCGAGATCGGCGTCGGCGCCGAGCCAGCGCGCCGGTCCGAGGGTGGCGGCGTACAGGGCGCGGGCGGGGCCGAGGCCGCCGTCCGCCATGTGTTCCAGCTCGCGGACGGTGGCGTTGGTGCCCTCGAACGGCCAGAACGGCGGCATGTCGCTGCCGAGCAGCACCTCGACCCCGGCGGCCAGCGCCAGCGCGTAGCTCTCCAGGTGGCGGGGGCCGGCGTCCAGGGAGCGGCGGCGCATCCACTCGGGCACGCCGAGCTCGGCGAAGAACTCCTCGCACCGGGTGACGAGCAGTGTCGGCACCAGGGCCGTGCCGCGCGACGCCATCAGTGCGGCCACCGGCGCGGTGATCTGGTAGCCGTGCTCCACGCAGTCCAGGCCGAGCTCCACCGCTTCGGCGATCGCCTCGGCCGGGCCGGCGTGCGCGGTGACCTTGCGGCCCCAGGAGTGCGCCGTCTCGATGACGGCGCGTGTCTCGTCGGCGAAGAGCTGCCGGGTGCCGATCTGCTCGTGCTCGCCCGCGATGCCCCCGGAGATCATCACCTTGATCAGGTCGGCGCCGGCCTTGACCTGGCTGCGGACCCCGCGGCGCAGGCCGTCGGCGCCGTCGCACTCCAGGGTGTCCGACCCCTCGTGCCCGTGGCCGCCGGTGCACACCAGCGCGCGGCCCGCCGTGTAGACGCGCGGCCCCGGCACACGGCCCGCTTCGATGGCGCGGCGCAGGGCGAAGTCGGCGTGGTCCTTCTCCGCGACGCAGCGCACGGTGGTGACGCCGCACAGCAGGGTGCGGCGGGCGCCGTCCGCCATGTAGAGGGCCAGCTCGTGCGGCCCCATGTCCTTGACCGCGTCGCCGCCCTGGCCGGGCAGCGACAACGACAGGTGGGTGTGCATGTTCACCAGCCCGGGGGTGACGTACGCCCCGCCGAGGTCGATCTCCCGCACGTCCCCGGCGGCCCGCGCCGCGGCCGCGACGTCGGCGGCGGGCCCGACGGCGGCGATGCGGTCGCCGCGCACCCACACGGCGGCGCCGGTCAGGGGCCCGGTGCCGTCCAGAACCCGGGCGTCCACGACGGTGCAGCCGGTGAGCAAGGAATCCATGCGCCAGTTCTACCAGGGCTCAATACCGTGAACAAATGTTCACGGCGGTGAACTTCATCGGCCGAGGAACCGCAGGGCGTTGCCGGACAGCAGCTTGCCGCGCTGGTCCTCGGTGAGGAAGCCCGCCTCGTGCACCACCCGGCCGGCCGGGCGTTCACCGAGAGGGTAGGGGTAGTCGCTGCCGAGGATGACCTGGTCCTCCCCCATGGTGTCCACGAGCAGGCGCAGGGCCGCCGGGTCGAACACCACGGTGTCCACGGAGAAGCGGCGGGTGTAGTGGCTCGGCGGGTGGGCGGAGCGGCCGCGTACCACGTCGCCGCGGCGGTGCCAGGCGTTGTCGGCGCGGCCCAGCCAGAACGGGAAGCTGCCGCCGCCGTGCGCGAAGCACAGCCGCAGCGACTCGGGGACCCGGTCGAGCACGCCGCCGAGGATGAGCGCGAGGATCGACAGGTGGGTCTCGGCGGGCATGCCGGTGAGCCAGCGGGCCATCCACCGGTCCAGCCGCGGGCCGCCGGGCATGTCCCACGGATGCACGAACACCGGCGCCCCGACGGAGGCGCAGTGCTGGAGGAACGTCACGACGCCCGCGTCGTCGAGGTCGCGGTCGCCCACGTGGTTGCCGATCTCGACACCCGCGTGCCCGGCGGCGAGACAGCGGTCCAGCTCGGCGCAGGCCGCGTCGGGGTCCTGCAGCGGCACCTGGCAGAACGGCACCAGCCGGTCGCCGCCGGCGGCGGTGACCTTCAGCGTCAGGTCGTTGAGTATCCGGGCCGCCTTGACCGCCTGCCCGGCCGGGCGTTCGTAGCCGAAGAACACCGGGGTGGGCGAGACCACCTGCACGTCCACGCCGTCGGCGTCCATGTCGGCCAGCCGGACACCGGCGTCCCAGCACCGCGGGCCGACGGGCCGGAACTCGGTCTCCCCCACCATGATCATCGCGTCCCGCTCGGAGTCGACGCGCAGCCAGGGCCAGCCGGTGCCGCCGCAGCGCGCGGCGAGGTCCGGCCAGCCCTTCGGCACGACGTGCGTGTGCACGTCGATCACGCGCATCAGCCTTTGCCCGGGTGCAGGGCGCCGCACCGCTCGCAGGTGCGGGCCGTCTCGTCGTCGTAGAACGCCTGGAAGACCGGCGGCAGGTCCTTCACGATGTCGCGGACCTGCAGCTCGACCTCGTGCACCAGCGCGCCGCACGAGGGGCAGTACCACTGGAACCGCTCCAGCGTGCCCTCCTCGCGCACCCGCTCCACCACCATGCCGATGGAGCCAGGCTCGGGACGCTGCGGCGAGTGGGGCACACCACCGGGCAGCATCCACATCTCGCCCTCGCCGATGCGGACGGTCTCCGGCCCGTCCGGGGTCATGAGGTTGACGTGCATGGTGCCCTTGATCTGGTAGAAGAACTCCTCGTAGGGGTCCACGTGGTAGTCGGTGCGCTGGTTGGGGCCGCCGACCATCATGACGATGAAGTCCGACCCGCCGGGGAACATCTCCTTGTTGCCCACGGGGGGCTTGAGCAGGTGCCGGTTCTCCTCGATCCAGCCGGGGAAGCTCACCGGGCCGGCGATGTCACTCATGCCTCGTTCCCTTCCGGTAGTACGGCCACGGCCTGCATCTCGATGAGCAGGTGCGGGTGGGGCAACTGGTGCACGGCGACGGTGGTCCGCGTGGGGCCGCCCTCGTCGAAGTACTCGGCGTAGACCTCGTTGTAGCCGCCGAAGTCGTTCATGTTCACCAGGTAGGTGGTGATCTGCACCAGGTCGCCGAGGTCGGCCCCTGCGGCGCGGAGGATGTCGCGGACGTTCCCGATCACCGCGCGGGTCTGCTCCCTGATGTCCAGCGTGGTGGTGCCCATCGCGTCCGCCGCCGCCCCCGCGACGGTGCCGTCGGGGCGCCGCGCGGAGGTGCCGGACACGAACACGAAGCCGCGGGCCACCTTGACGTGCGGGAACCGGCCGCGGGGCACCGCCTTGCCGGGCACGATCTGTCCCCGCCCGCTCATGACATGTCCACGCAGACGTTGGTGAGCTCGGAGTAGAAGTCCAGCGAGTGCACGCCGCCCTCGCGGCCGACGCCGGACGCCTTGACCCCGCCGAACGGCGTGCGCAGGTCACGCAGGAACCACGTGTTCACCCAGACCAGGCCGGCGTCCAGCCGGGCGCCCGCCCGGTGCGCGCGGCCGACGTCGCGGGTCCACACCGTGGCGGCGAGGCCGTACTCGCTGTCGTTGGCCAGCGCGTACGCCTCGTCCTCGTCGTCGAACGGCGCGATGTGGCACACCGGGCCGAAGATCTCCTCGCGGTTGGTGCGGGCGTCCTGCCCGAGGCCGGTGAGCACGGTGGGCCGCACGTACGCCCCGCCGTCCCTGGCGTCGCCGAACTCCGGCACGTCCCCGCCGGTGCGCACCTCGGCGCCCTCCTCGCGGGCCAGGTCGTAGTACCCGAGCACCTTGCGGCGGTGCTCCCGGGAGATGAGCGGCATGGTGGCGGTCGTCTCGCAGGACGGCCAGCCGAACTCCAGCGCCGCGGCCCGCGCGGCGAGGCGCTCGGCGAACTCCTCGAACACCGGCCGCTGGACGTACAGGCGCTCGGTGCACAGGCACACCTGGCCGCCGTTGGTGAAGGTGGAGCGCACCGAGCCGGCCACCGCGGCGTCGAGGTCGGCGTCGGCGAACACCAGGCCCGCGTTCTTGCCGCCGAGCTCGAACGACACGGCCTTCACGCCGTCCGCGGCGGCCCGCATGATCGCGGCGCCGGTGGCGGACTCCCCGGTGAAGGTGATGGCGTCCACCCCGGGGTGGCGGGTCAGCAGCTCGCCCGCGGCGCCGGGGCCGTGGCCGTGCACCAGGTTGAACACGCCGTCCGGCACGCCCGCGTCGGCCATCACCTCGGCGAGCACGGTGGCCGAGGACGGCGTCTCCTCCGACGGCTTGACGACGACCGCGTTGCCGCAGGCCAGGGCTGGGGCGACCTTCCAGGTGAGCAGCAGCAGCGGCAGGTTCCACGGCACGACGACCGCGACCACGCCGACCGGCTTGCGTATGGCGTAGTTCAGCGCCCGGCCGCCGCCCGCGGTGGCGGTGACGAACGACGCGCCGGGCGCGGTGACGGCGATCTCGGCGAACGCCCGGAAGTTGGCCGCGCCGCGCGGCACGTCCAGCGTGCGGGCCTGCGCGACCGGTTTGCCGGTGTCGGCGACCTCGGCGGCGACCAGGTCGTCGAAGCGGCGTTCCAGCCCGTCGGCGATCCCGCGCAGCACGGCCGCCCGTTCCCGCTCGCAGGTACGGCCCCACGGCCCGCGCAGCGCGCGGCGGGCGGCCTCCACCGCGGCGTCCACGGTGGCCGGGCCCGACTCGGCGACCTCGAACAGGGTCTCGCCGGTGACCGGGCTGACCTTGGGGAACGTGGACTCGCCCGCGGTGAACGCGCCGCCGACGAAGTTGAGCAGAGGGGCGGGGACGGCGGCCGGCCGTCCCGCCATCAGTTCCGGGCCCCACACCGTCGCGGTCATGTCATGCGCTCCTCCCGCTCCTCGCTCTCTTCCCCGGGGACGCGGCCCGGACGGCGAGCGCGCCGAGGGCCAGCGTGGCCGCCGCGGCCAGCGCGGCGACCGCCTGGTGCTGCCGGCGCACCCGGCGCCGCACCCGGGCGTACGGCACGGTCGAGAACGACACCAGCTCGTACCGGGAAACGTACCGGCCGGGCAGGGCGCGTTCCAGGGCGTGCTCGGCGCGCCTGCCGAGCAGGAACAGCGGCGAGGCGACCTTGTCGCGCATCTCGATGAAGTTGGCCAGGGCCATCTGGGCGATGGCCTCGGTGTCCTCGCGGCGCCGCGCCTCGAACAGCGGAAGGGCCGCGGACCAGTCGCCGCCGGTGTCGTCCAGGCAGCGGTCCAGCACCACGACGTCCTCGAACGCGCAGTTGGCGCCCTGGCCGTAGAACGGCACGATGGCGTGCGCGGCGTCGCCGACCAGGCCCACCCGGCCCGCGGCGTGCCAGGAGGCGCAGCGCACCGTGCCGAGGACCCCGACCGGGTTGCGCAGGTAGTCGGCGGCGAGGTCCGGGACCAGCGGCACCAGGTCGGGGTACTCGGCGCGGAAGTGGCGCTCCACGGCGCCGGGGTCGTCCAGGGACGCGAAGCCGCCGGGGCCCTCGCCGGGCCAGAAGAGGGTGCAGGTGAAGGAGCGGTCGGGGTTGGGCAGCGCGATGACCATGGAGGTGCCGCGCGGCCAGATGTGCAGCGCGCCGGGGTCGAGGGCGAAGTCGCCGTCGCGCGGCGGGACGGTGAGCTCCTTGTAGCCGTGCTCCAGGAAGTCGACGTCCTCGGTGAGCGTGCCGTACCGCTTGAGCTCGGCGCGCACGGCCGAGCCGGCGCCGTCCGCGCCGAGCACCACCGGGGCCGACGCCTTCACCTCGCCGTCCCCGGTCTGGAAGACCATCTCGCCGGTCTCGGGGTCCAGGCCGGTGAGGCGGTGGCCGAACACGGCCCGCACCCCGGGCTGGGCGGTCGCGGCCTCCAGCAGGGCGTCGTTGAGGGCTCCCCTGCCGATCGAGTTGATGGCGCGGTCGCCGCGCACGCTGTACGGCTGGAAGTCCGGCGTGCCGTGCACCGGGTGGACCATGCGGCCGCGCATCGGCAGCGCGCCCGCGAGCACCACGCCGTCCAGGCCGATGCGGCGCAGCGCGTCCAGGCCGCGTTCCGACAGGGCCAGGTTGATCGAGCGGCCCCGCTCGGGCGTGCGGCCGCGCGGGTCGTCGCGCCGCTCGTACAGGGTGACCTGGTGGCCGCGCCGCGCGAGGAAGCATGCCAGCAGGCATCCGGTGAGCCCGGCGCCGACGATCGCGACCTCACCCTTCATCGGGTCTCCTCCACCAGCTCGGCCAGCGCGTCCGCGAAGCGCCAGCAGTCATGGTAGGCGCAGTACAGCGGCACCGGGGCGGCGCGCAGGACGTCCGGCTCGCGCGCGTCGGCGATCACGCCGTGCTCGTGCCGCAGGCGTTTGGCCAGCTCGCCCGCGCCGCGGCCCACCCGCAGGGAGAGCTGGGCGCCGCGCCGCGCCGGGTCGCGCGGGGTGATCACGGTGATCGGGCGGGTGGCGGTGACCTCGTCGAGCAGCCGCTCCAGGTAGCCGGTGAGCCGCACGCTGCGGGCCCGCAGGGCCGCCATGCCGGTCCGGTCGAAGATCTCCAGCGAGGTGCGCACCGGGCCCATCGCGAGGATCGGCGGGTTGGAGACCTGCCAGGCGTCCGCCCGGGCGGGGGGCCGGGACACCGGCGCCATCTCGAAGCGGGTGGCGGCGTCGGTGCTCCACCAGCCCTCGAACCGCTGGAGCGCCGGGTCGCCGAGGTGCCTGCGGTGCACGAACACGCCGGCGAGGCCCCCGGGGCCGGAGTTGAGGTACTTGTAGGAGCACCAGGCGGCGAAGTCCACGTCCCAGTCGTGCAGCTCCAGGGGCACGTTGCCCGCCGCGTGCGCCAGGTCCCAGCCGACCACGGCCCCGGCGGCGCGGCCGGCCCGGGTGATCGCCGGGATGTCCATCAGCTCGCCGGTCAGGTAGTTGACGCCGCCGAGCAGCACCAACGCCACCCGCTCGCCCTCCCGCTCCAGGTAGGCGAGCACGTCCTCGGTGCGCAGGGTGTCCTCGCCGGGGCGGGGGCGCAGGCGCACCACGGCCTCGTCGGGGTCCAGGCCGTGGAAGCGGGCCTGGCTGCGCACGGCGTAGCCGTCGGACGGGAAGGCGGTGTCCTCGATGACGATGCGGTGCCGCGCCCCCCGGGGGCGGTAGAACGACACCATCAGCAGGTGCAGGTCGACCGTCAGCGAGTTCATCACCACGGTCTCCTCGGGGAGGGCGCCGACGAGCCGGGCCGCGGGTGCGGTGAGGTACTCGTGGTAGGGCAGCCACGGCCGGGGGCCCTCCAGGTGGCCCTCCACGCCGAGCCGCGCCCAGGCGTCCAGGTCGGCCAGCAGCTCGCCGCGGGTGGCCAGGGGCTGCAGTCCGAGGGAGTTGCCGGCCAGGTACGCGGTCTCGGGGTACCGGCCGCCCGTGGCGGGCGGGACGTGGAACAGCTCCCGCTGCCCGGGGTCCCCGGCGTCCAGCCGCCGCGCCTCGTCCTCGCCGTACGTCATCGCGCCTCCCGTCGCGTCTCGCTCCGGCGTCCGGCTCACATGAGGGTCCGGGCGGACAGCAGCTCGGGGAACACCACCTGGTCCAGGCCGCGGCGCAGCCACGCCACCCCGGCCGAGCCGCCGCTGCCCGCCTTGCCGCCCATGGCCCGCTGGGCCGCCTTCAGGTGCTCGTAGCGCCAGTCGGAGAACCGCTCGGCGACCTCCGACAGGGCCTCGCCGAGCATGCGGAGGTGGTTGCCGGGGGTGTCGTCGCGGTAGATCTCCACCCAGGCGGCCTCGACGGCCGGGTGCACCTCGTGCGCCTGGGTGAGGTCGCGGTCCAGCAGCTCGGCGGGGACGGCGAAGCCGCGGCGGGCGAGCAGCGCGATCACCTCGTCCCACAGGCTGGGCACCCGCAGGTCGCGGACCAGTTCGGCGTGCACGGACGGCTGCCCGCGGAACGGCCGGGCCAGCGCGGCGTTGCGCAGGCCGAGTGCGAACTCCAGCCGCCGGTACATCGCGGACTGGAAGCCCGAGCCCTCGCCGAGCAGATCGCGGAAGCTGTTGAAGTCGGACGGCGTCATCCAGCGCAGCCCGCGCCACGCCGCGTTGAGGCCCTCCAGGTCGAGCGCGGCCCGGCGCAGCGGGCGCAGGGCGCCCCACACGTCGTCCGCGCGCAGCGCCTTGGCGGCCTCGGCCACCTCGAAGCGGGTGAGGCCGAAGTAGAGCTCCATGATCTGGCTGATCATGAGGAAGGACATCTCGCCGGGGTCCTCGCCCAGCGGCTGCTGCAGGGTGTGCAGCGTGGCCGCCCGCACGTAGGCGTCGTACGGGAGCGCCTCGGCGAACTCCAGGGTCGGCTCTCCGGCGTTGGCGGTCGCCCGCACGTCGCGCTCCTCGGCGCTGACGGGGCGTACGCGGGTCGCGACGTCCGCCCGGATCTTCATCTCGGTGCCGTCCACGTGCCACTCGCCTCCTCTGTCGGCCGTGGTGTGCTCTGTCCTTTTCGATCCTCCCGCAGGTCCTTAGATCGTCTGAATAACCATCAAAAGGTATATGTGCCCATCAACCGGTACATGCCCCGCTCGTGGCGGTTCTGACTTAACGAACGCAAACTCAGCTTGTTCCTTGTCCACCAGACCGTTGCGCGCGTCTGGACTGACGAACAACGCCTTTGGGGGTGGCCGACCTGCTCAACTCCCCGTTGCGAGGTCTTGTGGTTCGACTCGTTCGAGCGACGCGCTCATCCGCACGAGCCCACCCTCACGCATAGTCACCGAGAACTACACCAAGCGGTACGATGCGAACACCGATCCGGGCAGCTGGCCGTACCAGCAGCACCAGCGGGCAGGACTTCTCCGTCAGGGGGCGTGGCCGTACCGCGCCCACCAGCGGTTTTCCACGCACCTCACGTTGATGGAGAACCCGTCATGACTTCTGCCGTCCCTCGCGCCTTCCACTGCGAGCACACCCGCGCCAAGAGCAGGGTGCACGCCCTCGTCGAGCGCTCCGGCCGGCCCGCGACCCTGCATGCCGTCCTGACCTGCACCGATCCCGCCCTCGCTCAGCACGCCGCCTACCTGCTCTCCTCGGTGCTGGAGAACGGCCTGGGCCCCGCCGCCCGCGCCGAGTCGGAGCGGATCGCCGCGGCTCTGCCCGACGCGCCCGCCGCCTCCTTCCGCCGTGCGCTGGCCGATGTCGTGAACGGGACCTGGGCCGACGCCCCCGAGCTCGCCGCCACGTGGGAGTCCCTGCGGCGGGGCCGCGGCGACTCGGCCGGCCTCGGTGGCGACCTCGAGAGCCGCACGCCGGGCGACGCCCGCCTCGACGGCTTCCCAGGGCCGGTCGTACGCACGATCAGCCTGCTGGAGGTGCACGTCCACGACCCTGCGCGCCTTCTCGCGGCGGCCACCGCGACGGGCTGGAGGCCGTTCGACGCCGAGGACCTCGACGAGGACGACAGACAGGACGTCGTCGGGGCCGTCATGCACTTCGTCAACGGCCCGGAGTTCCTGCCCGGCGCCGACCAGCTCATGGACGTCGTGCAGGCGCGGCTGCTGCGCGCCGCCAGGGGTGATGAGGTGAGCGACTGGAGCACCGCGCCCGTGACGGCGACGTTCGACACGGGAACGAGGTCCGACCCCGACGGCCGGGCCGGCTGATCGCTACCTCATAGGCACGTCGGCGCGGCCGAGCACGAGATCGCCTCGGCTGCGCCGGGATGTTCACACGCCTGACTTGTTCTTCATCGTCCGGGTTGTTGTAGGGCTGCACGGGTGCGGCCGCGTTCGACGGTCCTGCCGACGTCGTAGCGGGTGGCGGATCGGCGGTTGGGGATCGTCGATCCAGCCGTGGTTGAGCCCGCCGTACAAGGCGCCGTGCCCGCGCCGGTACTCCGGTGACAAGGTCAGATCCACCGGAGAGTGCACCGGCCCCGGCGCGCACAACAGCGCGTCGGTCAGTTCGAACAACGCATCGGCCCGCGCGCGAAGGCAGGCGTAGACGTCGTTCCGGAACCGGGACAACACCCTGGAGGACTCGACACAGGCGGCATCGTTCAGCAGCCGCACCCTCACGGCCATGGAGCGATCGGCAGCGACACCGCACATGATCACTCAAGGCCGCCCTGCTGTCCGCGAAACGATCAACCCGCCGCTCGACACAACGATGCGGACGACGAGGAACAAGCTCAGGCGGGCTCGCGGCGCAGGGACGGCAGGACGGCGGTGCCGAGCAGGTCCACCCCGGCGTCGTCGGTGAGGCCGTGCGGGGTGCCGAACTCGACGCGGCGCGCCCCGGCGTCGATCAGCGCCTGCGCCTGGGCGGCCACCTGGTCCGGGGTGCCGGAGAACGCGAACAGGTCGAGCACGTCGTCCGGCACCAGCCGGCCGGCCTCCTCGTGCCTGCCCTCGTCCACCAGCGCCGACACGCGGGCCACCAGGTCCCGCGGCAGGTCCGCGGTCGGGTCCAACCCGGCGACCACGGCCAGGTACATGGCGACCTCGGTCCTCGCCCGCGCCCGGGCCGCCCCGCCGTCGGCGTCCACGACCGTCACGGCGCCGAGCACCACCCCGACGTCCCCGGCGGCCCGCCCCGCGGCCAGCTCACCCGGCCGCACCCGGTCCCCGATGACCTTCACCATGGCCGGGTTGGCGCTGCCGCCGACCTTGATCTCCGAGGCGATCCGCCCGGCGAGCGCCGCCCCCTTCGGCCCCCAGGCCCCGAGCAGCAACGGCGGGTCGGGCCGCCGCACGGCGTACCGGAGCGCGGTGCCCGGCGCGAGCCGGAACACCGTGCCCTCGTAACCGGAGTCGTCGCCGCGCAACAGCCGGTAGACGACCTCGGCGGCCTCCTCCAGGGTGGCCAGGGGACGCGGCCGGGCGATGCCGACCGCGTCCAGCCAGGTGCCGCGGGCCAGCCCCAGGTAGGCGCGGCCGCCGGAGGCCAGGTCGAGGGCGGCGACCTGCCCGGCGATCTCGTACGGCGCCATCGAGTAGGGGTTCAGGCAGGCCGCGCCGAGACGCACACGGCTCGTGGCGGCGGCCATCTCCAGCAGCGGGAAGATCGGCGGCTGGTACATCAGGTCGCCGAACACACTAAGCACATCGAACCCATGCTCCGCGGCCCGCCGAGCCAGCCGCGCGTAGTCCCCGGCCCGCTTGTCACTCTGCAGCCCCAGCCCAACCTCGGCCCCCCTCCGGAAATGCCCCCCGGACACCCCGGCACCCTGCGACCCCAGCCCGACCCCAGCCTCGCGCCCCGGCCAGACGCCGCCACCGGACACCTCGGCACCCTGCGACCCCAGCCCGACCCCGGCCTCGCGCCCCGGCCAGACGCCGCCACCGGACACCTCGGCGCCTTGCGGCCAGGGCTCACTCGCGGTCGCGGTCACGTCAGGTCCGCCGAGTTCATGCGTCGCCGGGCGGTGCGCTCCACGCGCATGATCAGGCGTTCCTCCGGGTCGGGGCAGGCGAACAACGCGTCCCGTGCCAGCCAGTCCCCTGCCGCGAGGTCACGCTGCTTGGCCGCGAGGAACGGCAGCACCGCCGCCAGCGCGTACACGCAGAAGTGCCGCCCCTCCGGCAGCGTCAGATGGGCGCTCTCGGTCAGCTCGAAGAAGTCCCCGACCCGCATCCCGCAGACCGACCGCCCCTCGATCCGGTCCACCCGGACACGCAGGTCGTAGAGCTCCATGTCCCCACCGGCACCATCAACCTCCTGAGCCCCATCAGACCTATCGGTCTCATCGGCCCCAATGACCCCAGCGACCCCGGCCACTCCAATGGCATCGGCCCCAACGACCCCAGCCGTCCCAGCACCCTCATCGGCGCCAGCGGCACTGCTCTCATGAGTCCCATCCGTCCCACTGGACCCATTAGCCCCTCGGACCCCAACGGCCCTGACCCCAACGGCCCTGACCCCAACGGCCCCGGCCTCAACGGCCCCGGCCCCAGCGGCCCCGGCCCCAGCGGCCCCGGCCCCAGCGGCCCCGGCCTCAACGGCCCCAGCCTCAACGGCCCCAGCCCCAACGGCCCCAGCCCCAACGGCCCCAGCCCCAACGGCCCCAGCCCCAACGACTCCGGCCCCTTTAGCCCCAGCAGCCCCTGAGGCCACGGCGTCCCCGGCGCCCGCGGTCTCGCCCGGGTCGCCGTGCCTGTGTCCGGTCGCCATCCCGGACCTCCTTCCACCGTCCACGGCCGCGCGTGGGCGGGCCGCCCCCGCACAGTAACCGGCTTCCGCCGGTGGTCCGCGTGCGGCTCCGGTGGTGTCACCGTGTGCGCACGGGTGGTGGAGCAGAGTGACCGAAACCGAGGACAGCACCGGCGATCGTGGCGCAGACTCGCTGGTGCCGGACCACGCGATCCCGCGCACGGAAGGAGAACCCGCGTTGACGGGGACGAGGACCGCACGATCTCTGGTACGAACGGCCGCGGCGGCCTGCGCGGCCCTTGCCTGCCTGGGAGCCGCTGGCACCCTCGGCACCGCCCCGCCGTCACTCTCCCCCACGCAGGGCCCGCCCGGTACCTCGATCGAGGTCCGCCACCCCACCCTCCACTGCCCCACCCCGGACGAGCCGACCGACGAGCCGACCGCGGGGCCGACGGACGGGCCCACCGACGGCCCGACGGCAGAACCCACGGAGGGACCGTCCGCGGGCCCGACCGGCGACGGCGGCGCAGGCGACGGCGGGCCGGCGGCGGCGCCCGGGGGTGGCTCCGGCGGCGGGGGCCGGGGAGCGGCCGCGCGGCCGGTGAGCACGGAGGGCGGCACCGCCGGCGGGGTGGGGCGGGGAGGGGCCGTCAGGCCGGTGGGCATGCGGTGGATGGACGGCACCGGCGGGCCGTGGACGGGTGCGGGGGTGCGGCGGGCGGCGGAGGACGGGCCGGCCGAGGTGCTGTGGGACGGGAAGTTCCTCAAAGAAGGGGTGACCACCGCGGAGGCGGGGCTGGTCATGCGGGTCGAGGTGCCGGAGGGCGCACGGCCGGGCGTGCATCTCGTCGCCACGCGGTGTGTGCACTCGGGGGGGACCACCTCGCCGGGCGCGCGGTTCCAGGTGGTCGCGCGAGGACAGGGCGGGCCGGGGTCGCCGGGGCCGTCCGCGGCGGGGAGGGCCGGGGGGCGTAGCTCGCCGGACGCGTCCAGGGATCCGGCGGCGGGGGGCACGCCCGAGCCGTCGGCGACGCCGGGGAAACCCCCGCCGGGGGCGGTCGCCCGGTTCGAGATCCCCTTGACGCTCGCGTCCGCGCACGACTTCCGGCTGGACCCGGTGAAAGGGCTGCTGGCGCTGGCGGCGGCGCTGCTGCTGGCGCTGCTGGTGACGGCGCCGTTCTTCCTGCTGCCGCTGGTCGGGTTCCCCTCCGACATCTTCAACAAGTCGGTCGAGGAGAACACCGGGCAGCGCGACCCACTCCTCAAAGGGCTCACCCCGCGGGCCAAGCTGATGCTGTTCACCGCCGTGTCCGCCGCCCTGCTGACCGTGGCCTCGGCCGACCTGTTCCCGGAAGGCCGGTTCTCCCCGGCGAACATGGTCGCGCTGGCGGCCGCGTTCTTCCTCGCCGTCCTCGTGACCACGATCACCTACGGCTGGGTGCCCCGGGCGCTCACGGTGCGGGGCGTGCGGGCCACGGTCATGCGGGTGCTGCCCGCCGCGCTGGCCGTCGCCGTCGTCTGCGCCGTGTTGTCACGGGTGGCGGCCTTCAAGCCGGGCTACGTCTACGGCCTGATCGCGGTGTTCGAGGTCACCGGTGCCGCCGTCGCGGCGCGGGCCGCGACGGCGCGGGCGATCCTGTGGGCGTCGGTGCTCACCTTGGCGGCGGGCGCAGCGTCGTGGGCCGCGTGGGCGCGGGTCGACCGGCTCATGAGCGGCGCCGTCCCCGGCGTGCAGGCCGAGGTGGCGCGGGTGGCGGATCTGTTCCTCGGCACCGCCACGCTCACCGTGCTGAGCACAGTGGTGTTCGGCCTGCTTCCCCTGCGGTTCCTGGACGGTCACCATCTCTTCACGTGGAACCGTGCCGCATGGTTCGCGGTGTTCGTCCCCTCCGCGGCGTGCTTCGTGTACCTCACGCTGATCGACACCACCGAGGCTCCCACCGCCGCCGAGGTCGTGGCGATGCTCCTGCTGTTCCTGGGCTTCGGCGCGCTCTCCATGATCACCTGGCTGTACGTGGTGCTGAGGGCGAGGCGTGCGGAACGGCTCGCTCGCTGACCTCCGTGAGCGCCCCTGGCGAGGGGAGGGTCGCCCTAGAATCCCGGCATGGGCGGTGGGTGGCCGTTCGTCGGCCGGGAGCGGGAGACCGGTGCCGTGCTGGCGGCGCTGCGCGGGCGGGACGAGGCCGGGGTGGCGCTGGCGGGCCAGGCGGGGACCGGGAAGACCGAGCTGATGCGGCACGTCCTCAACCGGCTCGCGCGGTCCGGGCGCGACGTCAAGGTGCTGCGCACGGTGGCCTACGCGGCGGGGACGCCGATCCCGTTCGGCGCGATGTACCGCGTGCTGCCGCGTCCGCCGGCCGAGACGCCGCCGATGTGGAACCCGGTGCAACACGCCGCCGACACCCTGCGGGCCGCGGCGGGCGGTCGCACACTGGTGATCGGCGTGGACGACGCCCACCTGCTGGACGACCTGTCGGTGCTGCTGCTCGCCGACCTGGCCAGGTCCCGCACCGCCCGGGTCGTGGTGTCGGTGCGGGACGGCGAGCCGGCGCCGCGCACGCTGACCGCGTTGTGGAAGGAACGGGTGCTGCGGCGCGTCGACGTCGCCCCGCTGCCGGATGCCGACGTGGAGGCGGCGCTCACCGCCGCGCTGGGCGGCCAGATCGAGCACGCCACCCTGGCCCGGCTCCGGGAGGCCGCCCGCGGCAACCCCCTGCTGCTGCGCGAGCTGGTGGAGTCCGGCCAGAGCACCGGGGCGCTGACCGAACGCGACGGCGTGTGGTGGTGGCACGGCCGCTGGACGGCCTCGCCGCGGCTGCGCGAGCTGATCCACGCCCGGGTCGGCACGCTGGACGGCGACCGCCGCCGTGCCGTCGAGCTGCTGTCGTTCGCCGACTCCCTCGGGCTCGCCCTGCTCACCGGCCTCACCTCCCCCGAGGCCGTGGAGGAGCTGGAGCGCTCGGCCCTGGTGCGGGTGGACCGCGACGGCGAGCGGCTGCACGCCCGCCTGGCCCACCCGCTGCACGGCGACGTGATCAGGTCGGCGCTGCCGGTCACCCGCGCCCGGGCCTGCCAGGCCGAGCTCGCCGAGGCCATCGCCCGGCACGGCGCCCGGCGGCGGGAGGACCCGCTGCGGGTCGCGCTCTGGCGCCTGGACAGCGGCACCCCGGCGCCGCCGGAGTCGCTGGTCGCCGCGGCCCGGCAGGCGTGGGCGGGGCACGATCTGCCGCTCACCAAGCGCCTGGTCACGGCCGCCGTCACCGCGGGCAGCACCGAGGCCGTGCCGCTGCTCGGCGACCTGCTGCTGTTCAGCGGGCGGCCCGAGCAGGCCGAGGAGTTCTACGCCGCGCCGCCGCCGTGCGCCGACCGCCTCGGCCTGGTGCGGCTGCGTTTCCTGCGCGGGGTCAACATGGTGTGGGGCCTCGGCCGGGTGCCGGAAGGCGTCACGCGCATGGAGGAGGCCGCGCCCGCGGTGCTCGACTCCCCCTGGCGGGACGACCTCGGTCCCACGTACGTGGCGTGGCTGACGTACGTCGGCCGGTGCGAGGCCGCGCTGCGGCTCGCCGGCGAGCTGGCCGCGCTGCCGCCGCTGAGCGCGCCGGGCGAGACGGTGCTGCTGGCGGCGCGCGGCACGATCAACGCGTTCACCGGGCGCACCGCCGAGGCCCGCGACACCGGGCGGGAGGCGCTGGCGCGGATGGAGGCGCACGCCGCGGTCTACCCCTGGCTGCGGGGCATCCCGGCGTTCGGCGCCATCTACGCCCTGCAGTTCGCCGGGGAGCTGCGCGAGGCGGAGACGGCCGCGCGCGACTGGCACGGCACCATGGTGGGCAACCCGACGGCCTGGTCGTACGCGACCGCGTTGTCGGCGGTGGCCCTCGGCCGTTCGGCGCGGCTGCGCGGGCGGCTGCGCTCGGCGGTGCGCCACCTGAAGGACGCCAGGCGGCTGTTCCGCGAGAGCGACGCCCAGCCGCTCGGGCACATCGGCATGGCCGAGCTCGCGCACGCCCTGGTGCTGCTGGGCGACCTCACCGCCGCACGCCGCCTGCTGGCGGAGGCGCGCTCGCTGGACGGCGGCGCCTTCGCGGTGTTCGCCTTCACCCTGGACGCCGCGGACGCGGCCGTCGCGGCGGCCGAGGGCGACATCGCCACCGCGGCGGCCATCGGCGAGGCGGCGGCCGGACGGGCCCGCAGCATGGGGGCGCACTCGTGGGAGCCGCCGCTGCTGCACGACCTGGTACGGGCCGGCGAGCCGGGCCGGGCGCTGCCCCGCCTGACCGAGCTGGCCGCCACACTGGAGGGCCCGCTGCCCCCGCTGTACGCGCGGCACGCCGCGGCCCTGGCCGCGCGGGACGGGCGGGCGCTGGACGCGGTGGCGGCGGACTTCGCCGCCCTCGGCGCCGCACTGCTCGCCGCCGAGGCCGCCGCGCAGGCCGGCGGGGTGCACCGGGACCGGGGGGCGAGCGGCGCGGCGAGCCGTTCCGCGTGGCACGCGGCGCGCTGGGCGTCCGCCTGTGAGGGCGCCCGCACCCCGGCGCTCGACCTGACCCGCGCGCCGGTGCTGACCCGCCGGGAGTACCAGATCGCGCTGCGCGCCGCGCAGGGCGAGACCAACGTGCAGATCGCCGCGGCCCTCGGCATCGCGGCCCGCACCGTGGGCAACCACCTGTACAACAGCTACGACAAGCTCGGGGTGAGCGGCCGCGCCGAGCTCGCGGGGATGTTCCCCGAGGCCCGGCGCGACCTGCGGTAGTCAGGAGACGGTGACCGAGTACGCCGTGGTGTCCAGGCGGCCCTGGCCGACGAACACCTCGGTGCCCGCCTGCACGCTGGTCAGGTACTTGGACGAGGAGAGCCAGCCGCGCGAGACCAGCACGCTGAGGAAGTCGCGCAGGTTGAGCTGCACGCTGGTGGCGTTGCCGGTGCGGACGAACGAGAAGACCTCCCAGCCGACGTTGCCGCGCCACAGCTCCCACGTGGTGCCGGCGATGGTGACGGTGGCCTGGCGGCTGCCCACGGGCGACGCGCCGCCGCCGCGGTAGGTCCAGATCATGACCTCGTCGGAGGGGTTCTCGGTGTTGGGGGTGGAGTTCGGGTGCAGCCACAGGTCGTAGGCGACGTTGAAGGTGTTGGTGCCGCCCTGCAGGGTCAGGGCGTAGTTCCAGGTGGTGTTCACGTTGCGGTTGGCCGACACCTGGACGGGCAGGCCGCTGCCCGGCACCTTCCAGCCCCAGTGCCAGCCGAGCACCGAGCTGACGTACGACTTGACCTGGCTGGGTGAGTTGCTCCACGTCCAGCTCGTGCCCCACGAGATCGTGTTGCCGCTCGTGGACCCGGCCCACATGCACTGCCGGCCCGTGCCGCTGCTCTGGCCCCAGAGGTTGTTGTTGATCCAGTACTTGCCCATGGTCACCGAGTCGCCGGAGTTGCAGAGCTGGTTCCCCGGGCCGGACGGCGTGGGGGTGGGGTTCGGGGTCGGGGACGTGGTGGCGCCCGTGCAGGCGACGCCGTTCAGCGTGAACTCGGTGGGTACCGAGTTCGTCGTGCCGCTCATCGAGGCGTTGAACCCGAACGTCGTGGACGCGCCCGTGCCGAGGTTCCCGTTGTAGCTCGCGTTGGCCGCGGTGACCTGCGCGCCGCTCTGGGTCACCGTGGCGCTCCACGCCTGGGTGATCCGCTGGTCTCCGGAGAACGACCAGCGGAGCGTCCAGGCGGTGACGGGGTCGCCGACGTTGCGGACGGTGACCTCGCCGTTGAAGCCGCCGGGCCACTGGGACGCGACCCGGTAGGTGATCTGGCACCCGGCGGCGGCCAGGGCGCTCGTGGTGACCGACACCGCTCCCGCCACGGCGACGAGCAGGGCGGCCAGTACGGCGGCCGTTCGTCGGATGGGCATCGCCGACTCCTTCCACCCGCCGCTCGCCGCGCGCGGGGATCGCGAAGAACCGTCGTCGCCCGCGCCCTGTGCCACGGCACCCGCGCTGGTCCTGACGCCGGGGCGCCCGGCGACCGTGGCGAATATGTTAGGCGTCCGTCCAAACTATTTTCAGAACCAGCCGCTCGTCCGCCGCTTCCCCGACGGAAGCCACAGGTGACGCCGGGGCGGTCCGTCCCGCACTCCGGAAACTTTCACCTCCCGGCGGCGAGGGCCCCGTGGAGGAACATGTCGACGATCTCGGCGGAGGTGAGGGACGGCACGCCCTGGCCGGCGAGGCGGCCCGCCGAGGAGGCCGCGAACATGAAGACCTGGGCCGAGCGCTCCGGGGAGAGGCGCAGGGTGTCCTGATCGGGCTCGAACAGCTCGGCCAGGGCGTCGCGTACGGTGGCCAGCGACGTCTCGCGGTCCAGACCGGGCCGCGCCTCGCCGGACGCCAGCGGGTCCCGCCGTGGCCGCCTGCCCGAGGCCATCAGCGCCCCCGCCACGGCCCCCATGCGGCCGAGGTGGGCGTGCAGCGCCTCGATGGCCTCGACCAGGCGGTCCGCGAGCGGCTGGTCCAGCGAGATGGACACCAGCTCCCGCAGCACCCGGTCGGGGGACATCGCCTCGGCCAGGCAGGCGTCCAGCACCTCGTCCTTGTCCGCGAACACCCGGAAGATCGTCCCCTCCCCGATCCCGGCGGCACGGGCGATCTGCTGGGTGGTCACCGCCGCCCCGTACTCCGCCACCAGCGGCAGCGCCGCCTGAACGATCATGTCCCTGCGTTGCCTCGGACTCATCGCGGGTGCTCGCCGCCGCTTGTCCCCACTCCGGTCCGCGGCCCTGTCCGCGGACGTACCCGCGGCCCTGTCCGCGGACGTACCGGCGGGCCCGTCCGCGGACGTACCGGCGGCCCTGCCCATGGTCGTATCCGGGGTCGTGTCCGTGGCCATGTCCGCGTCCGGGGTCCTGCCCCTGCTGTCGCCTGTGCTCATCATGGGGAAACCGTACGGAGTGAGCACTCACTCTGTCAATGAGTGAGCACTCACTCCCAGTCATGCCGACCTTCGAGGAACAGGGTCACCGCGTCGGATAAAACGGCATACTGCGAGACATGAGCATGCGGGACGATTCCGGCCACGAGGCGGGGGACGTACGGTTCACCGAGTCCGGCGATCTCGAGGTTTTCGACGGACGCCGCTGGAACCGCTATCTCGGACTGCCCGCGGACGGCGCGTCCGGCAACCGTGACGACCCTGACGCCGGCCTGGACCGTTCCTCTCCCAGCGGCGCGTGACCGATGACGCCCGTCCTCCTCGGCCGCCGGTGAGCGGGCCGGTGGACGAGCCTGAGGACGCGCGGCCGATCCTCGACCTCATCGACGAGCCGCACCGATCCGCGTTGCGTGCGTGGATGGAGTTCACCAACACCGAGCTGCGGCCGGTGTCCTGGTCGGGGCGCGGGAACACCAAGGCGAGCCTGCTGGCCGCGTACGCCGCCCGGCGGGGGGCCAAGCCGATCAAGGTCATCGTCAAGCTGCACCCGCCCGGAACCGGCATCCCTCCCGAGCCGGGACGGCACGCGGACGCGCTCGTCGCATCGCCGCCGGCGTTCCGGGACAAGCATCTGGTCAAGCAGCCCTTCGATCCCATACCGGTCGACGGGGACGGCTACATCCTCTTCCAGGAGATCGCGGGAGGGCGGTTCCGCGGCCTGGAGCCGTTGTCCCGGCCCCTGGAGGAGGGCCTCGCCGCGTTCGGCGACGTCGCGCCGGTCTGCGCGGACGTCATGGCGCTCGTCCTCGGCGGGTGGAACCCCGGCGGGCCGCGTCTGGCCGAGCGCACCGTCCCGGCGTTCCTGACCTCGGTACTCGGGGACCGGGTGGCCCCCGGCGGCAAGATCCGTGAGTGGGTGCGCGACCCGGCGCACCACGCGCGGCCCCGGCCCGGCGGCGGCCCGGTCGTGCCCGACCCGCTGGTGCTGCTGGACGGCGACGGGCCCGCCGCCGACGTCCTGCTGCAGGTGCTCACCGGCAACGCGCACGGCGACCTGCACCCCGGAAACGTCATCGTCTCGGCGGACCGGAAAGCACGCCCGCCGGTGCGGCGCCTCATCGACCTGTCGCGGTTCGGCACGGACGCGCCGCTGTCCCACGACCCCCTGCACTTCGTCATGGCGATGATCGCGCCGTGCCTGCCCGGCCTGCCCGAGCCGCAGCGGGTCGCGCTCGGCGAGTTCCTCGTCGACCCGGCGCGCGGCCACCGGGCGCTGGTGCCGAACGGCCTCAGCGAGGTCATCACGCGCACCAGCCTGGCCACGTCCGCCTGGGCGCTGTCGACGGGCATGGCCGACGAGTGGGAGGACCTCCACCTGCCGTCGGTGGTGGCCTGCGCCCTGCTGTACGCCGGCCGCGCCTTCTTCCCCCGGGAGGACCGCCTCTGGTTCACCTGGGTCGCCGCCCGCGCCGCCGCCGACTTCCTCACCGCCCACGACCTCCCCGTCCCCGTCGCCCCCGGCGCCGGATCCGCGGCCCCCGGGGACGGTGCCCGGAGCGTCGCGCCGCCCGCCACCTCCGGACCCGCGGCCTCCGCCGTCCCCGGCACGGCTTCGCCCGGAGAGTCCGTGGCTGCTGCCTTCCACAGTCGTGACCAGTACGGCGAGGCGTTCTACCAAGGGCACACGATCCACGTCCACCTGCCGGGGCATCCCGGCGCCGCCGTCCCGGACGAGCCGGGAGCGGCGTGGCCGGACCCGCGGGCGCCGGGCTCCGGCGTGCCGCAGCGCGTGCCGTACTTCGTGGGGCGGGAACGCGAGCTGGCGGAGCTGCACGCCCTGATGCGGGCGGGGCGGCCCCCGGTGGTGGCGGTGCACGGCATACCGGGCACGGGGAAGACGCAGTTCGCGCTGGAGTACGCGCACCGGTTCTCCGCCGAGTACCCCCGCATGTGGTGGATCTCGGCGGCGCAGCCGGAGCTGCTCGGCGAGCAGTTCGGCGGCATGGCGAGAGCGCTCGGGCTGAACGTCCAGGGCGATGTGCGCTCGGTGCGCGGCATGCTGTTCGACGCGCTGCGCGCCCACGGCCGCTGGCTGCTGGTCTTCGACGACGCGCCGGACGCCGAAGCCATCCAGGCGTACGTCCCGGCCAGCGACGCCGCCGACGTGCTGATCACCTCACGCAACCCCGAGTGGTCCGCCCTCGCCGCCCCGTTCCCCCTCGGCCCCCTGGAGCCGGAGGAGTCACGCTCCCTGCTGACCGCCCTCCTGGACGACCCCCTCACCGGACGCCCCGCTTCGGACGGCGAGCGCGACGGCTCCACGGCCCCACGGGACAGTTCCACGGCCGCACGGGACAGCCCCTCGAACGCACAGGACAGTTCCATGGCCGCGCGGGACAGCCCTCCGAGCGCGCGGGACAGCCCTCCGAGCGCACGGGGCAGTTCCATGGCCGTACGGACCGGCTCCCCGGGCGCACGAGACGGGTCCACGGCCAGGCGGGCCGGCTCCGAGGCCATGCCGCCAGGCTCCGAGGCCGTGCCGGACGGCCCCGGGGCCGGGCGGCCCGTCTCGCCGGCCGAGCAGGCCGTTCCGATCGCCGAGACGCTGGGGCATCTGCCGCTGGCGGTCGCGCAGGCGGCGCTGTTCCTGCGGGACGCGCCGCTGGACCCCGAGGACTACGCCGAGGAGCTCGCGTCCCGGACGGCCGACGCCCTGGACACCGACCCGGTGCCCGGGTACGGCCGCACGCTGGCGGACGTCTGGTCGCTGAGCCTGGGCTCCCTGGCGGAGGTCCGGCCGGAGGCGGTGGACCTGCTGCGGGCCTGCGCGTTCCTCGCCGACGCGCCGGTGCCGCTCGACCTGCTGGCGGCCGGCGCGGCCGGCCTGCCCGGCGACCTGCCCGCGGTCGCGGGCGACCGCCTGCGGCTCACCGCCGCCGCGAAGGCCGCGGCCCGGCTCGGACTGCTGCGCATCGAGGGCACGGCGCTGCGCGTGCACGGCCTGCTCCAGGCGTTCCTGCGTGACACCGCCCCGGGGCCCGTGCCGGACCTGCGTCCGGCGCTGGCCCGCGCCCACCCCGGCGACCCCCGCGACCCGTGCTCGTGGCCCGGTCACGGCCGCCTGCTGCCCCACGCGCTGGCGCTGGACCTGCCGGGGTCCGCCGAACCCGCCTGCCACCGGCTGTACCTGGACGCGCTGCACTACCTCGCGGTGCGCGGCGACACCCGTACCGTGCTGGACCTGACCACGGCCGTGTACGTCCGCTGGCTGCGGGTCCTCGGGCCGGACGCCGCGCCGGTGCTCGACGCGATGAGCCTGCTGTCCCGGGCGCACCACGACCTCGGCGCGCACCGCAGGGCCCTCGAACTGGACGAGGAGGTCCACGACCGGCGCGGGCGGCTGCTCGGCCCGGACGACCCGGCGACGCTGGCCGCCGGGCACAACGTGGCGGGCGGCCTGTCGGCCCTCGCGCGCGGCGGCGACCTGCCTCCCGAGGTCAGCGCGCGTGCCGTCACCCTGCTGGAGACGGTGGTGGACGCGCGCCGCCGGGTGCTCGGCGCCACCCACCCCGAGACGCTGCGGTCGGTGCACAACCTCGCCACCGAGTTGCACACCCAGGGCCTGCGCGGCCGGGCCAGGGAGCTGTGCGAGGCGGCACTGGCCGGGCTCACCGCGGCGCTGGAGGCCGATCACCCGGACATCCTGCGCTCGGCGCACCTGCTCGCCCTGCTGCTCGCGGACGAGGAACCGGAGCGGGCCCGGCGTCTCAACGAGGACACGCTGCGCCGCCGTACCCGGGTGCTCGGCCCCGGCCACCCGGACACCCTGGGCTCGGCGCACAGCCACGCCCGGGACCTCTGGACGGCGGGCTTCCCCCTGCTGGCGGCCGAGCGGGCGCGGGACACCTGGCTGCGGCTCTGCGCGACGTCCGGCGAGGACCACCCCGAGGCGCTGCGCGCCGCCGACCTGCTGACCCGCGTGCTGCGCGACCTCGGGGACCGGGACGGGGCGCGCCGCCTCAGCGAGGACACCTACCACCGCCGCGCCCGCCTGCTCGGCGCGGACCACATCGACACCCTCCGTTCCGCCGACCAGTACGCCACCGACCTGCGCGCCGCCGGCGAGACCACCAGGGCCGCCGAGCTCGCCCGCCGCACCGCCGACGCGCTGACCCGGCTCATGGCACGCCGCGCTCGTGGTGATCGTCCCGGTGGGTGAACCGGCGATGTGATCACTTTCGCTGCTGAAAATTACATCAGTGAAGGTGATTCACCACTGCCGATGTACGTGGTGTGCTCCCCCGGCCCGCCCGGAACGCGGGCCGATCCAGCAACGGTCCGGTGCTTCGCGGGCACCGTGTGGAGCCTTGCGCCGGGCCGCCGGCGCCCGGCGCCGCGACGGAGACACCGGCCGTTGACCTGGGAGATCGGGCCCACGAGCTGCCAGGTCGCACCGTGCGCGGTGACCGGCGGCGACCAACGCGCCTCGCGGGAGGTCCACCATGGCGCGGACGGTCACCCGGCGTCGCGGCGCTGAGGGGGACGAGGGTGTGCCTCCCCCCGGCTCCGTCGACTGTTGCGAGACACCCCTGTTAATGCGACATTACACCCAGACATCAGTCGGCATACGTCATACGTTACGAAACGGTAACGCCACGTCTGCCACGGAACCTCAGGGCGTGACACGAGGAGACCTCTCGCGCCCCGGCGGCAGTGACTGACCGCGTGGCGAACACTCTGCTCGGAACCAGCGAAAGGAACAGAGCGTGAAGTCAGCCCTGTCCACCACTGGGAAGGCGTTAGCAGCGCTTGCGGTGTTCGTCGCCGCTGTGTTGCTGCCGGCCTTCGCAGGTACCACTCCGGCCTCGGCAGCGGCCCAGGCAACCTACTACGTCGCCCCCGACGGCAACGACGCCAACTCCGGAACGATCACGTCGCCGTTCCGGACCCTGCAGCGTGCGAGGGACGTCGTCCGCACGGTGAACGCCAACATGACAGACGACATCTACGTATATCTCCGCGGGGGCAACTACCCGGTCACCAGCACGATCGACTTCACGCCGGCCGACTCCGGCACGAACGGCTACCGGGTCATATACGCCGCGTACCAGAACGAGACGCCGATCCTCAGCGGAGGCGTTCAGGTCACCGGGTGGACGCAGCACAGCGGCAACATCTGGAAAGCCCCGCTGAATCGCAGCAACAAGCTCCGTGCGCTCTATGTCAACGACAAGCGGGCGTACATGGCGTCGAAGACAATAAGCTCCGGTGGGTGCTCAGGGACCTACAACATCACGGCGGGGCAGGCGCCCTGGGCGTGGGAGTCGGGCTCGCAGTGCGCGGGAGCGAAGTACAGCCTGGGTGATTTCCCCGCCATCGCCGGCAATCAGGACGACATCGAAATCGAGACGGGGACGACCTGGACCACGGCCATCGTGGGAGTCCGGCAGGTCACCTCTGACAGCTCGAACCGTATAGCTCTGTTCCAGCAGCCGGGAGCGGCCATCGCCCAGGGCGCCTTCAACGGGAACGCCCAGATCGGCGGCAGCCACAAGGTCATGAACGCCTACGAGTTCCTGGACACGCCGGGCGAGTTCTTCTTCGACAAGACGAGCCGGACGTTGTACTACTACAAATCAGGCTCCGAGAACATGACGACCGCGACGGTTTACGCACCGAACAACGTGTCCACCCTTCTCCGGGTCGCCGGCACCTCCACGAGCAGTCGCGCCCGGAACATCACCTTCACCGGCCTCACGGTCCAGCACTCCGACTGGAACCTGTTCAACGTGGCCGGCTCGGTGCTCAAGCAGGCTCAGCAGGGTAATCTCGGCGCACACGCGTATGCCAGGCAGAACTTCCACGTCTATTACTACCGCAACGTCGACATGGCCCCCGGCATCATCCAGATCGAGAACGCCGACGGGCTCCTCCTGCAGAACAACCGGGTACAGCACACCGGCGTCGACGGAATCACCATGGCCAACGACGTGGTGAACTCGCAGTTGATCGGGAACTTCACGAACGACATCGCCGGATCCGCCATCGTCGTGGGCCATCCCCAGCACGTCTACATCGGGGACCACACCGCGACGAACCGCGAGAAGTACACCGCCCAGGTCGAAGGGGCGCCCAAGAACATCGAGATAAAGAACAACTACATCTACGACAGTGCTGTGTTGTTCAACGGGCACAGCCCCATCTCGGCGTACTTCGCGGACGGCCTGTCCATCCAGCGCAATCGCATCGAGAAAACCCCGTGGTCCGGCATCACGCTCGGTTGGGGATGGTGGAACTTCGACGGATCGTCCGGCTCGATCGCGCCCAACCGGCCGACCACCACGGCGAAGAACAACACCATCAGCCACAACCACATCATCGACACGGTGCAGCGCCTGAGCGACACGGCTCCCATCTACACGCTGGGCAGCCAGCCGGGAACCACGATCACCAACAACTATCTGCAGGGCGTCCCGTCCGGTCACAAGTACGGGCTGCACCCGGACGAAGGCTCGGCGTTCATCACCTTCCGCGACAACGTCCTGAGCGTGGACAAGAACGTCACGTGGCTCATCAACTCCGACGACTTCGGGCGTAAGCACGACCTGAGCATCACGCAGACGTACGGCCCCATCAACAAGGTCTCCAACAAGAACCTGCCGAACAGCACGGTCCAGGACATCATCGTGTCCTCCGACTACGTCTGGCCGTCGCAGGCTTATGGCATCGCCGTGAACTCCGGACTCGAGGACGCCTACAGGAACATCATCCCCCAGAGCAATCTTTCTCTGCCGGATTACGTCCTGCCCGCCAGCACGTTCGTCGCCGCCGGTGTGACATCGATCCCCATCCGCAGCACCGGCGACGCGAGCAAGACGGTCTGGCTGGCCCCCTTGGGCACGACTTCCTTCGCCGTCGGCAACACGATGACCAGGGCAACCGGAACCGCGACCACCATCGCCGTCCCGACGACGGTCGGCGAGTACCGGCTCTACGTCGTGGACGCCCAGGGGAATCGATCGGCTGAGTCGAAGTCTCTCGTCAGGCAAGGAAACGGCGGCGGCAACCAGCAGAACGGCACGATCGTGGGTGGCCAGTCGGGCCGATGCGTGGACATCGCCGGCGGCTCGGCGACCAACGGCGCTCAGGCGCAACTGTGGGACTGCAACGGCGCCACCAACCAGCGGTTCACCTACACATCGGGCAAGCAGCTCCAGGTGTTCGGCAACAAGTGCCTGGACGCCTACAACCGGGGCACCACGAACGGCACCCAGGTGATCATCTGGGACTGCAACGGGCAGACCAACCAGCAGTGGAACGTCAACTCCAACGGCACCATCACCGGCGTGCAGTCCGGGTTGTGCCTGGACGCCAACGGCGGCGGCACCGCCAACGGCACGCGGCTCATCCTGTGGGCCTGCAACGGCGGCTCGAACCAGCAGTGGAGCCTGCGCAGCTGACGTGAGCTCCCACCGGGCCGCGGACGGTCATGCACACACCGTCCGCGGCCCGCTCTGCCGACGGCCGGGATCCCAGCGGTGATCTGCCGGCGTTCTGGCGTGGAGCCCGCTGTACCTGCCCGAGCGCCGCCGGACCGGTGGGCGGCCGGCACTCTTGCGGGCCTAGAGGCCAGTGTGGGTGTACGGGACCCAGGCGCTGGGGCGGGTGGCGTGGCCGGCGCTCAGGGGGCGGATCGCGCGGTGCAGGGCACGGGCCGCGCCGGCGGGCCGGAAACGGCCGGTGGCCGTGAGCCTGCGGTAGACCGAGCCGGCCACCACCACGGCCAGCGCGTCGTCCACCGACCACAGGGTGCCGATGACCTGGCGGTACCCGGTGTAGTGCAGCGCCGCGGTGATCGTGCTGGCCTCGTCGGGCAGCGTGGTGCCGCCGGTGGCCGTCTTGCACGCCGACAGGAACGTGAACGCGCCCCGGTACCCCGTCGCGCCGATGTCGGTCACGGTCAGCTTCCCGTCCCGCGGCAGCAGGCCGCCCTGGGAGGGGTCGGCGAGATCCTGCCCGCCGTGCCCGGCGAAGCGCACCCATCGGTGCCGGGGCAGCTCCTCCCGCATGCGCTCCCGCACGGCGTCGTCCCCGGCCAGCGGCGTGTGCCGCTCCCCCGGGAACAGCCGCGTCAGCAGCTCCTGCTCCTTCGGCACGTCCTCCAGAGGCCGCGCCCCGGGTGCGTCCGGCACCGCCACGACCAGCATGCGCCCGTCGTCCCCGTCGGCGCTCCCGTTCTTCCGCGCCTCCAGCAGCGCCCGCAGCGGCGGGGTGTACGACGACACGACCCGGTCCATCACCGTACGGCCGCCGCCCTGCCCGCCCGGCGGCGTGCAGAAGCAGCAGCGTCAGCGGCCCGGCCGGGCACCACCACAGCCGGGGCAACGCCCCCGTGGGTCGTGCGGATACCCGAGCCCGTCCAGCACCGGTTCGGCCACCACGTCTCACAACCACCCCAGCGTCGAGGTCAGCACCGCCTCCCGCTCGGCCCCGTCCACGTCGCCGTCCACGACCCGCAGGTACTCCCGCAGCCGCTCCTGCGCCCCCTCCATGCCGAGCCGCGGCAACGGCACCGCCCGCACGCCCGTGACGGTCACGACCAGCGCGTCACACCGCCACTCGCTGGCGTTCACCACGACCACCGGCCCCTCGTCGGCGACCGGCAGCAGCGTCTCGATCGGTGGAGGCAGCAGGAAAACCCTGCCCCCTCCAGCGCCCGCACCTGCTCCAGTAACTCGTCCCATTCCCGGGCCGCCGCGATCCGACGATCGGCCGACCGCGCCTCCCCCGTCTCAGGATTCATCCCGCCGCCCCGTATTCAGTGATCTTCCGCCGGCCGCCGGAGTTTCCGGAATACCCGCGCGAATATCCGATGGTCTTTCCCGCCCGGCTTGTCCCGAGATATGCAAATGTATAGGCCGCCGACCGGCCCACCTGAAGACGGACACCGGACGCCGGCACCAGCCGCACGTACCCTGGACGTGGCCGTCCGACTGCTCCCCGCGCCATGTGGTCCGGCGTCGAGCGCTCCGGCAAGGAACACCATCTCCCTCCCACCACCGGCCTGGCCCCCCGACTCCGCGGCACGGAGCCGGGTCGGACAATTCCGTTATTTACTGCTTTTTCGGTCGGCCGGTGAGTGATCTAGGCAGCTCGGGCCCGCTAATCCATTTCTATTATTTATATAAGGTGCATCCACTCCTCAAACTGCCATACTGGCCTCGATCGCAGTGGGGTCAGCCGCGAGAAAGCGGCCTATGGGGGCAAATCATGGCCGGATCATCGCGCCGAGTCGAAAGCCGTCCGCCAGTCGTGCCGGGAGGTCCGGTGGCCGCGCGTCCTTTTCTGGTGGACCGGTTCGTCGTCGGGGTGGACGTGCGGAAGTACAGTTCCCGCACCACGCGCCGGCAGCTCGAGGTGCAGCGGGATCTCGACGAGATCCTCACCGTGGCGGCGGAGCAGGCGGGGCTCGACCGGAGCGGGTGGGTCAGGCAGGTGAGCGGGGACGGCGAGCTGGCCGAGCTGCCCGAGGGGACCGATCTGGTCGCCGTGGTGCGGCGGTGGGTGGCCGAGCTGGACGTGCTGCTGCGGGACCACAACGACGGGCACGCGCCGGAGAACCGGATACGGCTGCGGCTGGCCATGCACACCGACGTGCTGACCCGCAGCATGCTCGGCACCGCGGGGCCCGCGCTGATCGTGGTGAGCCGCCTTCTCGACTCGGCGCCGGTGCGGGAGGCCCTGGAGGACGCGCCGGACGCGACGCTCGCGCTGATCGTCTCGGACGCCGTGTACCGCAAGGTGGTGCTGTCCGAGCTCGGCGGCCTGCGCCCCGCGTCGTTCCGCGAGGTCGAGATCGACCTGCCGGGCAAGGGCTTCCGCGAACTCGCCCACGTCCACGTCCCCGGCACCCCAGCACCCGGCCCGCGGCCCGAAGGGCCATCGGCCGGACAGGGCCGGCCAGGCGGGCCGGCACCGACCGGCGGAGTGAACGGGCCTGACGGGGTAAGCGGGCCGCCGCCTGGGCATGCCGGTGCGGCGCCGGGGGCGTCCCAGGGAGGTGCGGGGAGTGGGGCGCAGGGGTCTGTTCTGTTCAGCATCGGGGCCCAGCACGGGGAGTCCTTCTACCAGGCGGGCACCATCCAGATCCATCCGCCGGCCGAGCGGCCCGACCCGTTCGCCCTGGGGCTGCGGGCGTTGCGTGCCGGGCGGTACGGGCCGGCGCGGCGGCGGCTGGCGGAGGCGTTGGAGGACAGGCCGGAGGATCCGCGGGTGTGCTACTACCTGGCGCTCGCGTTGCTCGGTGGGCACCGGCCGCACATGCATCGCCGGGCGGTGGTGGACGAGATCGCCGGGCTGCTCGACGGTGCGCGTGACCGGCTGCCGGAGGCCGGGGCGCTCCGGTGCCTGGTGCTGGAGGACCATCGCATGACCTGGGTGCTGCGCACGGCGGTGCCGCCGGAGCTGGTGCGGCTGGTGGACGCGGTGCCGCGGGAGCGGGCCGCTGAGATCGTCGGGCAGTTCACGGCCGAGGAGAACCACGTGTGGCGGCTGCTCGCGACACGGGCGGAGAGGAGCGCCGGATGAACGGCAAGGTCGACCACGCGGCCACCGAGCGCAGGAAGCGTGTCAGGAAGTACTTCGTCAAGTCACCCAACCCCTTCGACCGCGTCATGGCCCTGTCGCTCCTGGTGGCCGCCGGGGTTTGCGCGGTGGCCGGCGTGGCGACCCTCAGCTACTCCCGTGAGATCGGCGTCGGGGCGTTCGTGCTTGGCGTGATCGGCGGCATCACCGGGGCCGTGATGTCGTCCAGCTACAGGGACGCCTACGCCCAGGCCGAGCCCAAGCCGACCGACGCCGAGATGGACAGGCTGCTCGCCAACGACCTCCTGGCCATCGAGAAGATCGCCATGACGTCGCTGAACCTGACGGCCGAGGACCTGGAGACCGGCGAGAACGACTGGGACCCCATCAGGACGCTCAGCCGCGACCCGGCACCACAGCGGCCGGGCAGGCGCCCCATCCTGATCTACGGCCCGTCAACGCACAGCGGCTACACCGTCGGGAAGGACGAGGTCTGGCGCTTCGAGGCGTACGAGGTCATGGTGATCTGCCCGACCCACCACCATCTGGCCATCTACCGCAGCGAGCTGGACCTGCTGACCGGCAAGCTGTTCATGGAGGAGACCCAGGAGTACCAGTACGCCCACGTCGCCTCGGTGTCCACCGTCACCGTCGCCGCCCCGGAGGACTTCGAGCTGCGCCGCACCGACACCGACCCGCCCCCGGAGAAGGCCGAGAAGAAGGACAAGAACGAAGACAGGAAGCACAGCAGGTCACGGCCCGGGGACGACGACGAGGTGCGTCACGCCACCATCGTGTTCCGCCAGTTCGCGGTGGGCGTCTCCAGCGGCCAGAACACCTCGGTGACCGTGGGCATCTTCGACCAGTCCGACCCCGGGCACGGCGCCCACCTGCCCGACCACGGCATCCGGCAGACCATCGCCTCGATCCGCCGGGTGCTGCGCGACAAGAACGGCGGCGCCGTCGGCGCGTCCGGTCAGGGGATCTACTGACCGGTCATCACGTCGGTGCCGCTCGCGGCGACGCGGGTGATGTCGGCCAGTGTGACGTCGGACAGCAGTGCCTGTTCGTGGTCGCGCAGCGCGTCCCAGACGTCGGCCAGCGGTCCCGCCACGCCGGGGAAGCCGCCGTGGTCGCCGCCTTCCGGCACGCCTTCGACGATGCGCACGATGTCGGCCAGGCTGATCTGGTCGGGGGGGCGGGCCAGCCAGTAGCCCCCCTCGGGGCCGCGCTGGCTGCGCAGCAGGCCGGACCGTCGGAGCTGGAGCAGGATGTTGTCCAGGAACCTGCGGGGAATGCCCTGGGCGGCCGCGATCCTGTCGGCGGGGAGCGGGCCCGGCGCGGCGGCGGCCAGCTCGGCCGCCGCCCGCAGGGCGTACTGGGTCCTGGCGGAGATCCGCATCGCCGCCCGGCCCCTCAGTTGGTGACCTGGTGCAGTCCCCAGCGGCGGCGTAGCGCGTTGTCGGCCGCACCGAAGACCCGGTCCACCACGATGCCGATGACCAGGATGACGATCATTGTGGCGAGCAGGCCGGCGGAGTCGGCCAGCTCGCGGGCGAAGTGGAGCTGCTCGCCGAGCGAGGGGCGGTTGGCGATGATGACGAGCAGTTCGCCGGCCATCAGGGAGCGCCAGGCGAACGCCCAGCCCTGCTTGAGCCCGGCGAGGAACGACGGCAGCGACGCCGGCAGGATGACGTGCCGGTACAGCGACAGCCGCCGGAAGCCGAGCATGTGCCCGGCGCGCAGCAGGATCGGCGGGGTGTAGTCGACCCCGGCGATCAGGCCGTTGGCGATGGACGGCGCCGCGCCGAGCACGACGACGAACAGGATCGCGCTCTCGGTGAGGCCGAACAGCAGGATGGCGAGCGGGAACCACGCGATGGACGGCATGGTCTGCAGGCCGGTGATGAGCGAGCCGACCGCGCGGCGCAGCGGCCCGATGCGCGACACCAGCGCCCCGACGACCAGCCCGGCCGCGATGGCGAGCGCGAAGCCCACGACGGCGCGGCGCATGGTGACCGCGACGGCCTGGTAGAACTCCGCCTCCCCGAGGCGCTGCGCGAGGTCGGTCAGCGTGGTGACGGGTCCGGCGAAGACGTACTCGGGCCACCAGCCGGCCCACACCACGGCCTGCCAGACGACGAGCACGATGACGATGGCGGACACCACCGGCCACGCCGCCGCCCAGGCCCGGGGGGCGAGGGCGGCCTTCCGCGGGGCGGCCAGCTCCAGCGCGTCCAGCCCGGCGATCTGCCGCGCATGGGCGTCGGCCGCACGGGTCTCAGTTGCCGCCATGGCGCATGACCTCCAGCTTCAGCCGATCGGTGATCTCGCCCGCCTGCCGCCCCACCTCGGCGGAGTCGCTGCGCCGCGGCCGGGGCAGGGTGATGCGGAAGTCGTCGACGACCCGGCCGGGGCGGCTGGACAGCAGCACCACGCGGTCGCCGAGCCGTACGGCCTCGCGCACGTTGTGGGTGACGAACAGCACCGCGAGGTTGCGCTCCCGCCAGATGTGCTCCAGCTCGTCGTGCAGCAGGTCGCGGGTCATGGCGTCCAGCGCGCCGAACGGCTCGTCCATCAGCAACACGTCGGCGTCCTGGGCCAGCGCCCTGGCCAGGGCGACCCGCTGGCGCATGCCGCCGGACAGCTCGTGCGGCCGTTTGGCGCCGAAGTCGCCGAGGTGCACGATCCGCAGGAACTCCTGTGCGCGTTCCCGGCGTTCCCGCTTGGCGACGCCCTTGGCCCGCAGCGCCATCTCGACGTTGGCCGACACGGTCAGCCAGGGGAACAGCGCGGGCTCCTGGAACATCAGGGCCACCCGGGTGCGGTCGACCTCGACGGTGCCGGCGGTCGCCCGGTCCAGCCCGGCCACCAGCGACAGCAGGGTGCTCTTGCCGCACCCGGACGCGCCGAGCAGGCAGACGAACTCCCCGGGGGCCACGTCCAGCGACACCTCGTCCAGGGCGAGCAGCCCGTTCCTGCCCTGGCCGTAGATCTTGGAGACGGCCGAGAGCCGGATCGCGGGGTTCTCCCCCTCGACCCGGCCGCCGGCCTGCTCCACGAGCGGAGCGGTCATGCTTTCGTTTCCTCTCGGGGTCCGGCGTCGGCTACTTGTCGGAGATGGCCTGCTCGCCCTTGGCGGCGAGCACCTGGTTGAGGATCGTCAGGTCGTAGATGCCGTTCAGGTCCACCGGGTCGAGCAGCCCGACCTTGATGGCGTGGTCGGCGCTTCCCACCAGCGACGAGGCGATCGGGTCGTCGGTGAACGTGATGTTCTTGAACGCGGCGTCCAGCACCTCGGGCTTGAGCGGCTTGCCGGTGAGCTTCTCCAGGGCGGTGTTGACGGTCCGCGCCGCGCCCGCCGGGTCGGAGTTGATGTAGGCGTTGGCCTCGACGTGCGCCTCGATGAGCTTCTTGACGGTGTCGGGGTGCTCCTTGGCGAACTCCTGCCGCACGATCAGGTGGGTGATCACGAACTGCTTGCCCGGCCACAGGTCGCGCTCGTCGACCAGCACCTTGCCACCGCTCTCCTTGACGAGGCGGCTGGCGAACGGCTCGGGCACCCAGGCGCCGTCGATGTCGCCGGTGGCGAACGTCTGCACAGTCTGGGAGTTCTCCTGCGGGACGATCGACACCTCGCCGCCGCCCTTGGTGTCGGTCTTGATGCCCTTCTCGTTCAGCCAGTACCGCAGCGCCACGTCCTGGGTGTTGCCGAGCTGCGGGGTGGCGATCTTCTTGCCCTTGAGGTCCTCGGGAGAGTTGATCTCCGGCTTGACCACCAGGAACACGCCGCCGGACGCGGCACCCGCGACGATCTTGATGGCCTCGCCCTTGGACTTGGACCACGCGTTGATCGCCGGGTTGGGGCCGATGTAGGTGGCGTCGATCGCGCCGGAGAAGACCGCCTCGATGGCGGCGGGCCCGGCGTTGAACTGGCTCGTCCTCAGGGTCGTGCCGCTGCCGAGGTGCTTGGCGAAGTACCCCTTCTCCACCCCGACCAGCGCGGTGGAGTGCGTGATGTTGGGGAAGAACCCGAGCCGCACCTCCGCCGGGCCCGCCGCCGATCCACCGGCCCCTCCACCTGCCGGATTCCCGGCGTCCGTGCCCCCGCAGGCCGCCGTCAAGGTCGTGATCGCCACGGCGGCGACGACCGCCACCACTCCGCGGACCCTGCGAGCGTTCATCCGAACTCCCTATATTTCCCACTTATTAAGTAGATTTACTCGTTTATAGAGCCACGGGGACGGCCCGTCAACCCGGTGTCCGAATCCGGCCGGCGCTCACCGGGGCCATAATCCCCTATTTCCTACCTGTAGTGTTGACTTCGCTTCATGGTGCGCTCTACGTTGAGGACGTGACCACCACCTCCCTGATCATCCGGGGTCACGTGGACTTCTGCCGCGTGGCCAGCGCGCTGTGTCCTTCCTTCCGCTGAGTCCCCCTCATCCCCACCCGGAAGGAAGCCCCGTCATGTCCACCCTGAACGTCTCCCCCGTCGCCGGCCGCATCGGCGCCGAGATCACCGGCGTACGGCTCGGCGGAGACCTGCCCGCCGACCTGGTCTCCGAGATCCGCCGGCTCCTGCTCGAGCACAAGGTCGTCTTCTTCCGCAGCCAGTGGCACCTCGGCGAGGAGGAGCAGGTCGCCTTCGCCCGGCTGCTCGGCGAGCCCACCACCGCCCACCCGACCGTGCCCGCCCTGAACGGCAACGCCCACATCCTCGACCTGGACTACAGCGCCGGCCAGAAGGTCGACCGCTGGCACACCGACGTCACCTTCGTGGACCGGCCGCCGCTGGCGTCGGTGCTGCGCGCCGTCACCGTCCCCCCGGCGGGCGGCGACACCCTCTGGGCCAACACCGTGAGCGCCTACGAATACCTGCCGGACGCGCTGCGCGACCTCGTGGACCGGCTGCGCGCCGTGCACACCAACCAGTTCGACTACGCGCGGGTCGCCACCTCCGACGACCCCGAGCGTGCCGGGGAGTACGCCAAGGTGTTCTCCTCGACCGGCTACGAGACCGAGCACCCCGTGGTGCGCGTGCATCCCGAGACCGGCGAGCGCTCGATCCTGCTCGGCGACTTCGCCAAGCGGATCAGCGGCCTGTCCGCGCAGACCTCCGCGTCGATCATCAGCCTCGTCCAGGAGCAGGTCACCCAGGTGGAGAACACGGTGCGCTGGCACTGGGCGCCGGGCGACGTGGCCATCTGGGACAACCGCGCCACCCAGCACCGCGTGGTGCACGACTTCGGCGGCCAGGCCCGGCGGCTGCACCGGGTCACCATCGCCGGGGACGTCCCCGTGGGCGTCGACGGGCGTCCGAGCGTCGCCCTGGCCGGGGACGCGTCGGCGTACTCGCCGCTCGCCGCCTGACCCGCGGGGCGCGCCGGCCGGCCCTCCACCCGGGGCCGGCCGGCGTCCCGGCGATTACCTATTGACCTTGTAGGCATTAGCGGGATGCTGGGAAGATGGCACTCTGGACACCGGACCCCACGTTCTACCCCTCACCCCGGGACGCCGCGTCCGCGCCGGCCGAGCGGCTGGCGTACGTCGCCGCCTTCGACCGGCAGGCCTCCCGGCCGGACGCGATAGCCGTCCTCGACACCGACGCCTCCTCCCCCACCTACGGCGACGTGGTGGGCTGGACCGACCTGCCGTACACCGGCGACGAGCTCCACCACTTCGGCTGGAACGCGTGCAGCAGCGCGCTGTGCCCCTCCGCCCCGCACCCGCACGTCGAGCGGCGCTACCTCGTGGTGCCGGGGCTGCGCTCGTCGCGCGTCTACGTCCTCGACACCAAGGACCGCATCAGCCCCGAGATCGTCAAGGTGATCGAGCCGGAGCAGCTCGCCGAGCGGGCCGGGTACTCCCGGCCGCACACCGTGCACTGCGGGCCCGACGGGCTGTACGTCTCGGCGCTCGGCGGGGCCGGCGGCGAGGAGGGCCCCGGGGGCATCGCGATCCTCGACCACCGCTCGTTCGAGGTGCTCGGCCGGTGGGAGGTGGACCGCGGACCGCAGTACCTGGCGTACGACTTCTGGTGGCACATCAACCACGACGTGCTGGTCACCTCCGAGTGGGGCACGCCGTCCATGATCGAGGACGGCGTGGTGGGCGAGCTGCTGCTCGGCCGCAAGTACGGCCACCGGCTGCACTTCTGGGACCTGCGCCGACGCCGCCACCTGCAGGAGGTGGACCTCGGCGACCAGTACCAGATGCCGCTGGAGCTGCGCCCCGCGCACGACCCCACCCGCACCTACGGCTTCGTCGGCGTCGTCACCAGCGTCGAGGACCTGTCGGCGTCGGTGTGGACGTGGTTCCACGAGGCCGGGCGGTGGCAGGTACGCAAGGTGATCGACATCCCGGCCGAGCCGGCCGCCGCCGAGGACCTGCCCGACATCCTCAAGCCGTTCGGCGCGGTGCCGCCGCTCGTCACCGACATCGACCTGTCAGTGGACGACCGGCGGCTGTACGTCTCGTGCTGGGGCACCGGCGAGATCAAGCAGTACGACGTGTCCGACCCGTTCAAGCCCGTCGAGCTCGGGTCCCTGCGCATCGGGGGCGTCGTGGGCAACACCGCGCACCCCGCCCTCTCCGCCCCGCTGCGCGGCGGGCCGCAGATGGTCGAGGTCAGCAGGGACGGCCGGCGAGTCTACGTGAGCAACTCCCTCTACGGGGCGTGGGACGACCAGTTCTACCCCGAGGGCGTCGGCGCGTGGCTCGCCAAGATCGACGCGGACTCGTTCACGTTCGACGAGCGGTTCTTCCCCAACGGCGACGCGTTCCGCGGCCTGCGTCCCCACCAGGTGCGGCTGCAGGGCGGCGACGCCTCCTCCGATTCCTACTGCTACCCGTGACCACCCTGACGGCCGTCCTGCTCGGCGCGTTCCACGGGCTGAACCCCGCCATGGGGTGGCTGTTCGCGGTCGCCCGTGGGCTGCAGGAACGCGACCGGGGGGTGGTGCTGGCGTCGCTGCCCGCCATCGCCGCGGGACACCTGGCCTCGGTGGCCGTGGTGGCGCTGGCGATCGGCCTGACCGGGTCGCTGGTGACGGCGACCGTGCTGTCCGTGCTCGGCGGGACGGTGCTGGTCGCGTTCGGGCTGTGGCAGCTGCTGTCCACCCGGCACTTCCGGTGGGTGGGCATGCGGCTCACGCTGCCGCAGCTCGCCGCGTGGTCGTTCCTGATGTCGTCGGCGCACGGCGCGGGCCTGATGCTCATCCCGCTGTTCACCGGGCTGCACGCCGAGGGCCGGCCGCTGTCCGGCGGGCTGGAGGTCGCCGCGCTGCACACGCTGGCGATGTTCGCGGTGGCGGGGACCGTCGCGGTCCTCGTGTACCAGGTGGCGGGGCTGACGGTGCTGCGTCGCGCCTGGTTCAACGTGGACCGGCTGTGGGCGGTTGCCCTGGTGGTGGCGGGCGGCCTGACGCTGGCACAGCTCGCGCACTAGAGACCTCCGGCCGGAATTCCCGGCCTGAGTTCCCGGCGCCCCGCCGCGGCCGGCTCGCCGTGCCCGGCGGCCGGTCCCGCGGTGGCCGTCCCGGGTGGCCTGGGTCTCCCGGGCGGGCTCCGCGGCCCGGAGCCCGCCCGGGCCGCCGGGGTGCGGTGAGGGAGGGCCTCGCCGCACCCCGGCCCCCCGGGGCGTCTCGCGCCCCGGGGAAGACGGCCGTCAGCAGCCGACGCGCTGGGTGCTCAGGGCGATGTCGTCCATCCAGACGTCGTACGAGCCGGGGGTGGGGTTGCCCTGGTAGAGCTGCCAGCCCAGCTTGACGGTGTCGAACCTCGGGAAGAGAAAATCGACCTGGTTGCCGCCGTGCTGCCGCGTGGAGACGGTGAGGTCGGGCTTGGGCACGCCGTCGAACCACAGGGTGATGCGGTTGTCGGTGGCGTCCATGCGCCACTCCACACACTGCCACACGCCCGCGCGGGACGGCGCCGACTCGCGCCAGTTGGTCCAGTCGCCGGTCGGGCCGCCGTCCGCGCCGACGCCCCACAACGCGACGCCGTTCCCGACCTCGGGCACGTACTGCCCGCCGAGCGGCCGCACGATCTCCGGGCCGGCGCCGGTCGTCTCGATCAGGGTGTAGTGCGCCCAGTCCGGGGCCGTCGGGAACGCCTTGACCTTCAGCCGCACCCGCCCGTAGAAGCTGTTCCCCGGAGGCGCGAAGTCGTCCACCTTCAGGAACGCCCGGCCGTTGCCCTCGGTCCGCACGTGCAGCACCTTCTGCCCGTGCCTGCCGTCCCGCTCGACGCTCAGCATGCCGTGCTTGGTGTCCACCCCCCACTTGAGGCTGCTCGCCCCGCCGAGCGGCTCGCTCTGGAAGTCCTCACAGAACAGCAGCCCCCGGCCGCCGCACGTGCTGTCCCCGTGCCCCCGGTCCCCGCCCGACGCGGCGGCTCCCGACACCCCCGCCAACGGCAACAACAGGGCCGCCCCGGCCACCGCCAACCACTTCCGCACCGTGATCCCCTTCCGAGCCGACGACGAACAAGCCGACAAGCTACGACATCCCCGCACCGTCCCCCAGTGCCGCGACCGCCCCCGGCCACCCCCGACCGGCCGACCTGCGTTGACATCGCCGCCCGCCGTGAAAGCCTCATTCATCCGCGATCCCGCCGTTGTTGAGCCGTCCCACGCCGGGTACGCCCTCGTGGCACGCGCTCCCGCCCCCGTCCCCCCGGCGGGAGGCGTCTCATGCCGTGGGTCATGACCTGCGGACGAGGCGGAGGTAGGCCCGGTCGTCGAAACTCCCCGCCCCGGGCGGCACGCCCTTGGTTGCGGGGAACTCCCCGATCCGCAGCGGATCGGCCCGCAACGACGAGGCCAGTTCCCGTTCGGCGATCTGCAAGGTGGGGGCCGCCCGCAGGTACCCGTCCGACGCCAGCACCACGTCCCGGCAGTCCCCCCGCAGCTTGAGGACGTCCACGAACCGCGGGGGCACCGCCCGCCCGTCCACCACCCCGTAGCCGAACCGCCCGTCCCGGTTGGCCAGCGCCCCCTGCCGCCGCAACACCGGCATGATCAGCTCTCGTCCCGGGTCGTCCCGCGCGAGTTCCCCGGCGCTCGTGCCCGAAGCCAGCAACGCGTGCAGATAGGCCGCGCGCGTGTCCGCCAGCACACGGTCGACGGCCTTCTCCCCCGCGTGCCGCTCCCACGATCCGTCCTCGTGCCCGAGGGCGACGTGCACGTCCCCGACCCGCCACACGACGCCGTCCCGCGGCCAGGCCACCGCCACCACCGCGCAGGGCCCTGCCGGATCGTCCTGCCCCACCCCCCACCGGCTCCGCAACAGCCGCATCCCTTCCGTGAGGGCCGTCACCCCGGCGTCCGGCCCGCTCCCCGGGTCCAGGCGGCGCAGTGTGCGTACGACCTCCTCGGCGGCGAGCGCCCCGCCGGTCACGCCGCCGTGGTCACGCCCGGACTTGTCCGTGGCCCCGTCCACGACCGCCGCGCACCGGACGCCGGCCTCGTCCTCCAGGACGACCACACGGTCCTCCCCCGCCCCGCCCCCCTTGGCGACCTCGGAACACTCCGCCACTTCCCACACCCGCCGGACCTCCCGTCCCGCGGCTCGTGCCGCGCCCCGGTGACGATAGAGCCACCGGGGCGCGGGGCACGAGGTCAGCACCAGGTGAGCGACGAGTTGACCCGGGTGACGTTGCGGATGACGTTGTTCGCGCCGCCGCACGGGCTCTGGACGATGTTGGTGTTGGTGACGGTGAGGTTCTGGAACGTGATCCCGGACGAGATCGGGAACTCGCTGCGGGCGGCGATGCGGACATCCCCGCCTCCGGTCACGGTGCCGGACACACCGGCGATGGTGACGTTGTAGCAGTTCTCGATCAGGATCGCGTTGTTGCCGGTGTTGGAGATGGTGACCCGGTCGATGACGGCGCCGCCGCTCTCGGAGACGCAGAAGATGCCACGCCCGCCGCCGGCGGCGATGACGTTGCCCACCCGGATGTTGGTCGGATAGCTGCTGCCGACGCGGCCGTTGCGGTTGGCCATGCGGAACGCGGCGTACCCGGTGCCCGTGCCCGCGCCCTGGGCGTCGACCGTGCCGACGGTGGCGTTGATGGTGTCGTTGAACAGCAGGCCCGAGTCGCGGGTGTTGCGTGCGGTGACGGTGCCGATGGTGATGCCGTCCACGCCGTAGGTCTCCACGCCGTGGGTGCCGGTGCCGGAGACGTACACGTTGTCGATCCGGATGTTGCGCACCTTCACCGCGCGGTCGCCGCCGTGGTTGTCGATGCGCACGCCGAGCCCGGCGGACAGCCGCATGTCGATCTGGCCGAGCGTCAGGTTGCTGACGTTCCGCATGAAGATGCCGTACACCGGCGTGCCGGTCAGTCTCAGGTTCTGCACCTCGACGTCGGTGGTGCCGCGGGAGTACACCGGCGCCATGTCACCGGAGCCGGAGCCCGTCACGTTGATCGTGCCGCACACGTCCAGCACGGTGTAGCTCGGCAGGGACAGACGGGAGCTCGCCGGCACGTTGCCGGAGCCGCGCACCACCACCCGCTGCTTGCTGGTGCGGCCGGCGGTGAGGCCGTTCACGGCGGCCTGCATGGCCGACAGCATGTCGCCGCCGGTGTAGCGGACCGTGCCGCCGTTGCGTGCGGTCCAGGTGCTGCCGCTGACGGTGACCTCGCCGTGGAACGTCCCGCTGCCGCAGCCGGTCGGCGGGGGGCTGGAGCTGCCGCCGCCCACCCGGACCAGTTGCCACTGCTGGTTGGCGCCGTCGAGGTCGTTCCACTGCGAGATCCGGCCGCCGTCGGCGGTGGACCACTCGAAGACCTCCAGGGCCATGTTGCTGTTGCGGTTGATCAGCCGGACGTGGCCGTCGGCCGAGTCGGCGAGACGGAACTGCTGGTTCCAGCCGTCGTTGTCGGCCCACTGGACGACGTTGGCGCCGCCGGCGGTGGACCGTTCGTAGATGTCCAGGACCTTGCCGCTGAGGCGGGACCGCAGCCGGTAGTAGCCGCCGCCGGAGTCGACGAACTGCCACTGCTGCTGGTTGCCGTCGTTGCGCGTCCACTGCACGATGGGGGCGCCGTCGTTGGTGGCGAGGTTGTAGACGTCGAGCGCCTTGCCGCTGTGCCGGTTCACCAGCACGTAGTAGGCGGAGGTGTCGACGGTGGCGGCAGTGGCGGGCTGCACCGCGACGACCGCGCCCACGGCGGCGAGCACGAGGCTGACGGCGAGGACGAGGGAGGCGCGCCACCGGCGTCGGGGCCTCGCACGCCCGGAAGGGGAAAGCATGTGGTTCTCCTTTGGATGGGGCGGGCCGCCTGCATGGTTTGCGCTCACATTTACTCGTGTCAAGCGTGTGCCGGGGCCGCAAAGGAAGACGCGCCGTGAAAGGGGTTGACGAGCGAAAATTTCATCGGCTCCCGGCCTCGGCCGGGCGAATCCGCCCGTGAGGCGACCACCTCGTTCCGACGGGATTTCGCGTCCTTGACAGCCCTTAATGTGAGCGCAAACATCAGCGTTTGACTCAGGCGGGGCACCCGTCACCGGCGGAGAGGAACCTTTCCATGCCGCATGTTCGTCCCGGCGGACGCATCGCGTTCTTCGCCGTCGTCGCCGCCGCGCTGATCGCCGTCCTGCTGCCGGGCCCGCCCGCCGCGGCCTCGCCGGCGGTCCAGCACACCAACCCGCTGGTCAACCAGCGCGCCGACGCCCAGATCTACCGGCACACCGACGGCTACTACTACTTCACCGCGACCGTCCCCGAGTACGACCGGATCGTCCTGCGCCGCGCCACCACGCTGCAGGGCCTGTCCAGCGCCCCGGAGACCGTCATCTGGCGCAAACACTCCAGCGGTGTGATGGGCGCCCACATCTGGGCACCGGAGATCCACTACATCGACGGCAAGTGGTACGTCTACTTCGCCGCGGGCGCGACCAACGACGTCTGGGCCATCCGCATGTACGTGCTGGAGGGCACCGGCGCCAACCCGCTCACCGCCACCTGGACCGAGCGGGGCCAGATCCGCACCGCGTGGGAGACGTTCGCCCTGGACGCGTCGACGTTCGTCGCGAACGGCGTGCGCTACCTGATCTGGGCCCAGTCCGAGCCCGGCATCAGCACCAACTCCAACCTGTACATCGCCCGGATGAGCAGTCCGTGGACCATCACGGGCACCCCGGTCCGCATCGCCACCCCCACGTACGACTGGGAGCGGCGCGGCTACGCCGTCAACGAGGGGCCGACGGTCATCCAGCGCAACGGCAGGATCTTCCTCACGTACTCGGCGAGCGCCACCGACGCCAACTACTGCCTCGGCCTGCTCACCGCGAGCGCGTCCGCCAACCTGCTCAGCGCGTCCTCCTGGGTGAAGACCCCCACCCCGGTGTTCACCAGCAACGCCGCCACCGGCCAGTACGGCCCCGGGCACAACACCTTCACCGTCTCCGAGGACGGCCAGAGCGACATCCTCGTCTACCACGACCGCAACTACCGCGACATCTCCGGCGACCCCCTGAACGACCCCAACCGCCGCGTGCGCCTGCAGAAGCTGTACTGGAACGCCGACGGCACCCCGAACTTCGGCATCCCGGTGCCGGACGGCGTCACCCCGGTCCGGCTGAAGTCGTACAACTACCCCGACCGCTTCGTCCGCCACTACGACTACCGCGCGCGGATCGAGGCCAACGTCACCAACCTCGCCGACTCCCAGTTCCGCATCGTCACCGGCCTCGCCGGCAACGGCAGCGTCTCACTGGAGTCCACGAACTTCCCCGGCTACTACCTCCGCCACTACAACTACGAGATGTTGCTCCAGCGCAACGACGGCACCGCCGTCTTCCGCTCCGACGCCAGCTTCAACCGCCGCGCCGGCCTCGCCGACGGCACCGCGGCATCCTTCGAGTCGACCAACTTCCCCGGCCGCTTCATCCGCCACACCGGGAGCGCCCTCTACATCCAGCCGGTCTCGGACGCGACCGCCCGCGCCGACGCCACCTTCATCCTGGAGTGACCCCGGGCCCGCGGCGCCGCGGGCCCCCTCCACGGCCGGATCCGGCCTGGCCGCATCCGGACACGGCGACAACTCCACACACGCCACATCCGTCCCTGACAAGTCAGATGTGTCGTAACAGGAGTTGCTTTGCGTACCCGGTCCCTCCTTATTGCCGCCGCCGTCAGCGGCGGGCTGTTCCTGCTCCACCCCGCGGCGTACGCCGCCGGCAACCTCGTCGAGTACAGGTGCACGACCACCGCCACCGGCGAGACGCAGGACATCGCCGTCAACGTCGAACTGACGGCGCCGGACGACGCCGTGGTGGGACGACAACTGGTCATCACCTGGCGCGGCACCTACGACGGCACAGGGCTGCGCGCCCCCGCCGCCGGGCTCGCCGGCGCCAAGCTGTACGCCTACGCGTCGATCAGCGACCTGCCCGGCCTGACCTCCGCCACCGGTCTCGAGGCACTCCCCGCCGTCGCCGCGAACCAGGTGATCCCGCTCCCGGCCACCGCCGTCAGCCTGCGGACGACCGGCCACACCCCCGGCACCGCCTCGGTGCGTCCCGCCGCGATCAACATCGGCTCCACCCCACAGGAGATCCTGATCGAGTGCGAGGTGCGCAACCGCGAGGAATTGACCCCCACTCCCCTGACCATCACCTCCTCCTCCCACTCCCCCACCCCGACACCCAGCCCCACGTCCAGCCCCACATCGAGCCCCACGTCCAGCCGTACGGCGACGCCGACCGTCAGGCCGACCCGGACCGTCACGGCGACGGTGACGCGGTCCACGGCCACGGGGGCCCCGATGGTGACCCGGACCCCGGCCGGAGGCGCGGACACGGGAGGGGGCGGGGCCGCGGGGCCGGACGGGCGCGCGTTCGTGGTGACCGGCTCGGTGGTGGTCGCCGCGGCAGGGGGCGGGCTGCTCCTGCGGCGGCGGGCGGGACGGAACCGGCCGCGTGATCCTCGGCCGTGATCAGGGGGCGGCGTCGAAGCGGATCGTGTGGAGGCGGTCGGCGGCTTCCCGGTCCAGGAGGGTGATGCTGGCGGCCGGGGCGATGGTGCCGGTGGCGCGGACGGCGGCCACGAGGGCCTGCCATCGGCGGCAGTGGCGGGCGAAGGTGGCGTCGGTGACGACGCGGCCCCGGGAGTACTGGCCGGCTCTGGCGGTCTGCGGCGGGACGTCGAGGAGGATCACATGGGTGGCGGCGCCGCGGCGGCGGGTCAGCCACGCGAAGCCGTGCAGGATGTGGGGCCAGGTGCCTCTGGTGTGCGCCACGACGGCGTGCCCGTGCAGCACGGCACGGGCGATGCGGGCCACGTGGGTGGCGTGCACCAGAGGGGTGCGGACCCGCGGGGGGACGGGGCCGAGGAAACGCGCCCACCAGTTGCGTGCCTGCCGGGAGTCGACCACGCGCACGTCGCCGGCCACCAGCGGCAAGGTCTCGTCGCCGTTCATGTCGTACAGGCGCTGGAGCAGGGTGCTCTTGCCCGCCCCGGGCAGCCCGGCCAGCAGCACCAGCGACCCGGCGGGATACCGCAGCTCCCGGGTCGAGGCCGTGACCTGCGTGCGGTGCGGCTCGGGGGTGATCGAATCAGGCGTCATCCGCTTCTCGTCCTCTGCTCAGGAGCCCGGCGGGAAACGCACGGAGGCCACCGGTGGTCCATGGGCCGTTCGATCAGAGAAACGAATAACGCACGCCAGGAGTTTCACGCCGGGCGAGGACGCCAGAAATCTCGGCATATAGCAGGAAAACACGGAACCCGATGCGAGATGCTGGCCGTTGGCTGGTGAAAGACCTGTGAGAAGGAGTGAGCGGTGTTCCGCAAGTTGATGGCCGCGTTCGGCGCCGGCGTCGAGGTAGACACGGTGCTGAGCACCACACACGTACGGCCGGGCGGGCTCCTGGAGGGCACCGTACGTTTTCAGGGAGGTTCGTCCGAGCACCGCGTGGACGCGATCACCGTCGACTTCACGGCCGTCGTGGAGATCGAGCAGGGCGACAACGAGTTCCGCACCACCTACCCCTTCATGCGTTCCCAGATCTCCGGCCCGTTCGTCCTGAAGGCCGGCGAGGCCCGGTCCCTCCCCTTCTCCATCCCCGTCCCCTGGGAGACCCCGCTCAGCTCCATCGGCGGCCACCCCCTGCCCGGCATGCGCCTCGGCGTCGCCACAGAGCTGGCGCTGGCCGGCGCCCTGGACAAGGGCGACCTCGACCCCCTGTACGTCGAACCCCTCCCCGAGCAGTCCCACCTGCTCACCGCCCTGGACCGCATGGGCTTCCGCTTCAAGCGCGCCGACCTGGAGAAGGGAACGCTGCAAGGCTCGATGATGCCCTTCTTCCAGGAGATCGAGTACTACGCCGCCCCCGACTGGCGCCGCCACTTCAACGAGCTTGAACTGACGTTCATCGCCGGCCCCCACTCGATGGACGTGATCCTGGAAGCCGACACCCGAGGCGGCTTCCTCACCTCCAGCCACGACGTCTACAACCGCTTCCGCGTCAACTACGGCGACCACCCCGGCGCCGTCCAGCAAGCCCTGCACAACGGCCTGACCGCCATGGCCCACCGCCGCGGCTGGTTCTAGCCCTCCCGGGAGCCCACGATCCGCTCGCTGTGCCGCGAGCGGATCACTCCTCCCGCTCGAGCACCGCCAGCGCGTCGTTCAGCACCCCCTCGACATGCGACGCCCCCGACACCGGCGTCTCATAGAACCCCTTCTCCGGGTCATAAGCCACATCCAACCCAGAGTCCACCAACCTCCGCGCCCACCGCACCGCCGTGTTGACCTTCACCCGAGGCACCTCACCCCCCTGCGCCACCGCGGAAAGATTCCGCAGATTGGTAGCCGGCCCCGTCTGGTTGTGCACCCGGTTGAGCTTCCACGGAATCGCCCGCCCATGATCAAGCATCGCCCGCGCCAGCCCCGCCGCCCGCTTCGCCTGCAACACCCCCGACTCGGTCACCCCGAAGTGCGCCGCGATCTCAGCATTCGACCACCCCGCCGCCACAAGCCGCGCCAACTCCACGCGATCGATGAACGCCTTCCGCCCCATCCCCCCATCCTCCCCCACCCAAGGTCACTCCCATTACACATGCCCTCCGGATCTGCGCTAAGGTTGTTCTCGCCCACCACAACGGGCAACGGGACGTAGCGCAGCTTGGTAGCGCACTTGACTGGGGGTCAAGGGGTCGCAGGTTCAAATCCTGTCGTCCCGACCAGGTAATGCCTGGTTGGCAAAAGGGTGTCACGTGCTCACGTGACACCCTTTTCTCGGTCTTGGGTGACCAACTGGGTGATCAGGTGCTGAAGATGCGGGTATGCGCGATGCCCGTCGGCGACGCGATGGCCGGGCCGCCATGATGATCAACGCGTGGCCGGCTCGGAGTCCCGCCTTGCGGGGGCAGTTCCACTTGACAGGCGGAACCGGGCATGCTGGATTGTAACTAGTTACTGAAACTAGTTACTTCTGGGAGGGCGTGAGCCGCCGAGCCGAGGTCATCAGTGCCCTTCGCCCGTCCCGGCGCGAGCCCATGAGAGACGAGGGAGACCGGATCGCAATGGTCGAGCATGTGGTTGTCGTCGGTGCCGGCGTCTACGGGGCGGCGGTGGCCGCCGCGCTGGTGCGGAGGGGGGCTCGTGTCACGGTCGTCGAGGGCGGTGCGCCGGCGGGTGGGGCCTCTGGTGCGACGTTTTCGTGGACCAACTCATGCGGCAAGCAGCCGCGGTCGTATCACGATCTCAGTGTCGCGGGTATGGCGGCCCATCGCAGGCTGGCGGCCGACGTGCCTCATGGCGGCTGGTACCACGAGGGCGGCAACCTCGAGTGGGCTGCCGACGATGCCGGGCGCGAGGAGTTGCGCAAGAAGGTCGCGGGCGTTCTCGACTACGGATACGAGGCGCGGTGGCTCAGCCGGGCGGAGGCGCTGGGGCTGGAGCCGGACATGGATCCCGGCGAGTTGCCGGAAGGTGAGATCGCCTACTTCCCGCGCGAAGGGTGGATCGAGCCGGTGCGCCTGATCGCTTACCTGCTGTCGAGAGCGGTGGGCGGTGGGGCCGAAGTGGTGGTGAACGACGCCGTCACCGGACTGGAGGTGACCGCGGGTACGGTGCGCGCCGTGCGGCTCGTCTCCGGGCGGCGGCTGCTCGCGGATGCGGTCGTGAACTGTGCGGGACCTCAGGCCGCAGGGATCGCCGCGCTGGCCGGACTGGTTCTGCCCATGCGCAACACCCGCGGTGTGCTCGTCTCCTCCTCACCGGTCGCGGTATCGGTCTCGCGGGTCGTCCATGCCCCGCACGTCCACCTACGCCCGGACGGCGGGGGGCGGCTGCTGCTGCACACCCATGAGATCGACGGCGCGGCGCACGTGTCGGCTAACGGGGAGATCAGCGTCGACCCGTCGGCCGTCGAAAAGGTGGTCGAGGCCGGTCGTGCGCTGTACCCGGGACTGCGAGCCTCGACCGTGGAAAGTGTCCGGGTCGGTCAACGGCCCATCCCCGGCGACGGCCTGCCGGTGCTCGGCCGGGTCCTCGCGCTGCCCAACTTCCATTTCGCGGTCTCGCACAGCGGCGCGACGCTCAGCGTGCACGCCGGCGACCTGGTCGCCGGCGAGGTGCTGGGTGAGGACCATGACGACGCGCTGGCCGCGTTCCGGTTCGAGCGGCCGTCACTGGCGGCCGGGTGACGGTGCGACCATGAGCACGATCGTCCTCCATGACTGTGACCTGGTCGACGGCACGGGCACGGATCCACGGCACGGGGCCGACATCGTCGTCGCGGGAGGCACCGTCCGCGAGATCGTTCCCTCGCGACCGGCTGACGCCTACGGCACGGTTGACGAGATCGTCGGCGCGGCCGGAATGCTGGCGATCCCCGGACTGATCAACAACCACACACACGGCACCGCGTACGGGCCGCTGTTTCCCAGCGGACACGTGGGCCTGCCGCACGAGCAGGTCCTCGCCAACCTCGACCGGCACCTGCTGGAGGGGACGACCACGGTGCTCTGCGTGGACGGTTTCGTCACCGCCGAGGCGCTCGCGCGCACCGGTGAAGCGCACCCGATCAACGTCAAGCTGGCCTCGTGCAACACCCCGGCGTGCCTGGCGGCGGCGACCATCGCGGACGGCGGCGGCCTCACCGAGGCGAACCGCGCGTTCACCGCGCGGCACGCGGTACGCGACGGCGCGGTGGCGCTCGGCGAGATCGGGGCGGGGCACACCCTCGGTGGGGGCGGGGCGAGTTACCTGTACATCCCGGCCGAGGTCGAGAGACGTACCGGTGTGAAGATCACACCCCGGCAGGCGGACGGGCTGAAGACCGCGGTGCTGGGCCGGCACATCTCGGAGAACGCGTTCGATCGGGACCGTGTCGAGGAGGCCCTGGCGAGCGCGGGCCTGACCGGCACGCTCTCGGTCGAGGACACCCGTGAGATCGTTTCGGGCATCGTGCTGCCGGCCTTCGACATCGCCCTGCGCGGGCTCGCCGAGGCGGCCGGGCAGGCTCGCGAGGCGGGCGTCCCGGTGCTGGTGCACAACGCGGCGGCATCGATGACCCAGGTCGCGGCCATCGCGGAGACGGACGTGGTCCTGATCGCCGGGCACTCCAACCACTCGAGCTTCGAGCTCCGCGAGGCGGTCGAGCACGCCGGACGGCTCAAGGAGATGGGTGCGATCGTGGATGTCTCCACCCTGGACACCTTCGGGGCACAGCGGCTCACGACGGGGCCGGAATTGCTTTACGCGCTGTTCTCCGCGAGGGTGGTCGACACGATCTCGACCGACTACGCGGGCGGCCACCACGACCCGATCCTGCTGGCGATCGACCGATCCGTCAAGGCGGGTGTGGTGAGCCTGCCGGCGGCGGTCGCGATGGCGACCGCCAACGTCGCGGACGCGATCCCCGGCGTGGCACCGCGGCGTGGCCGTGTCGTGCCGGGAGCGATCGCCGACCTCGTGCTGACGGACCCCGCGGACCTCCAGCACGTGGGGATCGTCATGGTCGGCGGCGAGATCGTCGTGAGAGCCGGTCGGCGCGTCGCCGCCTGACCGGTGCCGGAACCGCCGGAGGGACCAGGAGAACCATGGTGAAACGAGCGACCATCGGCGACGTCGCCGCGGACGCCGGCGTGTCCACGGCCACGGTCTCCCGCGTCCTCAACGGCGGCGCCGTCACCGAGGCGACCGCCGCCCGGGTGTGGGAAGCGGTGGCTCGTCTCGAGTACACCCCCAACGCGCTCACCAAGGGTGTCTTCGCCGGGCACTCCAGCACGATCGGGGTCGTCATCCGCGACCTGAGCAGCCCGTTCTACCTGGACCTGATCCGCGGCATCGACGAGGTGGCGTCCGCGAACGACAGCCTCGTCATGCTCGCCAACACGTTCCGTCGCGTCGACCGCGAGGTCGCCCAGGTGCGGGCCATGGACGAACAGAGGGTGCGTGGCCTGATCGTGACGACCGGCGAGGCGACCGACGGCCGGACACGCCGGATGGCCGAGAACGGCACCCCCTGCGTGATCATCGCGCGCTCCGTGCCGGACGCGCCGCCCGGCATGCACTCGATCAGCCTGGACAACGTCGAGGCCGGGCGGCTGATGGCCGTCCATCTGGCCGGGTGCGGCCGGTCGTCCGTCGGCGTCGTCTCCTCGGGAGGCCGCATGTCCCAGATCGAGCGCACGGCGGGGCTGAGGCAGGCCCTCGCGGACCTGGGCCTGCCCTTGCCCGAGGACGCAGTGACGGCCGCGGACACCGAGGCCGAGGTGAGCGGTGCCGTCGGCAGGCTGCTCATGCGTGGCCGTGATCGCGGCGCGCCGTTGGACGCGATCGTCTGCACCACCGGCCGGCTCACCGTCGCGGTCCACACGGCCCTCACCGCCCGCGGCATCGCCATCCCCGGCGACATCGCATTCGTGACGATGGACGATTTCCCGTGGGCCGCCGCGCTCGGGATCACCGTGGTCGCCCAGCCCTCCTACCAGATGGGCCTGAAGGCGGGTGAACTCGTCGTCGATCGCCCCAGCGGCCCGGCCGAGTTGGTCTTCGCGCCTACGTTGGTCGCCCGCACCTCGTGCGGCGAGTGACCAATGCCAGCGGCCGCGTCGCCGGCTTCCAGAAGACGCGACGATAGGCTTTCCGATCAGCAGGGCGTCCGCGTCAGCCGTCGCTCAGGTGCCGCTCTGACGGGCGGAACGCGGGTCGGAGGGATCGGCCGCGTCGCGGCGAGAGATTTCTCCGGGGCCGTGTCGATCCGCGGGCCGCTCGTTCGACGTGTGGGTGCGAGGCCGAGAGGCGGTCCCGCCGGACGAGGAGAACGCGATGCCGCAGTACATGCTGATCATGCGGGGCACCGACGAGTCGAACGCGGCCATGATGGCCGACATCGACGAGATGATGGCCACGACCCGCCAGTTCATCGAGGAGATGGTCAAGGCCGGTGTTCTCCTCGCGGCTGAAGGGCTGGACGATCCGCGGCAGGGTGTCGTGGTCGACTTCAGTGGCGAGGCGCCGGTGGTCACGGACGGGCCGTACGGCGAGACCAAGGAGCTGTTCGGGGGGTTCTTCCTGCTCGACGTCGCCTCGAAACAGGAGGCGGTCGAGTGGGCCAAGCGGGTCCCGGCGGCCCGCGGGTCCAAGATCGAGGTCCGGCGGGTGCCCGGGAGCGACGAGGTCCCGCAGGTCGACGGGTGATCAGGGGCTGGGCCGGGTGCGAGAGCAAGGGCCGGATCTGATGGGTACGGCCGACGTCGAGGCCGTCTGGCGGATCGAGTCGGCGCGGATCGTCGCCGCGCTGACCCGGTTCACCGGCGATTTCGGGCTGGCCGAGGACGCGGCCCAGGAGGCGGTGGCCGAGGCGCTGGTGTCGTGGCCGCTCGCCTGCCCGGCGAATCCCGCCGGCTGGCTGATGGCCACGGCCCGGCGGCGGGCGATCGACGCGATCCGCCGCCGGACCGCCCTCCAGGACCGCTACGCCCTGCTGGCGGCCGACTCGGCGGTGGACGAGGAAATCGATGTCGACAGGGTCGATGACGACGTGCTGGCGCTGATGTTCGTCAGCTGCCACCCGGTGCTCTCCCCCGAGGCCCGGGTGGCGCTGACCTTGCGCGTGGTCGGCGGCCTGTCCAGTGAGGAGATCGCCCGCGCGTTCCTGGTGCCCGTGCCGACCGTGCAGGCCCGCATCACCCGGGGCAAGAAGACGATCGCGGCGGCCGGGGTGCCGTTCGAGCTGCCGGCGGCCGCCGAGCGCCGGGAACGGCTGGGCGGCGTGCTCAGCGTCCTCTACGTGATCTTCACCGAGGGGGCGACGGCCACGTCGGGCGACCGGCTGCTGCGCCCCGACCTCGCCTACGAGGCGATCCGCCTGGCCCGCACGCTGGCCGCGCTGCAGCCGGACGAGCCGGAGGTGCACGGCCTGCTGGCGTTGTGCGAGCTGACGGCCGCGCGTTTCCCGGCCCGGACCGGCCCGGACGGTTCGCCTGTTCTGCTCGACGAGCAGGACCGGCGGCGGTGGGACTTCTCGGCGATCCGCCGTGGGCTGGCCGCGCTGGCCAAGGCGTCGACCCGCGGCCTCGGCCCCTATGGCCTGCAGGCCGCGATCGCCGCCACCCACGCGTCGGCGCCCTCGGTCGAGGCGACCGACTGGGACCGGATCGTGCTGCTCTACGAGGCACTCGGCCGGGTCGCCCCCTCGCCGGTGGTCGAGCTCAACCGGGCCGTCGCCGTGGCCATGGCCTCGGGCCCGGCGCAGGCCCTGGCCATCGTGGACGAGCTGATCGCCTCGGACCGGCTCCCCGGTTCGCATCTCATCCCGACCGTACGCGGGGAGCTGCTGGCCCGCCTCGGCCGGCGACCGGAGGCGCGCGCCGAGCTGGAACTGGCCGCCCGCCTGTGCGCCAACCAGCGCGAACGCTCAGTGCTGCTGCGCAAGGCGGCCGCGCTGAGCTGACTTCGCGTCTGTTGAGTTCGCCGGCCCAGGTCCGGGAGAACGGTCGGGTGGCGGCTCCGCGCATTTCGGATCGATCGATGCAGAAACGGTAGAGTGGGTGGGGTGGAGACCGGACAGCGCCGCCCGACCGGCCGGCCGCGGGGATTCGATGCCGACGAGGCGCTCGAGCGTGCCCTGCTGGTGTTCTGGGAGCGGGGCTACGAGGGGGCCAGCCTGGCCACCCTGACCGACGCGATGGGCATCTCCACCACCAGCATGTACGCGGCCTTCGGCAACAAGGAGGAGCTGTTCCGCAAGGCGCTGGAGCGCTACACCGAGGGCCCGAGCGCCTACCTGGACCGAGCCCTGGAGGAGCCGACCGCACTCGGGGTCGTCACCGCGCTCCTCGCCGGCACCGTCCGCACCACCACCCGCCCGGCCGGGCCGAACGGGTGCCTGGGGGTCCAGGGTGCCCTGGCTACCGGCGACTCCAGCCGTGGAGCCCGCGACCTCCTTGTCGCGTGGCGGGACAGTGGCTACTCCCGCATCCGGGAACGGTTCGAACGAGCCGTCGACGACGGCGACCTGCCGCCGGAGACCGACCCGGCGCTGCTCGCCCGTTACGTCACCGCCTTGGCCTACGGCATCGCGGTGCAAGCCGCCGGCGGCGTGGGGCGCGACGAGCTCCAGGACGTGGCCGACGCCGCCCTGCGCACCTGGCCGCCCTGCTGAGAGCCGTCCGCCGGGCGTCCTCTCCGTCGCCACCGCAGTCCCGACGGGTCAGGCCGGGCAGTCCCTGCTGATCCAGAGAACCTGGTTCCGGACGGTCCACCCGGACGGCGACAGTTCTGGAGTGGTCAGTACAGAACCTGCTACAGTGGACTTCTGCATCGGTTGATGCGGAAGTTGGCCCAGGTCAGATCCGTGCGGCTACTCGAGGGCCAGTACGGGATCGGCCTCTTCGGCGGTTCGGGCACATGACGGCCCCGCGCGGCGCCGGTGAACCACTCCGGCAGCCCGGCTGACCCCGCACACACTTCGAGAGGAAACCCATGACCGTCACGCTGATCACCGGGGCCAACAAGGGCATCGGTTTCGAGACAGCCAGACAACTTCTGGGACTGGGGCACACCGTCTACATCGGTGCGCGCGACGCCGAGCGAGGCGAGAAGGCCGCAGCCGCCCTCGGCGCACGGTTCGTGCAACTCGACGTGACCGACGACGCCTCGGTGGGCAACGCGCTGGCGACGATCGGTGCGGCCGAGGGACGGCTCGACGTCCTGGTGCACAACGCGGGCATCCTCGGGAACGAACTCCTCGACGGTCCCACGGCCCTGCGGGTGTTCGACACCAACGCGGTGGGAATCGTCCGCGTCACAGAAGCGGCACTCCCCTTGCTGCGCAAGTCCTCGAACCCCACCGTGGTCACCGTGTCGAGCAGCGCCGGCTCGTTCTGGGCGGTGAACAACCCCGACCGGCCCGAGTTCCACCTGCCGCTGGCGCTGTACTCCGCGTCCAAGGCGGCGGCAACCATGCTGACAGTCCAGTACGCCAAGTCCCAGCCCGGCATCAAGTTCAACGCACTGGAGCCCGGCACCACAGCCACCGACATGACCGCGGCCTTCGGGATCGGAAGATCACCGGAGGAGAGCGCCGGAGCCGTCGTGCGCCTGGCCACTCTCGACGTGGACGGCCCGACAGGGACCTTCCAGGACGAGAACGGGGAACTGCCCTGGTAGTCGCCGCGCGGGCGTAGCCGGGCCGCGGGGAGCCTCACCCGCGGACCGCTGTGCGGGGCATGTCTCTTCATATGGGTAGGCTACCTACATGTAGGCGACCTATACATGGGAGCGAGCGATGAGCCCGGCCATGCGCAATCTGCTGGTGGCACTGCACGTCCTGACCTCCGTGGGCTGGCTGAGCCAGGCGCTCGCCCTGTTCGCGCTCGGGACCTACAGCGCGACCACCGGCGACCGCAGCGGCTACGCGATGGCGGAACTGCTCGACACCCACGTCCTCCTGCACCTCGCCAACGCCTCGGCCTTCACCGGGCTGATGCTGTCCGCGATGACCAGATGGGGCTACTTCCAGTACTGGTGGGTGATGATCAAGTTCGTCATCACCCTGTCCCAGCTCTACGTGGGCATCTTCCTGCTCGGCCCCCGCCTCGGCGCGCTCGCCGAGAACACGCGGGACATCGACCCCGTCCTGCCGGCCGGCACACTGGTCATGGTCTCGGCCATCGCCTTCCAGGCATGGCTGTCGGTGGCCAAGCCGTGGAAGCGCACCCCTTGGGCGGCGGCGCGCGTGAAGCCCCCCGCGCCGGCCGTCTGGGTGACCGTTCTCGTCCTGCTGGCCCCCGCGCTCGACTTCACACTGGCCGAATTCGTCCTGGGCCATCCGGCGCCGCTGTTCTGCCTTCTCACCGCCCTCCTCTATCCCTTATGGCGGGCCCGCGCCATGCGCACGAACCGGACCGCCGCGGTCCGGGAGGTCGTGGATCGCGGCGGAAGGTGAGGACGGGGATTCGCGATCGAGCGCTGCCCGGATCTGGCTGAGCCACTCCGTGCCGAGCCGGCGTCCGTCCGGGAGCTGGTCGTCCCGATCCCAGCGCCAGGTCGTGATCATCGCCAGCACGAGGATCCGGCACTCGCGCAGCAAGTCTTGGTCGGCACCCGGGTAGTGGCCGCCGACCTCTTCGGGCGCGTGGGCGAGGTCGAACTCGACAGGGCCGCGGCAGCACGTCTCCAGGTCGATGAACAGCGGCCCGCTCTTCGTGGCGAGCACGTTGCCCGGGTGCGGCTCGCCGTGCAGGAGCTGCTCGGTGGCGCCGCGCTCCCCGATGGCGCGTCGCAGGCTTCGCAACGTGTCGCCGAGGAGCTCCCGGTCGGCGTCCGCGAGCGCCGGCGTGCGGTCACGGCTCGCCACGAGCTGCTGAGCCTGCTCGACACGATCGGTGAAGTGCGGGGTCGGGACGTCGAGCTCGCGCATGCCGCCGTGCAGCCGCTGGAGCGCATCGGCATAACCGGCCGGTGAGATCTCCGCAGGCGTCGCGGGTTCGTGGTAGGTCCACAGCGTGATCACGTAGCCGTCACGCTCGTGGACGCGTGGCTCCACTCGCGGGTCGAGGGCGGCCACGGGGCACCCGGATCCGGTGAGCCGTCGCGCCAGTTCGACCTCGAACGCCGCGACCTGATGCGCCGCGGGCGCCACCCGGGCCACGGCATCACACGGCAGCAGACGCAGCGTGAGCTTGTTCGAGTCATGAAGAACGACCGCGTCGTCGGCCGTCAGTCCAAGCGACGAGGCGGCCGCCATCGCCGCACCCACCGCACGCGGGACCTCTGACGCATGCATCGTCGCGTTCCTCTCCCTTCCGTGCCGACGTGCGACCGCGGGCTGCTCAGCCGACGCCGACGGACTGATGTCCGGGCTCGGTCACGACCACGACGCTCAGACGGTGAGGTAGGGAATGGTCATCGGCCCCTCCGGCAGGACGCAGACCCGGCCGGGCAGCCGGCGCACGGTGGCGGCGATGTCGCCGGTCTGCTCCAGGTGGGCGGCGGCCAGGTCGGCGTCGCTCATGTACGACGTGTGCATGACCACCCGGGCGGTCCGCTGGATGCGGGCCTGGATCTGCACCTGCCACTGGTCGGGCACGGTGACGGCGCGGCGGGAGATCTCCTCGAACAGGGCGTCCGGCGAGGCCGCGGAGGTGAGCACCTCCCGGTAGGAGCCGTGGTCGGGGAAACCGTCGCGGCACTCGGCGGCGCAGACGATCGTGCCCCCCGGCCGGACGACCTGCGCGGCGGCGCTCATGCCCTTCACCGACTGGTAGAGGTTCTGGTCGAGCGGGAAGCCCGCGTTGGTCGTCACCACCACGTCGAACGGCTCGGTGACCGGCCGCATCGCCGCCGTGCGAGCGGCGGCCGTGGCGGCGGCGTGCATCGGGAGCAGGTCGCCGCCGAACGCCCGCACGATCTTCTGCTCGCGGTTCAGCACGACGTCGAGGGCGAAGGTGACGCCGGTCGCGGCGGCGATGGCGCGCACGTCGTCATGGACGGGGTTGCCCTCGATGATCCCCCAGGTGGCCCGCGGGTCGCCGATGCGGGCCGCGTCGTGCAGGGTGAGCACGGTCTCCAGGGCGGCGAGCCCGGGGGCCACCAGCTTCGGGCCGCCGGAGAAGCCGGCGAAGAAGTGCGGCTCCACGAAGCCGGTGGTGATCCGCACGTCCGCGTCGAGCCATTCCCGGTTGAGCCACACCGGGACGTCCTTGCCGTGGCGGCCCGCCCAGCGCAGGGACGAGGCGTCGCGGGCGTCGTGGTTGACGATCCGCACGGCGTCCACGACCTCGTCGCCGAACATGGCGCGCAACTCGGCGCCGGTGTTGCCGCGGTGCGTGCCGGTGGCGACCAGGAGCACGATGTCGTCCAAGCCGGCCACACCGTCCAGCTCGGCGAGGATCGCCGGGATCATCAGGTGTCTCGGCTGCGGCCTGGTGCCGTCGCACGCCGAGATCGCCACCGTCTGGCCGGGACGCACCCGCTCGCGCAGCGGCGGCCCCGCGACGGGGTCGCGCAGGGCGCGCCGCAACTCGGCCGGCTCGTCCGGCGCGGCCGGTCGGGCGACCGGTGTGATCACCGTGGTCCGGTCGTCCGGCAGGTCCACGGCGAGCCCGCCGGTGCCGTAGGCCAGGTCAACCCGCATCGTCCAGGTCCTTCCAGAGCTGCTCCGGCACGTCGGCGGCCGCCAGGTCGAGATCCTCGCGGACCTCGGCCGCGCTGCGCGCGCCGATCAGTACGGTGGTGACGGCCGGGTGCCGGTGCGGGAACCTCAGCGCGGCCGCGGGCAGCGGCACGCCGTACGACGAGCAGAGCCGCTCCAGCTCACGCGCCCGCTCCAGCACCTCGGGCGGGGCCGCGGCGTAGTCGTAGGTCGCGCCGCCGGCCAGGACACCGCTGTTGAACACCCCGCCCGCGATGACGGCGACGCCGCGCCGCTCGCACGCGGGCAGCAGTTCGACGGCGGCGGACCGGTCGAGCAGCGTGCAGCGTCCCGCGACGAGGACCGCGTCGACGTCGGTCTCCAGGACGAAGCGGGTGAGCATCTCGGCCTGGTTCATGCCCGCGCCGATCGCGCCGATGACGCCCTGGTCGCGCAGCTCGGCCAGCGCCGGGTAGGCCTCGCCCGCTGCCTGCTCCCAGTGGTCGTCCGGATCGTGGATGAGCACCAGGTCGAACCGGTCGAGCCCGGTGCGCGCCAGGCTGTCCTCCAGCGAACGCAGCACGCCGTCGCGGCTGTAGTCGCGCACCCGCACGTGGCCGTCCCGGCCGGGGAAGCCGTCCTCCTCGCCCCGGCCTGGCACCAGGACGCGGCCCACCTTCGTGGAGACGACCGCCTTCCCCGCGTTCCCCGGCAGGCCACGCAGGAAGCGCCCGAGGCGCTCCTCGGCGAGGCCGGATCCGTAGTGCGGCGCGGTGTCGAAGTACCGGATCCCGGCGTGCCACGCGGCGGCGAGGGCTTCTTCCGCCTGCTCCTCGCTCACCGGCGCGAACAGCCCGCCGAGCGGCGCGGTGCCGAGCCCGTACCGTCCGAGGTCGACCTTCACGACGCCGCCGGCCTCAGGCGCAGGCCGGCCATGCCGCCGTCCACGGCCAGCTCGACGCCGACCGTGGAGCCCGACGCCGGGCTGGCCAGGTACGCCACGGCTTTGGCGACCTCCTGCGCGCTGACCAGGCGGCCGTGCGGCTGGCGCGCGGCCAGCGCGGCCCTCTCGGCCGCCGGATCGGGGGCGGCGTCGAGCAGCCGCCCGACCCATGGGGTGTCCACGGTGCCGGGGTTGACGCAGTTGACGCGGATCCCCTCCCTGATGTGGTCGGCCGCCATGGCCCGGGTCAACGCGAGCACCGCGCCCTTGGACGCCGAGTACAGCGCCCGCTGCGGCAACCCGGCCGTGGCGGCGATCGAGCAGGTGTTGACGATCGCCGCGCACGGGGACTCCCGCAGGTACGGCAGGGCCGCACGGGTGACGCGGGCGATGCCCACCACGTTGAGGTCGAACACGCGCAGCCACTCGGCGTCGTCGTTGTCCGCCACGGTCCCCTGAGCGCCGATGCCCGCGTTGTTCACGAGCACGTCGATGCGGCCGTACCGTTCGGCCACCGCCGTGATCGCTCGCCGTACGGCCACATCGTCGGTCACGTCACAGATGAACTCGGTGTCCTTGACATCCAGGACCGCGACCCGGGCGCCCCGCGCGGCCAGTTCGCCGGCGACCGCCTCACCGATGCCCGAGGCCCCTCCGGTGACCACGGCGACCAGACTCTCGAACTCGCCGCCGCTGCCCGCCGGCTCACTCATCGTTCCTCCTCCGCGGCTCTCACGCCTGGCCCATGCGCTGGCGCTGACGGCCGAGACCGTCGATCTCCAGCTCCACCACGTCGCCCTCCCGCAGGTAGGCATCCGGGCCACGGCCGAGCGCGACGCCGGCCGGGGTACCGGTGTTCACCACGTCACCCGGCTCCAGCACCATGAACTGGCTCAGATACCAGATCACGTGATACACACCGAAGATCTGATCCTTGGTACTGCCGTTCTGACGCAACTCCCCATTGACCCACAACCGCAACCCCAGACCCTGCGGATCCCCGACCTCCTCCCCCGTCACCAGCCACGGACCCAACGGATTGAACGTCTCACACGACTTGCCCTTGTCCCACTGACCACCACGCTCCAACTGGAACTCACGCTCAGACACATCATTGGCGACCGCATACCCCGCGATCACCCCCGCCGCCTCCTCCGGCGACGACAGATACCGCGCCCGACGCCCCACAACCACCGCCAGCTCGACCTCGTAGTCGGTCTTCACACTCCCCCGCGGCACCAGCACCTCATCATCGGGCCCCACGACAGTGCTGGACGCCTTCAAGAACACCACCGGCTCCGGAGGAGGCACGGCCCCGGTCTCCTCCGCGTGGTCGGAGTAATTCAGCCCGATACAGATGACCTTGCCGGGCCTGGCCACCGGCGCACCCACACGCTCGTACGGCCCGGCCTCGGGCAGCCGGCCTTCTGCCAGGGCGGACCTGACCCGCTCGGCGCCTCCCCCCGCGAGGAACGCGCCGTCGATGTCCGCCGTCAGCGACGACAGGTCGAACACCCGGCCGCCGGGTCCGAGCACGCACGGTCGCTCACCGCCCGCGGGCCCTACACGCAACAGCTTCACGAAACGCCTTCTTTCACTATGGGTCCTAACGTTGCAGGCGCGCGGGGGCGCCGGGCGCGCTCCGGCGTACGAGCCAGGCTTCGGTGATGTGCGTGAACATCGCGCCGGCGGCGCCGTCGGAGTCGTGGGCGGCGATGCGCTCGTAGATGCGGCGATGGCCGAGGTTGGACGCCACGCACAGGGCCCGCTCGGTCCTGCCCATGTACCGGGCGGTGTTGACGACTTGCTTCTCCAGCGACCGCACCACACCCCGGGCGATGCGGTTGCCGGACGCCTGCATGATCGTGTCGTGGAAGGCCCGGTCGTGGTCGGCGTAGACGGTGGGATCGTCCACGACCTGGTCCATGCGCTCGACCAGGGCGCGCAGCCGTTCGACGGTGTCCTCGTCCGCCACGCGGGCGGCGAGATTGGCCATGTCGGACTCCAGGACGCGGCGCGTGACGACGAGGTCGTCGAGTATCGCCAGGGTCTCGTCCTCGGCGATGGTCGCGGCCAGCACGAGCTCGTCGAGCATGTCCCACATCGCCGGCGGAGTCACCATGGTGCCCGACCCCTGGCGGACCTGGACGAGTCCCTTCTCCTGGAGGACCTTCACGGCCTCACGGACGACGGTCCGGCTCACCGAGAACGCCGCGCACAGCGCGGACTCCGAGGGAAGCGGCGTGCCCGACGGGTACACCCCGCGGACGACGCGCTCCACCAGTTCCGCCGTCACCGCCTTGGCGAGGCTGGCGGGCCGGCGGACCCACGTGGGCGGCGTCGAGACGCCGCCGGGTGATTCCTGCGATGCTGTCACATCCTCCTCCGATAGCCGCCGACGGAGCGGCGACGGACCCAGTATACGTCAGACGTATTGACGTAAGACGTCATACAAGTTACGTTTCGCGAAAGACGGCCGGGGAGGCTGGCCGCCCTCTGGAGAGTGAACAGCAATGAAGCAGCACACTTTATGGTCGGTCGCCCTGATCACATGCCTGGCCCTGACCGGCTGTGGCAGCGCCGCACCGACGGGCTCGGGGTCCGGATCGGCGTCAGGGTCGGGATCCTCGGCCGGGAACTCGAATGGCAAGCTCGTGGTCTGGGACTGGAAGTCCGGCGACAAGACCTCGGCCTCCTACATCGAGAAGGCCAAGGCCGACTTCGCCAAGACGCATCCCGGCGTGACCGTCGAGTTCGTGGCGCAGCCGTTCGACCAGTACTACACCCTGCTCGGCGCGGCCATCCAGTCGGGCAAGGGACCCGACGTGATGCTCTTCAACGGAGGCGGCCAGATCCGTGACCGCGTGGACGCGCTACTCCCGATCGACGAGTACGTGGCCGGGGACAAGCAGCGACTGGCGGGCTGGGACGCGTTCAGCAAGGACGGCAAGACCTACGGCGCGCCGGTGACCCTGCAGGGTCACCCCATCTACTACAACAAGGCGCTCTACGAGAAGGCAGGGCTCGACCCCGAGCAGCCGCCGAAGACGTGGGACGAGTTGATGAGCGCCTGCGCCGCCATCAAGAAGGCCGGCGCCAAGTGCTTCGCGCTCGGCAACAAGGAGGGCGCAGGCATCCAGTTCTGGATGTCGGGCCTCGCCCCGGGCATCCTCACGCCCAAGGAGTACGACGACTGGATCGCCGGCAAGCGGGACTGGAACTCCCCCGCCGTCAAGCAGATCTTCAAGCTGTGGAAGGAGGTCAACGACAACGGTCTCAACAACGACGGTGCCAACTCGACCGCGATGTTCAACGACGCCTTCTCGGTCTTCAGCTCGGGTAAGGCCGCTCACATCATCAGCCTGATGTCGGATGTGGGGCACTGGAAGGACTTCGGCGAGTTCCTCGGCGACAAGGTCGGCGTCATGCAGGCCCCGGTCGTCACCGCCGGGGCCGAACCGGCCCTCCCGTACGACGGCGGCATCGGGTACGCGGTCGCGAAGTGGACGAAGGACCCGAAGACGGCCGCGGACCTGGTGCGGTCCCTGACGTCGACGGACGCGTTGACCGCCTTCTACTCCGACGCCGGCGCGATCGCGTCCGACACGACGATCGACGTGTCACAGGCTCCCCCGGCCGTCGGCACCCTCGTGTCGCAGCTCAAGTCCGGCAAGCCCGCGCTGCACGTCGCGCTGTCGTCCAAGACCCTCGACCTGATGGGACGACTGTCGCAGAAGCTCCTGAGCGGCTCGGCGAGCGTCGACGAGGCGGTGAAGCAACTGGCCGCTTCGGACGGGACGGGCTGATCCCGTGCCGGTTGGAAGTTCCTCTCCGTCGGTCAGCCCGGCCGCCACCGGGCCGGCCGACGGGACCAAATCCGGGCGGCGAGCCCGCCACGGCGACACCGGGACACGACCGCGACGCACTTCACGCGCGGGGTCGCGGGCCGAACGCTTCGCACCCTTGGTACTGGTGGCACCGGCCGTCCTGATCATCCTGACACTGCGGCTCTGGCCGCTGCTCCTCGGCGTCAACTACTCCTTCACGGGCGACGGCGACCTCAACGGGACGGCGGTGGGCCTCGACAACTACGCCGAACTGCTCGACGACCCGCTGTTCCGCACCGCGCTGGGCAACGTCGGGCTGCTGGTGCTGCTGCTTCCCGTGGCGGTGGCCATCCCCGGCCTGCTCGCGACGTTCATCTACCTGCGCGTGCCGGGCAACCGGGTCTACCGCAGCGTCTACTTCTTCCCGGCCGTGCTCTCGCCGGTGATCGTCGGCGCCATCTTCAACCTCATCCTCGCCTTCGACGGCCCGCTGAACGCCGCCCTCGGGGTGATCGGCATCAGCCCGATCGACTGGCTCGGCGACCCCGGCGTGGCCATGTTCACGGTCGTCGGCGTACAGATCTGGGCGACGTTCGGGATGGCCCTGGTGGTGTTCCTCGCCGGCTTCTCCACCCTGGACTCCGCCCTCCTGGACGCCGCCCGGGTGGACGGCGCGTCGCTCCCCCAGACCATCTGGCATGTGATCATCCCCGGGCTGTCCCGCACCATCCAGTTCGTCTTCGTGACGACCATGATCGGGCTGCTCACCTCCATGTTCGGTCTGCTCTACGTCATGACCGCCGGGGGCCCGGAGGGGTCGACCTACCTGCCGGAGTTCTACATCTGGACCCAGCAGGGACAGATGAACCGCCCGGCGCTCGCGTCGGCCGCGTCGACGGTGCTCTTCCTGATCATGTTCGTCGTGGGGCTCGCGCAGGTGAGCGTGCTGCGCCGCGCGGGAAGGGAGGACTGATGTCCGGCAGACGTCTGGGCAGATGGGTGGCGGCCGTCCCGATGGCGGCTCTCGCCCTCGCGACCATCTACCCGATGGTGTTCACCGTCAACGTGGCCATGAAGACCCGGCGGGAGTACATCCTCGACCGGTTCTCCCCGGCGAGTTCGCTGCAGATGAACAACATCTCCGAGGCGTGGAACAGCGTCGGCATGGCGCGGTACTTCGCCAACTCGGTGATCGTGGTGGCGTGCGCGGTGATCCTGCTGCTGCTCATCGGTTCGATGGCCGGCTTCGCGCTGAGCCAGCTCCGGTTCCGCGGGTCCAAGCTGCTTTTCCTCGGCATCCTCGCGGCGCTGTTCGTCCCGTTTCAGGTGATCATGGTGCCGCTCGCCCGGGTCATGGCGGACACCGGCCTCATCGACACCTATCCGGGGCTGGTCCTGGCCTACGTCGCGCAGTTCCTCCCGTTCACCGTCTTCCTGATGACCAGCCATTACCGGACGATCCCCGCGGAGATCATCCACGCGGCCAGGATCGACGGGAACACGACCTACGGCGTCTACCGCAGGATCATGATCCCGCTGGGTGCTCCGGCCCTGCTGTCGGTCGGTATCCTCGACACCTTGTTCTGCTGGAACGACGTGCTCATCGCTCTGGTGATGATGCCGTCGGCCGAGCATCGTACCCTCATGATCGGGGTCACCTCGCTGCGCGGACAGTACTCCGACGACATCCCCACCTTCGCCTCAGGAGTCCTGATCGCCGCGATACCCGTCCTGCTGCTCTATCTGTTCCTCCAGCGTCAGATCGCCGACGGTGTCACCGCCGGCTCCACGAAGGGCTGACATGCGGATCTCGGGGTATCGGACTTTGACGACGGTGCAGCAATGGGGCCGCCCCGTCGGTGACGCCAACGGCGTCTACACCGACGGGAACGTCTCGGTGCCGATCATCATGGTGGACACCGATGAGGGCATCACCGGCGTCGGTCTCGGGCCGCACGTCGAACTCGACACGATATTCGCCGCCATCGAGGGCGAGGACCCGCGCGGCGTGACGGCGCTCTACGACCGCATGCTCCGCCGGACGTTCAAGGCGGGGCACGCGGGCGCGGTGTTCGGCACCATCGGCGCCCTCGACACCGCCCTGTGGGACATCAAGGCACAGGCGGCCGGCGAACCGCTCTGGCGCCTGCTGGGCGGCCGCGACCGGCGGGTGCCCGCCTACGCCTCGGGCCTGGACATCGGCGTGAGCGACGAGGAACTCGTATCGCTGTACGAGGTCTACGCCGGGCACGGCCTGCGTGCGGCCAAGCTCAAGGGCGGTCTGGACATCGAGCGCGACCTGCACCGCCTGACGCTGGTCCGGGAGGTCCTGACCGAGACCGCGCACGGATCACGGCCGAGCATGATGCTCGACGTGAACGAGGCGTGGACGCGCAAGCAGGCGGTCCGGCACGTGTGCGAGATCGAGCGCACCCTCGACCTCACCTGGATCGAAGAACCCGTCCGGCGGTGGGACGCCGAGGGCCTGGCCACCGTCGGCCGCGGGATCCGCGCGTCCGTGGCCAGCGGGGAGAATCTCACCGGGCTGGAGCAGTTCCGCCCGCTGCTGGCCGCGGGCGCCCTCGACATCGTCCAGACGGCGGCCGTCTGGGGAGTCACGCATTTCCTGCGGGTCTCCGCGCTGGCCCACGCCCACGACCTGCCGGTCAGCCCGATCGGCACCACTCCCGTGGGCCTGCTGCACGCCGCGACGTCGGTGCCCAACCACCTGGCCAGCGAGCTGCAGGATCTGCGGCCGCCGCTCGGGGTGTCCCTCGACCTGCACGTCGAGGACGGCGCGTTCGTCCTCGGACACCGGCCGGGCCTGGGTGTCACGATCGACGAGGCCGCGATCACCGCGTTCACCGCCACCGGCCGGGCGGACGGCGTGCCGGCCAACGGCCCCCACATCCGGCCGGAGCACGCCGGCCGGAGGCTGCTGGCGGTGGCCCATCACGGTGCCGCCCAGCAGCACCGGCCCGCTCCCTGAGCCGCCGGCCGGCCCCTTGAGCCGCCGGCCGCCCAGGGTGTGCCCCGAAGGGCGCCGGCTCGCCCCCAAGTCACGGACGTGAGCGCGCGGACGACAGAGGTGATCCTCGAATGTCCGCGCGCCGGCCGTCCATGGCCGCATTCCGTGCCGGAAGAAAGGAACACCAGTGCGTCCCCCACTCGTGCCGCGCAGACGAACATCGGCCGCGGTGTCCGCCGCCCTACTGATCACCACAGGAGTCCTCATCGGAACGCTCACCCCCCAAGCCCAGGCGGCGGCGGGCCACACGATCGTGGTCGCGCCCGCCGGGACCAAGCACGCCGACGACCACGGCCCCGGCAACGCCGGACGGCCGCTGGCGACCCTGCAGGAGGCACAGCGCCGGGCACGCGCGGCCGCGGCCGAGGGGAAGCACGACGTCACCGTCGAACTCCTCGACGGCACCTACCGGCTGACCGCGCCGCTGCGGTTCGACGCCGCCGACTCCGGACGGAACGGGCACACCGTGACCTGGAAGGCCAGGCGGGGCGCCGAGCCCGTGCTGAGCGGCGCCAAGCCCGTCACCGGGTGGGAGCTCGACGACGCCGCCACAGGCGTCTACAAGGCCCAGGTCGGGACCGGGTTCGACAGCCGGCAGCTCTACGTCGACGGGGTGCTGGCGCAGCGCGCGCGCATCAGGCTGGCCCGCGCCGACATCACGCTGAACGCCACCGGCTTCACCCTCAACAACCCCGACCTCGCCTACCTGGCGACGCTGCCCGACCAGAAGCGCATCGACTTCCAGGCGATGCTGTCGTTCACCAACCGTTTCGCGCCCGTCGAGAGCATCTCCGGCTCCACGGTCGTCATGCAGCAACCCGCCTGGGACAACAACACCTACGGCTACGACACCGTCCAGTCCCCGCTCCGCACGCCGACCTTCTTCCTGCTGAACTCCAGGAGGTTCCTCGACGAACCCGGTGAGTGGTACCTGGACACGAGCGCGGGGACGCTCTACTACAAGCCGCTCGCCGGGCAGGATCTGTCACGGGCGCGCGCCGAGCTGCCGCGGCTCGAGTCGCTGCTGCAGGTCGGCGGCACCTACGACGAACCCGCCCGCAACCTGCGGTTCGAGGGCCTGACCTTCACCGGCACCACGTGGCTGTACCCCAGCACCTCCGACGGATACGCCAACCAGCAGACCGGCGTGTTCATCTCCGGTGTCCAGCCGCACCGGCCGGCCGACGCGTTCACCTCGTGCGCGTTCGGCTGCAAGGGATTCGAGGGATCGCGCAACGGCTGGGCCCAGGCGGCCGCGGCGGTGCAGGTGTCGGCGGCCGAAGGCGTCCATTTCGTGCGCGACACCTTCGTGAACCTCGGCTCCATCGGCCTCGGCATCGGCAACGACGCCAACGCGCACGCCAGCGGCGTGGGGCTCGGCGCGCGTGACATCTCGGTCGTGGGCAGCACGTTCACCGCGAGCGCCGGCGGCGGCATCATGGTCGGCGGCGTACGACCCGACGCGCACCATCCCTCCGACCCTCGCATGCTCAACAGCGACATCACGATCAGCGACAACCGCATCCACTCCACCGCCCGTGAGTACCTGGACCAGGACGGCATCTTCGCCAGCTACGTCACGCGGCTGACCATCGAGCACAACTACGTCGCGGACATGCCGTACACCGGCATCGGCCTCGGGTACGGCTGGGGCGCCAACGACCCGGGAGGCAGCCCCGAGTACCTCAACCGCGGGCTCTACGACTTCCAGCCCGTCTACGACACGCCGACGACCGCGAGCGACGTACGGGTCGTGGGCAACCATGTGCGCGACGTCGTCCACACGATGTTCGACGCCGGCTGCATCTACACGCTCTCGGCGATGCCCCGCAGCACGATCGACGAGAACTACTGCGAGAAGAGCGGGCAGCTCGGCCTGTACTTCGACGAGGGCTCCCGGTACCTGTCCGCGAACCGCAACGTGTTCGTCGGCACCGCGGGGCAGTGGGCGCACGCCAACAACCAGAACGGCAACCACACCGGCGACCTCACGCTGACCGGGAACTGGGCGACCAACCCGGCCATCACCGGCATCGTCAACGGCCAGCGCGGCAACGTCACACGCGACAACACCACCGTCACGACCGGCAACCTCCCGATCGAGGCCAGCCGGGTGATCCACGACGCGGGCCCGAGAGGCCCGTACCGCGGCGCCGCCGACCCGCAGCGCCCCCCGGCCGGCGCCGAGCTCGCGGCCGAACCGGCCAGCGTGAGCGCCGGTGGCACGAGCACGGTCACCGCCACGGTGGCGAACGTCGGCGACCACCCGGTCAGCGGACTGAGCGCCTCGGTCACCGTCCCTGAGGGGTGGCAAGCCGTCCAGATCGGCGAGCCGCTGAAGCGCGGGCTGCCGCCCGGCGCGTCCGCCACCGTGTCGTGGCAGGTCACGGCGCCCGGCTCGTTCACGACCCCGGTCAGCCGCGCGGCGGTCACGGTGTCGCTGGCCTTCCGGGCGGACAGGGCTCAGTACGCGCTGCAGAGGGCTCTGACGCTGACCGCGCTCAACCCGCTGACGTCCCTGAAGGGATACGGATCGGTGCCGAGCCGGTTCGCCGAAGCCGGCGGCGCCTACGCCGTCCTGACCTCCGGTGCCGACATCTGGCAGGACGGCGGCGGGGCCTTCGACGACTACGGCGCCGTCTACCAGGACGACGCCGTCGGGACCACCGCCACGGTGACCGCGCGGGTCACCCAGATGGACAACACCAACGCCTGGGCCAAGGCCGGTGTGGTCATCCGCAACGACCTCACCGCCGCCGCGTCGTCGCCCGGATACGCCGTCATGGTCGTCACCCCCGGCAACGGGGTCGCCTTCCAGTGGGACTCCAACGGCAACGGGTACCTCGACTCGTTCAGCGGGGCCGCGGGGGTCAGGGCGCCGGCCTGGGTGCGCCTCGTCCGCTCCGGCGACCAGGTCAGCGGCTACTACTCCACGAACGGCACCACCTGGACCAAGGTCGGCCCGACCGTCACGCTCGCCGGCATCGCCGGGACGCAGGACGCGGGACTGATCGCCACCTCCCACGCGGCCGGCGTGACCGGCCAGTTCACCTTCAGCGACTTCGGTGTGAGCCAGTAGGGGCGAGGGTTTCGGACCGGACATCGCGAACTGCGCCGAGGGCGGCCGGCCGCCCTCGGCGCAGGTGCGAGAAGGACCGGGTCAGCTCGTGAGGCTCCAGCGCTGGTTGGCGCCGCCGTTGCAGGACCACAGGTTGAGCTTGGTGCCGTTGGCGGTGGCGTTGCTCGGCACGTCCAGGCACAACCCGGACTGCACGCCGGTGATGGTGCCGTTGGCGTTGACGTTCCATTGCTGGTTGGTCTGGCCGTTGCAGTCCCAGATGATCACCTGGGTGCCGTTCGCGGTGCCCTGGCCGTAGGCGTCCAGGCACTTGTTGCCGTACACCTGCAGTTGCTTGCCGGCTGTGTAGGTGAACCGCTGGTTGGTGCCGCTGCCGCAGTCCCAGATCTGGGCCTGTGTCCCGTTGGCGGTGCTGGAACCGGTGATGTCGACGCAGCGGCCCGACCCGGCTCCGACGATCCGCACGTTCTGCTGGTTGTTGCCGCCGCTCTGCGGCCCGGCCGACGCCATCACCGCCTGGGCACCGGACGGCCAGGCGCCGTTGGTGACCGTCACGTTGTTGTTGACGACGTTGCCGCGGTCACCGTTGGTGACGTTCGTGCTGCTGTTGCTGGTCCAGTTGCCGGTGACGGTGAAGTTGCCCATGTTCTCGGCGTACCAGTAGTTGGCGGTGGCCCAGGTGCCGATGGAGTTGAAGACGTTGTTGCGTGCGGTGTAGTAGCGCGAGCCTTCGTCGAAGTAGAGCCCGAACCAGCCGTTGGTCCGCAGGCAGTAGTTGTCGTTGATCACCGCGTTGGGGTTGGCCGAGAGGGTGTAGATGCATCCGCCGTCGGTCATCTGCTGCATGACGTCGTGCACGTAGTTGCCGATGAGCTGGTTGCCGGAGGCGGTGGTGGGTGTGGTGTAGCGCGGCTGGTAGTTGTACAGGCCGCGGTCGGCGTAGTGGTTGCTGCCGCCGGCGTCGTTGGAGCCCCAGCCGTACCCGATCGACATGCCGGTGTAGGGCAGGTTGTAGACCTCGTTGTGGGAGATGGTCGCGGTGGTGACGTAGGTGGTCACGACCGAGACGACGCCGCGGTACTCCAGGCCGAGGTCGTGGATGCGGTTGTTGCTGACGGTGATGTTCCGGTTGACCATCCGCTGGTCGCCGGGGTGGTGGGCGTCGGCGCGCACGCCGCCGACCACGATGCCGCCGGCCGAGTTGCGGGCGATCTCCGAGCGGGTGATCGTGATGTTGCTGGCACCCAGGCCCACACCGCTGGCGTGCGCGTTGGCGTCGTTGCCGATGCCGATGGCGGTCTGCCCCATGTTGACGAACTGGGAGTCGGTGAAGGTGACGTTGTTGGCCGCGGAGATCTGCACGGCGGCGGGCATCTGGTACCAGTTGGGCCGGGTGGCCTCGAACTGCGGGCAGCCCTGATGGCAGGTGGTGAAGCCCGGCCAGCTCCAGTTGCCGGCCATGTAGGCGCCGGTCTGCTGGTCCACGTACCCCTGGTTGCCGCTGGCGCCGAGCCAGCTCGTGCCGGAGAAGACGATGCCGCTGAAGGTGATGTGGTGGGCGGGCGCGTCGTAGGTGCCCCCGACGTTCACCAGGGACTGCAGCACCGGCAGCTCGACGCTGACGCTGCTCATGTTCTGCCCGGAGAGCGGGATGTAGGACAGCACGCCGGTGCCGGGGTTGATGTACCACTCGCCCGGCGAGTCCAGGAACTCGTAGGCGTTGGTCAGGTACAGCGGGCCCGCGCGGTGCGGGCTGGTGAAGGTGTCGTACCCGAAGTTGTTGTTGCTCCACCCGGGCTGCTGCATCGTGATGAGGTTGCCGCTGATGTCCTGCACGCTGGCGTACCGGTCGGTGAACGAGCCGACGCTCTCCATCTGGACCCGGTTCTTGTTGGCCAGGTTGTTCAGGTAGCTCAGCGCGGAGTTGCTGAACCTCATCCCGGTGCTTGAGGCGGTGAAGTCGGCGCGGTTCACCTGGGTACGCGCCCGGGTGGCGAGGGCGCCGTTGACGTAGAGCTGCCGGCTGTCGATCCCGGTGCCGACGTTGGCCCGCCAGATGTTCTTCGCCGAGTCGGCCAGCGTCCAGCCGGTGACCGCCCTGGCGCCGCTGATCACCGGGCGCGCCGACTGCGCCGCGCGCCATATGACCTGGTAGCCGTTGTTGCCGGAGTCGGCCGCGGTCAGCCGCAGCGGCGCCGACAGCCGGTACACCCCGTCGGCCAGTTCCACGACGATGTCACCGGACATGGCGCCGGTCAGCGAGCGCACGGCCGTCTGCGCGGCGGGCAGCGAACAGGGCTGGGCGGAGGTACACGCGCTACCGGTACCCGAGGGAGAGGCGTAGAGGGTCGTGGTGGCCGCCAAGGCGGACGAGGGCGCCACCAACGCGGCCGCGGCGGTCAGCCCCAGCGCGGCGACACCGGCTGACACCAGCCTCCGCAGCGCTGAGTACGACGATTCGAACACGGGACCTCCTGAGAGGTGGGGGGATGTGGGGACGGCGGGAACGCTCCGCTCGCCGGAGGAGGCTCCGGCGGGTGTCACGCCTCCGCGGCCGGCACGGCGGTGCTGGACCGGTACGGCCGGCCGCACTGCCTTGTCGCTGCTTGCTTCACGGCCGGCCGGGAACCGGCCGCCGAGGCGAAACGTAATTCGTATGACGTCTCACGTCAACAGTGTTGGTGTATGTGCGTGATCGTCCCCAGGGTTTTTGCACTCGATGACAGGGCCGTGAACGCTCGGAAGGTCCGGCGCCGCCCGGCCGCTGCCCGTCCAAGGACGGGCAGGTGGACGAGGGCCCCTGAGCCAGCGGCCCTGGTCCGGTCGTCAGGAGCGCTGAACGTCCGGACCCGAGGTCAGGCGCGGGTCCACTGCTGGTTGGTGCCGCCGTGGCAGGTGTAGATCTGGAGTCTGGCGCCGTTGGCGGTACTCGCGTTGGCGACATCCAGGCACTTGTTCGCGCCCACCGCGGTGATGGTGCCGTCGGAGTTGAACCGCCACTTCTGGTTGTTCTGCCCGTTGCAGTCCCAGATGATCACGGTGGTGCCGTCGGCGGTACCCGCGCCGTTCACGTCCAGGCACTTGCCGCCTGCGGTGCGCAGCTCAGTCGCTCCGGTCGCCGTCCACTGCTGGTTGGCGCCGCCGTGGCAGTCCCAGATCTGTACCTGTGTCCCGTTCGCCGTGGAGCTGTTGGGCAGGTCCAGGCATCTGCCCGACGCCACGCCCCGGATCGTGTTCCCGGAGGCCGTCGGGGTGACCGTGGGGGTGGCCGTAGGAGTGGCCGTGGGGGTGGGGTTGGGGCCGAACTGGGAGAAGAACCTCCAGACCTCGCCCTTGGTCCAGGTCGTGATGCCGCTCTCGGCGTAGGTCCCGTCCACCGGGCCCGGCATGTGGCCGTTGTCGAACGCGGCCCAGACGACCGGGTACCCCGCCCGGCAGCCCGAGTAGGTGGTGGTGATGTGCGTCCGGCTGCCCGAGGCCGGCTCCGGCGGGTTCTGCGCGGTGCAGCCGTTGTTGCGGACGAACCTGTCACGCAGCGACCGGCCCTGAGAGATGCTCAGCACGTTGTCGCTGATGCCGTGCAGTCCCATGTACGCGATGGGCTGCGTGCCGCCGCTGCATCCGCTGAGCTGCGCGCCGGAGAACACCGCGACCGCGCGGAACACCGTCGCGCGGCTGCACGCGAGGGAGTAGCTCATGCCGCCGCCGTAGCTGAACCCTGTGGCGAAGCGCTGCGTGGTGTCGATGCACAGATCGGCGTCGAACAGCCTGATCATGTCGTCGACGAAGGTGACGTCCTCACCGCCGGAGTTGGCCCAGCCGTTGCCGATGCCCTGCGGCGACACGAGGATCGCGCTGTTGTTCGACAGTTGCATGAGCCCGTAGTAGGCCCAGGGGGCCCCGCTGGTCCCGCCCGACGCGACGTCGTTCATGGTGCCGCCCCGCCAGTGGAACGCGAAGATCAACCGGTAGGGGCGGGTGTTGTCGTAGTTGTCGGGAATCCGCAGGATGTAGGAGCGGCTCTTGCCGCTGCTCTGGATGGTGTGCGTACCGCTTCTCAGGGTCGGGGTCTTGCCGCATCCGGCGGTCGCCGCGAGGGTGCCGGCACCGGCGGACGACGGGGCGCCTTGGCTCAGCGCCGCGTGTCCGGTGGCCAGGACGAGAACGACCGCCGCCGTGATCGCCGTCAGGATGGATCTGCTCCTCGACATCACAGGACCCTCCCTGGGGTCCGGACGGCGAAAGGCATGGAGGGGGAAACCATTGACGCTCCTTTTCGGGGTGGAGGGGATCCCTACTCGTGTTAGCGCTCACATTTCTGCTTTGTTGAATATTCCTTTCAACAGGCGCTCTGGAGGTGTGGTGGAGCGGAGCAAATATGACCGTGACGAGACCTGTCAAGGATGGGGGTCGCCCTTCGTGGCGAGCCCGGACGCGACGGCTCCGCTACCGCCGCCGCTGACCAGGGAGGCCCTCACGGCCACCGGTGACGCGCCACGGTGAAATTTTCACCCTGAGTGAGGGAGGAGGAGGCTAACGCCGCAGCCGTTCCGGGTCGGCCGGCCCGCTGCGGCGTACGAGCCAGGCTTCGGTGATGTGCGTGAACATCGCGCCGGCGGCGCCCTCGGGGTCGTGGGCGGCGATGCGCTCGTAGATGCGGCGATGGCCGAGGTTGGACGCCACGCACAGGGCCCGCTCGGTCTTGCCCATGTACCGGGCGGTGTTGACGACCTGGTTCTCCAGCGACCGCACCACGGCGCGGGCGATGCGGTTGCCGGACGCCTGCATGATCGTGTCGTGGAAGGCCCGGTCGATGTCGGCGTACGCGGCGGGGTCGTCCACGAGCTCGTCCATGCGATCGACGTGCATGCGCAACCGTTCGACGGTGTCCTCGCCCGCGAGCCGGGCGGCGACGTTCGCCATGTCGGACTCCAGGACGCGCCGCGTGACGACCAGGTCGTCGAGGATCGTGAGGCTGTCGTCCTCGGCGATGGCCGCCGCGAGGACGAGCTCGTCCAGCATGTCCCACATCGCAGACGGGGTCACCGTGGTGCCCGACCCCTGGCGGACCTGCACCAGTCCCTTTTCCTGGAGGATCTTCACCGCTTCGCGCACGACGGTCCGGCTCACCGAGAACGCCTCGCACAGCGCGGGCTCGGCGGGGAGCGGGGTCCCCGGCGGGTACACCCCTCCGACGACGCGCTCCACCAGTTCCGCCGTCACCGCCTTGGCGAGGCTGGCCGGTCGCCGCACCCATGCCGGCGGTGCCGGGACGCTGCGGGGCGTTTCCTGGGATGCGGTCATTTTCCCTCCGAGCTCCCGCCGAGGCGCCACCGCGCTAGTATATGTCAACCGTATTGACGTAAGACGTCATACGAGTTACGTTCTCGCGCAAGGCTGGCGCGACCGGCCGCACTCTGGAGAGCACAGCGATGAGGCAGCGAACACTGTGGCCGGCAGTTCTGATCGCCTGCCTGCTCCTGGCCGGCCGCGGAAGCGCGGCACCGACGGGACCCCCGGCCGGTGCCGCGAATCGAGCGGGCTGACCCGTGACGATCGGAGATCCCCCGTCGCTGGTCCGCGCGACGGGACGGGCAGGCGGCGGGACGAGCACGCGTGGAACGCCGCACGGCGGCAGCGGTGCGCGTTCCCGGCGCAGGTCCCGTGCGCGGCGTTCCGAACGTCTCGCGCCCTACGTCCTGGTGGCCCCGGCCGTACTGATCATCGTGCTGCTGCGGTTGTGGCCGCTGGTCCTCGGCGTCAACTTCTCCTTCACCGGCGACGGCGCGCGCAACGGGACGCCGGTCGGCTTCGACAACTACGTGACCCTGTTCCAGGATCCGCTGTTCCGCGGCGCCCTGCGCAACGTCGGGCTGCTGGTGCTGCTGCTTCCCGTGGCGGTGGCCGTCCCGGGTCTGCTCGCGACGTTCATCTATCTGCGCGTCCCCGGGCACCGGGTCTTCCGCAGCGTCTATTTCTTCCCGGCCGTGCTCTCGCCGGTGATCGTCGGTGCGATCTTCAACCTCCTGCTCGCGTTCGACGGCCCGGTGAACGGCGTCCTCGCCACGGCCGGCCTCGGTCCCGTCGACTGGCTCGGGGACCCGGCCGTCGCCATGGTGACCGTCGTCGGCGTGCACATCTGGGCGACGTTCGGGATGGCCCTTGTCGTGTTCCTGGCCGGTTTCGCCACCCTCAACGCCTCCCTGCTGGACGCGGCACGGATGGACGGCGCCTCCGTACGCCAGATGATCTGGCACATCATCATCCCGGGTCTTTCCCGCACCATCCAGTTCGTCTTCGTCACCACCATGATCGGGATGCTCACGTCCATGTTCGGCCTGCTGTACGTCATGACCAGCGGGGGGCCGGGAGGCTCGACCTACCTGCCGGAGTACTACGTCTGGATCCAGCAGGGGCAGATGAACCGTCCGGCGCTCGCCTCGGCCGCGTCGACCGTGCTCTTCCTCGTGATGCTCGTCGTGGGCCTCCTGCAGATGAGCCTGCTCCGCCGCGCGGGACGGGAGGACTGATGACCGGCCGGCGCCTGGGCATGTGGGCGGCCGCCATCCCGATGACGCTGCTCGCGCTCGCGACCATCTATCCCCTTCTGTTCACCGCCAACGTCGCGGTGAAGACCCGGCGCGAGTACATCCTCGACCGGTTCTCCCTGGCGACCTCGCCGCACTGGGACAACATCGTCACGGCGTGGACGAGCGTCGGCATGGCCCGGTACTTCCTCAACTCGCTCATCATGGTGACGGCCGCGGTGGTCCTGCTGCTGCTCTTCGGGTCGATGGCGGGCTTCGCGCTGAGCCAGTTGCGGTTCCGCGGGTCCTCGGTGCTCTTCCTGGGCTGTCTGGCGGCGCTGTTCATCCCGTTCCAAGTGATCATGGTGCCGCTCACCCGGGTCATGGCGGTCAGCGGCCTCATCGACACCTATCCGGGCCTGATCCTGAGCTACGTCGCCCAGTTCCTCCCGTTCACCGTCTTCTTGATGACGAGTTACTACAAGACCATTCCGACGGAGATCGTGGACGCGGCGAGGATCGACGGGAACACGACCTACGGCATATACCGGCGGATCATGCTACCGATGGGGACTCCGGCGTTGTTGTCGGTCGGCATCCTCAACGCTCTGTTCTGCTGGAACGACGTGCTCATCGCCCTGCTGATGATGCCGTCCGCCGGGAACCGTACCCTCATGGTCGGGGTGACCTCGTTGCGTGGCCAGTACTCCAACGACATCCCCACCTTCGCCTCAGGAGTCCTGATCGCCGCCGTACCGGTGCTGATGCTCTATCTGTTCCTCCAGCGTCAGATCGCCGACGGTGTCACCGCCGGCTCCACGAAAGGCTGACCCGCTCACGCGGTGGTGACCCGGCTTCCTTGGAGCCGGGCCGCCGAGGCGGGCCGGCTCCAAGGAGCGGGCGTCATGGAGCGGTCAGACGCGGGTCCACTTCTGGTTGTTCTGGCCGTTGCACGTATAGATATGTGCGCGGGTGCCGTTGGCGGTGCCGCCGCTGACGACATCCAGGCACTTGTTCGCCCCGACCGCGGTGATGCTGCCGTCGGAGTTGAAACGCCACTTCTGGTTGTTCTGGCCGTTGCAGTCCCAGATGATCACCGCGGTACCGTCCGCCGTGCCACCACCGTTGACGTCCAGGCACTTGCCGCCGTACACCCGCAGCTCACCCGCACTGGTCGAGGTCCACTGCTGGTTGACCTGCCCGTTGCAGTCCCAGATCAGCACCTGCGCGCCATTGGCCTGAGAAGCACCGTTGACGTCCAGGCACCGCCCCGACGCCACACCACGCAACGCGCTCGTGCCCGCCGTGGGAGTGGGAGTCGGAGTGGGCGTGGGCGTGGGCGTCTGGCTGCCGCCTCCCTGTGCGACGCCCCGGCCGTTGAAGGTGATCGAGTCGACGTCGAACGCGTTCGCCGTCGGCGCCTTGAACACCACATAAAGGTTGCGGGTGCCACCGGGGTCGGTGACCCGCGCCGCGGGCAGGGACGCGTAGGTGTTCCAGCCCCCGGTCGCCGGCACGGACGCGGAGGCGATGAGCGTCCCGGTCGGCGAGTCGGCCCGCAACTCGATGGACCCTCCGGTGCTGGACGGCGCCGAGACGCGGAAGGACACCGAGTCGATGCCGGTCAGGTTGACCGGCGTGAAGGAGACCCAGTCGTTGTTGGAGACGTCGCCGATGCGCCTGCCGCCCTCGGCCCCGGCCTCGTCGACGACCCGGATCCCGGACGAGCCGGTGTAGTGCTCCAGCTGCTTGTGCTTGGGCTGCAGCGTGATGCCGGCGTTGCCCTTCAGCCCGCCGTTGTCGGTGTAGTCGGCGATCAGGGCGTAGTAGATGTTGGACGCCTCGTCATGGCCGGAGGCCGTGGTCGTGACCATCCCGGAGCACCCGGTGTACTGACCGGTGTCGTGGGCGTGCTGGTCGTGGCCGAGGGCGGTGATCACGTTGACCCTCGAGCAGTTGACGGTGCCGTCCTCGGGATCGGTGACGTTCATGGTGAAGGGCACCGAGTCGCCGAAGTCGATGAACCCGCCGTCGGGCGGCGACGCGAAGACGACCCGGGGCCGGGTGTTGCCGACGATGATGGTCACCGTGATGGTGCCCGTCTTGCCGGTCGAGTCCCGCAAGGTCAGCCTGACGGTGTAGGTGCCGTTGGTGGAGTAGGTGTGGGACGGGTTGGCGCTGGTGGAGGTCCCGCCGTCGCCGAAGTCCCAGCTATAGGTGAACGAGTCACCGTCGGGGTCGGCGGAGCCGGCCGAGGAGAACGCCACCGTGAGCGGCGCGGCGCCCGAGTCGGGGTTCGCGGTGATCTTGGGGATGGGAGCGCGGTTCCCGGCCACGTAGTCGATGCGGTAGATGCTGTCGTCGGTGTTGGCGTGGCCGAAGCCGTTGCCCCAGTCGGCCATGTACAGCGCGCCGTCCGGGCCGAACTTCATGTCGATCGGCGCGTGCGGGGCGATCTGCGCCACGAAGGGGCTGATCTTCAGCAGGTTGCCGGAGGAGTCCAGGCGGAGCTCCTTGACGAAGTTGCGGCTCCACTCGTAGAGGAACGGCGTGCCGTTGTAGTACTCGGGGAATTTGCGGTCGGAGGTGCTCGCCGCGTCGTAGCGGTAGAACGGCCCGCCCATCGGGCCCGCGCCGCCACAGCAGTTGATCTCGGGGAACTGGGCCGAGGCGTGGTAGTTGTACCAGATCGTCGCGGGCTGGGCGGCGGGCAGGGTGGTGAGGCCGGTGTTGTTGGGTGAGTTGTTGACCGGCGCCGCGCAGTTGAACTTCGCCCCCGAGGTGTTGGTGGCGAAGTTGAAGTCGTTGAACGCGATGTTGTTGCCGACGCAGTACGGCCAGCCGTAGAAGCCCGGCTGCTTGATCAGGTTCCACTCGACCGTGCCCTCGGGGCCGCGGTTGGCGTTGGCGCTGCCCGCGTCAGGACCGTAGTCCCCCACCGAGATCCAGCCGGTGGCCTTGTCGACCGAGAAGCGGAACGGGTTGCGGAAACCCATCGCGTAGATCTCCGGCCGGGTCCTCGCGGTGCCCGGCGCGAACATGTTGCCGGACGGGATGGTGTAGGTGCCGTCGGCCTCGGGGTGGATGCGAAGGATCTTGCCGCGCAGGTCGTTGGTGTTGGCGGAGGACCGCTGGGCGTCGTAGTGCTCCCGGCCCTGCCGCTCGTCGATCGGGGCGTAACCGCTGGACCCGTTGGGGTTGGTGTCGTCACCCGGGCCGATGTACAGGTTGCCGTTCGGCCCGAAGGCGAGGTAACCGCCGGTGTGGCCCGGCTCGTCGACGTTGCGGTACGCCGGGATCTCGATGATCCTCTTCTCGCTCGCCATGTCGAGGCTGGTGCCGTTGAAGGTGAACCGCGACACCCGGTTCACCTCACCGCCGTTGGACGGCGAGTAGTTGAGGTAGATCCAGCCGTTGGTGGCGAAGTTCGGATCCAGGGCCAGCCCGATGCCGCCGTCCTCACCGCCGTCGTACACCGACAGGGTGCCGATGACGCGGGTGGCGCCGCCGCCGGCGGGGATCAGGTTGACCTTGCCGGAGCGGGAGATGTAGAAGACGCGGCCGTCAGCCGCCACGTCAAGCTCCATCGGCTGGTCCGGCGCGCCGTCGAGGGTCACCTTCTGGAACCGGGCCGAGATGGTGCCGCCGCAGTCACCCGGCTCCGCGCCGGCCGCCCACTTCACCCCGCCCAGCAGGTGCTGCTTGAACGCCGCCTCGGAGTAGGAGGACGCCTGGTGCCCCATCGCGGTCGCCCACATCCGGCCGCCCTCGGGGTTGTGACACCACGAGATCGGGTGGTCGGCGCCCATCCGGCTGGACCCCGGGTCGTAGGTGGTCTCGTCCGCGGTGACCAGCACGTGCACCGAGCCGCGCGTGTTCTTGTCGAAGTTGTACCACTCCTCCGTGCGGGTCCACCGGTCCGGCAGTCCCTTGGTGGAGGGGTGGACCTTGTCGGCCACCTTGGCGGTGCCCTGGACGGTCGCCGAGTGCGCGGTCATGTGCGCACCGGCCATCACGACCTGGTCCCACCAGGGGAACTGCGACTCGATGTTCATGTCGGTGGCGTTGTGGATCGCCACGACGCCGCGACCGCTGCGCACGTAAGCCTGGAAGGCCGAACGCTGGGCGTCGTTGTCCCACACCATGCCGCTGGTCTGGAACATGATCACGGCGTCGTAGGTGTTGAACGTCGACGACGTGAAGACGGAGGAGTTCTCGCTGGTGTCGAGCTGGAAGTTGTTCTCGGCCGCCATCTGCTGGAACATCGCGATTCCGGCGGGGATGGAGTCGTGCCGGTAGGCGCCGCTCGCGGTCTTGCTGAACAGCAGCACCTTGAACAGCGGAGCGGCCGCGTTCGCCACCGGGGGTACCAGCGGCAGCAACAACGCCGCCAGGGCCGCGGAGAGAGCGAGGAGCAGGCGTGATCTTCGCATGGAGGGTCTCCTGGGGGGGACGGTTGGAGTTGGAGGGGTGCGAAGGAGATGAGCCGGTACGGCTCGGTGGGCGGTCAGGTCATGAGGGTCCGGAGGAAGGCGAGGCCCTCGGTGGCGAGGGCGTCCTGGGTCGGGGCGAGGGGACGCCAGATGGACGCGGCGGTGGCGATGGTCTTGTTGTCCGCGGTGAAGGACTCGATCACGAGCGGGCCGCGGTAGCCCGCGTCGCGGACGGCCGAGGCGAAGCCCGGCCAGTCGAAGTGGTCGGAGCCGGGGGCGCCGCGGTCGGTGCCGCACACCTGGATGTGCGCGATCCTGGCGCCCGCCAGCCGGACGGCCTGGTGGGGATCCTTCTCCTCGATGTTCATGTGGTAGGTGTCGAGGGCGAGCCCGCATTCCTCCGGGAGGGCGTCGAGCGCCTGCTCGACGGTGTTGATGACGCTGGTCTCGTACCGGTTGAGCGGTTCGACGCCGATCCGGACCCCGCGTTCGGCCGCGTAGGCGACCACCGGTTTCAGGTTCTCCCTCAGCTCGCCGTAGATGGCGCGCCGCTCGTCCGGGCTCATCCGCCAGGCCCGGCCGACCGAGGCGTAGGCGGGGCCGCTGACCGCCGGCGCGCCGACGGTCACCGCCACGTCCACGCAGTGCCGCAGGTAGTCCTGGGTGTCCTGGACGGTTCGCGGCGAGGCCCCGACGAGTTCGCGTCCCGGTGGCATCGTGAGCACGACCGACGCGGCGAGCCCGAGACCGTCGAGGAGGGCCGCCGCCCGCCCGGGGTCCCAGTCACCGGGATGCTCGATCGGAAGTTCGACGACGTCGAACCCCCATCCCGCGATGCGCGGCGCGAGGGCGGCCAGGGCCTCGCCGGTGAGCGGCGAGACCCAGACCCACGTGTTGACGCCGATCACGCCGTGCCGCCCCACTTCTCGGGGTAGCCGGGCAGGTTCTCGCAGCCGCACAGGGCGTAGTGCAGCGGCGGCATGCCGGGCTTGAGGTAGGTGGGGAGGTTCTCCTGGGTGATCGTCGGTTGCGGGAGGTTCCAGACCTTCGGCACCTCCTCGCCCTTGAGGATCTTGAGCGCCGCGATGACGGGCGTGCGCCACTGGTACGTCGGGTAGGTCGGGGCGATCGCGGTGAGCTTCGCGTCGCTCCACTTCTTCAGGAAGTCCTGCTGGTCCTCACCGTTGATCGGCGGCACGGGCACGCCCGCGTCCTCGAACGCCTCGACGGCCGCGACGGCGGTGGCACCCGCGTCCATCCAGACCCCGTCGATCTTGCCGTGGCGCTGGATGTAGTCGCTGACGATGCTCTTGGTCTTCGCGGCGTCGCCGTCGGTGAACTCCACGCCGACGACGTCGAGGTCGCTCTTGTCGAACGCGACCTTCGCCGCCGACCACCGGGTCTCCAGCACGTCCACACCGGGCAGGATGCGCAGCGCCAGGATCTTCCCGCCGGACGGCACCTTGTCGATGAGGAACTCGGCCGCCGTGGCGCCGAAGGCGTAGCCGCCGATCGGCTTGATGAAGGTGACAGGGCAGTCGGTCTGCACGCCCCGGTCGAACACGATGACCGGCACCTTCGGGCAGGCCCCGGACACCGCGGGGGTCAGCGTCGCCGTGGTGTTGGGCGAGACGATCAGCACGTCGCAGCCCTTGCCCTGCAGCTCCGCGATGTCGGAGATCTGCTTGTCGTCCTTGCCTTCGGCGTCCAGGGCGGTGAAGCGGCCGATCTCCTTGTGCAGGCCCACCTCCGCCTGCATGGTCTTCCAGCCGACCTGCCGCCAGGGGTTGTTCACCGCGGCGTTGGAGAAGCACAGATGGTACGGTCCCGCCTTCTTGTACTTGGCGGTGCTGACCGGCTGCGGGTCGATGCTCTGCTCCCACGGCTGGTCGGGTGAGCCTGTCGGCTGTGCCTGGCGCATCGCCATCTGGGCGTCGTAGTCGGCCTGCACGAAGAACTTCGACTGGGCTCCGGTGCCCTTGTCCGCCGTCCCGGTGGACGCGGCCGGCGCGGCGGTGGCGGAGGGCGAGGGTTTGTCGCTGGCGCACGCGGCCGCCGACATCGTCAGCACGGCCAGCACGGCGGCGGTGAGGAGCCGCCGCGGATATGAACTCATGATTTTCCTTCCATCACGAGGCGGCCGCGGTTCCTGCGCGGGAGGCTCACGGCCCCCAGCGCCACCGCGGCGATGATGATCACGCCCTGCACGGCCGGCTCCAGCGCCCCCGAGACGCCGTACAGGTTGAGGAGGGTGAACAGCGCTTCCAAAGTGAAGGCGCCCGCCATCGCGGCGACCACGGAACCGCGTCCGCCGCCGAGGACCACGCCGCCGAGCACGACAGCGGTGATGGCCTGGAACTCCAGGCCCTGGCCCACCTGGGCGGACACCCCGGCGAAGCCACCGAGCAGGATCGCGGCGACCGCCGCGGACAGCCCGGAGATCATGAAAGCCACCGTCCGTACGCGGGCGACGCGGACGCCGGACAGCGCCGCGGCCCGGTCGTTGTCGCCGGCCGCGATCAGCGTGTGGCCGAAACGGGCGCGCATCGTCCAGACCGCGGCCGCCGCCACCACGACGAGGACCACGACCGACCAGGGCACCGGGCCCAGACCTCCCCGGCCGATCTCACGGAACTCCGGGGACAGGGCGCCCCTGGGGGCGCCGCCCGTCCACAGGAAGATCGCTCCTGAAAGGATCAGCAACATCGCGAGGGTCGTGATGAACGACGGGACGCGGAGCACGGTGGAGACGATCCCGTTGACCAGTCCGACGAGCGGGCCGAGGAGGATCAGCAGGGCCAGGACGGGCCAGGTCGCCTCCGCGGAACCGTCGATGAGCCGCGCGGCGATCACCACCTCGGCGGTGACGAGTGAGCCGACGGACAGGTCGAACTCGCCGGACACGATGACGAAGTACTGCCCGGCCGCGAGGATCACCAGCGGCGCGGCCCGTTTGACGAAGGCGAGGAAGGCCGGCGGCTCCATGAAGTAGGGGTTGACGATCGCGATCGCCACCAGCAGCCCGGCCAGCACCACGAAGATCGGCAGTGCGCGTCTCATTGCTTCCGCCTCCCCCGCGCGTAGATCGCCAGGGCGGCGACCAGGACCACCCCGCGCACCACGTCCTTGGCGAAGGAGTCGATCTCCAACTGGTTGAAGATGCTGTCGAGGACGGCCAGGACCAGGACTCCGCCGACGGTCCCCGCGACCCCGCCGCGGCCCCCCGCCAGCGCGGTGCCGCCCAGCACCACCGCGGCGATCGACTCCAGGTCGTACCCGCCGTCGGTCCCGACCGTCGGCGCGCCGGCCCCGAGCCGGGACGCGAGCAGCAGCCCGGCGATGCCGGCGCAGATCGAGCAGAGCACGTGGGCGGTGACGATGACCCGCTCGGTGCGGACTCCCGACAGCCGCGCGACCTCGGCGTCCCCGCCGACCGCGTAGATCCGGTATCCCAGCCGCGTCCGGCCGAGCAGGAGCGCCGCGGAGGCCGCCACCGCGGCCAGGAGCAGCGCCGACACCGGCACCGGCCCGATGCGGTCGTACCCGAGGTGCTGGAAGGACTCGGGCACGTTGCCCGCCGGCCCGTCGTACCGCTCGTCGAGCACCCCTCTGATGATCAGGGCGACCCCGAGCGTGGCGATGAAGGCGTGCACCCGGAGCTTGGTGACGATCAGGCCGTTCACCAGCCCGGCGAGCGCGCTCACCGCCAGCACCGCGGCGATCGCGACCGGCACGCGCGCGCCGGCGCCCGCCATGATCTCGGCCGCGACCAGCGAGGTCAGGCTGATCAGGTAGGCCACCGAGAGGTCCAGGCTCCCCGCCAGGATCACCAGGGTCTGCCCGACCGCGACGATGCCGAGTGCCGCCGATCGCTGCTGGATGCCGACGATGTTCTCCTGGCTGAGGAACCATGCGCCGTCCAGCGCGAACAGCAGCCAGCCCAGCAGGACGAGCAGGGCCAGCGCCACGTACACCGGGCGTGCGGGCCGGTCGCCCGTCAGCCGCTGGAGGAACGAGGCCCCGGCGGGGACGGTCAGCCGTTTCACCTGCTGAGTCATGACGCGGCCGCCAGGCGCATCACGGCCTCCTCGGTGGACCCGGCGGGAAGCTCTCCGGCGACGCGGCCGTCCCGCAGCACCACGATGCGATCGCTCATGCCGATGAGCTCGGGAAGCTCGGAGGAGATCATCAAGATGGCCGTGCCGTCACGGGCGATTTCGCGCATCAGCTCGTGGATGGCGGCCTTGGCGCCGACGTCGACGCCGCGGGTGGGTTCGTCGAGCAGCAGGACGCGGGGCGCGACCGTCATCCATTTGGCCAGCACGACCTTCTGCTGGTTGCCTCCGGACAACAACCGGACCTCCTGGGCGGGCCGTGGCGGGCTGAGCCGCACACGCTGGAGCAGCCGCTCGATCGCGGGCGGGCGTTTCCCGGTCGCCCGGGCGACGAGCATGGCGTTGTCGCGCACCCGCTGGCTCAGCAGAAGTCCTTCCGCCTTGCGGTCCTCGGTGACCAGGCCGATCCCCGCGGCGATGCCCTGGCGGACCGAGCGGGGGCGGCACGGCGTCATCTCGCCGCCGGTGAAGGGCTCCGCGCCGAACAGCGCCTTGGCCAGCTCGGTGCGGCCCGAGCCCTGCAGGCCGGCGATTCCGACGATCTCTCCCGCGCGCAGGTCGAGGTCGATGCCGTGCAGCCTGGCGTTGCCGCCGCCGCGCACGCTCAGCATCACCTCTCCGGGCGGTTCCGCCGCCCGGGGCGGGTAGTACGAGTCGAGCTCCCGGCCGACCATCAGCCGGACCAGGGTCGCGGTGTCCAGGCTGGAAGCCTCCGCGGTGGTGACCCGGGCACCGTCCTTGAGCACGGTGATCCGGTCGGCGAGCTCGAAGATCTCGCGCAGCCGGTGCGAGATGTACAGGACGGCGATGCCGCGCGCGGTGAGCCGCCGCACCAGCGTGTAGAGCAGTTCCACCTCGTGGTCGGCCAGGGCGGCGGTCGGCTCGTCCATCACGACGATCCGCGCGTTCAGCGACAGCGCCTTGGCGATCTCGACGACCTGCTGCTGGGCGACCGAGAGCCGCCGGATGAGATCCCGTGGCCCGAACGACTCCTCGCCGAGCGAGCTCAGCAGTTCACCGGTCGCCGACTCCATCCCGGCCCGGTCCACCAGCCCTCGCCGGACGGGTTCCCGGCCGAGGAAGACGTTCTCGGCCACCGTACGCTCCCGCAGCAGGGTGAGCTCCTGGTAGATGATCGTCACCCCGGCCCGCTGCGCCTCGATCGGGTGCCTGAACGCCACCTTCCGGCCGTCGATCTCGATCGTCCCCTCGTCCGGGGTGTGGACCCCGGCGAGGATCTTCATGAGCGTCGACTTGCCGGCGCCGTTCTCCCCCACCACCGCGTGGACCTCGCCGGCGGACGCCTCCAGGTCGACCCCGCCGAGCACCCGGACCCCCAGGAAGCTCTTGCCGATGCCGGTCATCCTCAGCACGCGGCCCGCCCATCGGGCCACGCGACCGGACCGGCGGTGGGCGGCGCCGCCTTTGAACCCGCGGAGGGACGCCGCGTTCGCCCTTGCGACAGGAGTTGAATCGGTTCGGCACATAAATAAGTGTGCCTAGTCTGGCTATTAAGCATGCTTATCCAAAGATGTGACAGCGGATCGATGCGAGTCAGTGAGCCGAGCGCCTCGACAACCGGGTGGTGTTATCCCAGTTCGAGTGCCACTGATCGTGGCGTAAGCGTCCTATCTCTCTCAATCCGCGACAGACGGGGCTTAATGATTCCACAGGCTGTGGCCTGATGAGTATGAAACTTTCACCTCGCCCCGTCCAGCCCGGGCGGCCTCGATCGAAGCCGCGCCGGGCGTGAAGGTGCCCAGTGGGAGCAGGACGCGGAGACATCGCGTCCCGCTCCCCGGACATGGTGGAAGTTCTCAGGCGCGGGTCCACTTCTGGTTGTTCTGGCCGTTGCACGTATAGATCTGTGCGCGGGTTCCGTTGGCGGTGCCGCCGACGTCCAGGCACTTGTTCGCCCCGACGGCGGTGATGCTGCCGTCGGAGTTGAACCGCCACTTCTGGTTGTTCTGGCCGTTGCAGTCCCAGATGATCACCGCGGTGCCGTTGGCGGTGCCGGCGCCGTTGACGTCCAGGCACTTGCCGCCGTACACCCGCAGCTCACTGGCGCCGGTCGAGGTCCACTGCTGGTTGACCCGCCCGTTGCAGTCCCAGATCAGCACCTGCGCGCCATTGGCCTGGGAACCGCCGTTGACGTCCAGGCACCGCCCCGACGCCACACCACGCAACGCGCTCGTGCCCGCCGTGGGAGTGGGGGTGGGAGTGGGAGTAGGCGTGGGGGTGGGGG